>NZ_JAIHAZ010000100.1:0-616 GCF_019718755.1 Enterobacter sp. RIT637
GTGTATATGCAGGTGGAAGACCTCTTGTCCGCCGCCTTTGCCGGTATTGATAAGGGTTTTGAAACCGTCGGTCAGTCCCGAAGCTTTGGCGATTTCGGGAACTTTCAGCATCATTTTTCCCAAAAGGGGCTGATGTTCGGGCGCGGCGTGTGCCAACGAATCAAAATGGACTTTGGGAATCAGCAGCAGATGAAGCGGAGCGGCGGGGTTGATGTCTTTGAAACAAACCATTTCGCCGTCTTCATAGACGGTTTGCGCCGGAATCTCTTTGGCGGCGATTTTGCAGAAAATACAGTTGTCCATAACGGCTCCGTTGCCGTCTGAAAAAAGCACGCAGACGGATTAAACGTGGAAGGGATGAGATTGTAATATAAATTCAGGATTCTGTACGGGCGGCTTTTTCGGCCAGCCCCGACAGCCCCTGACGGCGGGAAAGTTCGTCCAATACGTCTTCCGCCTTCAGGTCGTGGTGTGTCAGAAGAATCATGGTGTGGAACCATAAGTCGGCAACTTCGTAAACCAGGTGGGACGGGTCTTTGTCTTTGGATGCCATCAACACTTCGCCCGCTTCTTCAATCACTTTTTTTAGGATTTTGTCCTCGCCCTTGTGCAGGAG
>NZ_JAIHAZ010000101.1:0-615 GCF_019718755.1 Enterobacter sp. RIT637
CTCTATCTGGTCGGTATTACCGCTGAAGCCATGACCGGTGCGCTGGCCGCTGGGCGCCGTCGTATGGACACCTTCGGTGTCATCATTATCGCCACCGCTATGGCACTCGGTGGAGGATCTGTCCGTGATATCTTGCTGGGACACTATCCACTCGGTTGGGTCAAACATCCTGAGTATGTTGTGATCGTTGCTGTCGCCGCGGTTCTGACGACGATTGCCGCCCCTGTGATGCCTCATCTGCGCCGTCTGTTTTTGGTACTGGACGCATTAGGGCTGATCGTGTTTTCCATTATTGGTGCGCAAATTGCGCTGGATATGGGTGAAGGCCCGATCATTGCCATCATCGCCGCTGTGGTCACGGGCGTGTTTGGCGGTGTGCTGCGCGATATGTTCTGTAAACGCATTCCGCTGGTGTTCCAGAAAGAGCTCTACGCTGGCATTTCGTTCGCCTCAGCCGTGCTGTACATTGCGCTACAGCATTATGTGTCGAGCCATGATGTTGTCGTCATTGCCACCCTGCTGTTTGGTTTTACCGCGCGCATGTTGGCGTTGCGCCTAAAACTTGGGCTTCCGGTGTTTCATTACACCCATGACTCGCACTAAGTAACGTAATAG
>NZ_JAIHAZ010000102.1:0-614 GCF_019718755.1 Enterobacter sp. RIT637
GATTCGCCGACGCCTGTGATACCGGCTCAATCGGCAGGCGCTGCACCTTGGTGCGATAGCTGTAGCGGCTGATGCGCGCCGTACCCGGATCGATCACATACTTAATGCCCGGCACGGTGAGTGAGGTTTCGGCAACGTTGGTCGCCAGCACAATCCGGCGGCCACTGTGGGCCTGGAACACGCGGTTCTGCTCGCTGTTAGACAGGCGGGCATACAGCGGAAGGATCTCCGTGTGGCGCAGATCGCGCTTGCTCAGCGCATCGGCGGTGTCGCGGATTTCGCGTTCCCCGCTCATAAAGATCAGAATATCGCCGGGGCTTTCGCGGCCCAGCTCGTCAACGGCATCAAAAATCGCCTGCAGCTGGTCGCGATCCGTGTCGTCCGCCTCTTCCACAATCGGGCGATAGCGCACTTCCACCGGATAGGTGCGGCCAGAGACTTCAATGATTGGCGCGTTGTTGAAGTGGCGCGAGAAGCGCTCCGGATCGATCGTCGCGGAGGTAATGATGATTTTCAGGTCCGGGCGGCGCGGCAGCAGCTCGCGCAGATACCCGAGCAGGAAATCAATATTCAGACTGCGCTCGTGGGCTTCATCGATAATGATGGTGTCGTAC
>NZ_JAIHAZ010000103.1:0-613 GCF_019718755.1 Enterobacter sp. RIT637
GGAGAGTAGGCCGCTCATGCCGTAAACAAACAGCAGCACCAGCCAGACCTTGATGCCGGTCAGGCGCGCCGCCTGCATGTTGCCGCCCACCGCGTAGATGTGGACGCCCAGCGTGGTGCGGCGCAGGATGAACCAGCAGATAGCAATGACCGCCAGGGCGATCACCACCAGCCACGGAATCGGGCCGAGGTAGTTATTGCCGATCCACTCGAAGCTGATGTTGGAGTTAATCACCGTCGTGCCGTCCGCCAGCAGGTAGGCCGCGCCGCGCAGCGCCGTATAGGTCCCGAGCGTCACGATAAAGGGCGGCAGTCCGGCAAAGGCCACCAGCGCGCCGTTGAACAGGCCCAACACCATGCCGAGCATCAGCGCGGCCGGAATGGAGAGCATCGCAAATTCAGGAATAAGCGAGACCACCATCGCTGCAACCGCCGTAGTACCCAGAATCGAGCCCACGGAGAGGTCAATCCCGCCGGTTAAAATGATGAAGGTCATTCCCGCCGCCAGCACGATGTTGATCGACGCCTGGCGGGTAATATTGAGCAGGTTGCTCTCGGTGAAGAAGTTAGGGGCGATAAAGCCAAATACCGCCACAATGAGGATAAGAATCGGC
>NZ_JAIHAZ010000104.1:0-612 GCF_019718755.1 Enterobacter sp. RIT637
TTGTAACTAAATGCAGGATAAAAAAAACGCGGCACTGAGGCCGCGTAAACGGATAATCAAACTTACTTATTTTTCTTAGTATTCCGGCCGTATACCAGCCACGTGATCACCACGCAGGCGACATAGAAAATAAGGAAGACTTTCATCGCACCCGCCGGGGAGCCGGTCAGCTCCAGAGAGATGCCGAATGATTTCGGGATAAAGAAGCCACCGATCGCGCCAATCGCTGAGATAAAGCCCAGTGCGGCTGCGGTGTCGGTTGCGGCTTCACGCATCGCGCGCTCTTCAGTACCGCCCTGCGCTTTCACACGATCCATGGTCAGCTTACGGAAGATCACGGAGATCATCTGGAAGGTAGAAGCACTTCCCAGACCGGCCGTCAGGAACAGTCCCATGAACACCGCGAAGAACGCGATAAAGTTACCGCCCTGGCCGTTGGTTGGCAGCGTCAGGAACAGCAACGCACAGAAAACCGCCATCAGGATAAAGTTCACCAGTGTGACGCGAGTCCCGCCCAGACGGTCGGAAATCATCCCGCCGGTAGAGCGTGCCAGAGCGCCGATAAACGGACCGAAGAAGGCAAAATGCAGGATCTGTACGTCAGGAAACTGG
>NZ_JAIHAZ010000105.1:0-609 GCF_019718755.1 Enterobacter sp. RIT637
ATATACTGAACACATTCGCAGCAACCAGACATTAAACCTATGAAATACGATACTTCCGAGCTTTGTGACATCTACCAGGAAGATGTCAACGTCGTGGAACCGCTGTTCTCCAACTTTGGAGGACGGTCATCGTTTGGCGGACAGATCATCACGGTAAAATGTTTCGAGGATAATGGGTTACTGTATGAACTTCTCGGACAGAACGGCCGTGGTCGCATTCTGCTGGTCGATGGCGGGGGTTCTATGCGTCGTGCGTTAATCGATGCCGACCTTGCCCGTCTCGCCGTGCAAAACGAGTGGGAAGGACTGGTGGTGTATGGCGCAGTGCGTCAGGTGGACGATCTCGAAGAGCTGGATTTAGGCATCCAGGCCATCGCGGCGATTCCGGTCGGCGCGGCGGGTGACGGCATCGGCGAAAGCGACGTGCGCGTCAACTTCGGCGGCGTAACCTTCTTCTCTGGCGACCATCTCTACGCCGACAATACCGGGATTATCCTTTCCGAAGATCCGCTGGATATCGAGTAATAAAAAAGCCGGGTGGCGTTTACGCTTACCCGGCCTACTTTTCTGCGTCACCCTTCCCCTGACGATTTCGCGCGATAGCAAGGC
>NZ_JAIHAZ010000106.1:0-607 GCF_019718755.1 Enterobacter sp. RIT637
GCCGTAAATATGGCTGGCGACTTGGGCGATGATTTGCGCCGTTACCGCCGTGGCAGTAGAGATGGATTTTGGCGGCTCAATCTCGGCGTTGCCCATTTTAAAGCCGTGGGTCAGCATGCCTTTCAGGTCGATCAGCATACAGTTGAACATCGGGAAGAACGGGGAGTAGTCGAGATCGTGGTAGTGGATCTCACCGCGTTCATGGGCCTGCACCACGTCGCGCGGCAGCAGATGCTGACGGGCATAGTGCTTGGCGACAATACCGGCCAGCAGGTCGCGCTGAGTCGGGATCACTTTGCTGTCTTTGTTGGCGTTTTCATTCAGTAGCGCAGAGTTGGTCTGCTCGACCAGGCCACGGATCTCCTGATTCAGGCGACCGCGCTTTTCACGCTGGATGTCACGGTCGTGACGGTACTCAATGTAGGCGCGCGCCAGCTGCTTGTACGGGCCGGACATCAGCTGGTTTTCTACCGCAGTCTGGATCTCGTTGATATCCACCTGACTGCGCTCATTCATCTGGCTACTGACGATTTCTGCGACGGTGGCGCAGTAATCTGCGTCATCGACTCCCGCTGCTTTAGCTGCACGCAGAATCGCTTCTTTGATG
>NZ_JAIHAZ010000107.1:0-603 GCF_019718755.1 Enterobacter sp. RIT637
ACTCAGTGCACTGGTAGCTGTTAAGCCAGGGGCGGTAGCGTGCATATTTTCTGTTTTCGCTCATATTATTCTGAATTCAGAACATCAATATCCCGATATATTCAATCAACGGAATAGCTAACGTGAAAATTCTTGTTACTGGCGGTGCTGGTTTTATTGCCTCTGCAGTTGTGCGGCATATTATTAAAAATACCCAGGATGAAGTGGTTAACGTTGATAAGTTGACCTATGCCGGTAACCTGGAGTCGCTTGCAGAAGTGAGTGACAGTGAGCGTTACGCATTTGAGCAGGCAGACATCTGCGATAAAACGGCGATGGAGCGCATTTTTGCTGCGCACAAACCTGATGCTGTCATGCATTTGGCTGATGAAAGCCACGTGGATCGTTCCATTACGGGGCCTGCTGCATTTATCGAAACCAATATAGTCGGGACTTATGTCCTGCTGGAAGCCGCGCGCGCATACTGGTCTGCGTTGAATGAAGATGCAAAAGCCGCATTCCGCTTCCACCACATTTCGACTGACGAAGTGTATGGCGATCTGCCCCATCCTGATGAGCACCCGGCTTCAACCGAGCTGCCGCTGTTCACTGAAACAACGGTTT
>NZ_JAIHAZ010000108.1:0-602 GCF_019718755.1 Enterobacter sp. RIT637
CTTTATGCCCGCGCGTCGGGAGCGCATCCGCTGCGTATTATCGTGCGCCACATCATTCCCGGCGTGCTGCCGACCATTATCGTGGCGGCCACGCTGAATATCGCCTCGGCCATTCTGATGGAGTCAACGCTCAGCTTCTTAGGGCTGGGCGTGCAGGCACCGGCGGCATCATGGGGAAGCATGCTTAACAACGCCCAGTCTTATATTGGCGAAGCGTCGTGGCTGGCGATGTTCCCCGGCATTTTGATTTTGCTGACGGTATTTAGTTTTAACGTGCTCGGCGACGTATTCCGCACCGCCTTTGAGCCGGGAGCGAACCGCGATGAATAACTTATTAGAACTCGACAATCTGCACACTTCGTTTCGCACCCGCGATGGCAACGTACAGGCGGTGCGCGGCGTGAGTTTTCATGTGCAGGCCGGGGAGCTGGTCGGCATCGTCGGCGAATCCGGGTGCGGGAAAAGCGTCACCTGCAAATCGATCATTCAGCTGCTCGGCAGCAACGGGCACATCTCCGGCGGCAGTATTCGCTTTCAGAATGACGATCTGGCGAAGAAGACCCCCGAGCAAATGCGCAAGATCCGTGGCAACGACATTGCGA
>NZ_JAIHAZ010000109.1:0-600 GCF_019718755.1 Enterobacter sp. RIT637
GCCCTGCTGGCGCTGAGCATCAACCCCATCGTGCCCTCCGCTGCCATTGCCGAGCAGATCCTCGATGAGTATCTGGAAGTGAACCACGCCTATTTGCCGCAATACACGAAACGCTAAGGAACTGCGATGAACGTTGAAATTGTTGAAGATTACCGGGCGCTCAGCGCCACTGTGGCCCAGCGCGTGATCGACACCGTCACCCGCAAACCGGATGCCCTGATCTGCATTGCCGGGGGCGATACGCCGCTGGGCGTGTTTGATGTTCTGGTTCGTGCCAGCGAAGAGGGCAACGTCGATTTTTCCCGCGCGGCGTTTGTTGGCCTGGACGTGTGGCTGGGGCTGGGCAAAGCCGATAAGGGCAGCTGTCGCGAGATGGTCTGGGGGCATTTCTTCAGCCGTCTGACGTTACGGGATGAACAAATCTGCTTCTTTGACGGCCTAACGACCGACCCTGCTCAGGAGTGCCGCCGCGTGGATCGGTTCATTGCGGGCCACGGCAGCATTGATATTCTCGTGCTCGGCATCGGCATGAATGGTCATATCGGCTTTAATGAGCCCGGCGCAGCACAGGATACGGAGTGTCACGTTGTCGATCTGGAT
>NZ_JAIHAZ010000010.1:0-142525 GCF_019718755.1 Enterobacter sp. RIT637
CATGTACGAGATGAAGCCGTGGATCCAGGGCGAATGGGGCGGCACCTACATGTGGAACTCGACCATCAACAAGTATTCCGACAACCTGAAGCCACCGGCGAAGCTGGAGCTGGGCAGCTACCCTATGCTGCCGGGCGCCACCGATGCGGGACTGTTCTTTAAACCGGCGCAGATGCTGTCGATTGGTAAATCCACCAAAAACCCGGAAGCGGCGGCGAAGCTGATTAACTTCCTGCTGAACAGCAAAGAGGGAGTGGATACGCTGGGGCTGGAGCGCGGCGTTCCATTGAGCAAAGCGGCGGTACAGTTCCTGACCGAAGACGGCACCATCAAGGAGAACGACCCGTCTGTTGCGGGCCTGCGCCTGGCGCAGTCGCTGCCAGCGAAGCTTACCGTGTCGCCTTACTTTGACGACCCGCAGATTGTGGCCCAGTTCGGGACGTCACTGCAGTATATCGATTACGGTCAGAAAACCGTGGAAGAGACGGCGGCTGACTTCCAGCGTCAGGCAGAGCGTATTTTGAAACGCGCGATGCGGTAAAAACCAAGCCGGGTGGCGGCTACGCCTTACCCGGCCTTCATGGGTTACAGGATCGTGTAGGCCCGGTAAGCGTAGCGCCACCGGGCGATAAAATCACACGCCGATGTTCCGCAATTTCTCCCCCGCCATCAGCTTGCGTTCAATGTGCTCCAGCGTCACGCCTTTGGTTTCAGGGATCAGCCAGAACGTCACGCCAATAAACGCCACGTTCAGCACCGTATAGAGCCAGAAGGTTCCCGCTGCGCCAATCGCATCCAGCAGCGTCAGGAAGGTCGCGCCGATGATCATGTTCGACACCCAGTTGGTGGTGGTGGAACAGGTGATACCAAAATCACGGCACTTCAGCGGCTGAATTTCAGAGCACAGGATCCACACCACCGGTGCGGCGCTCATCGCATAACCGGCGATGCACATCATGGTCATGCCGACGGAGAGCCACGACAGCCCGCTTGATGCGGTGCCGTTATCAAACTGCATCAGGCAGTAACCGAGGATCAGCGTACCGAGGGCCATCACGCTAAAGCCAATCTTCAGCGCCGGCTTGCGTCCGGCTTTATCCACGGTGAATACCGCAATAAAGGTGGCAAACATAAAGGTCAGGCCCACCACCAGCGTGGCAATCATCTGCTGTTCGGTGGTCGTAAACCCGGCCATTTTGAAGATGCGCGGCGCGTAATACATGATGATGTTCATCCCGGTGAACTGCTGCATCGCCTGGAGCAGCATGCCGAGGAACACCGCGCGGCGCACGTTGCGGTTGACCTTAAACAGCGCCCAGCCGCCCTGCTTCAGCTTCAGGCTTTCGCGGATTTCGTTCAGCTCTTCGCGCGCTTTTTCCGAGGTATCGCGCAGCATGCGCAGCACCTCTTCCGCCTCCACGTGACGCCCCTTTTGCGCCAGCCAGCGCGGGCTGTTCGGCAGGAAAATCACCAGCACGATCAGCACCAGCGCAGGCAGCGCCAGTACGCCCAGCATCGCGCGCCAGTTGCCGCTGTAGCTGAAGTACGTATCGGACAGGAACGCCAGCACGATGCCGAGCGTCACCATCAGCTGGTACATGCTGATCATCTTGCCGCGCACGTTCTCGCTCGCCATTTCGGAGAGGTACAGCGGCGCGGTATAAGACGCAATCCCCACCGCCACGCCCAGCAGCACGCGGGAGAGAAGCAGCACTTCCACATTCGTGGCAAACGCTGAGCCAATCGAGCCCGCGACGAACAGGATCGCCCCGACCATCAGGCTGTATTTGCGCCCGAGGCGAAACGACAGCCAGCCGTTAAACAGCGCGCCGATAGCCGCGCCGAGCATCATGCTGCTCACTACCCACTCCTGCAGGCGGTTACTCAGCGTAAAGTGATCGGTAATAAACGGTAGCGCCCCGGCAATCACGCCGATATCCAGACCAAACAGCAAACCGGCCACGGCTGCCGCAATAGAGACGAACTGATTCATGCGTCGGGTATCGCGCAACGCGGCGGGCATCAGGGTAGAGTCATTTATAGATGTCATATTTTTCCTGCCTCAACAGCAAAATTCGTTAAGTGAAATTACGAGATAGTGAAGAAAAGTGTCAGGCGGGAACTCGTGAAGATATGGATTATTTCGCTATGGCATCGCGATCTGTGATGGACATTACAATTTCAATTAATGCTGAAATGGCACCGTTTTTTATTAATCACCTAATATTTAAGCAATTAAAGTGTGATACGCGTCATTTATGATTTTTTAGTATGGATTTTTCATCTTATGTCATATGGATAATGGCAATTTTTAGCCAAAAAAAACCTCCGCCCGAGGGCAGAGGTTCGTCACGAAGGCAAGATTAACGCGCCAGCCACCCGCCGTCGACGGCCACGGTGTAGCCGTTGATGTAGTCAGAAGCCGGGGATGCCAGGAAGACAACCGGCCCCATCAGATCGCTCGGCAGACCCCAGCGTCCCGCAGGGATACGCTCCAGGATTGCCGCGCTGCGCTCTTCATCCGCGCGCAGCTGCTGGGTGTTATTGGTCGCCATGTAGCCCGGCGCAATCGCGTTAACGTTGATGTTCTGCTGCGCCCACTCGTTGGCCAGCAGACGGGTGACACCCATCACCGCGCTTTTCGACGCGGTGTAAGACGGCACGCGGATGCCCCCCTGGAAGGAGAGCATGGAGGCGATGTTGATGATCTTGCCGCCTTTGCCCTGGGCGATAAAGTGCTTCGCCGCGGCCTGAGACATAAAGAACACGCTCTTAATGTTCAGGTTCATGACGTCGTCCCAGTCGCGCTCGCTGAAGTTGATCGCATCTTCACGACGGATCAAACCCGCGTTGTTCACCAGGATATCGATGTGTCCGAATTCCGCCACCGCGCGATCCAGCAGTTCAGGGATCGCGTCGATTTTACGCAGGTCGGCGGTCAGGCTCAGGAAGCGGCGGCCCAGCGCGGTGACGCGCTCGATGGTTTCGGTAGGCTCAACAATGTTGATACCGACAATGTCGCAGCCCGCTTCCGCCAGGCCTAGCGCCATACCCTGGCCCAGCCCGGTGTCACAACCGGAAACCACAGCCACTTTACCCTGCAGAGAAAATGCATCCAGAATCATGTTTGTTCCTTAATCGTTCAGCGCCTGTCACCAACAGGCAGGTTTATGCTTCACTGCCTGCGACTAGCGCAGATCCTTAACAGCGACATGGTCCATGTCATCAAAGACCTGGTTTTCACCGACCATTCCCCAGATGAAGGTATAGGCTTTCGTCCCCACGCCTGAGTGAATGGACCAGCTTGGCGAAATCACCGCCTGCTCGTTGTGCATCACGATATGGCGGGTTTCCTGAGGCTGCCCCATCATGTGGAATACGCAGGCGTCTTCATCCATGTTGAAGTAGAAATAGACTTCCATGCGGCGCTCGTGGGTATGGCACGGCATGGTGTTCCACAGGTTGCCCGGCGCGAGCTCGGTCAGCCCCATGCTGAGCTGGCAGGTTTCCAGCACGTCCGGAACGAAGTATTTATTGATGGTGCGGCGGTTGCTGGTGAGGTTATCGCCCAGCGTGACCGGCGCGACGTCCGCTGGCGTCACTTTTTTGGTTGGGTAGGTGGTATGCGCCGGTGCGCAGTTGTAGTAGAACTTCGCTGGCTTACCGCCGTCAATGCTGGCAAAGACCACTTCCTTCGCCCCTTTACCGACGTACAGCGCGTCGCGATGGCCAATCTCGTAGCACTGGCCGTCGACGGTAACGGTGCCCGGCCCGCCGATGTTGATCACCCCCAGTTCACGACGCTCAAGGAAATAGCTCACGCCCAGCTGTTTACCCACTTCTCCACCCACGGAGACGGTTTTCGCCACGGGCATAATGCCGCCCACAATGATGCGGTCGATGTGGCTGTAGACCATGGTGTACTTGTCGGCTTCAAATACCTGTTCCACCAAAAACTCTTTACGCAATCCCTGCGTATCCAGCGCCTTAGCATGCGCACTGTGGATGCTTTGTCTGATGTCCACGTTGACCTCCAGAAATGATCGTGCCCGAGGGCAAAGATGATTAACGAAACGACGTTCCGTTTTCTTGATGAGCACATAGTATCCGCTGAGATTTGGCTTTTCAATTGCATTTAAAACAACGTTTCACTTTTTCTGCATCTTAATACCGAAAATGATGTTTCGATCACGATAATGCCAGAACATCCTTATCTATCCCGATGATTCTTACGAATTGCGCCACCAGTCACACATAATGAAACAATGTTTTGATAATTTAACACCCAGTTTTTAACTCAACCTCATCCAAAGGAGTGCATTATGGCTAAAGGTATGCGGGTCAAGCTGAACTACGAGGTCAGCCGCGATCCGGATACAGGCGTGGAAGTCACCCGCCTGACCCCCCCGGAAGTCACCTGTCATCGCAACTACTTTTACCAGAAGTGCTTCTTCAACGACGGCAGCCATCTGCTGTTTGCAGGGGCGTTCGACGGCCACTGGAACTACTACCTGCTGGATCTGAAAAAGGCCGAAGCGGTACAGCTGACGGAAGGCGCGGGGGATAACACGTTTGGTGGTTTCCTTTCGCCGGATGACACCGCCTTCTACTACGTGAAGAACGATCGCACCCTGCTGGAAGTGGATTTGCAGACGCTGGAAGAACGCGAAGTGTATCGCGTCTCTGACGACTGGGTCGGTTACGGCACCTGGGTTGCCAACAGCGACTGCACCAAACTGGTGGGTATTGAGATCGCTAAAAGCGACTGGACGCCGCTGAACGACTGGAAGATTTTCCACGACTTCTTCCACAAGGGGCCACACTGCCGCCTGCTGCGCGTGGATCTGAAAACGGGTGCAAGCGCCACTATCCATGAAGAGAAGAACTGGCTGGGTCACCCTATTTACCGTCCGTTCGACGACAACACGGTCGCCTTCTGCCACGAAGGCCCGCACGATCTGGTCGACGCGCGGATGTGGCTGGTCAACGAAGACGGCAGCAACGTGCGCAAGGTCAAAACACATGCAGAAGGCGAAAGCTGCACGCACGAATTCTGGGTGCCGAACGGATCTGCGCTGGTGTACGTATCGTATCTGAAGGGTCAGCAGGGTCGCACCATCTCCCGTTTTAACCCGGAAACCGGCGTTAACGAGGAAGTGATGCAGATGCCCGCCTGCTCGCATCTGATGAGTAATTTTGACGGCACGCTGCTGGTGGGCGACGGTTCCGGCACGCCGGTCGACGTGAAGGACACGGGGGGTTATACCATCGATAACGACCCGTACCTGTATGCCTTCGACGTCGCAAAAAAAGCCTGGTTCCGCATCGCGCGTCACGACACCTCCTGGGCGACGGTGGCAAACAGCCGCCAGGTCACCCACCCGCACCCATCCTTTACCCCGGATGAAAAAGCGGTGCTGTACAGTTCCGATAAAGACGGCAAACCGGCGCTCTATATCGCGAAACTCCCCGAGCAACCTGAAATGTTGCATGCATGATTTGAGTTAGTGTTTCTGTAACTGGCCTTGCCCTCCGTTTCGGAGGGCTTTTTTTTGGTTGGTGGCGGCAGCCTGAATGGAGGGAATGACCAGGCCGGGTAAGCGCTAGCGCCACCCGGCATTTTTTATCTAAGGAGCTGGATTATCAGAAGGAGTAGGCCACGCCTAAACGGAAACGGGTCTGACGCTCGTCGGTGTCTTTTACGCCCACGTTCCCCACCTCAACATACGGTGCCCAGTTTTGATCCCATTTATAGGCCAGCTTGGCGTTATATTCGTTAGAATAATCTTTATTATTATTACGAATCATACCCTCGGTACTTTTCGCATAAACGTAATTCAGCTCGGTACGCCAGTCCCCCATGACCCAACCCACCCAGGCGTCGCCACGGTTAACTTTGTCATCGTCTTTATTTGAGCTGGATGGATAACGGGTATATTCGTAACGGTAACGTGCCGCCACGTAAAAACCATTATCGAAGCTGTATTGCAGGTGCAGGTTCGGTTTATAAATGGTACGGCTGTCATTACTCTCAATGGTGAATGCAGGCGTCAGCGCAATATTGTCGGTTGCTTTCCAGCGCCAGCTAATTTGGTCTTCATGACCGTTACCCACGACATCGGCAAACGGCTGATCGGCCTTGTCGCCACCGGATTTCCATTTCGCTTCAACGGAGAAGCCTACGCCGTTAGCAAAGCGGTGCGAGACCGAAACGCGGTCTGCGTTCGCGCCGTTATCAATATATTCATGGCGCAGATCGACGGTAACCGCCTGAGCCGCAAAAGACGCACCAATAAGAGAGGCAAGGACCAGAGATTTATTAAACATGAAAAAACCCTCAAATAAAATAGCGTTTCGTTTTTATGAAACTGAAGTTTATTTTTTAATAAACGTTATTTTAGTGATCGAGATCGTAATTATTTGTTTCATTTTTTTTGGCAAAGATGGACGTGATGCCAGTCAACAAAAGGGGATTATTAACCTTAAATTTCAGGGGAGAGATCACAGTAAGACGTTAGCGGGGAGAATAATACAGCGCGTTATTATTCCAGTCTGCATTGAGATTGAACTGATAATCGTAAAAACGTCAGGCTATGTGTAAAAAAAAACCTCCCGAGGGGAGGTTTACTTTTTGTAAGGGAGGGATCACCGTTCAATCGCCAGCGCCACCCCTTGCCCGCCGCCAATGCAGAGCGTGGCAATGCCTTTACGGGCGTTACGCTTTTTCATTTCATGTACTAAGGAGACCAGTATACGGCAGCCGGACGCGCCGATAGGATGCCCGAGCGCGATAGCGCCACCGTTGACGTTGACCCGCAGCGGATCCCACTCCAGCATTTTGCCCACCGAGATCGCCTGCGCGGCAAAGGCTTCGTTGACTTCAATCAGATCCACATCGCTAAGCTGCCAGCCCGCGCGCTCCAGACAGCGCCGTGTCGCATAGACGGGGGCGATCCCCATCAGTGCCGGATCCACTCCCACGCTGGCAAAGGCTTTAATGCGTGCGAGCACGGGAAGATCCAGCTCCTGCGCTTTGCTTTCGCTCATCATCATCACGGCCGCAGCGCCATCATTAATGGAAGAAGCATTCCCTGCGGTCACCGACCCCAGCGTTTCAAAGGCCGGGTTGAGCTTCGCCAGCCCTTCCGCGCTGGCATCGGTGCGCGGCTGTTCGTCGGTATCCACCATCACGGCTTCACCGTTCTGACGCTGGGTGCTGACCGGGACGATCTCATCGCGAAACCGTCCGGAATCAATTGCGGCGCGGGCTTTTTGCTGCGAGCTGAGCGCGTAGGCGTCCTGAAGCTCGCGGCTGATGCCATATTCACGCGCCAGGTTTTCCGCCGTGACGCCCATATGATAATCGTTGAACGCATCCCACAGGCCGTCATGCACCAGGCTGTCGAGCAGCTGGCTGTTTCCAAGCTGCGCGCCGGTGCGGCTGTCGGTCAGAACGTGCGGCGCGCGACTCATGTTCTCCTGCCCGCCGGCAATCACCACATCCGCCTCGCCGCACTGAATGGCCTGGGTGGCGAGATGCAGCGCTTTTAAGCCGGAACCACATACGTCGTTGATGGTAATGGCGGAAACCGTGTTGGGCAGCCCGCCTTTCAGTGCCGCCTGTCGGGCAGGATTTTGCCCGGCTCCGGCGGTCAGCACCTGGCCGAGGATCACCTCATCGACTTCATGGGCGGCAATCCCGCTGCGTTCCACCAGCGCTTTCACCACCACGCTACCCAGATCGACAGCCGAGTGGCGCGCTAATGCCCCCTGAAAACAGCCGATAGCTGTACGCAACGCACCCACTATAACGACATCTTTCATCACGACCTCAGTGTTAAATGACCTGACGATAGTAGAGTATTGTTATCAACAATTATCGCGATTGTTTAAAATTAGTGAGTTAAATCACAAGGATCAGCGCGCATCCTGCAAATACTGCCGCAGCCAGCTTCCGGCGACGCCAGGGGGAGATCGTTTGTTCCAGAGCAGATCGACACCAATCGCGCGCGGCCAGCCGGGGACGTTGAGCTGCACCAGTGATTTCGCCGCCGCAAATTCATCGACCAGCGCACAGGGCAGTACACACCAGCCAAATCCCTGAACCGCCATACTCAAGAGTAACAGGTAATTCGGCGCTGACCAGACCGGCCCCCGGGCAAGGGTGGCTTCGCGTTCGAGATAGGTGCTCAGGCGCAGCTCTCGCCAGCCCTGTAGCTCATCAGCCCTGGTTTCGTGTTGCCCGGCAAGCGGGTGTTCCGCGCTGACGTAAATCGCCATCCGGGTCTGCAGGGGGAGCCGGGTCACGCCGATATCGGTAGGATAACTGCCGCGCGCTTCCGTCAGGCCAATTTGCGCCCTCTCCTTCTGCAGCAGATCGATGACATCCTCTTCTTCGCCAATCAGACATTCGAATTCCGTATGCGGAAAACGCTGGTCGAATTGTTTCATCAGGTTTTCAAGCACGTCCGGGTTGAGCGTATCGGAGAGCACAAACGTCAGCCGCGCCTCGGTCTGCGCGGTTAACGACACCGCCAGCTCGTCGAGCCGCGCGCTGGCGGCCAGGATCGACTGCACATAGCCCAGCACCTGCTCACCCTGGGCGGTTAACACCGGCTGGCGCGCCGAGCGGTCAAACAGATCAAACCCGAGATCGGCTTCCAGGTTGGCAATGGACGTGCTGATCGTGGACTGGCTTTTACGCAGGCGGCGAGCGGCGGCGGAAAAGGAGCCTGCGGCAACGGTCTCGACAAACGCGGTGAGGGCTTCAGGGGAATAGCGCATGAACTATCTACTTTATCGATGGATACCATCTTTAATATATCAGCTTTAGCGATAAAAATAGGCCGCATCGACGCCCATCCTGGCGAATGAATGAGGTCACTATGCAACATCAAGATGCACTCCACCGTAAACTGCCGGAGCGGATCTTCCATGCCGTCTGCTTTGAAGGGATTGCCACGGCGATCCTTGCCCCAACCGCAGCCTGGCTTATGCAGCGCTCCGTGGTGGAAATGGGTGGGTTAACCATTATCCTGGCGACCACGGCGATGCTGTGGAACATTATCTATAACTTTGGCTTCGACCGGTTCTGGCCCGTTCAGCGGGTCAAACGCACGGCGAAAGTGCGCGCCCTGCACGCCCTGGGCTTCGAATGCGGGTTTATTGTGATTGGCGTGTCCATTGTCGCCGCCGTTCTCGGCGTGACCTTGCTTCAGGCATTCACGCTGGAAATAGGTTTCTTCCTGTTCTTCCTGCCGTACACCATGTTCTATAACTGGGCGTACGATACCCTGCGCGAAAAATTCCTTAAGCGTCGCCAGCAGCGACGCGCCCTGGCTGGCTAAACGGCCTCTGGCCGGACGCCCGTTCCGGCCAAACTCCTTCGAAGCAACTGCGCTCTCCACGCATAATTATGGTAAATTGCACGCCATTCTGATGGTTTGATAGTTGAAACGTTGCTCTAATGTCGAAAATTTGGTCAAAAGATGAGACTCTCTGGAGTTTCGCTCTCTATGGCACGGCCGTGGGCGCAGGAACGCTGTTCTTGCCCATTCAGCTGGGCTCCGCAGGCGCCATTGTCCTGTTTATTACCGCCCTCGTGGCCTACCCATTAACCTACTGGCCGCACAGAGCGCTGGCGCAGTTTATTCTGTCGTCAAAGACAAAAGGTAATGAGGGGATCACCGGTGCCGTTTCCCACTACTACGGCAGAAAGATTGGGAATCTGATCACCACGCTCTATTTCATCGCCTTTTTTGTGGTGGTGCAGATTTATTCCGTGGCTATCACCAACTCGCTAACCGAGCAGCTGGCAAAACAGATGACCGTGGATACCGCCGTTCGCGTGCTGGTCAGTTTTGGCGTGGTGCTGGTCCTGAATCTGATCTTCCTGATGGGACGGCACATCACCATCAAAGTGATGGGATTCCTGGTGTTTCCGCTGATTGCCTATTTTCTGTTTGTCTCGCTGTACCTGACGGGAAGCTGGCAGCCCTCGCTGCTCACCAGCCAGATGGCGTTCGATCGGCATACGTTGCATCAGGTGTGGATCTCGATCCCGGTGATGGTTTTCGCCTTTAGCCATACCCCGATTATCTCGACGTTCGCGGTTGACCGTCGTGAGAAGTTCGGTGACGAGGCCATGGGTAAATGCAAGAAAATCATGAAGGTGGCGTATCTGATTATCTGCCTGAGCGTGCTGTTCTTCGTGTTTAGCTGCCTGCTCTCTATCCCGCCGTCGTACATTGTGTCGGCGAAAGAGCAAGGGGTCACGATCCTGTCAGCGCTGTCGATGATGCCCTCTTCGCCTGCATGGTTGGGCATTTCCGGGATTATTGTGGCGATTATCGCGATGTCGAAATCGTTCCTCGGCACCTATTTCGGGGTGATTGAAGGGGCGACGGAGATTGTCAAATCGTCGCTGAATCAGGTGGGGGTCAAAAAGAGCCGCGCCTTTAACCGCGCGATTTCCATTCTGGGCGTGTCGTTGATCACCTTCGCGGTCTGCTGCATCAATCCGAACGCCATTTCGATGATTTATGCCATTAGCGGCCCGCTCATCGCCATGATCCTGTTTATTATGCCGACGCTGTCGACGTACCTGATCCCGTCGTTGAAGCCGTATCGTTCCATCGGCAACCTGCTGACGCTGATCGTCGGCGTGCTCTGCGTGTCGGTGATGTTTGTCGGATAAGCCCGCGGTGCCCGGCGCAAGGCCGGGCACCTCTCTCACGCCCGGATATCGTCATATTCCCGCGTATTATCAAATTCATGTTTGGCAAACGGGCACAGCGGGATAATTTTACGGTTTTCACCGCGCATCTTCTCCACCACTTTCGCCACCAGCTGCTTACCCACGCCCTGCCCTTTCAGGCTCTCGTCCACGTCGGTATGTTCAATGATGCTCAGGTGTTCACCGGTCGGAACAAAGACAATCTCCGCCACCTGGTTCCCGTCTGCATCATTAACGTAAAATTTGTTATGGCCTTCCAGAATATCCATGGTTCCTCGCTTATTTTTGGCGATATTTCAGCGCGCCGCTCGGGCAGGTATCAATCACGCGTATGACGGTCTCAACGTCTACTTCATCCGGCACGATCCACGGCTTACGTTTCAGGTTGAATAGCTTCGCGCTGCCGCGCACGCAGTTTCCTGAATGTTTGCAGATCCCGGTATTGAAGAAGACGTCGATCTTCTCACCGGTGTAGGCCCGGTATCCCGCTTCCAGTAGCTCTTTATCCACGACATAGCCTCTGTTGTTATTATGTTGGTGAATGGGTTATAGCACAGGAAAGCGGGAGGCGGTTAGCGTCGGTAAGCGAGCGATCGTACCAGTCTGTCGCCGAGTTTCTGGATAGTCTGCATAATTCCCGCCACCAGCGCGGGCAGCACTTCAGGTTTTAAAGAAAGGTTTTGCGCTGTTAAGGATCGCCCTACAACCGGGTGAATTCCACAACGGGTAATGAGCGATTTTGCACTGTGCTCATCGTTTTTCCAGCTTATGACAATACGCTTATCTTGCGATTTCGTCACATAGCGCACTAATAAGAGGTGAACATTATTTCACTGACTCTTTCAATAATGACCACTTTTATTTATAAATAAAGCCTGCATCTACCCCCAAATAATTACCTCATTATATTTCCCACCTTGAGAACATTCTCATTGCGCACGCTGCCGTTTCATTCTCTTTCGCGCAATTTGTAAACTCATGTAATTCATTTTCGCGGCTGGTTTACGCTAAAAAAACCCCGCACTAAGCAGCAGGCGCCGATGAATCGAACCAGTAAGCAACGGATATCGTAATCATTTATTCTCCACACAGCTGTAAAATAACGAAGCGGTATATTCCACAGAGGCAACCACCTTGCACCAAAATAAAGCGAAACTGTAATTTGACTCTTTCAGCATAACGACTAATGTTAATTCCTGAACGACAAATGATACGAATTAAAAAATCGTATCTCCTGACATAAACGCAACAAGAGGGTTGATATATGGCAGAACATCGTGGTGGTTCCGGTAATTTCGCTGAAGACCGTGATAAAGCATCTGAAGCTGGACGTAAAGGCGGCCAGCACAGCGGTGGTAATTTCAAAAACGATCCGCAACGCGCGTCTGAAGCAGGTAAGAAAGGGGGACAGAATAGTCACGGCGGGGGCCGTAAATCTGATAACTCCTGATCTTATTTAAGTCTCTTATAAATAAACCAGAGAGCATGCTGCGGGCCTGCAGGCTCGCAGTACCCTTTACTTATTTAACCGGAGCGTAAATATGAACATGAAAAGTATCGAAGACGTTTTTATTCATCTTCTGTCCGATACCTATAGCGCAGAGAAGCAGCTCACCCGAGCACTCAGCAAGCTCGCCCGTGCTGCATCCAGTGAGAAGCTGAGCGCCGCATTTACGGCTCACCTTGAGGAAACGCAGGGGCAGATTGAGCGTATTGACCAGATTATCGAGCAGGAATCCGGTCTTAAGCTGAAGCGAATGAAGTGCGTGGCGATGGAAGGGCTGATTGAAGAGGCCAATGAAGTCATTGAGAGCACTGAGAAAGACAACGTACGTGATGCCGCATTGATTGCCGCAGCGCAAAAAGTGGAACACTACGAAATTGCCAGTTACGGTACCCTTGCCACATTAGCTGAGCAACTGGGCTATAAAAAAGCCGTTAAGCTTCTTGCCGAAACGCTTGAAGAAGAGAAAGAAACCGATCTTAAACTCACCGATCTGGCCGTAGGGAATATTAACCAAAAAGCGCAAAAATAACGCTTTAATACAGGTTAAATAAAATGAGCATCAGTCCCAGGACAATTAAACGGTGCCATTTAGCGGCAGCTATAATATGGCTCATTCTCGCCATACCCTCCATTATCTGGTGGAAGAATAGCGTGCTCTGGGTCATTGTCATCAGTATTTACGCAAATATAGTCGGCCACTTATCTGGCTATACTGCCGCGCGTGCCGACCAGGCTGCTGAAAGTGAGACCAAATAACCACGCCAATGCAGAGGAAATAATGATGAATCACGTAGAACACTACCATGACTGGCTACGCGATGCCCATGCGATGGAAAAGCAAGCCGAATCTATGCTGGAATCCATGGCCAGCCGTATTGAAAATTATCCCGATTTACGTGCTCGTATTGAACAACATATTAATGAGACAAAACGCCAAATCACATTGCTGGAAGAAATACTCGACCGCAATGATATTTCACGTTCGGTTTTAAAAGATTCAATGAGTAAAATGGCAGCCCTTGGACAGTCCATTGGCGGCATGTTCCCTTCCGATGAGATCGTAAAAGGATCTATCAGCGGCTATGTTTTCGAGCAGTTCGAAATTGCCTGCTACACCTCCCTGCTGGCGGCCGCCAAAAAAGCGGGTGATACCGCCTCGATACCCGCCATTGAGACCATCCTGGCGGAAGAGCGCGAAATGGCCGACTGGCTGATTCGCCATATTCCGCAAACGACGGAACAGTTCCTGCTGCGCTCTGACGCGGACGGCGTTGAAGCGAAAAAATAACTGGAGAGGGAGAGTCTATGTTCCGACACGTAAAACAGCTGCAGTATACGGTTCGCGTTGCCGAACCCAATCCGGGCCTGGCCAATCTTTTGCTGGAGCAGTTCGGCGGGCCGCAGGGCGAGCTTGCCGCCGCCTGCCGCTACTTCACTCAGGGTTTGAGCGATGACGATCCTGGCCGCAAAGATATGCTGATGGATATCGCCACTGAAGAGTTAAGCCACCTCGAAATTATCGGCACTCTGGTCGGTATGCTTAACAAAGGGGCCAAAGGCGAGCTGGCGGAAGGCGTTGAAAGCGAAGCGGAACTGTATCGGTCAATGACCGAAAACGGCAACGACAGCCACATTACGTCGCTGCTTTACGGGGGCGGCACGCCGCTGACCAATTCGGCGGGCGTGCCGTGGACCGCAGCCTACATCGACACCATTGGCGAACCGACCGCCGACCTGCGCTCTAACGTGGCGGCGGAAGCCAGAGCCAAGATCATTTATGAACGGCTGATCAACGTGACGGACGATCCGGGGGTTAAGGATGCGCTGGCGTTTCTGATGACGCGTGAGGCGGCGCATCAGCTCTCGTTTGAGAAGGCGCTGCAGTCCATCCGCAATAATTTTCCACCCGGAAAACTGCCGCCAATCGAGGAGTACACCAACAAGTACTACAATATGTCTGAAGGTGGAGAAGTTCGCGGAAGCTGGAACAGCGATAAGCATTTCGACTACGTCGAATCTCCCCAGCCAGCGGTTGACGGAGGAGACGGCAGTGCAAGCGTAACGCTGACGAAAGAGCAGGCTACGCTGGTTAAAGCGATGTCTGCACGCACGAAGTCCGATCCGAACGCCGATCCGCTAACCGGCGCCGAGCTTGGCGCAGGGAAGAAAAAACCGTAATCGGTTTTGCCAGGTAGCCTGACGCTGCCTGGCAATTCTCGTTAGCCCTCCTTTCCAGAGGTACGGCCCATGTTCGAACTCGATGCATTTCATCTGGCCAGAATACAGTTCGCCTTTACCGTCTCGTTTCACATCCTTTTTCCTGCCATCACCATCGGGCTTGCCAGCTATCTGGTGGTGCTCGAAGGCATGTGGCTGCGCACCAAAAACGACGTCTGGCGCTCGCTGTACCATTTCTGGCTGAAGATTTTTGCCGTCAACTTTGGCATGGGCGTGGTGTCCGGGCTGGTGATGGCTTACCAGTTCGGAACCAACTGGAGCGGGTTCTCGCAGTTTGCAGGCAGTATTACCGGCCCGCTACTCACCTATGAGGTGCTCACCGCCTTCTTCCTCGAAGCTGGTTTTTTGGGCGTGATGCTGTTCGGCTGGAACAAGGTCGGCCCTGGCCTGCACTTCTTCGCGACCTGCATGGTGGCGCTGGGTACGTTAATGTCCACCTTCTGGATCCTCGCTTCCAACAGCTGGATGCACACCCCGCAGGGCTTCAGCATACAGAACGGCCAGGTGATCCCCGAGGACTGGCTGGCAATCATCTTTAACCCCTCCTTCCCCTATCGGCTGATCCACATGTCTATCGCCGCCTTCCTGAGCAGCGCGCTGTTTGTGGGCGCGTCCGGCGCGTGGCATCTGCTGCGCGGCAACGACACGCCCGCCGTGCGCAAAATGTTCTCGATGGCGATGTGGATGGCGCTGCTGGTCGCCCCCATCCAGGCGGTGGTCGGCGACATGCACGGCCTGAACACGCTGGAGCACCAGCCCGCCAAAATTGCCGCCATCGAAGGCCACTGGGAGAACCCGCCGGGCGAAGCGACGCCGCTGCTGCTGTTTGGCGTGCCGGATATGGACGAGGAGCGCACCAAATACGGGCTGGAGATCCCCGCGCTCGGCAGCCTGATCCTGACGCACAGCCTCGATAAACAGGTTCCCGCCCTGAAGGACTTCCCGAAAGAGGATCGCCCGAACTCCCTGATTGTCTTCTGGTCGTTCCGCGTCATGGTCGGGATGGGGCTGCTGATGATTGCGCTTGGCGCGCTCAGCGTGTGGCTGCGCTATCGGCACCGGCTGTACCACTCGCGTCCGTTCCACTGGTTTGCCCTCTGCATGGGACCTGCCGGGCTGCTCGCACTGTTGGCCGGCTGGGTGACCACCGAAGTGGGCCGTCAGCCGTGGGTGGTCTACGGCTACCTCCGCACCATCGACGCGGTATCGCTGCACAGCACGCTGCAGATGAGCATCAGCCTGCTGGCGTTTATCGTGGTCTACTGTTCGGTATTTGGCGTGGGCTATGTCTATCTCGTTCGGCTAATTAAGAAAGGGCCGCAGCCTGTTGGCACGCTGACCTCTAACACCTCGGGCACCCCTGCCCGTCCGCTGTCTGCCGCTGAATCGGTTCCCGAAGAGGAGAGAAGCTGATGGGCGTTGATATCTCAATTATCTGGTTTGCGATCATCGTCTTCGCCACGCTGATGTACATCATCATGGACGGCTTCGATCTCGGGATTGGGATGCTCTTCACCTTTGTGGGTGATGCGAAAGAGCGCGACGTGATGGTAAACAGCGTGGCCCCGGTCTGGGACGGAAATGAAACCTGGCTGGTGCTGGGCGGTGCGGGGCTTTTTGGCGCGTTTCCGCTGGCCTATGCGGTGATCGTTGATGCGCTGACCATTCCGCTTACCGCCATGCTGATTGGCCTCATCTTTCGCGGCGTGGCATTCGAATTTCGCTTCAAGGCGACGCCGTCGCACCGCAAATTCTGGGACTACTCCTTTGCAGGCGGATCGCTGCTCGCCACCTTCAGCCAGGGTATCGTCGTGGGCGCAATGATCAACGGCTTCGACGTGGAAGGCCGCCGCTTCGTGGGCTCATCGCTGGACTGGCTGACGCCGTTTAACCTGTTCTGCGGGCTGGGGCTGATCGTCGCCTATACCCTGCTGGCGACGACCTGGCTCATCATGAAAAGCGAAGGCGCGCTGCAAAACCGCATGCGCGAACTGACCCGCCGCGTGCTGCTGGCGCTGGTTGGGGTTATCGCGGTGGTCAGCATCTGGACGCCCCTTGGCTGGCAGTATGTGGCCGACCGCTGGTTCACCCTGCCGAACTTCTTCTGGTTCCTGCCGGTTCCCCTTCTGGTGGCGGCGTTTAGCCTGTGGATCTGGCGGCTGACCCGTAATCCAGACAGCCACGCCCGCCCGTTCCTGCTCACCCTGGGACTCATCTTCCTCGGGTTTAGCGGGCTGGGCATCAGCCTGTGGCCGCATATCATTCCGCCGCGTATTACCCTGTGGGAGGCCGCCGCGCCGCCTGCCAGCCAGCTGTTTATGCTGGTCGGAACGCTGCTGATTATTCCGGTGATTCTGGTGTACACCGCCTGGAGCTACTACGTCTTCCGGGGCAAAGTGTCTGATACGGAAGGCTATCACTGAGGGACGTTATGGCTGGCTGGCATACACGAGCGATTATTTATCAGATTGATACCGCCCTGTTTTACGATCTCAACGGCGATGGCTGCGGGGACATCGCCGGAATTGGGGCCAAGCTGCGCTACATCCGCCGGATGGGGGCAACGGTTATCTGGATCACCCCGTTTTATCTGACGCCGTTTCTCGATGAGGGCTACGACGTCAGCGATCACCTGCAGGTCGACCCGCGCTTTGGCAAACTGAAGGATATCATCGCCTTTATCGAGCAGGCGCGCGAGCTGGGTATGCAGGTGATTATCGAGCTGCTGATCCAGCATACCTCGGACGCGCATCCCTGGTTTCAGGAGGCCCGCCGCAACCCGCACTCCCCTTTTCGCGACTATTACCTGTGGTCCGATAACGACGATGACGACACGCCGCCCATGTTTCCCGGCGTGGAGAAAAGCATCTGGTCATGGGACGAGGAAGCCGGACAATACTACCGGCATATGTTCTATCGCCATGAGCCGGACCTGAATCTGGCCTCGCCTGCCGTACTCAAAGAGATCGACAACATCATCCTCTTCTGGCTCAAGCTTGGCGTATCGGGCTTTCGCCTGGATGCGGCGTCTCATCTGACAAAGCAGGCGGGGCGAGGGGATGAGAAAAAGGGGTTGTGGATCCTCGAACATATGCGTCAGTTGATTGAGCAACACAACCCGGATGCGATCCTGCTCGGGGAAGTGGACGTCGAGGTCGAGGAATATAAAGACTACTTTGGTGATAACGATCGCCTGAATCTGGTGCTGAACTTCTGGCTCAACAAGTATTTTTACGTCAGCCTGGCCGAGAAAAGCGCCCACCCGCTGTGCAAGGCGGTGAAGAAAATGATCGTGCCGCCGGATTCCTGCTGTTTCGCCAACTGGCTGCGCAATCATGACGAGCTGGATCTGGAGGGGATCGGCAAAAAGGAGAAGCAGACCGTTCTCGATACCTTTGCCCCGGATGACAACATGAACGTGTACCAGCGCGGTATTCGCCGCCGTCTGGCGCCGATGGTGAATGGCGATCAAAAACGGCTGGCGTTCTGTCACGCGGTACTGTTCTCGCTGCCGGGCGTACCGGTGATGCGCTACGGGGATGAAATCGGCATGGGTGACGATCTGGAGCTGGAAGAGCGCTACGCCGTCCGCACCCCCATGCAGTGGGCGGGCTCGCAGGGCGGCGGCTTTTCGGATGCCGACCCCGACACCTTTATCGCCCCTATTATCGATCGCGGTCCTTTTCGCTATCAAAAAATCAACGTGGCGGATTCCCTTCTACACCGCAACTCGCTTCTGCATCGCATCATTGATATTGCCAATACGCGTTCAGAGTTCCCGGAAATTGGCATGGCACCGTTTCGACTCATCAACATCGACAACGATGCAGTCCTGGGGCTCTATTATGAAACCGACGAGCGCAGCATTCTGACCTTCGTGAACTTCAGCGACGAGGCGGTTCAGTTCACCGCGAAGGGGATCCGGCACGCCACCTGGACCGCCTGTCTGGCAGACAAACGGTACGAGGATGCGCTCGTGCCCGGTAAAACAGTTGAGCTGAGCATCGGCGGGTACGGCTACCGCTGGTTCTGGACCAACCGCACCGCGCTGCGCTGACTATTTTTTCCGGGTCGTCAGCAGGCGAGCCATGACCAGCCCCGCGACCGCAAGCGAACCGAGCAACACTTTCCCCGGCATGCCGGAGGAGACGGTCGTGGCGCGATCCTTCGCTTCGGCAGAAAAACGTCCATGGATTTTGTGCAGATCGTTGACCGGCTGATCCAGATAGTCCCGGCGGTCTTCGGCGTTCAGTTTATCGGTCATCTGCCCTTCCCAGGCTTTTTTGACTATCAGCCTGTCAAGAAAACCGGGGAAGAGAAACTGCCCGACAATCGACTGAACGGTACTGCTGCCCACCCAGAGTTCACGCACCGGTTTCTGCGCAACCTTAAAAATGGCGCTGGCCGCCACTTCGGGCTGGAAGACGGGCGGAACGGGGCGCATCGCCCAGGCAAATTTGTTTCTTGCCCAGTCAAACTGCGGCGTATTGAGACCCGGCATCTGCACCATCGACAGGTGAACCCGGCTGTTTTCGTGCATCAGTTCGGTACGCACCGCGTCGGTGAATCCGCGGATTGCGGCTTTTGCGCCGCAGTAGGCCGACTGCAAAGGGATGGAGCGGTAGGCCAACGCGGAGCCGACCTGAATAATCACCCCGCGATCGCGAGGCACCATCAGTTCCAGCGCGGCGCGGGTGCCGTTCACGTAACCCAGATAGGTGACCTCCGTGACGCGACGAAATTCGTCGGGCGTCATCGTGCGAAACGGAGCCAGCACGGCCCCCATCGCGTTATTGACCCATACGTCAATGGCACCGAGGCGATACTCAATGTCGTTGGCGGCATCGACCACGGCCTGACTGTCAGCCACGTCGGCCTGCACGGCATACGCATTGACGCCAAAGCGACGCAGCTCCTCTTGCGTGGAGTGCAGGCTCTCTTCCTCGCGGGCAATAATACCCACATCGTAACCCGCTTTTGCAAAGTGCAGCGCCGTCGCTTTCCCCACCCCTGCCGTACCGCCGGTAATGACAACTACAGCCATACAACCTCCGCTATTATTTCAAGCCAGATAGTTTCTCGATCAGTTCAGATAAGGCATAACGGACCGCTTTTTCCACCACATCCTGGCATTCACCGGAAAAGTGCACGGTGCTCGTTTCCGTACGCTCGCCTAAATTCCAGGCGAAGCAGACGGTTCCGGCGGCCGTACCGTCATCCCCGCCTTCTGGCCCCGCATAGCCGCTGATGGCGATACTGATATCGGCCTGCGCAATGTCGCGAATTTTCGCTGCCATTTCGGTGACCGTTTGTTCACTGACGGCGGTGAAGCGCGCGAGGGTTTCATGACGAACGCCCAGGATCCTCTCTTTCGCCTCATCGCTGAACACCACCATCCCGACATCATAGAATTCCGCCGTGTTCTCCTCGGCGCAGAGCGCAACCGCCAGATTGCCGCCCGTGCAGGATTCCGCCGTGGTCAAACGCAGCCCTAAATCCGTGAGTTTAGTCGCTAGCTTTTTCGTTAACTCCCCAACGGTTTCATTTTTGTCATGCTCCAGATTATGCATACCGGTGCCTCTTAATTTTCAAAAGGAATGATTGAAATATGACCATTCCTTTCCAGAATAGCGTATTTAATTTCCTTTAAATCCGTCACGCCGTTATTTTGACGCGCTGAAACCAGAATATCATCGCAAGAAACATCCACTTTTTTAAGCTTATCCATTAGTGGAATACCGTTCTCCACCAATATAACCGGCGTGCCATCCAGAATATTTTCAACGGGAGAAAAATACTTTTTCATTAAGCCAAATATAATATCTACCACCACCAGCGTGGTGATGGTAATCATCGCACCGGTTACCGAAAAATCTTGTCCCAACAGCGCCTGCTGCGTCGCTTCACTGATTATGAGCAGCAGGATCAGGTCGAAGCTGGTCATTTGCAGAAGCGCGCGCCGCCCAGCCACTTTGAATACCACGACCAGGAAAAGATAAATGGCCAGGGCTCGAAAGACCATATCCATATTCGCCTCCTAAGGGTAAATGAACTGCCAGAAGCGAATTTCTGGCTCGTTGTTTACACGAATGACATTTGCCCACTTCCCCGCTTTCGACGGCGTCAGAAATAGCCTGATGGTAAATTTTTCATTATGGGTTAGGCGGTTATAGACAAAAAACAGCGTGTCTCCCCGACTGTACATGCTGTCAGGCTGTGGCCAGATGCTGCCCGGTTCATAGACATCATCGCTCTCGCTCGCCATGCTGATAACGTATTCCCCCTGGGTTTTTACCGGGAAGGTGATCTGTAGCGGAAACTCTGTTTCCCGGCGTCCAAAACGCTCGTAGTTGAGGGTGAGCGTTTTTGCCGAATTGATTTTCTCAGTATCACTGACCGCTCCGCTCGAAAACAGACCGGCAATCGCCGCGATAATAATAGCCAGCAGCAGGATAAAACCCAGCTGCCGAAATGCATACTCGAACCTCAGCAAACGATAACTTTCATTTATCCCGGGCAGCTTTTCATTTTTACGATTCATCGTCGCCCTCACCGCTCCGCTTATTTATCGAAATTTATGATTTCTATAAGCAAATGCTTTTAGGACTTATCACATTTGCCACATAAAGGAATAGCAACAATACTTAATAAGTCAAGACAGCCAAAATGAAGGATATCGGATGAAATTATCAGTCATTTCAGCCTTATTAATATTACTGGTTCCCGCTGCCTGGGCAGATAATAACGGCGGGTTACAAAAAGGCGAAGCGCCCCCTCCGCCTCATGCGCTGGACGACGGTTATCGGGGCACGGATGACGCGCGGATTATGACCATTAATCAGGCAAAAGGAATGCATGACGGCGCAACCATCTCGCTGCGTGGAAACCTGATCGACGGAAGCGGCGACAAATATGTTTTCCAGGATAAAACAGGAAAAATAGACGTCATCATCCCTAAAGCGGTATTTGACGACAGAACCGTCAAACCCGATCAGATGATCAGTATTAACGGCTCACTGGATAAGAAATCATCACCTCCGGTGGTGCGCGTCGATCATCTGCAGAAATAAATTCAGCGAAGCGTTAACGCTGTCACTATCCATCAAATCTCACCCCTTGGCCTGTAAGGAGTCAGCAATGAGTGATACCACACAACGTACCAACGCTTACCCAAAACCGCCGTTCCCGGAGCAGCCGCAAACGCCGCCGGGTCTGGCGTCCGAGATGCAGCCCGTACCCGATCACGGGGAAAAGAGCTATAAAGGGCATGGCCGACTGGCCGGGAAGAAGGCGCTGATCACCGGCGGTGATTCAGGTATTGGCCGCGCCGTGGCGATTGCCTATGCCCGCGAAGGCGCCGATGTCGCTATTAACTATCTGCCCGAAGAGGAGCAGGACGCCGCTGAGGTGATTGCGCTGATCGAAGCCGAAGGGCGGAAAGCCGTCGCGCTTCCCGGCGACGTGCGTGACGAGACCTTTTGCCAGAACCTGGTGGAAGAGGCCGTAGCTAAACTTGGCGGGCTGGATATTCTGGTCAATAACGCCGGTCGCCAGCAGTATCGCGAAACGCTGGAAGAACTCACCACCGAAGATTTTGACGCCACCTTCAAAACCAACGTCTACGCGCCCTTCTGGATCACCAAAGCGGCACTGCGTCACCTGAAAGCACCTGCGTCGATCATCAATACCTCCTCCGTGCAGGCGGTACAGCCGAGCGCCGTGCTGCTCGATTACGCGCAGACGAAAGCCTGTCTGGCGGTGTTTACCAAGGCCTTAGCGAAACAGCTGGGACCTAAAGGGATCCGCGTCAACGCCGTTGCGCCGGGGCCTTACTGGACGGTCCTTCAGTCCAGCGGCGGGCAGCCGATGGAGAAAGTAAAACACTTTGGTGAGAGCTCCCCGCTGGGACGTCCGGGCCAGCCCGTTGAAATCGCGCCGCTGTACGTGACGTTAGCCTCTGACGAATGTTCGTTTACCTCCGGGCAAGTGTGGTGCTCGGACGGGGGCGATGGGACTATCTAAAAATAAAAAAGGCTGCGTAAGCAGCCTTTTCTTCATCTTTCTTCGTCTACGGGGTGACGATGTTGAACCAGAAATCAAAGCTATCCATATAGCTCAGCAGTTCATCAAGCTTCGCCTGATTGCCCGTCACCGTTACATCCCCCTTCTCCTGCGCCTGTTTAAGCGTGGTCTCCTTGAGGATGATTTTGTTCAGCGTATCGCGGCTGAGCGTGATTGAGGCATCCGCCTCTTTTGCGACCGCATTCGCGCTGTGATTCAGCACGCCGTTCTCAAGCTCCAGCTTGTAATGACCGCCATCTTTACCCAGGTCAACGTTGAACACCCCTTTTGCGTTCGCCGCTCTCATGCCGTTGATGTGCACCCCGAGGAAATCAAAGAACATCTCCGGGGACATGGCGCGAACCGTATCCGGGCTGGCGGTATTCGGCGTCGGCAGCTTCTGAACGCCGTTACGAAGCTCCTGCGCGCCGGTCAGATAGAAGTTACGCCACGGGCCCGACTCCGCCTGATAGCCCAGCTGTTCGAGCGCGTCAGCTTCCAGATTACGCGCCGCTTTGTTTGTGGGATCGGCAAACACAACCTGACTTACAACCTGCGCGACCCAGCGGTAGTTACCCTGCGCATAGTCGGCTTTGGCTTTTTCGAGGATGGCGCTGGCGCCGCCCATATAGTGAACATATTTCTTCGCGGCCTCGGCGGGCGGGAGTTCGTCGAGCGTTGCCGGATTCCCGTTGAACCAGCCAAGGTAAAACACATAGGTCGCTTTCACGTCATGGCTTACCGAGCCGTAGTAGCCGCGGCCCGACCAGGATTTGGCTAATCCGTCCGGCAGCGCAAAGCTGGCCGCGATTTCATCACGCGTCAGCCCTTTGTTCGCCAGCCGCAGCGTCTGGTCATTAATATAACGGTACATATCGCGCTGGCTTTTCATCAGCTTCACCACGTTGTCGTTGCCCCACGTCGGCCAGTGGTGCTGCGCCATGATGATTTCAGCCTTATCGCCCCAACGCTCAATGGCGCTGTTAATGTATTTCGACCAGGCCAGCGGGTCGCGGATCTTCGCCCCGCGTAAGGAGTAAGTGTTATGCAGCGTGTGGGTCACATCTTCCGCCGCTTCAATCATCTTCTTCTCTTCAACGTACCACAGCATTTCAGACGGCGCTTCTGACCCCGGTGCCATCATAAAGTCATACGTCAGACCGTCGATAACCTCTTTCTGACCATCTTCGGTGATGTAATGAGTCGGCTCGATCAGCGTCACCGTCCCGGCAGACGTGGTCGTCCCAAGACCCGCGCCAACCTGGCCTTTTGCGTCCGGCTTCAGCAGGTTGCCGTACATATAGCTGGCGCGGCGGCTCATTGCATTCCCTGCCATGATGTTCTCGGAGACCGCTTCTTTCATAAAGCCCGCCGGGGCATAGACTTTCACTTTTCCCGATTTTACATCGGCTTCGTCGACCACGCCGCGCACGCCGCCATAGTGGTCAACGTGGCTATGGGTATAAATCACCGCCACCACCGGACGTTTACCGCGGTTTTTATAATAGAGATCCATCCCCACTTTGGCGGTTTCGGCAGAGACCAGCGGATCGATAACCGTGATCCCCTCTTTGCCTTCCATGATGGTCATGTTTGACAGGTCGAGGTTACGGATCTGGTAAACACCGTCCGTCACTTCGAACAGGCCGCTGATGTTAATCAGCTGCGCCTGACGCCACAGACTTGGGTTAACCGTATCCGGCGCTTTTTGCCCTTCTTTGATAAAAGCGTATTGCTGCGGGTTCCAGATAATATTGCCCTTCTCACCCTTAATGACATCCTGTGGCAGCGGAGCAATAAAGCCTTTATGGGCGTTGCTGAAATCGGTTTTATCAAAAAAAGGCAGTTGGCCATACAGCGCATCATTTTTTGCTTTCGTTTGGGCGGTAGCTTCTTTTGCCGTTGACTGCGCCATGGCAGGCGCAGCCACCAGCGATGTGGATAACAGACCGGCAATGGTCATTGCGTTAACGAGGGTTTTCAGTTTCATAAATCCTCCACACGTCATAATTACGTTCGGATATGTGTTTAGGAAATAAGGTTACCAGCCAATTATTTCTTTCCCCATTCAAATAACATTTAAAAATAAACAAATTTAATCTGTCGCCGTTATTGCTGGTCAGGATAATGTTCACTCCATTTATTCACTCCAGGATAACCGATGAAGATAACGCCGATTTTTTTCGTTATATTTAGCCTGAGCACCTTAACCGCTTGCCGCTCTGCCCCACCCGATAAGGTCGAACAGATTAACCATTTGCAGGTTCCTTTAATTTTACCCGGTGAGAAACCACCCGCTGTACAAACGTCACATATTGCGTCGCTCTACCAGGAGAATAAACAGAAAATTGATTTATTAACCAACAGCCTTAAATCACAGTATCTTCAGGATGCCTCAGAGAAAGATATTTTTAAAGAAGACAGCCCGGTACAACGCGTTTACGCCTCACTCACCAAGCTGGAACAGTTAGATATGGTGAACCAGCAATACCTGAAAGATAAAAATGAAGCTGGCCTGAGAAATATCAATCTTGTCCTTAAGCCCTTAGTCACGGGTTAAACGATAAAAAAGCCCGGCTACACAGTAGCCGGGCTTTTTTATCGTCAAGAAGAACACAGAGACTAATCGTGTTGACCAAAGCGGTAGGTCAACCCGGCCGTAACGGAGCTAATATCGCTGCTGACGCCAATCTGGTTGGCATTGCCCACGTTGCTGACCCACTGGTACTCCACGCGGCCAGCCCAGTTTTTATTGAATGCGTATTCCGTACCGACTGCCGCAAGCGGGCGCACACCGGTCTCAAAACGATTGTGACCACTTACATCAGATTCAGCACGGTAGCCCATCGCACCCGCACGGCCATAGATATCCCAATTGTTCGTCACGGCATAGCTGGCTTTCAGAGACATCTGCAGGCCCTGGGCTTTCATTTGTCCACCCGCGCTATGCTGGCCTTTTATCTGCATATTGCCCAGATAATCATAACCGCCTTCAACCGCAAGCCATGGCGTAATTTGGTAACCCGTATAGATACCGCCACCAACATTATCGTGGTCGATATCGAAATGGTTAGAGCTGTTATTACTCTCGAGTGCTTTAGAGCCGGTATTGGTGTCAAAATAATGTGACCAGCCAAATTTCGCCCCGCTATACCAGGTGCCTGCATCTGCGGCAGCAAAAGCGGTAGTGGCGGTAAATGCATTTACCAGAATTAAAGCTACCAATGTCTTTTTCATACGTATCCTGTTTGCTTCGTCAAAATTCATTTCGGTGAGCAAACAATAAACAAAAACGAGAATATCGTTAATTCGTTTTTAATTTAATTTTAAACTTACATTAAAACGACTCCGGTAAATTTTTGATTTCAAGGAGATACCCACCTCTTTTGAACGAGATATATTCACCTTGCTTAAGGGCCGATAATACGTTGAGAATACTGCTACGCGACAAGAGCGTGCGGTCCTGAATATATTCGAGGATCGTCGTACGCATTCGTGCTTCCTCAGGTAATAAGATCATCTCCTGAAGATGGTTGCGAATAACGGAATAAGTCCGTTGCTGCAGAACCTGGGCATCACGATAAATCAGATAGGCAGTATGATAGGAGAGAAGTGCAGCCACCTCTTCCCACACGCCCTGCTCGCGGAAACGTTCCGCCGCACGTTCGGCATCCACACGTAAAATTGTCGACTCGGTTTCCACCCGCAAAATATGCCCCTGCGTCGGCTGGATCATTTCTGCAATCCCGAAGAGATGAGGTTCGTAAACCGTGACCAGCAGCAGGCCGTCGGAAGCGCGCAGCAGAGACAATCCGCCCTCTAAAAAGAGATACATTTGCTGTCGACCTTTATGCTTCCACGTCATGCGCTTGCGCGGCACAACTTTCATTTTCTCCGCTATCGGCTCAAGGATCGCGGTCAGTCGTTCAATCGATTGTTCAGGGCGAACGGGCGGTAAAATATGCATGGCACAACCTTATAACATCGGGTAACTGCCAGTATAGACCATATAATTTAAGCAGTTACCGAATTAAAACTGATAGCTATAGTTTACGCTGGCAAACCAAAGATGGGGGCTATCATAGCTTCCCGCAAAGACAGACGGTGATTTCACATGCGATGACTGCATGTGAAGATACTCTACGGCAACACCAATATTGCTGGCCGGCGTGATCTGATACTGCGCCCCCGTACCGAACCGCCATTCGTCGCCGGTCGGTAACGTCATCGCCACATCACTCTGGCTGTGATAAGGCGTGCTGTCAAAGGCAACACCTGCATTCAACCGCCACTGTTCTGTTGGGCGATACTGCACGCCGAGCGCACCATGCCAGGTATCTTTCATGCGGCTGACGTTATTAAGCGTCTGCCCGCTCACCGTGATTTGCGGCGCACCGAACTGGCTCCAGTCCTGCCAGCCGAGATCGCCCATCACCGACCACTGCTGGTTAACATCGTGCACAACGCTGAGCATAATTTGCTGCGGCGCGCTCACCTGTGCCGTCACCGGCAGATCGTATGCGCCACTCGGCAAACGTGCTTTGCCGTCGATACTGTAGTGATAGTCCGTCTTGCTGTTCCAGGTGATACCGGCTCGCGTCTGTTCAGTCAGCTGCATCAACAGCCCCAGACGATAGCTCATCGCCCAGTCATGGTCATGCTGCTGGCGGTCGTCATCATTCACATTGCGGGTCAATGAAAAATAACCGTAGTTAACGTTGGCGGAAGCCCCGATTGAGAGGCGATCGTTGAGTTTGTACGCCACGGACGGACTGAGCGTCATGGCTACCATGGTGCTCTTTTTGATCAGCCGGTCGCCCACCCAGTTACCGTAATCGATCCCCAGGCCATAATTGCCGTAAAGCCCAATACCGGCATAGAGATCGTCGGTCATTTTCTGGCTATAGAAGGCACTGGCATTGGGAACGGTTTTCATCACATCGCCGGGGCTTCTCTGCGCATCGTTATTCAGCTGGTAGTCGATGGAGCCGTCCATCACCTGTAGCCCACCGGTGATCATATGATCGGGTAATCGCGTCATGCCTGCCGGGTTGGTCATTATGGTGGAGGCATCCTGCGCGCGGGCTGCCTGCCCTGCGCCAGCCAGCGCGGTATCTTCGGTGCCTGCTTCATAAAAATAGAGGGCACTGGCGTGGGCGCATGAGGCGGCCAATAAGCCAGTGCAGAGGAGTATTCGGGTTTTCATCTGCGAACCTGTTGAATAAAGAATTTGCCGACAGGTATAACAGGGGGATCAATACACGTAAAAAGAAAGTGGGTTTAATTTTAAACTTGGGGTATTTGTTAAATCCGTGGCGATTCACCTTAGCTCCTACAGAAGAACAGGAGACAGACAACGCGAAATATGCGCCTACAGCAACGCAAATTATATAGAGACAATGAAGATCAGACCGTCCGAACAGTACCGATATAGCAGGACATTCGAGGAGGAGTACCCCCCTTACTGGTTGTTACCAAAAACAATTTCGCTTAAGTCTAGTACTTATTGCGCATGTTGTGAGTGTTTGTAAAATGACCACGAAGATTATTTCCATAACAAGTAGAGGGACTTATGAAGCAGTACAACAACGATCTTACCCCTGAAATGCTGGCAGCATTTGACCAGTCACAATTTGCAGCCGAACAGCTCGAGAAAATGAACGAAGAAGCCCGTAATCTGATCGCTACAGAGGGTAGCTTAACCCGCGGCGGGGCAACGGTTATCAGTGAATACAACGGGCAGCAGATCGAAATTGAAGACGGAAGACGGCTAAATGTATCTATTGTGGGTGATAAAACTCGTTATCCTTATGGAACCACCGCGAAAATCAGCACTGGAATAGGTAATACCTCTGGTGACTCCGCCATTCTTGTCGGTAGCTTACTCGACAACGGCGACGAAATTATCACTAGCCCTCAGAGAAGTGTAAGAAGAGCAGTTCGTGCCGGGGAATCGTTGCCAGAAAACTTTCTGAAATAAGCCGGTCACTATGGCATCGGAACACAGAGGTTGCATCATTCACGGTAAGAATGTTGGCCTACATGGAGATAAAACTTCTACAGGCTCAGAATGTATCGCCACCCGCCCCGGCTTTACTGTCATGGGAAAGCTCAAACTCTATATCGGTGACGAAACCACGCCATGCCCTAAATGTGGTGAGGTGGGGGTAATAGTCAGCGGTGATCATCGCGTATCAAACGAAGAAGGCGTGGCAGTTGACGGTTCAGAGATTCATTGTGGATGTCCAAGGGGAACAAACTTCCTCATTGCCCCAGACACTGTTGAAGTCTATACCCCTTCCTGGGCGACAGCACCTGTAAATCCAGTGCAACATGCACAGGCAGCGAAGAAGCAAAACAGCTTTGCTGATACCTGCCAGCCAGATGATAACCCGTTATTGAATGGCGTTTACATCTGGACTGAAATCACAGACGCAGGACATGCTTTCGTTTCCGTACATGAAAACAACTCAATTTATGTTTACACCTACGGACGCTTTGGTCGAAGAGGGCCAGCTAACTTTACAGGCGATGGAATACTTAACTTCTTTACTGGAGAGGATGCTCGTAGCTACTACCGTGAAGAACTTTATAAAGTTAATGCTCGAGTATTCAGGATTGATGATGCATCCATACTGGAGACACGCTCAATGTTTGAAAACCTTTGGAACTCAGGAGCGAAACTAATCCCTACGGAGAAAATGGGTGAAAGAACCAAACGCAGGGGGAGAGTAATAGACGTCTATGATCTGACTGGTAGCAATTGTACAACTCATACTGTTCAGGTAATACGTAAATCTGGATCAAACATTTTCGAAACAAGCTACACATCGACTACAACGCAATTACCGATTGAAGGCGAGGAAGATTTTGCAGTGCCTTTATCTCTGCAAAATTATCTTATACGCAAAAGCAGCAGCATAAGCTCAATGCAAGTAACTGAAGTCACTAATGAATTCAAAGAGCAGTATCCAAACATGGAGAATTATACACTTGGTGAAGAAAACACTATGGAGAAAAACCTTGCAGCGGGAGCCTCCACATTAGGTTCAGCTTCTGGCTATTCTGGCGGTACGGTTGGAGGATTCTTGGGGGGCTCATATGACCTTGAAGAGTAGAACAAAATGCTTCATTCGATGGGGAAGCATAATCACAATCTCTTTCATCTATATAGCTTCTATTCTGGTCAATGTACTAGATTATGGGATAACGAGAAAATACACTGACATACTTATCGAAAAGACGATCACTATTGAAGCCTGTAATGCTGTGGTTGCTGAATTTGATCAGTACTACGACAGGCTGATTGATGTTTCGCTCTACGGTTACTTCATTTCTACCGTATTGATTCTGCTCATTTTCAAGAAAGTGAGATGACCGCCAAAGGCTGGCTCTCCCCAGCCTTTCCCCTTCACCCTAGTTTTAGACAATTGTGATAACTAACAGCGTATCTTGTGGTGATAGTTTGCCGTTCATTGGTAGAACGATAATGACAGCTTATGTTGAATAGCTTTTGAAAACAAAGCGACTTTATTGAAGTTTTGCCACAAGCCGGGAAATCTGGAGCGGGCGAAGGGATTAGAACAAGCTGTTCAATAATTTGAAAAATATAGAATTTTCAAGTTATATCTTAACTTATACCCCCAAAGATACCCCCAAAGCACAGAGGCTTTGAATTCAAGTAATTACCTTTGTCGATAAATCAACAGGAAGCGAGATGATAGCAAATGGCAGGCATACTCGAAAGCAGCGATACCGTTAGCATCAGACTAATTACGATTCATTAAACCCAGATCGCGACGGGCCCTCATGATATCAATAATCGTGAGATATGGCGTTTGTTCTTGCCAGCTAAACCCTCTGCGATCGATACGAACCAGTTCGTACTTTTCCACTAGAAAGTTAATGGCATTAGCGAGAGTGATACCGGCATCGATATGTTCCTGTATGACGGTTTCATCACAGAAAGGTGTATCGTTTAGTGTCAGGCCATAATGCTGTTCCAGCAGACGACTAAGTAGCATTTGCCAGATAGTCACGGGCGACAGGCATGGCTTCGCCGCCCGCATATTTGTTGCAGGTAGAAATTTCATTTTTTCTCTCGTGATAGTAATTAACGTTGAGTGGGATAAATGGTGATGTATACGTAGCCACAACTACCAAGCGTATCGGCTTCACAGGTGAGTCCGTTGTGATAGAGGGTGACACAGTGCTGATGGCGGGGGGAGAGTTCTCCGCTGGTGAGTATCAGCTCCAGCTGCTTGAGTATCAACGGAAAGGCCTGGTCGAGGCGCAACGCATGCTCGTCGCTGAAAGCACCGTTAAACCCGGCGCGGTCCGCGAGAAAATGCAGGCGGTCGCCTTCCTGCACCAGACGTGCTCCAAAACAGGGGGGTCATAGCACGTTTCAGCCCCCATTGCTGGCAGGCGGGATTCTCCGGTATGGCACCGGATTCTGAGCGATTGTTCATTATTGTTCCTGATTAAAGTGAAGGATTAATTGAGAGTAACGCTTCGAAGAATGACATAGGGACCATTGCGGTCCTGACGACGTTCAGCAAACACGGCCAGAAAGCCGTGTATGTCCTGAACTTCCCGGCCAGCATAATGGCAGATACTGCCTGACCATTTATATTTGCCGGTACAGAAGCGAAACAGGCGGGAGTCAGGATGCTGTCGGTACAGAGCCATGGCCTGGCGCTTACTGATGATTTTCATATCCAGCCTCGCTCAGCGAACGACACAATGCCATCCTGGCCGACAACCAGATGATCGAGCGTCTTCACATCAACCAGCTCCAGTACCTCCTTTAGCCTGTCAGTCATCTGGCGATCGGCTTTGCTGGGCTCCGGATCGCCGGAGGGATGGTTATGTGCCAGCACAACAGCAGCAGCATTGAAGCGAAGCGCTGACTTCACCACCTCACGGGGATGGACCTGGAAATGGTTAATCGAACCGGCAAACAGCGTTTCACTCTCCAGTAAACGGTGCTGGTTATCGAGATAGAGCACCATAAACACTTCCCGTTCTTGTCCTGCCAGCTGTAACCGGAGCCAATCACGGGCAGCAGTACTAGAGGTAAAGGATATACCGGGCTGGCGCAGATATTTATCCAGCAGGTTGATGGCACAACGAATGGTGCGTTGGGCATAGGGGGTTAATCCGGAGGTCGCGGGGAGCAAACAACCATGCTGGGCCATAATCGCCAGTGGAAAGAGTTCAGGCTGAGATGACAGCGGGGATAATGCGGTATTCATGTTCGGTATCCCTCAGTCGATGAGATGCATAATGGCGCTGCACTCTGGATGGTTCAGCGCGTAGTCGCGTAAGCGATAATAATGCTCAGTCATCGCGTCACACTCGGTGCGACAGGCGTGGTGGTTGTAAGCCATCAGACAGGCGACCATCCCTGCAGCTTCACTGGTAAGCTCTGCGCCATTGCCATTCATGCTGTTGAACAATGTCCACTTCTCATCGTGATCTGACTCGGGAGCCATAAAAGCGCCGCCGTTGCTGAGTGTCGAAAAGCGCCAGATACCACCTTGGTAATCGGCACACAGCCGCTCCATCCAGGCGAAAATACGAGGTTCAAGGGTTATCCATTGTGGGATGGAGCCAAAGTGCTGCGGCCAGAAGCCGATGCGTAACTCGTCCGGGACCACTGAGGCAGTAATTGCGGTATGCTCCGCAACCTGATGATTTTGTGTATTCATTAAACTATCTCCTTATGCCGGAACCGTTGTTTAACGCCCGAAAAAATCGAGCATGTTTTCTGCCATCACCCAAAGAGCACGATTGAGCTTCACATCGCCATCAATACCGGTAACAGCACGGGTGCGGCTGCTTTTCCCCTGAGCGGTTCGCCCTGACAATCCACCTTTCATCAGGTTCTCCTGCACGCGCTGGTATACGGTCCACAGGTCATCGCTGTAGTCCTCCCGGCGACGTGGGGTCAGCAACTGCGATACCGTGACCGGCTGGTGGTCTTCACCAAAGCGATACTTCAGCGCGGCATTCGCCAGGGCGTTACGGGCTGGTTCTGGCAGTGCCAGTGACTGCATTGCATCGCGCTTCTCCTCCACCCGGTCAAACACACCGAGCACTTCGTAAGCCCCTTCAATCACCTTCTCAACAACATTCCCTTTATGCGGTACCCGCACTTCTCCGAATGACTGACCGCAGACCAAGCCATTGGTACAGACGCCGCGAAATAACCCCGGCAGCATCTGGTAGCTTGATGAGCCGTCATGGCTGTTAAGTAGAATGATTTCCGGCACCTGATGCCCGGTAAGTTGCCCGGCTCGACGCAGACGCAGCATATGCTTGGTGTGCTCCCGCTTGCTCTGGTCCCGGACCTTCGTCTGGCAGGCAAAGAACGGCTCAAAGCCTTCACGCTGCAGGCTTTCGAGGATGGTGATGGTCGGGATGTAGGTGTACCTGTCTGAACGAGATTCATGCTTGTCACTCCCGAACACGCTGGGAACATGGCTCATCAGCTCTTCGTGGGTCAGAGGCCGGTCACGGCGTATCTGGTTTATACGGCCAAAGCGGCTGGCTAATCGCATAGCTAACTCCTTATCTGATAATGAAATGAAAACAAAAAGGCCATGTCCCCGAAGGAACATGGCCTGTTGGTATCTGGTGTTGGTGTGTTGCGGGGTGGAGAGGTCTGAAATGTAAGTAACTAATCGCTGTAGTGTGTGGTCCGGCACTCACTGAGGTCAGACAGCTCTTTTTGCGTATTCTTCAGACCCGGACTGAAAGTGCCTACTTTTTTATCGCTGACATAAACATCGAAATTAGACGACTGACCCAGTGCGTCAATAAATGACACCCAGGCATTATCGCCATTCCTCCAGCCGAGGGATGAAGGTAATGAGAACTGACTGTTATCCATGACGACCGTTATTTCCGTCCCGTCGTCATGAGAATCCAGCATCGTACCATTGGGCAGGGTTACTAATACGCCATGCTGCAGAATGTTCTGTTCATCCGGATTACCAGTGCAGTTGAGGTTAAAAATCACCTTCTCAGGACTACTGATAATGTATTCCGTCACCCCCATTCCAAAACCACTCGACCACATATTGGGAATAGCATGTGCTGTTGATGCAGAAGCCAGTATAGCTGCTGTAAATATTACGTAAGGCAATCGCATAATGTTGTCCTCAAATCATGTAATAAAGCTTTTGTTATTCAAAACAACAAAGTAATGAATAAACAGTTGGATTATTTTATTTGTTTGTAGCGAAACGCTTCTTTCCCGGCATAAATCCCAATGAGATCGTCATAACGAGGGTCCTTTTTATTTGGGCTGAACGTTACTTTCATATCCGGACTGCACATATCCTTCATGGTCAGATTGAATTCTTTACCTGGCGTAATGGTATACCCTGTTGACACATCGTCTTTACTGGGAGTAATCCATCCCCAAATGCCACCCGGACAATCTCTGGAAGGTTTCGAGCGAACAACAATAAACCATCCCATTGAATCCACTTCCGTCGCTGTACACAGTTTTCTGACCTGTCGGTGGGCATCACACCAGAATATATTCCCACTCTTATCATTCACTGCCGCAGGCAGGAACCCGCTATAAGGACGTGCTGCGTAAGCATTACCTGCGATAAGTAAGGGGAACAACATGACTGGCAGTAAAGACAATAATTTCAATTTTTTCATTACATTAACCTTACATTCAATTATGGAGACAATCTCTAATCAGTGTGTCCGGATTGCCCCCGACTTTCTGATGGAGAAAATGAATTCAGCGACTGCTGAATAAAACGGAAATGAGGTAAGGCAGAGATAAAATGTTTATCTTCCGACAGCTGATGGAGAAGCTCACTGCGAATAAATGTTTCCCGGGATGGCCTTACCAGATGAATCTCATCCAGCCGGAAGACACGTAATTGCCTGTTATGTTCAGCGACCAGATACCAGTAACCGTCCAGAGCGATTAGCCGGTAAGGTGCAACGGCCTCATGACGCTCCCCTTCAGTCAGAACGGTGATGCGCTGACATCCCGAAATAGCTCTGACCAGCCTGTAGAAGCAGAGTTTTCCTGCCGGGGGATGAGGTCTGTCCTGATGCCATACCAGACAAGGTCGATCATCACAGTCCAGCAGGCTGCTGACCAGTCGCCGGTCAAAGCCCGGGAAAACCCCGGCCAACCCCGTGCGGTGAGCAAAGGTCAGAATATCTATTTCCTGCCGCGTACTGTGAATATCCGAGCGCAAACTGCACTGCCCCTGGTAATAATCCAGGTCGAGATACATCAGACGTTCCCGAAAGTCACGACGTAACGTGCGCTCTGACACCCCGAATTCAGTTGCCAGTTTGCGAATAAACAGAGTTTCACCGGACACCAGACGGCTGATAATCAACGACAACCTGACGGCAAGCCGGTCATGTCGCCGCTCCTGAAGCGTCATGAAAGATTTCTCCTGAGAAGTTAACTCTCTGAATTAATAATGATTACTTTAAAGGAAGGAGTGGACAGGGTATGGACAACATCGGAACTATTTTTTATGAGCAGTCCAGCCTTGTGGGCGCTCGTCTGACAGATAATGATGCTTCGCCTGATTTAATTGATGATAAAACGCAGTGGAAAGGACGTGTCCACAATCAACACATCATTAACAACCAGTTCATCATTCGCAGAGAAAATTGCGATATCAGAAGAATATCCAGTCCCAGACGGCCCGTGCGACCGACACCACCGCATCACGCACGGTACGAATCACCGTTTTCAGCGATGCCGACAGGAACGAAGATGATTCTGCGGTATCGAAAACCCGGCCCACAGCTTCACCGAAACTGTCACGGGCCTGCGACTTTACCGGCTCTGTGCAGAGTCTCCCTTGCAGTTGTGTCACCACCGGGCTGGTGGCGCGGTCAGGCAGACAGCGCATCATGGTTGCCACCATCTCCTCAATGCCCCATCCAGTGCAGGCGGACACCACGCAGACCAGATGATGCGGTTTAAACATCGCCATAATCGCAGCCTGCTTCGCTTTAAGATTTCCCTGTTGGTGCGGTGAAGGTTTGCTAGTGAGGGTATCCCATTCATGACAGGGTTCGATTTTGTCGGCCTGGTTAATCACAAACAGTACCTTTTGCCTGTAAGGTTGCATCACACCGTGCCAGAACTGCTCGTCCACGGTCAGTGCCCGATCATCGGCCTTAATGACCCACAGCACCAGGTCCAACTCCGGCAGGATTCGACGGTACAGGGCACGGTATTCATGATCCCGCCGCCCGTTTTCACCTACCCCCGGTAAATCGACAATCACCAGACTGTGACGATCGCTGCGCAATCGGAAGCGCAGTACGTCGCGAGTACAGGAGTTCACGTCACTCACCGGGGACACCTCGCCCCGGAAAAGTTCGTTGCAGAGAGAGGATTTACCAGCACCACTTTTGCCCATGATGCCAATCACCGGCTCGTAATGAGTCAGGTTCTGGATACGTTCAAGAATAAGCTGGCGAAGCGTGCGCGGAAGCGACGCGAGCGGTTGTTCAAAGGCCTGAAGGCCGTCAGGTTTATTCATACAGTAGTCTCAGCGTGAAAAATAAAAAAACCGCTTTCCAGTCAGGAAAGCGGGGGATTCACGGAGATAATATCTATCTGAAATTATTTGGAATTTTAGATTAACACGTAAAGGAAATTGTGCAGCGCAGAACTAAAAGATGTCCGCTGAGTGCCAGGAGCGGACGTTGCTAAGTTATATGGCGTCTCAGGTCACCACCACTTTCTATTAGCAGCGGGAATCGCCGCCATTCATTTGGCAGTGACCCAATTATGTACGAAAAAAAAGAATTAACCGTAAACGGTTTAATTCAGGAACTGTAGGTTTAACCCAAAGAAAATCTGCCAGTGAGGTTGTCCTGGACCACGGTCCGCAACCGACCCTTGAGGCTCCACAAAGAAGTTGTAGACGGTTTTATCCTGCTTGATAACCTGTCCAATACCTAAACCCAGCGGAACGCTGTAGCTGTCATTCTGGAAGTTATAGACCCAGATAGGTGCTGCTCGCAGATAAGTGCCGCCACCCAACTGATAGAATAAAAATGGCTGAAAAGTACCGAGATTCACATCGTTTCGGTTGTCTTCTCCGGCAAAGCTATGCTGCCATGAGGCCAGATAACCGTACTGGAATTTTGGCGAACTGGCATCGAAGAGTACGTTGACCAGACCCGCAGACCATTTTTCTGTTCCCAGAGCATCTTCAGTAGCAGTCGGCGCCGTGATTTGTGGACCGAAACCAAAACTCACTGCCGGATTACCGGTATCAATAAGCCATGATGCAAATAAGTTCAGATCACCTAAGCCTGTTTTATGCCCCCCGGTCGGTGCAACCGGATAGGTATTAATTGGTAATGAACCACGCAGCAGCCATTTGCTGTCACCTAGTGAAAAAGGTTGCGCATAACGGAACCAGAACTGATTGGCATCCTGATCCGTACCGCTGACATCTCCGATGTAATAGTTCTGCATATTGAATGCTGTCATATTCGCCAGAGGGTTGTTTGCCTGCGCCGCATCCGGGGCATGCTCTTGGGCAGCATAGGCATAAGATGAGGCAAGGCATAAAAATGAAGGCAAAATCGAGTATGAAAGACGCATAGGATTACCTGAAGTAAGTCCCCTGCAGCCGTGACGCCGCAGGGGATTTATTTATGGTGTGACGATATTGAACCAGAACTCAAACTTGTCCATATAGCCCAACATCTCATCGAGCTTCGCACCATTCCCTGTGACCTTAACCTCGCCTTTATCTTCAGCCTGCTTCAGAGTTTCTTCTTTCAGGATGATTTTATTTAGCGTGTCACGGTTCAGAGCAATCGTGGCATCGGCGTCTTTAGCTTCAGCATTCGCCGTATGATTCAGTACGCCGTTTTCCAGCTCCAGCTTGTACTTGCCGCCGTCGCTGCCGAGATCGATATTAAATACCGCTTTGGCATTACCGGCTTTTTCACCGTTGATATGTACCGCCAGGAAATCGAAGAACATTTCAGGCGTCATCGCACGAACGGTATCCGGGCTTGCAGTATTCGGCGTCGGGCCTTTAACCACACCATTGCGCAGCTCCTGAGCACCGGTCAGGTAGAAGTTACGCCATGGGCCGGACTCAGCCTGATAACCCAGTTGCTCCAGTGCGTCCGCTTCCAGGTTACGCGCATTCTGGTTATTTGGATCGGCAAACACCACCTTACTTACCACCTGAGCAACCCAACGGTAGTTACCCTGGTCAAAGTCGGTTTTCGCTTTCTGAAGAATCGCATCGGCACCGCCCATGTATTCAACAAATTTCTTAGCCGCTTCTTCCGGTGGTAATTCATCAAGCGTTGCCGGGTTGCCATCGTACCAGCCGAGATACAGCACATAGGTCGCTTTCACATCGTGGCTGATGGAGCCGTAATAGCCGCGGTTAGCCCAGGTTTTTGCCAGGCTGTCCGGTAGTTTGAAGTTGGCTGCAATTTCATCGCGTGTCAGGCCTTCGTTGGCCATGCGCAGGGTCTGGTCGTTGATATAACGATACAGGTCACGCTGGCTTTTCAGCAGGCCAACCACGTTTTCGTTACCCCAGGTCGGCCAGTGGTGCTGAGCCATAATGATTTCGGCTTTGTCACCCCAACGCACAATGGCTTCGTTGATGTATTTCGACCAGGGCAGCGGTTCACGAATTTTCGCGCCGCGCAGGGAATAAGTATTGTGCAGAGTGTGAGTCACATCCTCTGCGGCTTCGATGAGTTTCTTCTCTTCGATATACCACAGCATTTCAGACGGGGCTTCTGAACCCGGTGCCAGCATGAAGTCATAAGTCAGACCATCAATGACTTCCTTCTGACCATCTTTTTCAATGATGTTGGTGGGGGCAATCAGCGTCACGGTACCCGCTGAGGTGGTGGTGCCCAGACCCGCGCCGACCTGGCCGGTGGCTTCAGGTTTCAGGAGGTTGCCATACATATAGCTGGCACGGCGGCTCATGACATTGCCCGCCATAATGTTTTCCGCGACCGCTGCTTCCATGAAGCCTGCTGGCGCATAAACTTTTACCTTCCCGGATTTCACATCCGCTTCATCAACCACACCACGCACGCCGCCGTAGTGGTCAACATGGCTGTGAGTGTAAATGATGGCGACAACAGGTTTATTGCCGCGATTTTTGAAGTACAAATCCATGCCGACTTTTGCTGTTTCCGCTGAAACCAGCGGGTCAACGACGGTAATACCTTCTTTACCCTCAATGATGGTCATGTTGGATAAGTCGAGGTTACGGATCTGGTAAACGCCCTCAGTCACTTCAAACAGACCGCTGATGTTGATCAACTGAGACTGTCGCCAGAGGCTCGGGTTTACAGTGTCAGGGGATTTTTCCCCTTCTTTGATAAATGCATACTGTTGCGGGTTCCAGATAACATTTCCCTGCTCGCCTTTAATCACGTCCTGAGGTAAAGCGGCGATAAAGCCTTTGTGAGCATTCGTGAAATCGGTGTTATCAGAAAAAGGAAGCTGGTTATAAAGTGCATCGTTGGCTTGCTTTGTTGATGCGGTGGCACCTTTTGGTGCTTCCTGCGCGAACAAAGGTGTCAGTGCAGTGGAGGAAAGTAACCCTGCCAGTGCAAGACTTTTGACGATCAACTTAAGTCTCATTTGTACCCCTCATGTGTAAACCTTCTAACGACTCAGTCTTTTCGAATAATTACCTCTGGAAATCATTCATTAATTCAAATAATTAAAATGGCCGCTTACCATTTTCATTTTTTAAATATAACCAAGGAGTTACATTTCGCCACTTATGGATACAAATAAATTATGTTTGTACGACTGTAGGTTTCTAACTCTTTTAGCAAGTGAAATACGTCCGCTGCTCGCTCATTGCGGACCTTCAGATCAGCTAGCCTGCACGCTTCGAGCCAGAAGTAAACGTTCTAATTTTCATACCTCAGCTATGTACTCTGTACGTAACGGGACAAGAGGGAGTAGTTAGAGAACCCTGCTCGATTCAGATTCATAACAGCACTGAGAAATCAGATGAAATGACCACTGAGAACACAACGCTATTTAGCGGATCGCCGATAAGATTTTGCCGCCTGCCAGGCATGTTTCATCTTCTCAATAAACTCTAACTTCTCTTCAGGTTGGACGTTCCACACATCTATAGCCGCAATAATCATGTCATAACGTATAGATGTATTATAAGGGCGAAGATAGCCCGCTATTCGTCCTTTTCCCTTGAGATAGTCCCAGAGATATACTAGTTGAGTTTCATTATCCCGGGACATCCAGTCAAAGTCTGACAGAAAAAAATCATATTGTTCAAGCCAGCGCTCATGTAGTTTTTTAAAATAAGAGATCTTATCTCCAAGTGAGCATGGAGCTTCATCAATGTACCTCATAACACCATTGATGAGTTCACGCTCAGTTACCGGAGTGGGGTTGTACAGATCGGTACTTGCTCCCGCGTTCAGATAAAATCGGGAGAAAACACGTTTCGTTTTTTTCGAAGCTGTGGCCTGTGGATCTGTTATCAGATCCCAATCTATATCGCCCAGGTCAATATTCAAATTAGCGAAATCAAGATTTGTGAAGATATTATCGTCCAGTAAAAGAGAATTAAAACCACCTGAACAATCGAAGTCATTCCCCAACCCACCAAGTGTCAGCCTTGCAGGTAATACTGGATATTCAAAAATATAATGGTGAGCAAACCACGATGCTCTTGGTGTACCTTTGAAACAATCAAAATAATCTTTATCAATTAGTAGCAGCTCAGCCCATTCTTTAAGCGTTTTCCGGCCAACTTTGATCCTGTCCTGATCGCCTAGGAAATGTCGTTCAAGGATCTGAGAGATCAAATGTCGAAACTGATCCGGCGTATCATAAGTACTGCACAGTAACGAGTGATCTGTATTGAAAAAGCTATCCAACATTTTTAGGTACATTATCTCGCAGCGGATCATATCGTAATGCAACATCGCCTTTCCCTCTGTTTCTGACTCCCAAAAACAGATTAGCATGAGTACCTTTTTGGTTGGTGGAGTCGGGTCACAGACCTGAAGGATGACTGATTTTTAACTGATATATTACTGATTTTATTGTGATAATACTCTGACGTTTTACTGCGTTATTCCTGTGATTTTTACTCTAGGATCCTCCTCTGTTCACCTCATTAGAATCGTTCACCAGCAGATATGAACATTTGGGTTTTTAGTATAATTAAGGGGCACTCCCTGTTTCTATACCACTATGTTCATAGCCCCTTCCCCCAACAAGCAACCCTGCCTGTATTCCCCTGGATACGCAGTTCCCTGTATCTGCCGTATCCCTGCTTCTCTTAAAAATTACATCTCATCCCAATCCTTTGTACTCCACCTGACAAAGGATAAATCAATGCACACACCTTACCCTTTTAATTCCAGATACACGATGAACTGGTTTCTACTGTCTCTACTCAATGACCATCTGAATCAGCTACTGAACCGATACTCCCGAATACAGGCACACAGACTCGACCTGTTCTATCAGAAAGGTACAGAGCGTTATAAACGTCATTCATGGAACGAAACTGAGCAAGAGGTACGCATGCTGGTTGAACGCACTCTGCAGCACACAAATCTGTCAGGGTATTTCTGGGTACTCGAGAACTCTATAGACCACGGCTGCCATGCCCATATCGTGTTCTATCTCGACAGGCACCTTAACCAGGCTACCTACCCAATAGCTGAGAGAGTTGGAACAATATGGCGGGAAATAACGCAACGAGAAGGCTATTACAACCGCTGCGAATACAAGTCCACTTATGAAGTCAGTATTGATAGGCCAGTGAACTACGATGATACCGAAGCCATCCATAACCTGCGCTACATCATCAGCTACCTTGCCAAAGAAGAGCAAAAACACGGTCACTATCACTACGGAGCCAGTGAAGTACCGCCGCCCAGCGGACTGGGGCGTCCTCGCACGCTGTAACTCACTTTATGCACTTTTTTACGTATCAATCCATTGATGTGGAAGGGCTGGTGGTAACGAGCAATCACCCACCAGCTCAGGATAATCCCACAATGGAAGACAGCATCATGACAGAACATATTTCTTTACTCGATGACCAACTGGTGGATATGCGCTTCATCACGAAGCTTACAGGGCTGACAGATAAGTGGTTTTACAAGCTTATAAAAGATGGCCAATTCCCAAAGCCCATTAAACTAGGTCGCAGTTCCCGCTGGAAGAAAAGTGAAGTCGAATTATGGTTACAGCAACGCATTGCCGATTCACGTGGCCACTGATATAGCCTACTCTTTCTGAGCTACTCCTTTCCCAATATCCCCATCGTTTAAAGTAGAGTTCAGTCCTAAAATAATTCACGCGATATTATTTATAATAACATAATCGCGACGGCTCTCAGTTCAGAATCTGAAAAGCAGGAGCCCACCTTATCCCTGGCCTATCCATTACTATGTTAAAGATCTGTCATACCGACATATATTACCTCGGGGTGAGCTTCTTATTTTTTAACAATGTGCCAGAATTATCCTGCGCTGAGCGAACAGTGTTGATACTCAATGTAATACTCTGATTCTGACTCGAGCAAAATTTCAGGAGGTGATGTACTCTTCCATCACCCTCTGCAATTCATCCGGTACGTCTAATCAATTAATTAGAGCTGCGCAAGTATCGCCTCTACGCTCGCTTTTGCATCACCAAAAAGCATGGTGGTGTTTTCTTTAAAGAACAGGGGGTTCTGTACGCCTGCGCAGCCAGTATTCATCGAACGTTTGAACACCACCACCTGCTGTGCTTTCCACACTTCCAGTACCGGCATACCTGCGATGGGGCTTCCGGGATCTTCCTGTGCAGCAGGGTTAACGGTGTCGTTGGCGCCGATGACCAGCACCACGTCGGTATCACTGAAGTCGTCATTAATCTCCTCCATCTCCAGCACTATATCGTAGGAGACTTTTGCTTCCGCCAGCAGCATGTTCATATGTCCCGGTAAACGCCCGGCTACTGGATGGATACCGAATCGTACCTTTACGCCTAGCGCAATCAGCCGACTGGTCAATTCCTGTAAGCGGGGCTGACAAAATACACTCGCGTAGGCCCTTACACACCATTTCAATCCTGCAGGAAGCAAACCTAATGGGAATTCAGTTTAGACTTGCCCATGCCTCAGACGTGGAAGCTATTTTCGACGTCAGAACCTCGGTGACCGAGAATCATCTCAGCCGTAAAGAGATGCAGCAGATGGGGATCACCGAGGCCACGATAGCCGCTATGATAGCGCAAGGCCCCTGCGCCTGGGTGGCGGTTGATAACGGGAAAATCGTTGGGTTTTCAATGATTTTAACGGATGAAGGCTGTCTGTTTTCCGCATGTGTAGTTCCTGATTATGAGAATAAGGGGATAGGACGTGGGCTGGTCAGCGCCGCGGAAACAGAGCTGTTTAAACATCATCAAATTGCCTAGCGCTAAAAACAGCCGTGCGGTGCAGTTTTACAGGCACCTCGGCTGGGGTAATGAAACGGATATTGATGATGCTGACGTTCGATTAGAGAAGCGCAAAATTATCTGAATAAACGCTAGCCCAGTGTTCAGGTCGAAGCCCGTCATGCCCCCTTGATAATGGATAGCGTGGCGTCGGCCCGCTAAACCCACCGCAGGGAGCGAAAGTGTAGCCTTTACGATAACAAGGATGCTGTAGCAAATCGGGTAACCGGGAGATTACCCAAGAAATAAGCCTAAAGGGGTGAAACGGTCTCCACAACATGTTGAAAGACGTAAGGCTCGGAAAGTAGCTCAAACTCTTCATCGTCCGGGTAGGTCACCGCCATGTGATAGTTTTCTCCGGCAAATTCTTTGATCGACTGCAGATCCTGCCACCGTTTTGCCAGAAAGAAATGCGGCCAGTCGCCCTGGGTTTCACTGCGCACGAATGCACCTCTGTTTCCCGGTATGTGCTCCACACCCGTGTTCTCAAGGTGTTTTGCAAAACCTTGCGCATGTTTTAGCGGAACACAGCCGTGTCCTGTTCTGACTATCATTCCCCTTTCCTCTTCCAGTGAAAAATACAACCATGCATCGGCAGACGCCGGACTGTGATTTTCCTGTGAGTGCGGCTCCCAGGATAAAGTGGAAAAAAGGCCGAATATTCCAGCTTAGCCCGGCCCTGTTTTCTGGATGGAGATCGTGCAGCTATGGTATTTAGACGTTTTTAACCTCGTAGTCGGGCAGAGAAAATTGGCTAATAAAAGCATCAAGCGCGTCGGTATCCGGCAGAGCGGTCAGCGCACCTTTGCGGGTTGTCGCGAGGGCACCGCAGGCACCGGCCTGAGCAACGGCCTGGTGGAGCTGTTCAAAGCTCTCCGGCATCCCGTTTTGTGCAATCCAGGCCAGCAAACCGGCGACAAAAGCGTCGCCAGCCCCGGTGGTATCAACACTGTCGACGGTATAACCGTTAAAATGGATGACGCCGTCGCGCCAGAGCACCATGGCACCCTGCGCGCCGTAGGTCACTAACTTTAGCTGCGCGGGGAATGCCTTAAGGGCGTCAAGAGCTCGGGTAAAATCGTGCGTGCCCGTCATCCAGTACCATTCTTCCTCCGAGAGTTTAAGAATGTCGGCCTGTGAGGAAAATTGGCGCACAGTATCGAGCATTTGACGCTTATCGAGCCACATTTGCTCGCGTAAATTCACATCAAAACTCAGCAATCCCCCACGCTGCTTAACTTTGCCGATAGCGGTGGCTAACGTAGTGCGGCAAACTTCGGCGACCAGCGCCAGCGAGCAAAAGTGCAGAATATCGTCGTTAAATTCTGGAAGTCCGTCGGGCGTTAAAAACTGATCCGCGGAAGGATTGGTTAAAAACGTAAACCCGCGCTCTCCATCACCGTTGAGCGAGACCAGCACCGTGCTGGTTCTGTACTGGCTATCCAGCTGAAGGCCTGCGGTTGAGACGCCTGAATCAGACAGCGTTGTTTTTAAAAAATGACCAAAGTCGTCGTCACCGACCCGGCCGATAAAACCGCTCTGGCTGCGTAAGCGTGCGGTACCGACCGCAACGTTGAACGGGGCTCCTCCTGCACAGGCCTGATACTGCATGTCTGAAAGGGGTAGAAGATCGACCACCGCATCGCCAAGCGTCCAGATATTCATGACTTTTCCTCAATAATAATTAACTAATTTTATACATACACGACCTGCGGGCACGTCAGGTTTTGCGCTATAGCCTAACCGTATCCATGCCCCGCCGGTCATTCAAACCTATCTGTTAAAAGTTATAATCCAGCATCACCTTATAATCGGTAGCGATGGCATCGCCGTTAGTGACCCAGCTTCCGCTCTGCTTTATCAACGAGCCGGTAACTTCCCCGGACACCGTGAAGCGGGAGGTCAAAGGATAATTCGCTGACACCTTCAGGTAGCGATTGCGGGTATTCTGGAATACTTCGCCATCCTCGGGCTGGGCATTATCTTTCTTATAATGCCCGTACCCGCCGCTGAGCGTTGTGGATAGCCTCCCCCAGTTGTGCCAGACGCCGAATGAGGTGCTCCAGCTTTTTTCGTCGATATCGCCCCACTGCGCCCGGTCTAAAATGGCGGAAGCGAACTGTTGGCGGAACCAGACCCCGGTGGTGTTGTTGATAATGTATTGAACACCGGGTTCAATCTGAAATGAACGCACGTCACGGTCATTTTGTGAACCGCCGCTGCGGCGGTGGTCAACCTGCTGGTACAGGTAGTTAAAGAAGGAGAGGCTGTCCGTGACGCGCAGATCGGTAAACAGCTTGATGCGCCCCTGCCAGCGGTCCTCAATTGACGAGCTTCCGCCCATAACATCCCAGCCGTAGCGCAGCCGTTTGTAGAAATATTCATGGCCGATAATCAGCTGGGTCCACTGATTCTGGCTGAGGTAAGTCTGATCTTCCCACGTCCCGTTATAGTTGGTGGTTCTGCCCTCAGAGAAAGCCAGATACCAGCCGGGTAACGCATCGTGATGCATAACCCCCTGCACAAAAGTCAGTGAATCCTTCCCGCTGTGGAAATGGCTGTTACGCCAGTTATTATCCTCGATGGCATATTTCATTTTCAGCTGTCCGTGAACGCGGCCACCGGTAGGATTAGAGGAGCGGGCTGAGGTCCACATCACATCCTCATCCAGATATGACCACGGATCCACGGCAACAACCTTTCCCGACAAATCCTTCATGATGCTCATACTTGCATTCGCCAGCGCCGGAAACAGAAGAGCAAAAATAACAGTCAGGGCATGATGGTTTTTCATAATAATATCCCGTTAAATCATTTCTTTTATTTTCAGCGTCGCGTGAAAATTATCGCTTTGAGGCAGGCTAATGCTCCATGGCTTGTTCTGCAAGGAATACATCCGGGTGCTGAATGCCGCCTTATCGTTGATATAAAAGACGGCAATCGAGTCCTGGATCAGGACGCGTAGCTCAAGTTTTTCATCGAGCGGAACATCCACCCAGGATTCAGCGTTGGCCTGGTGAATCGACGCCAGCGGAGCGTTGAAAAAATAAACCTTCCCCTTGCTCCTGTTGAACACAACGTTGAGCGTTGCGTCAGCCACCCTGTCGTCGGTCAGACCAAAGCTCATCACCATTCCGGCAGAGGGAACGTCTATCGTCGCGCTTAGCTCTCCTTTTTTGGGCAATGGCGGATAGACAGATGACTGCAGCGGGCCGAACTGCGTTGCTATGTTTAGCGTTTTACTGCTCGTTAAGGGGGTTACCGGACCAGGGTTGTTATTGATCACCGTGCGAAGCTCCTGGGGAAGGATGCTGTTGAGCCGCCCGTTGCTATCTGAGGTGAGCTCATGGGCAACCAGATTTCCTGCCCAGTCAATCTTGCCGCCGTCGCGGGTGCCCGCTTTGGTCGGGATCCAGCCGAAGACAAACAGGCGATCGTTTTTAAGCGCCAGTTTTCCCGCGTAAAAACCCGATCCATCGACCACATAGTTATCCATTTTTTGCCACGGTCCTTCCGGATTGTCGGCGACCCGGTACTGGGTCAGGCGCAACGGCCATTGGTCGCTAAAGCTGAGATACCAGCGTCCGTTGAAGAAGACTAGCGTCGGGCATTCGAGATTGGCATTGCTGGTAATGGTGTCGTTATCAAAAAATATGCCGCGGTCCTGCCAGTTTTCCAAATCGGTTGAGCTGTAGCGGGCAATCACCCCGCGCCCGTTGCTGCGGGTGGTAATTAACATCCAGTATTCTTTCTTTTCTTCAACCCAAACGACATGCGGATCCCGGAAGTCATTCCCCCGGTAGCTAGCGCCCGGCAGAATAGTATTCTGCGGATGTTTTACCCAGTGAAGGCGATCTTTACTGGTGGCATGCATTATCGATTCAACCGGGAACACGTTTTCATTGTGTGCGGTGTACCAGGCATGCCAGGTATCGCCGACTTTAATCATTGAACCGGTTCCCAGCAGCAGTTCAGGATCGTCCACGTCGTTAACGTAGGGAATCACTTCCGAATGGTTTTGATAATCATATAAGTTGCTGCTCGACAGCAGATGTATGGCGTGTACCCCGAGGTCGCTGCCGCCGCGGATATCGTTCAGATAAAAAATATCAAATTCACCGTCGTTATAGACCGGCATCGGGTCGCCAACAAAGGAGCCTTCGACCCGTGGGAAAAAATCTTTAATATGGCTAATGCTTTTATTTTGTAATGTTTCTTTAGACGGCTGCGACCAGGCTGGCATATTTGCAAACGAAAGCACCAGCAGAGCGACCGATGCCGCTAGCGTTAATTTTTTCATGATACACCTGAATGTTAGAAGTTATAATTCACGCCAACCACGGTAAAGGGATTCCATGAGTGTCCGGTAGATGTCCAGAGTCCGGTTTCTTTAGTGAACTGCGCTTTGAATTCACCATATAGTCGAACTTCGCCATAAATCGGATAGCTAAGGGTGCCGCCAATAAATTTATATCGGCCGTCATAAAAAACTTCTTTGGCATTGCTGGCATTATCTATTTTGTCCTGCCCGACGCCAAAATACAGGGAGGTTAACAGCGGATACCAGTTGCGCCACAGCCCAGCGGTGATTTTCCATTCTTCTTCAACAATATCGCCCCAGCTTTGACGCTCCTGACGGTTATAGTAATAATATGGTCGTAAATACAGGCCGAGATCCGGATTCACGCGGTATTGAATGGCTGGCTCAATTTCGAAAATGTACTGTTCAAGATCGCCATTTCCCGGCTCATTCCCCTGGGGCTGGAATTCGCCGTAAGCGTACCCGGCCAGGCTCCATTTGTTGGTCAGGCGGATGTCCTGCCAGACTTTGAAGCGGTTTTTCCAGCGTTTAGTTGCCGTTTCGGAGCCGACCATAACTTCCGTCCCGATATTACCCCGCCAGGTTTCAAAGATATGGCCAACAAAAAACTCATTGATCGTATTGGTGCCGCCGTAGTCCTGATTGCTGAATTGACCTTTATAGCTGTCTTCCCTCGCGTTCCAGAAGCCAAAATACCAGTTGGGCAGCTCATCGTGTCTTAAAAATGCCTGAATGGTAGCGAGTTTGAATTTACCGCTATTTTTCTTATTATTACTCCAGCGCACATCGTCAATTTCTATTTGCGTGCCGATGTTGCCGTGCAGGCCGCCAGCCTCCATGTTACGGCCGATACTGTTCCAGTGAACGGGCGGATCTTCCTGCCTTAAGCGCAGTAGGCTGACGTCCTCAGGATTATCCGCTTTACGATTTTTTGTTACCCCGGCCGATTTACTCTGCGTTACCTCGGGTAGCGTTGTCGACTTCATAGATTCAGCCGCTGCTCCCGCAGCAACAGGGGACGAAGAAGCACTAAGGGACGATTGCGCATTTCCCTTTTTTACAGGCGATGAAGGCTTTTCCTGAACGTCAGGTTCATCCTGGAAATAGCTTTGATAGCTGCCCGTATAGCTTCCTGGCTGGCCGTTGGTTTCTTCAGCGACGGCAGAAAATGCGGATAATGACAGCATCAATGCCAACGTTTGTTTTCCAGAAGCGAATATATTTTTATTTATTGCTTTAATGCGACAGTGAGGCGTTAATATTTTATCCATTTCGCTCTCTCATTATTCCAGATAATAAAATGCCAGCCAGAGACTGGCAGAAATAAAAATCTCATAGGGTAAGAAGCAAAGCCGATCCCGGCGAAATTATCTCTCCAGAGACCAGTATCCGGCGTCATGTAATGAGGCGGCGCCATGACTGGCAAACAGTGAAATATCGCGCTGGCCCGGCTGCGGATAAATTCGGCTGCTTAAGCAAGCTTCGCCATCGTTAACAAAAACCTCCACTGATGAGCGGTCAATAAAGATGCGCAGTGACAGTAGGTTATCCGCTGGCAGCGGAATGCTGCGCGTGCCTTCAAGCGAATACTCCGGATAGCGACGCTCCAGCACCAGACGCCTCGCCTGATCGTCGACATATATTCTCAGCCCGTCGCCCAATGCCATGCCAAACCGTTCGGCCGTAGAGGCGCTCAGATCCCATACCAGCTGCACTTCGACCGCTTCGGCATCTGCCGCGACGGGGACTTGCTGATTATTCAGGCAGCGAACCGGCATCGGATAATAGCTGCCGCGCAGGGCGGTGACCTCCTCGGCGGGCTTCATCCTCAGACGACGATCGTCGGTAAGGCTTAATTCGCGCGGCAGAGAGAGCATACCGGCCCAGCCATCCTGCCGTTCTGGCATCGGCGATTCCCACATATCCAGCCAGCCGATGACGATGCGGCGACCATCCGGGGTCAGGAAACTTTGCGGAGCATAAAAGTCGTGGCCGTGGTCCAGCTCAATAAACTGTCCGTTATGGCTAAACGGTTGGCCTGGCTGCCACTCCCCGAGCAGGTAGCCACTCTGGAAGAGGTTGCGATGGTGATACCCTTCCGTCGCCATGCCCTGTGGGGAGAACATCAGGACGCGCTTCCCTCCCAGGGTAAAGAAATCCGGGCATTCCCACATAAAACCCTTGCCGTCTTCGGCCTCGGCAAACACGCCTTCGTCGTGCCATTCGCGGAGATCGGTGGAGCGGTACAGGCGCACCTGGCCGGTATTCTCCACGCGGGAACCGACAACCATGTACCAGAACTCACCTTCGCGCCACACCTTCGGATCGCGAAAATGGTGCAGCCCTGGCGGGGTATCAATCACCAGGCCATGCCGTTCAAAATGGATGCCGTCACGGCTGGTTGCCAGACACTGCACCTGGTAGAGATTGTCGTCGGTGTCTGGCGAACCGTGAAACTTATGTCCGGTATAAATCAGCGCCAGGGTATCGCCGTCCACCACGGCGGAGCCGGAGAAGCAGCCGTCTTTATCCGCCGGGCCTTCGGGAGCCAGCGCGACCGGCAGATGTTCCCAGTGCACCAGATCCTTGCTGCGGGCATGCCCCCAGTGCATCGGCCCCCATTCAGGGGAATAAGGGTGATGTTGATAAAACGCGTGATACCAACCGTCAAACCATACCAGGCCGTTAGGATCGTTCATCCAGCCTGCGCGAGCGGCAAGGTGATAGCGCGGATACCAGCGCGAATTAATAGCGGATTGTGCTTTTTCAAGCGTCCGTTCAGCCAGTTCTAATAAGGATGTCATCGTCTTTACTCTCGGTACATTACACAGCTTTTTGCTGCAGAAAGGTTGGCTCAGATGAGGACTTATTTGAGCGCAATAGGAAAATGGAAATAAACGTGGTGCAGAACACCATAATGCCCATGATCAGATAGGACTGGGCGAAGCCAAACTTCTCATAGCTAAAGCCCGCCAGCGGGGATAATACGGTGCCAATAATTGAGCTGGTGCAGGCGAATCCCACCAGATAAATGGTGGAGGACAGGCGCTTGTCGAAGTTCAGGCTGTTGTATTTAAAAATGGCGACCAGCAGTATCGGCAGTTCGACGGCGTGGAGCAGCTTGGTAATCGAAATGAGCAGTGGCCCTTCCACCAGCCCGGAAGCGATCATGCGCAGCGCCATTACCATCCCTGCGAATATCAGGCCATTTTTGGCGCCAACGCGGTTAACCAGCCAGGGCGCGCAAAACATGCCCGCGGCCTCCAGAAAGACCTGGAAGGAGTTCAGGTAGCCGAACATCTCGTTGCCTTCTTTCAGCGTCGGGAACTGTGAAGAGAAGTAGACCGGGAATTGCTGATCGTAGACGCCGTAAATACAGGTGCCGACCACGAAGAATATTAGCGCCCAGAAGCGCGGCAGAGTGAGCAGACGCAGGGCATCATCCAAGGAGACCTTTTTAGCGCCTATCTCAAGCTTTTCCATGCTTGCCGGAGCCGCGATCTTTAAGCGGGCCAGCAGGCAGAAGAAGATGCCCCCTGAGCAAGAGGCCACCAGAAAGTTAAGGTCAGGGTTGATATTAAACAGCAGCCCGGCAAAAAACGTGGCGACAGCCCAGCCCAGCGACCCCCACATGCGGGCCCGACCAAACTCAAAGGTACTCTGCCGCGCAACGCGCTCGGTATAGGACTCCAGAACGCCGATGCCGCCGTTAAAGGTCAGCCCGATAAACAAGCCGCCGAATACGCTGCCCAGCAGAATATTAATGCTCAGCAAATAGCTAAAAAGCAGGTAGGCGGGGCCGGAGAGAATGAGCAGCCCCGTAATGCACCAGAGCAAATGTTTACGCAGGCCAAGCCGGTCCTGAATAAAGCCGTAGCAAACCTGAGCGAAGAGCGCGGATACGGATAACACGGAAAAGATAATGCCGGTTTCCGACGCTTTCAGCCCCACTTCCTGATGCAGCCAGATGGAAAGGAGTGAGCTTGATGAGGACCAGGTCACAAAGAAAAAGAACAGCAGAGCGCTAAGCAGCAGATAGCTTTGGGAAGGCCTTTTTTTCATCAACGTAATCTCAGAGGAATGATATGCTGAGATGGTAACGTTAACATTTTTATTCTACACTTGATTTCGCGTTGATATTCGATGTTAATCACAAAAGTTAACGTTAACATATATGCATTGAGATCAAGATCAAATTTAATTTCGTGGCTTGCAACTCCCCGGGGTTCAACGCCTAGAATAGAATTTTTACAGGTGCTCACAGCCCGCTAAGCGGTGGATTGCGTGCAAATCAGGATTGGATACTTAGTTTGATTAATGGAAGGCTATGGCGTCTTTAAAAGATGTGGCCAGAGTGGCCAACGTATCGCTAATGACCGTGTCGCGGGTGCTTAACGATCCGAAACGCGTGAAGCCTGAAACCCTGTCCAGGGTGCAGGAGGCTATCTTACAGCTAAACTATGTGCCGGACCTCTCTGCCCGGCAGGTTCGTCGCGTCGGCTCCAGGAATAAAACGATTGGCGTGCTTGCGCTGGATACCGTCACTACCCCGTTTTCGGTTGAGATAACGCTGTCTATCGAGGAAACGGCCCGCGCGTATGGCTGGAATAGCTTCGTGGTTAACATGTTTACCGATGATAATCCTGACGATATTGTCGACCTGCTGCTCGCGCACCGGCCCGGGGGGATCATTTTCACCACCATGGGACTGCGCGAGGTGAACATCTCGCCCAGATTACTGGAGCACCCCTGCGTGCTGGCCAACTGCGAGAACACGGGAGAACCGGTTGCCAGCTATATTCCTGACGATGAACAAGGGCAGTATACCGCTGTACAGGCGCTGTTAGCGGCGGGATACCGCCGCCCCCTTTGCCTGCATTTACCTATCAATCATCTGGCGACGCTTCGCCGCCGTAAGGGGCTGGACCGCGCCTGCCGGGAAGCCAATATCAATCCCGATACGCTTGAGCACTGCTATATGCAGTATGGCGATGAGCACTACCGTGATATTCCTGACATTTTGCTGGCGTATCTGGAGCGGGGGCAGCCGCAGTTTGATTCGGTGATCTGTGGTAATGACCGCATTGCGTTTATGGTCTATCAGACGCTGTTGACGCGAGGGATCCGCATCCCACAGGATATTGCGGTTCTTGGGTACGACAACCTCGTAGGGATCGGTAATTTGTTTTTACCTCCGCTATCCACGGTCCAGCTTCCGCACTATGAGATTGGGCGCTTAAGTACGCTGCACATTATTAACGGCGAAAGCCACCGTGAGAAAGTTTTGGTCGATAGTCCCCGGCTGCTGCGAGAATCATTTTGAGCTAGCGGTTAAGCAATCGTCATTTACGCTGCTCCCTCCCTATGCCCGCGGCCAGGTAAACCAGGCCGCCTCACTCTTGGCTCCCCACTCCAATACACGCCAGACGGACGCTCATACCCTCCGCACGATATTTTTATCACTCCTGCCCGAGCCGGTTCTTGGCTCGGGGCATGAAAAGCAGAGGCTCACCTTTCCCTGGTATGCCCATTAATCCCTTAAGCCGTTACCATACTGGCGCAGGTAACCCTGGGGTGAGACTCTTATTTTTAACGACGCGTCAGAACGATCTTGCGCCGTGCGAACAGCGTTTCCGCAGACAGCTGGAATTTATATTCCGCGGCCTTCAGCTTTCTCGATTTAAGCAACTTCAGCGTAACGCCACTTATATGCCCTGCTGCAACCCTTCTCTGAATTTCACCAGCGCTCAGCATGAGCTGCTGCTTCAAAATCGACAACAAGCTGACCTGAAATGAACGGGAAATCCTGACACTAACGCGGACCCGCTGGTGGGCAGTGATGCTTACCGGCCAGCGCTCCTGAACGGTAAAATCAGGCCGACCCGATAGCTCGGCGTTGTTCCGCTTCAGCGTCGCGATATCACAGGCAAAATGTTGAACCGTGGCGGCATCGTTGCTCATCAGCCGATGATAAAGCTGGCGGTCAATTTTGCTGACGTGCAGACGAGAAAACAGGGAAATATTCCAGGTGTAATCACAGTGTGTGCATTTATAGATACTCCACACGTCCAGCACCTTCTTTTGCGAATTAATCCAAAATGCACCTGATGGCGTGAAGTCCCGTTTAATGTTGCATGAAGGGCATCGCTTCGCGATGCGCTGATGCCCCACAGGCGTGACAGTCCATGTAACTTTCATAACGTACCTTTTTTAACCCATACAAAACCGGATCCGTACTGAACGGACCATGAATGTTTATGTATGAAAAATATTTAAGAGATATTTTTCAGTGGGTTAAAAAAAGATTTCCAACGCAAAAATCCTATAGATAGTCAACGAGATAAGTCGAGACTATCAAAATGGCGCTAATCGGGTAAATGAGTTCAATCAATATTTATGGTGGTTAATCACGCTACTTAAACCCGGGAATTCCCTGACCGGGATGTAATTGCATTTATGGCTCATCAGAAGCAATTATCTCTCCAGTTCTCATGAGCGCCTGTCAATTAGCGGTACTGGATAGTTCCACATTGTTTATTATTTGAGTGTGTATTATTCGAATGGCATTATTTAAATAAACGCTAAACAACCATTTATTTAATATGGATATACTGATTTTATTCGTTAACCTGTTCTGGCTAACAAACGAACAGCTCCCCAGCAGGAAACTGTCAACTCGGAAGGAAAACGTTTAGCCGCTTGTGGCTTGTTCTTACCGCCTTAACCGTTACGTTAGCTCCATGGCAACTAACCTTGCTCATAAGTGCCCTGTTTGTGGAATAATTCTTTTTTCATTGTTTAGCAGCCTGAGCAGGCGGCTCTTTTTCAGGAGGCAGCATGCCACTAAATAAAATGAAGCGTCATGCCATACTCCACACGCTCTCTATACCTGAACGTAAACTACGCCCCGTAAAATGGCTTGCTCTTATCTCATCCCTGCTATTTATCTTTCAACTGGCAATTGAGAGCCTGGTCATAAGCGAATAGCAATTCCTGTACAAGACCAAATCTGGAATGATTTTCTGATACCTGTCGGGTGCAGCGCACAAAACTTAACGTACTTTTTTTCAACAACACAAGCATTACGTAGAGTTGTGCATCTGTTGAGTTTCACAGGCATAGACCTGACTGACGGAGTCTGAAAAAGGAAATGAATCATGGATAACTATACGCTACATCGTGGCAGACTTATCGACCATATCCAGCTCGTGGTAAACAACTTTGACGCAAGCAAAGCGTTTTACACTGCTGTTCTGGCGGAACTTAAGATCCCCGTGGTTATCACCGATGACGATTATATCTGGGCTGACGAACTGGTCATTTCGTCCGTAAAAAGTTCGGAGTCTGGAGGGGTGCCTACAGGACGGCACCATCTGGCCTTTCAGGCCACAGACCGTGAATCAGTGAACGCGTTTTACCATGCAGCACTAAATCATGGCGGACGTGATAACGGCGCACCTGCCGAACGAACCTATCATCCCGGATACTATGCCGCTTTTGTTCTGGATCCGGACGGTAACAACATCGAAGCTGTTTACCATGGTGAGGGCGATCGCAGTGCCCGCTCTGTAGAAATCAGCTTCACTGTCTGAGAAAACAGGGAGCATATTTTCCCCCTGTAGCTCCCGGTAACCGCAATGGAGAGCTTTATCTATGACCGTTATTCCGGTATCAGCCCTTGAATGCAGCATTACGGAGTTGAGCCGTATTCTTGCAGACAGCTTTAGTGAATCATTGACACCGTTTGCGTTGCCACCAGAAATATTTGCCTTACGTTTCATTTCCGAAGGACTCAGTCTTGAAGACTCGTTTGTCTGGCTGGTCAATGATAACCCGGCGGCAATAGCCATCGTAACCCGCAGAATGGACAAAGCGCGTCTGGCCGCATTTGGTGTGTTACCCGAGTACCGGAGCCAGGGACTGGCAAAACAGATGCTTACTCCTTTGTTTACCTCCTTAAAAGAGAAAAAGTTTTCCAGCGTGAGGCTGGAAGTGATGCGCGAAAATACCCGGGCCATCGCTCTCTATCACGCGCTCGGTTTTCAGGTTCGCCGACATCTGTGCAAATACCGGGGAGATCCACAGTCTCATCTGGAAATATCTTCAGGGGCTATGGAATCCAAGTCTGTTGATGACTTCCTGCGTACCGTCTGGTCTGCACCAGATGATGATCTTCCCTGGCTGGCCAGTCCCCTGCAGCTCTTGTCTATTCCCTGCGACATCCTCAGGGATAACGAACATGCATGGTGTGCTGTCGCCGAGTTCATGGGGCAACCTCAGCTCCGCTGTTTGTTTGTGGAACCGGCGTATCGTTACCAGGGACGGGCTAAAACAATGCTTAAGAAAATCAATGCCAGATGGCCTGGCATAGGTACATCAGCCGCGATCCCAGAAACGCTGGCACCATTATTTACTGCGGCGGGTTATCAGGCTGAACCGTTATGCCAGTTTGAAATGGAACTGACATTTTAAACTATCGTTATGCTGCGTTCCGCATGACAGGAGAACAATGATGAGTTGCAGGTTTGAATGGATCAATGAGCCCGCCGTATGGTGCTACGAAAATAACGCCCTGTCGGTAATCACAGATGAGCATACTGATTTCTGGTGCCGTACCTGGTACGGGTTTGAGCGTTTTACCGGCCACATCTACGCTACTGATGTAACAGGTGATTTTACTTTTCAGGTCAGGATCCGCGCAGACTTCACCACACTCTATGACCAGGCCGGAATTATGATGCTCTCTGACGAACAGCACTGGCTCAAAGCTGGCATCGAATTTAACGATGGAGCACCTGCAGTCGGGAGTGTACTCACGCGGGGAAATTCGGACTGGGCCACAGGACTCTTTCCTGGGGATCCGAAGGAATTCTGGCTGCGTCTGACCCGTAAGAAAGATGCGTTACGATTGCAGTATTCCTCAGATGGACAGCACTGGCCATTACTTCGCTTATGTCATTTTCCCACGGGCCCAGTAAAAACGGGCATCATGTGTTGTACACCTCAGCGCAAGGGGTTGGAGGTAGAATTTCTTGATCTCAGACTGACTCCTGCGATGGATAAGGAACTGCACGATCTAAGTTGATAATAACCATTCAATAAAAAAAACGGAGAATCCGTTTATGAAGCCATTTTCGGGACGCCTTAGCAGGTATGGCAGCGTGCTATTATTTCCACTGGCGATGATCATTTACGATTTTTCAGCCTACCTGACAACGGACCTTATTCAGCCGGGCGTCATTAACATTATAAATGAGTTACAGGCGGATGTTACGCTGGCTCCAGTATCAGTCAGTTTGTATATGGCAGGCGGACTGGCGCTCCAGTGGCTCCTGGGTCCTCTCTCCGACCGAATTGGTCGCCGCCCCGTCCTGCTCACTGGTGCATTGATCTTTGCCCTGGCATGCCTGAGCATGCTGTTTGTCACCTCGATCGAACAGTACTTTATTGCCCGTTTTATACAGGGAACCAGTATCTGCTTCATCTCCACCGTTGGTTATGTATCAATACAGGAGGCCTTTGATGAAAAGGATTCCATCAGGATCATGGCTGCGCTGACCTCTATTGTTCTGCTCGCCCCAGTTATCGGGCCGGTGGCCGGTGCTGCGCTGATGGCGTTCATTCACTGGAAACTGCTCTTTGCCATCATCGGAGTGTTTGGTCTGGTAGCATGGTTCTTACTACTGTTCAAAATGCCGGAAACAGTTATATCTCAGGGAAGAGAATTCAAACCGGGTGTAGTGCTGTCAGATTTCATCGCGGCATTTCGCCATCCAGTGGTGCTGGCCGGCTCACTGGCAGTCGCTTTTGGTAACCTGCCCATCATCACCTGGGTAGCGCTCTCCCCCGTGATCCTGATTGAGCACGGGGGTATGTCTCCCGGTACCTATGCCTGGACACAGGTGCCCGTGTTTAGTGGGATCATTATCGCCAGTGCGATCGTAGCGAATTTTATCAAAGACCCGACTTCACCGCGTTTTATCTGGGGTACAGTCCCGATACAGCTTGCGGGCTTGCTGGCTTTGCTGGTCGGCAACCTGCTATGGCCACACGTCTGGCTATGGTCAGTACTGGGAACGAGCTTTTATGCCCTGGGTATTGGACTGCTCTATCCGGTGCTGTTTCGCTTTACGCTCTTTTCTCATAACCTGCCAAAGGGCACCGTTTCTGCCACGCTAAATATTCTGGCGCTCGGCATAATTGCCCTTAGCATTGAAATAACCCGCTGGGTTTACTTCCATGCCGGCGGCAGGATTGCTATCCACGGCGCGGCGCTGCTGGCCGGTATAGCCGTCATCATATCAGTTGCCCGCCTGCTTAAATTGCGTGGGCAGCATCAAAGCCAGTCAGTATCACCGGCAGGCTGTCAGGAACAATAATACAAATGTAAGTAAGGAGGGGTTATGTTTTCTTATGTGATGCTGGGTACTAACGATCTACCACGTGCCATCCGATTCTACGATCCGTTGATGGAATTGCTTGGGCATCCTAAGGCAGGCCGGAATGAAGAAGGCGCATCCTGGGGGACGTTCAGCAATAACCATACCATCGGATTGTGCGTCGGCAGACCCTTTAACCAACAACAAGCGGGCGTTGGTAATGGCACGATGGTCGCACTGAATACCCGCTCGTTTGAACACATCCAGCAGTTGTACGAACTTGCTATCAGTCTGGGCGCCAGGGATGAAGGTACACCGGGGCACAGGCCACAATACGGACAGGGATTCCATAGTGCCTATGTACGCGATCCGGACGGGAATAAGCTGGCGTTTGTGTTCTATGCCGATGAGGGTTGAACATCAAACTGACAGTTTTCGTGTTGTGTATGAAAGCGGCGACGCACCGGACATAGTCAGAGAGTAGCCGTCTGGCGGTGACTTTTGTGGTCGCTGAAACTGGGGCAGGAGAATCATTAAACAGGAAGTCTTATGCAAATAATATCGTCAAGATGCATCATTCGACCATTTCAGCCACACGAAATTGATAGTTTTATGGTGTATCGCAATGATGCTGAGTGGATGAAATATCAGGGATTTAAGGGGCTAACAAAAGAGGACTATGAATCAGCATTGCTGGGCGTTCTTACACTGACTCAGGGCATTCAATTGGCCATCGTCAACAAGCGGACGCTGGTTTTGATGGGTGATATCTATTTACGTCAGCAATGCGATGTATTTTGGCTCGGCTATACCATTAGCCCCGCTTATGCTCGCCAGGGATATGCATTTGAAGCCATTACCGCCACGATCGGCTGGATAAAAGAGAACGGTTTTTCACTCATCAAAGCCGGTGTGGATCCGGAAAATACCCCTTCAATAAAATTACTTATCAGGGCTGGCTTCAATTTTTCAGGCATCGAAGAGGGGGAGCATATTTATGCTCTGGATTTAACAAAAGGAGAATAACCTCCCGAGTGGAAAAGCCGATGAGGTCATTTCTGGCGTACTTCAACATGCATTTGTCAGTTTCATCTGCCTTTTTCAGTAAATGGGCTGGCGTTCGATTTCCGAAGTACATCACACTTTTTCTACTGAAGCATATCCCTGCTAAAACTACGTGTTACTATTCGCTCCGTAAATACCTTTCAACTCTACCCGAGGCTTTGATGCTGGAGAATGTAATCATCCGATAATCAGCTCCCCGACCTTTTCAGGCCGGACTGATTATCAATGCGCCGAAATCGAATGCGGACACCGCTGTGTGTTTGCACGTTTTGCACATGATGATTAAACAGGTTTTCCAGTATGAATTTATCCCGTCAGGAACAACGTACCTTACACGTTCTCGCCAAAGGTGGTCGTATTGAGTACGTTCGTGATACGTCTGGCCGCGTCACCGCCGTTGAATGCTACACCCGCGAAGGGCTGTTGCTCACCGACTGCACCCTCGCCACCTTCAAAAAACTCAAAACCAAAAAACTGATCAAGTCCGTCAACGGTCAGCCCTACCGCATCAACACCACCGGGCTGAATAACGTTCGCGCACAGCTTGATAACCGCTAAGGAGAGCTTGATGGATATCAGCACCCTTATTTCCGCATCCCGACACATCCAGCTGTCGGCGGAGGAAAGCAAAATCCCCTGGGACGAACCGGCCTTCAGCCAGCGCATGCTGGCGAACCATTTGTCGCAGGATCACGACTGGGCCAGCCGCAGGCAGGAGGTCATTGAGCAGCAGGTCGAGTGGATCGCCAGTCAGTTATCCCCTGGCGCACATATCCTCGATCTTGGCTGCGGCCCCGGGTTTTATACCCACCGCTTAGCGGAGCGTGGATTTCACTGCACCGGCGTGGATTTCTCACCGGCATCTGTGAGCTGGGCACGTCAGCAGGCGCAAGATGCTGATTTGAACATCGACTATGTACAGCAGGATGTCCGCGCATACTGGCCGGATAAATCGTTCGATTTCATCATGATGACGTTCGGGGAACTGAATGTGTTCAGCACGGCAGATGCGCGCTCGCTCGTCAGCCGCTGCGCGCTGTGGCTGGAGCTGGGTGGCAGGCTGCTCGCTGAAGTCCATACTTTCGACGAAGTTAAGCGTCAGGGAATGGCGGAAGCGAGCTGGCAACGCTGTCCGGACGGGCTGTTTCTCGGCGTCCCTCATCTGCTGCTGACGGAACATGGCTGGGATGAAGAAGCACAAACCAGCTCAACGCAGTTCTGGGCCATAGAAGCAAACGGTCAAACCACCCGTTTCGGCAGCCAGATGACGGCCTGGCGCGATGATGAGTACGTCAGCCTGCTCGACAATGCCGGATTTACCCTGCTTCCTCCTCCTGAAAGCCACGACTGGCCAGTCAGCGAGACATTTGAAGGAAAGCTGTTTGCTCTGCTAGCCGAAAAAGCAAAAACCTCAGAGGAACGTCCTCTTAATACTCAACGCAATAAAAGGAATTCCACATTGGATATCCCACGTATTTTTACCATCAGTGAAAGCGAACACCGCATCCACAACCCGTTCACCGAAGAGAAGTACGCCACGCTGGGCCGTGTGCTGCGCATGAAACCGGAGACCCGCATTCTTGACCTCGGCAGCGGCTCGGGCGAGATGCTCTGCACCTGGGCCAGGGATCATGGCATTACGGGGACTGGCATCGACATGAGTTCGCTCTTCACCGCGCAGGCAAAGCGACGCGCGGAAGAACTCGGCGTCAGCGAACGCGTACATTTTATTCATAACGATGCGGCCGGTTACGTCGCCAATGAGAAATGTGACGTGGCAGCCTGCGTCGGCGCGACATGGATTGCCGGTGGCTTTGCCGGGACGGTCGAACTGCTGGCGCAGAGCCTTAAACCGGGTGGGATCATGCTCATCGGTGAACCCTATTGGCGTCAGCTCCCCGCAACGGACGAGATAGCCAAGGCCTGTGGCGTCAGCTCGACGACCGATTTTCTGACGCTACCAGGGCTTGTGAGTGCTTTCGATGAACTCGGCTACGACGTGGTGGAAATGGTACTTGCAGACCAGGAAGGCTGGGACCGGTATGAAGCCGCGAAATGGCTGACCATGCGCCGCTGGCTGGAGGCCAATCCTGACGACGACTTCGCCGCCGAAGTCAGGGCCGAGTTAAACATCGCGCCAAAACGCCACGTAACTTACGCGCGGGAATACTTTGGCTGGGGCGTGTTCGCGCTCATCGCCAGGTAACAACAGGTTCCCGGTATTTCTGACCGGAGATACCGGGGGCTTCGCCTTTGCTTTGATCTGATGCATCACCTGCACAATACATATTCTGTATATTTATCAATCAGGACATCACCATAAGGAGCATCATATGTCACAACATGAACAGTTCTGTCAGGCTTGCGGAATGCCGATGTCCGCACCCGATGCACACAGTGCCAGTAATCAATATTGCGCGTACTGCAGCGACAGCAACGGCAATCTTAAACCTTGGGAAGAGGCGGTATCAGGCCTGGCCAGCTTCCTTGATTCCTGGCAAAAAGTCGGCCCGGAAGAAGCACAGAAGCGAGCAAAACGTTACCTGACGGCAATGCCAGCCTGGGCTCATAAAGCAGATGAATGAAAAACAAAGCCTGAGTGATTTAGGCTGGCTATCTTCACTCCCCTAATTCCATAAAGGAGAGCAGATGTTTTCTTACATTATGCCTGGGACGAATGACCTGTCACGCGCCATTACATTTTACGATCCGCTGATGGATATGCTGGCATATCCTCGCGGCGGCACGGACGAGGGAGCACTAGGCCTGCGTCCGCATTTCGGCGAGGGTTTCTACAGCGCTTACGTCAAAGGCCACGATGGCAACAAGCTAGCATCCGTAAATTACACCGCACAATTCTTAGAACGATAATTCGGGGGCCTTCGCGCCCCCATCTAAAACTGAACCCATCCTGCAGATTTCAGAGAAGCATTGAACGAGTTGATAAATGCCGAGATGTCTGACTGTTTTTATGCCAGAACTTCATAGTATGACAACCGCAGCACTATCCCCCTCTCATCCCCTTTACATTATTCAACCACATGGCTTCTGTGTGCCCTTCAAGGGCGGCTTAGCCTGCGTGTTGTCTGGCAGAAGACTGAAAACATGTTTACCAAATCCTTTTTCGCCCCGATGGTAAAGATCGTCTAACCGGTTCCCGTACAGCGCAGAGCTCCCCTTACGACAGCTACACCTGCCACTTCTGCGGCAGTAAGCCGCAATACCATCCTGAATACATCACCGAACGCCCGTGGTTTGCACACCGGCCCGACGATCTAACGGAGAACGGGCGACAGCACTGCCCGTATGTAAATCCTGTGGAAAAGGAAGTGAGACGAATTCTTAAGTTGCGCCGTTACGTGGCGGATGCTCAACCCGTGATACTCAGGACTGACTGGCACTGTAGCGACTGCGGCAACAATTACCACGGTGAACGTTATTGCGTGTCATGTGGTACTGGCGACTTGAGCCATATGCCGAAAGAGGCCTCATGATGAGAATACTGCTTATCGTTGACTTCACAAAACCTGCACTGATCTTTTCGATTAATGAATATCACTCATAGTCCCAATCCTCCTGCCTGTGATTATCAGCGAGCACAAACCCGTTAACATCCCCCTATCTCTTCATGCTCAACGGATCACCATGCTTAATCAACAGGCACGAACTCACTCAACTACAGTAAAAAAAACTGGTCTATCATTTTTGCTCATTCTTAGCGCCCTGATGGCTGTTACCTCCTTATCAACCGACATCTATCTTCCCGCCATGCCCGTCATGGCGAAAGATTTACAGGGTGATGCTGAGCTGACAATCACAGGGTTTCTTATCGGCTTTTGCATCGCACAACTGATATGGGGACCGATTAGCGATCGTTATGGGCGTCGACTGCCGCTGTTTATCGGTTTAGGTCTATTCATCGTCGGCTCGGTGGGCTGCGCGTTATCAACAGATATCGTGCAAATAGTCTTCTGGCGCGTTTTTCAGGCGTTAGGTGCCTGTACCGGGCCGATGCTGGCTCGAGCAATGATCCGTGACCTGTTTAGCCGTACTCGTGCAGCACAAATGCTTTCGACTCTGATGATCATCATGGCCATCGCGCCGATTGCCGGGCCCCTGATCGGCGGGCAGATGATTAAAGTCACCTCGTGGCATGCCATTTTCTGGCTGCTGGCGATTATCGGAACATTAATGCTAATGTCTTTATTCTGGCTACCGGAGACATTACCTGCTGAAAAACGCTCGCAAGCCTCCGTAACCAGAGCCTTTCACAACTACTATGCCTTGCTCACCAACGCCAGATACATGCGGTTTACTCTGTGCCTGACGTTCTACTACGTTGCAGCCTACGCCTTTATCACCGGTTCTCCGTTTGTGTACATCACGTACTTCGGGGTTGACCCGCAGCATTACGGTTGGCTGTTTGCAGTAAACATTGTTGGACTTATGGCAGTGAGCATGGTCAACAGACGCCTGGTTCACCGCTATCCACTGGAAGCGTTGCTCCGGAATGCCGTATTCATCGCCGCTATTGCGGCGATAGTGCTGGCGGTCACCACCGGCCTGGGCGTAGGTGGGATTATCGTGATTGTCGGCGCTGTGTTCGTGTTCTTCTCTATGAATGGCATCATCGCGGCGACATCCACGGCTTGCGCTCTGGACGCAGTGCCTAATGTGGCTGGCTCCGCGTCGGCGCTAATGGGCGCGTTACAATACGGCAGCGGCATCATCTCTTCACTGCTTCTTGCCTTGTTCAGTGATGGCACACCCTGGACGATGGGCTGGATAATTGCGTTGTTTACAGCAGCCAGCGCCCTGATGGCACTGACCGTTCAGATAAAGAAATAAAACGTCGTTATTGATGCCAGACGACACTTTCGTCCAGAGATACCCGCCCTTCCCTGTAACTCAGGGAGGGATGCGTTTTATCTGGGATCCCAAAAGAAATACCGTAAAGCAGCCTGAAACCCTCAGGAACATTTAATATTCGACGCACCGTTTGGGCAAAATAACTCAGCACTGCCTGTGGAACGCCTGCGTAACCGCGAGCTGCCAGGGAAAGCAGGAATGTCTGGGCATACATACCGGCATCCGAGGCTACGCGAACATTGTCCCCTACAGCAGGAATGAACAGCAGGGCAACATGAGGCGCGCCGAAAAACCTCACATTACGCTCGACCACTTCTGAGCGACTTAAGCAATCCCCCCGCGCCACGCCCAGTGCCAGATAGTATGAGCGCCCCTGCTCCGAAGCCCGTTGCCTGAATGGCTCGGGATAAGCTTCTTTATCAAACGTAAAATCAAGGCTGTAGTTCCCAGCCCTCAGATCTTCCGTCAGTGCGTGGCTTAATTCACGAAGTTTATCTCCTGCAACAATATGCAGGGTCCAGGGTTGAGTATTGCAGTTGGATGGTGCGCATTGCGCTTCGAGCAAAATGTCTTTGAGGATATCGCTGGGGATGGGAGATGGAAGAAAGGCTCTAGCCGAGTATCTGTTTTTTACTACCTCACTAAATGTTGGCTCTTGCGTACTCATTTGCTTCTCCGCCTGAAAGTAATTTGAAGTGAATGATTCACTCTCTCCCGAACCATCCTGTCACATCAGGCTCATCGTTTTCATTCCCGGTTCCAGATTAGGTCTATGAATTCCATTCATAGCGTCTATTTAAGCAGCGTAATTATCTTTAACCGCAACTTCGTTAATCTGGGTCTATCGCGTGAACACGCAAGCGGAAAATGGCTACAGCTGATGGACATACCCCAGCCTGCGCGGCTGGGGCGTCATCGGAGGCTAACTAAATATTTTTATCGAAGAAGACGTCTAACTTTTGCATTGCCTGGTTAACGTATTTGGGCACCCAATACGTCTCGATATGGGTAGCGCCATCGATCAGGAAAAGTTCTTTGTCCTTCGTACCGGTGGCTTTCGCGAACGCGTCTTCAGTCATGTAGAGCGTATCCGCTTTTGTACCGGCAATCATCAGCAGCGGTTTATTGATGAGATTGATATGGTCCGTTACGTCAAAGCTCATCAAATCCAGAAGACTGCTGGTGGTGTATTTAAACGTGGAATTCGGGTGCGCGTGGGTTTTCCAGTAGTACTCGTAGCCCTGGCGATACAAGGCAAAAGGTAATTTAGCAATCTGTTCATCAGTCAGGTTGGCATCGCCGGAGTAAAGCACTTCTCCTCCGGCTGCTTCCTGAGCACGTGCGTCAGAAGCCTGCTGAAGACGCTGCTGGATAGTATCCAGCTGTGAATCCTGCATACCGTTGCGGCGCACAAGGCCTGAATTAAACATGCTGATAGTTGCTATCGATTTGAACCGCTTGTCAGTTTCAGCCGCAACAAGTGAATACCCGCCGCCTCCACAAATACCCAGCAGACCAAGGCGGGCGGTATCGACACCAGGATACTGACTGATGTAGTCAGCCATGCCGTGAATGTCCTCGATACGATTAGCAGGTTTATCCACGCTGCGCGGCATCCCACCGCTAGCGCCCTGATACGCCGCATCGGCGGTAATCGTGATGTATCCCTGCTCGGCGAGACGCTGAGCATACAACCCGGCGACCTGTTCTTTTACGCCGCCATTAGGATGTGCCACCACTACAGCAGGGTATTTTTTGGCGGGATCGTAGTTAGCAGGGGTATAGACATTCGCAGCAATCTGGATGCCATGCAGATCGTATTTCACCGGATGAATGTTGACCTTACCTTTGACATTCTCAGTTATGGCACCGTCATAGACGAGTGTGAATGGATTTTTTTTGTAATCAGCCGCATTGGCTGAGGTCACTCCGGCCATTGCCGTGAGTAGCATTGCACTGATAAGCGTGAATTTCATGATCTCTCCCGATGAGTATTGGCCTGGTTATACAGGCTCGCGGAATCAAATTTGCAGGCTCAGAGTAGGCGGAGAGGGCTGTCAGCATCGTGACAGGGAAATAACATTTTTGTCAGGGAACGGGCTGGGATAGATAAGTGTTTCTGACAACGCTGTCAGGTAACCGTCAGCTTTATGTTGGCAATCAGAAGGCAGAATGGTCTCGCTTAAATGCGATTCATGTTCAGTTTTCTGAGAAAAGGAGCGATCAATGAAAAACCAGAATGACCCTACAATGCCAGAGCGACGCAAGCTATTAGCCGCCGGGGCGGGTATTGCCGCCGCCTCGCTGATTCCCCACGTATCGGCGGCGAGCCAATCCTCTCAGGTAGATTCATCCAGACCACCCAGCCAACGCAATACTGCTCAGGGCAAGCGTAAACTCGGGAGGCTGGAAGTTTCTGCCGTCGGTCTGGGCGTGCAGAACATGAGTCGCAAATACGACACCTCCGTTCCCTGGCGTCCTGAGATGATCAATGTTATCCGTCGGGCATTTGATGAAGGGGTAACGTTCTTCGACGCAGCTGAAGCCTACGGCCCGTTTGAAGTCGAAAAAATTCTCGGGGAAGGCGTCGCCCCGTTCAGGGACAAAATCGTTATCGCCACCAAGTTTGGCTGGAACATTGACCAACAGACGGGAAAGCGTCTGCCGGGCCTTAACAGCAGGCCGGAGCATATCAGGCAGGTCGTCGAAAACATGCTCAAACGCCTGCGTACCGATCGTATCGATTTACTGTACCAACACCGGGTTGATCCACAGATCCCGATCGAAGATGTCGCCGGTGTGGTGAAAGATTTAATGGATCAAGGAAAAGTCCTGCACTGGGGTCTGTCTGAAATGGGCATCAACACGTTGAGACGCGCTCATGCAGCATTACCCGTTACCGCCGTACAAAGTGAATACTCCATGCTCTGGCGTGGCCCTGAAAAGCAGGTGCTTCCGGTATGTGAAGAACTGGGCATTGGGTTCGTGCCATGGAGCCCACTCGGCGTGCAGTTTTTAACGGGCTGGATTGATGAGAATACCCGGTTCGCTGCCGGTGATTTCCGCGCGACAGAAACGCGTTTCTCGCCTCAAAACTTGCCACACAACTTACAGCTGGTTGAGCTACTGAAATCCTGGGCAATACGAAAAAATGCGGCACCGGGACAGATTGCGCTGGCATGGCTCCTGGCCCGTAAACCCTGGATTGTTCCCATTCCTGGCACCACCAATAAAGACCATATGCTGCAAAACACAGCGGCTACCGGCGTGTCGCTGACTTCTGCTGAGATGACCGAGCTCACCCGCTCACTGGATGCGATCACTATCCAGGGGCAACGTCTGCCGGATGCCGTGCAGGTTTATTCCGATGTTGAAGCACCGATGAAAAGTTAAGAGGAAGTCCCGTTATGCGTCTGTTGTTAGTCGAAGATGAAGAAAAAACGTCAACCTATCTCAACCGTGCGTTGAGTGAGTCCGGATTTACGGTAGATGTCTCTGCAGACGGAGCTGAAGGTCTTCATTACGCGCTGGAGTTCGACTACGACGCGATAATACTGGATGTGATGCTGCCGGGGATGGATGGTTACCGGGTACTTGAGGGTGTGCGAGCTGCCAAACAGACGCCGGTGCTGATGCTTTCGGCTCGCGGCTCGGTCGATGAACGCGTTAAAGGGCTTCGTCTTGGCGCGGATGATTATCTGCCCAAGCCCTTCTCGCTGATTGAGCTGGTGGCGCGTATACAGGCACTGGTACGTCGTCGTTCTACGGATGGTGCGGACATCACCCAACTGCAAATTCACGATCTGCATCTCGACCTGCTGGCTCGCCGCGTATTTCGTGCCGGAACACGGCTGGAGCTGACCGCGAAAGAGTTTTCCCTATTGAGCCTTCTGGCCCGGCATCAGGGGGAGATTCTGTCAAAGATGATGATTGCGGAGCAGATATGGGACATGAATTTTGATAGCGATGCCAACGTGGTTGAAGTGGCCATTAAACGACTTCGGGCCAAAGTGGATGCGCCGTTCGATATCAAACTGCTGCATACCGTTCGAGGCATGGGGTATGTCCTAGAAGTCCGGTCAGAATAATGAAGGGGATATGTATGCTTAAGCGTTCCATCTCCGTTCACCTGGCGCTGATGTTTGCCTTATCCGCGCTACTGATTGTTTCCGTTATCGGTATCCTGCTCAGAGGCTCTTTGCATGACTCTTTGCAAAAGCAGATGCACAACGAGCTGTTGTTCCGGGAATCATTAATGAGTCCGTGGATCACCGCACGAACCTCGGCTGACGGCTGGTCACTGCTTGCCAATAAATTTACCGTATTAACCAATTCTGAAGGTGAGCGCGTTCGCTACTGGATAGTAAGCGATAACCCACGCTTTAGCATGGGGGGAACACCACCGGTGGGTGTTCAGTGGTCTTCTTTACAGGAAGGCTTTAATAAAGTACCAGGTGCATCAGAAGGTGCATGCTCGCTGTTTCTGTTAGTGAAAACGATCCCCGCCAACGGTGAAAGGCCTGAGCTGCGCTATGTGGTTGCCATCGACTCCACGCCGTATATGGGCACACTCGATGCGTTCACGCGGACATTGCTGATCATTACCGCACTGGGCGTCGTGATTGTCGCCTTACTGGGATACGTCGTGTCAAGGATCGGTCTTCGTCCCGTTGGGGCGCTCAGTAAACAGGCTCGGCAACTCGCTCCCGGGGACCATGGTCAGCGCCTGAATACCGAAGCATTACCTGACGAATTACAGCAATTAGCATCATCTTTTAATGGCGTGTTGGAACGGCAGGAGGTCGCCTGGCGGCAGCTCGAAAGCTTTAATGCCGATGTTGCGCATGAACTCCGGACTCCGCTGACTAACCTGATCGGCCAGACGCAGCTGGGGCTTTCGCGCCGCCGTTCATATGATGAACTGGAAGAGTTACTGGGTTCCAATCTGGAAGAACTTGAACGCATGACGTCTATCGTTAACGACATGCTGTTCCTTTCCCATGCCCATGCGGGTGAACATGCATCCCAGCTTACGCAGGTGTCCCTGCGCGAAGAAACCCTAAAAACAGCGGAGTATGTGGAACCCTCTTTTGCTGAAAAACAGCTCTCTCTCGATGTTCAGGGCGACGTCACCGCGGACATCGACCGACGACTGTTCCACCGTTCACTGGCCAATTTACTGGAAAACAGCGCAAGACACTCCCCCTCCAACAGTACGGTTACGGTACGGTTAAGCGAAACCGGTCATCAAGCCTGTGTTGAAGTGTCAAACCCGGGCTATCCAATAGCACCAGAGCACTTACACCGGCTTTTCGAGCGGTTCTATCGCGTTGACACCTCCCGGGCCAGGAGTGATACCCATCATGGACTGGGCCTGTCGATCGTACGTGCCGTCGCCATTATGCACCGGGGAGATGTCTTTGCCCGTAGTGAAGGAGGCATCAATACTTTTGGCCTCACCTTTGCGCTACAAGCGGATAAAGCGGCAGATAATGCTCAATCCGGCGCTGAGCCGGGACCCGGGTTAGCTGACAGGATTGTCAGGGGGGCGTCAGCCTGACGTCATTACCCTCCCGATAAAATCATCGCAGGCAATCCCCTCTTCATTGATAAGGACGCTTTGCATGATTGGACATTTACGTTACCTCGGGCTGTTACTGCCCTTCTTCACATTTTCATCCTGGGCAGCGGAACAAAATCCCGCTGTCCATATCGCCCCCGCAGGAAGTCAGAATGCGGTGTTCGGGCCAGCCGAGAACTTTACCGGTCGTGTCAGGGTTGATCCTCTCTTCAAACCGGATAATGACATCCCTGTTTCCGGGGCTTATGTCACGTTTGAACCCGGCGCTCGTTCCGCCTGGCATACGCATCCGGCAGGTCAGCGGCTGATTGTGACCTCGGGTGTTGGGCTCACCCAGCAAGAAGGCCAGCCGGTGCAGGTTATCCGCGCCGGTGACGTTGTCTCTTGCCCGGCGGGCGTCAAACACTGGCACGGGGCGGCCCCCGGCAGCGCGATGACGCATCTGGCGATAACCGGGATTGTGGATGGCAAAAGCGTTAACTGGATGGAGAAAGTGACAGATGAACAATACCACACCCATTAAAGCATTAACGGCAGCGGTACTGCTGACCTTTGGTTTTGGTCTCGCGGCACATGCTGCGCCCGTCAATAAAGGAGCCTCAGAAATGAACCACGAACAAAAGGTTTCAGATACGCTGTCAGCCCGCCAACAGGCCATCCCGTTGATTGCGGCATCGATGGCCAGCAGCCAGATGGATAAGCTGAATGCAGCCCTGAATCAGGGTCTTGACGCCGGACTCACGATAAACGAAGCCAAAGAGATTCTCGTCCAGCTTTATGCCTATACGGGCTTCCCCCGTAGCCTGAATGCGCTTAGTGAACTGATGAAGGTCGTCGAAGCACGTAAACAACGTGGTATCAAAGACGTTGAGGGTAAAGAACCGATTGCCCCGATCCCTGTCGGGGATGAGCTTCGCCGTGTCGGTACCGCAAACCAGACAAAAATCTCAGGCGCTCCCGTCCAGGGCCCACTGTTTGATTTTGCCCCGGTGATTAACCAGTTCCTGCAAACGCACCTTTTCGGCGACATTTTCGCCCGTGATAACCTCGACTGGCAAAGCCGTGAGCTGGCAACGGTTGGCGCATTAGCGGCCACGCCGGGCGTCGAATCACAACTGCTGTCGCATACGCGAGCAAGCATGCGGGTCGGCCTGACGGCGTCGCAGCTGCGCCAGCTGGCACAGGTTCTGCGTGAACATGGCGAAAGTGATGCCGCAACGCGAGCTGAAAAGGCGCTGCAGCAGGCGCTCGCAAACAATTAGGAGTGGGTTATGGAGCATGATCCCAACCGCAGAATGTTAATCACCGCACTTGCCGGGCTGACGCTGGCGAACGTTTCTTTGGCATCAGCTGCGACCGAAACCACAAACGTGCAGGGTAAAAGCCGTGTTCTGGTGGCGTACTTTTCCCGCAGCGGAAATACACGAGTCATTGCGGGCGTCATTCACCGCAGCCTGAATACCAATCTGTTTGAAGTCGAACCGGCTACGCCTTATCCGGAAGACTATTTTCAGACCGTTGAACAGGCGAAAAATGAGCGTGAGCGGGGAGTCAAACCCGCATTAAAAAATAGCGTTGCAGATATCTCACGCTACGAGACCGTGTATTTAGGCTTTCCGATCTGGGGGACCAGCGTGCCGCCTGTCGTGCAAGCATTTCTCAGCAGCCACAACCTTGGGGGCAAATTACTCATCCCCTTCATTACTCACGGTGGCTACGGTAAAGGAGACAGCGACGACATCCTTGCCCGTCTCGCCCCAACTGCGCGTCGGGAAAAACCGCTGGTCATTGAATGCGACCAGGAGCGAAGAACCACTGAAACGGTCACCAGCTGGTTAGAGACAATACGCAGTTAATCGTCCGCATTCATGAGTCTGCCAAATAAGGGCAATCAGGGGTGCTAAATAATTAACGCGGACAACTCAGATATGATTGAACGGCAAACATAACAGAGGATGTCATCTTGAAGACAATCTTAAAAACGCTGGCCATCTGCGTAATGGCGGGTGGCCTGGTGGCTCAGTCGGTCTATGCCGAGCCGCTGGTCATTCAGGAACAAGGAAGCTTTTCTGCTGGTGGCACCATCATTACCGCCCCAGGAACATTTGATGCGAAAAAGCCGCTGGATTCAACTGGCCAAACCTGGCATGGCGATCATGCGTCTGTGTTCTACCAAATCCCGGAGAATCCGCATAAATATCCTATCGTCATGCTGCACGGCGCTGGTCAGTTCTCCCGTACCTGGGAAAGTACCCCGGATGGTCGCGAAGGGTTCCAGAACATATTCCTGCGTCGCGGGTTCTCAACTTATCTTGTCGATCAACCACGCCGGGGCAGCGCCGGGCGCACGACTGTAGAAGGTACTGTTACGCCTAAACCGGATGAACAAATGTGGTTTAACCAGTTCCGAGTTGGCGTGTGGCCAGAGTATTTTAAAGGTGTTCAGTTTTCTCATGACAAAGAAGCGTTGAACCAGTATTTCCGTCAGATGACCCCGAACACCGGGCCGTTTGATATCAATGTGATCTCTGATGCGATGTCCGCTGTCGTGGATAAATCCGGCCCCGCTATCCTCTTCACCCACTCTCAGGGGGGCGGACCAGGCTGGTACACTGCGATGAAAAATGACAAGGTCAAAGCCATTGTCGCCTTCGAGCCAGGCAGCAGCTTTGTCTTCCCGGAAAAAGAACTCCCTGCCCCTATGCCAAGCGCGTTTGACACGCTGAAGGGTGAGCCTGAGCCAATGGAACAGTTTATGGCACTGACCAAAATCCCGATTCTGATTATTTACGGCGATAATATACCGGATAAGCCTGTCACCATGCCTGCGCAGGACAGCTGGCGCGTACGCCTGGCAATGGCTCGGGAGTGGCGTGACGTGGTGAACAAGCATGGCGGTGATGTGACGGTGACACATCTGCCTGAAGTGGGAATCAAAGGAAATACCCACTTCCCGTTCTCTGATTTAAATAATGTGCAGATTGCTGATTTGGTGAGTAAATTCCTGAAGGAAAAAGATCTGCAGTAGGACGAGATAATAGCGAGCCTTCATTAATGAAGGCTCAAAACAAACATCAGTTTTATAAAAAAATAAAATGGGAACGTGACGATCGGCTTTGAGCGAAGAGCGGACCTTCAAATCCGAACCGGTTCAATTGATTAACCTTGGTTGTCAGTTAAGCCATCGTTAACATGAATCCGATCGGAAATTCCTTATCAAATTTTTTACAAATACGCAGTGGCAAGAAAGATAGATTCTGGCTCATGACAAGCAGAGTGGTTCATTTGTATAAAGAGACTTCGCCTTCAGGACGCGTTTTGAACCTGCGATGCATCCACAGGTATTGCTCAGGGGCACGGAGAATTTCACGCTCGATGATCTTGTTCATATAAGCCGCTGCGGCGACCTTGTCTTCCCCAGGATAGCCTGCCAACGGATTGCTGATATACATGTGATAACCTTTTTTATCGCTACGTCGAACCATGCTAAGTGTGATCAAGGGTGCACCAGCGAGTTTTGACAGAGCATACGTTCCGTTCGTCGTGGCTGCTTTTTTTACCGAGAAAAAAGGTGCGAAAACGCTTCCTTTAGACCCATAATCCTGGTCTGGTGCAAACCAAACGGCTTCACCAGCTTTTAGCGCATGAACAAAACCAGATAAATTACGTCGATTAATCATAGCTTTATTTGAACGCATACGCCCTTTTGTCTGTACCCATTCCATTAATGGATCATTGTGTGGGCGATACGTTGCCATCATAGGATGGCATAACCCCATTACTCTTCCACACAACTCAAGGGACATAAAATGAATCCCGACAACCATTACTCCCCTTGTCGCACCGGTCAGATTTTCAAGCCCTTCGACATCAAACCATTTTTTGACTCTCGCATCGCTCCAGAACCAGGCCATTCCTGTTTCCATCAATCCCAGCCCGAGAGAAACAAAGTTCTTATCGACCATCTGGCGCCGGGCAAACGGTGTCATCTCGGGAAAGCACAGTTCGATATTTCTAATCGCAATCCGTTCCCGGCGCTTCAGAAAGGGTCTGGATATTTTTCCAAGGCCAGAGCCCAGAATATGTAAAACCGGGTAAGGAAGTTGAACGAGAAGCCACAGCAGACCCAAACCAGACCAGGTAAGCCAGTGACGAGGATGAAGTAAATTATGAGTAAAAGTCTGTGCCATAAATTTCCTTAATGCTAATGAAGGTTATAACGCAAAAGGAAAACAATGAGGCAATTCGTCTTTAGCGATACATTTTGTTTTAGATAATTTAAATTCATCTAAATTCAGGAAAAAATATTTTTGCAATGACTGGCAAAGGATTTAAAGAGTCAGGAGTGAATTGTAAGCCAGCAAAGTTATTCTGTTATAAATTCATGTTTTATCATTGATACTCAAGAAATTGTCTTCTTGATTCATCATCATCAAGGTACTCAAAAGAAAGAAGCCGAATTTTGGTAAGTTTATAAAACCACTCACAATCGTTTCGTTGAATAATTTCGCCTGGTTTGAAACATATCCCGGATGCCACCCGAATAATCGCATATTTACCATTACTAAACCTGACCCGGTGAATACAGAAAGGTTGGCCAGCCTGTCCGTGACAGCTGTTCGACAGGATATGTCCTTCAATAAAAACAGATTTTTTAGATTTCATTATAATACCCTCGACAACTGCAGTACACGAGGAACGTTGTCATTTTCCGACATCACTGACGTTAAGTGGCAGAAGCTGATCAGCCGCCGATACACCAGCATTCTGAAGGTCTGAACAACAGTCCGCAGGCAGGGCACTCAAGAACCGCATCTTTTCTTAGTTTACCTGCTTTCTGATCGGCTCTGTGTGCGCATACCGGGCAGGCAACATGAACCGGTCTTTCTTTAAAATACCTGAGCCCATTTGTATAAGACATAAATAATTCTCTGAGGAACACAGTAATTATTATACGCTTTAATATAAAAATAACTGGCATAAGTTATGTTAAGTTGTGTCTGAATGAGGTTATCAGATATTGAAAATTGAACGTCTGATTTATGGTACACTACCCTTCCGTGAGAAATTTAAGATGAAATCAGAAGACACCCTTGACTGGTATCCGGCACAACTACCGCCTGTGAAAATTATTCTTGGCGAAGCCGTGCTGGCTGTGGGTAAACAGGGCCGACCGATTAATACCCGCACCTTGCTGGAATACCTTCAGGTCATGCAGGACAAACAAAAAAGGCGGGATGACAAAATCGCCATGCAGACTGCGATTGATGTTCTCAGGGATAATCAGCGCATTAACGGCAGACGTTAATGCACCTCCGGGATCAGTGTCAGTTCTGAATGATCTCAACCGTATGGTTTTGTCCATCATCCTTCAGCGGTATTCTGTCATCAGGGAGGAGAACACCATCCAGCGTCACGCAATATTCTGCATCGCCGCGTGAAACACTAATCTGATAATGGCTTTCACCATATTGATATGCCATAGAAAAAGACGACCACTCATCCGGTAACCTGGCATGAACACTAAAGTCAGTGCCGGAACGTTTTATCCCCAGTAATTCCTCGGTAAGTAAACGCCAGGCCCAGCCTGCGGAACCGGTATACCAGCTCCACCCTGCACGTCCGGTATGGGGAGCGACGCTGTAGACATCAGCACTCATGACATAAGGCTCAGCTTTATAAATCCCGACAGAGTCCGCATTCAGGGTATGATTTATAGGGTTGAGCATTGACCAGAGTTGCCAGGCTCGTTCGGCATTCCCCATTCGGGCAAAGGCCATTACTGCCCAGATGGCGCCATGCGTATACTGCCCTCCATTTTCCCGCACACCGGGCAGGTACCCCTGTATGTAGCCCGGATTTGGGCCGTGTCCGTCGAAAGGAGGCGTTAACAGTTTGATCAGCCCTCCTTCGTTATCCACAAGGTGCTTATCCAGCGCCTGCATGGCCTTTGCGCACCGTCCCGGGCTCGCGGCGCCGGACAATACAGACCAGCTCTGCGCAATCGCATCAATCCGGCAGTCCTGTGAGGTTTTCGATCCCAGGGGAGTACCATCGTCAAAATACCCGCGCCGGTACCATTCCCCATCCCAGGCGTGGGCTTCGAGATTACTTTGCAGGCGCAGAGCCTGTGAACGGCACATCGCGGCGACGCTTTCATCCAGCCTGCGCTCCGCCAGCGCTGCAAACCGCTGCAAAATGTCGTACAGGAAGAAGCCCAGCCAGACGCTTTCACCTTTGCCTTCGATACCCACCCGGTTCATCCCGTCATTCCAGTCACCAGCCCCCATCAGCGGCAGGCCATGCTCCCCGAAGCGAAGTCCATAGTGAATAGCTTTGACGCAGTGTAACCAGAGTGTCTCTTCGGTGCCGCTGATGACCGGCGTGTCATAGACAGACTCTTCACCAGGCTGAAGCGAGCGTCCCTCCAGATAAGGAATGCGTATTTCCAGTGCATCCATATCCCCCGTCGTTTCAACATAGTGGCAAACAGCAAGCGGCAGCCAAAGATAGTCATCGGAACAGCGGGTACGCACACCGTTGCCGTGTGGCGGGTGCCACCAGTGTTGCACATCCCCCTCGATAAACTGCCGTGATGCACAGAGTATTATCTGTTCACGCATCCGGTCCGGAGCAGCGTGGCTCAGAGCCAGCGTATCCTGCAGCTGATCGCGAAAACCAAATGCACCGCCAGACTGATAGTAGCCACTCCGGGCCATAAGACGGCAGGCGACCGTCTGATACAACAGCCAGCCATTAACCAGTAAATTTACGGACGTGTCGGGGGTGTTAACTACGATTTTATCGAGAACATTGTGCCAGTGATTATGAATCCGGTTCAGCTCCTGGCGGACCGTATCCTCGTTCATGTAGCGGGCCAGCGTCTCCTGAGCACAAACATCATTCTCCTCTGTGCCGAGGATAAAAATAAACGTCCTCTGGTCCCCGTCAATTAATGTAACCGCCGATTGCACCGCTCCGCAGGGATCCAGACCGGCCCCCGTCTTACCAGAAAGCTTTTGCAGTTTCATGGCCGAAGGGGCGTGAAGGGAACCATTACGACCAATAAACTCCCGGCGGTCCCCTGTCAGAGAACAGTCATTACCGCTGACGGCAAAAAATGCAGTTCGGCCGCCACCATTATCACCATAAAAGTTATTCGCAAGCACCCCGCAGCCGCCGGGCGTTCTGGCCACATGTGTCACAATGTGAGGGGCTGAGCGCGTTCGTGTTTCTCCGAGCGTCCACTCTACATAGCCTGTGACGGAAAGTTGACGTGTCCGTCCCGAAGAGTTACTGAGTGTCAGGAGCACCAGTTTAACCGGATCCGCTTCGGCAACCAGGACCGTCAACTCGCTGTCTATACCACTCTCACGATGGGCAAAAACGCTGTAGCCAAAACCATGGCGGGTCAGGTAATCACCGTGTCCGCGAACAGGTAAAGCCGTCGGCGACCAGCACTCCCCACTCTCTTCATCGCGCAGGTAAAATGCCTCGCCGCTGCGATCGCTCACCGGATCGTTCTCCCACGGTGTCAACCGGTATTCATGGGCATTCTCATACCAGGTATAGGCCTGCCCTGCCTCTGAGATCACGCTGCCAAAACGGGAATTTGCCAGTATGTTCGACCAGGGAGCCGGTGTAAGCGCATTTTCCCGAAGGACGATCTGATACTCCCGCCCATCCTGAGAAAATCCACCGTACCCATTGAAATGGCATAACTGACTGGTATCAGGGCTCCAGTCCGTATGTTGATTACGCTCGCGCACAGCACGCGGAATGAATGCCCTTGCCGGCGATTTCAGGGTATGAATACGCTGGTTAAGCTGCTCAATAATACCCCCTGCGCGGTCATCAAGATAAAGACAGGCCACGCTCATCAAAAGCAACTTATCCTCAGCAGAGAGATGCTCACCGTTGCGGACAAAAAGCCCGCCCTTTTTATCCAGCAGACTGGCTTCAGACCCGGCATAAATTAACTCCATAATCTGATTTTGTAATCCCTGCTGGTAGCCGCCGGGGCTGTTATTCAGGATAACCAAATCAACATTCAGCCCTTTCTGTCTCCAGTAACGGTGTGCCTGAATCAGTGTGGTCACTGAGGTGATACTTTCCTCGCTGGTTATACTCAGCAGCACTATCGGCAGATCCCCTGAAATTGCCCAGCCCCACAGTCCGGACTGGCCACGCCGGTTGCGGCCGATCGCCTGGCCTTCGGCGCGCAGCTCCTGGACAGGGTAAAGCACAGCGCTGGCGAGACAATTGAACAACGTGGCATCATCTTCACTGGCGTTCATCTGGCGCAATACCACCAGACTGTGAGACCAGGCCAGTTCAAAGACGCGATCGGCGATAGGGTAATCGCGATATTTCTCCAGCAACGCCAGGCTCTGCTGACGGGTCTCGCTGATGCCATAAATGATATCAATCGTAACCGGCTGCCCCGGCTGCAGAATGATGGCGTTGCGAATTGCCAGTATCGGATCCAGCACCGAGCCCGACGTGTTGCTTAGCATCCCTCCCGTCTCTATTGCCTGGGCATTCGCAGGGTTTCTGCCACGTCCAATAAATCTTGCCCTGTCCGTTTCAAACGACACGTTATGTCGGTTATCGCCATGCACCACCATCATGTGAAACAGGCAAGGGCCCGGTTCATCCGGTGAGCGCGGGCGCCGGTGGCAAAGAATAGCGTCACGCTCAGGAGCCAGCTCAGTCTGAATAAACAAATTGCTGAATGCCGGGTGTGCCAGATCGCTGACATCAGGTGCCAGTACCACTTCAGCATAGGTTGTCAGCTCCAGAGAGCGAGGTTTGCGACCACGATGAATCAGTGTGAGCCGTCGCAATTCAACATCATCCTCCGGAGAGATCACCACCTGAGTTTTGACGCTGAGTCCCCCTAAGCTGCGTCTGAATTCTGCCCCCGCATCGGTGAACAACACTTCCTCGTCTTGTCCGCTGGTGTAGCCTGTTGGTTGCCAGGTATTGCTCCACACATCTCCCGTCTGGGTATCGCGGATGTAGCAGAATGCTCCCCAGTTATCACGGGTGGTATCACTGCGCCAGCGCGTTAGTGCAATATCATTCCAGCGACTGTAACCGCCGCCGCCCGCGGTCAACATCAGATGATAATGGCCGTTGGACAGGAGTTGAATATCCGGGGCGGGGGTATCCACGCTATAGAAAATACGGGGTTCATAGCGAACGGGTTTGACCATGCCCTCATGAGATTCAAAATGACGGCGCGGACTGTACAGATCGACCGCATCCGGCACGCGCTCCTGTAACAGCAGACTCGCTGACCGGAATACCGTACTGGACATAAAGCGTTCAGTCATGGGGGCATCAAGCAGCACATGAGCCAGCGCCTGAAATGCCATACCCTGGTGATGCGCCATCCAGGACTGTACCACCGCATAGAGCTGACCGGTTGCAAGACGTGAGGGGGTATAGTCCAGCGCTTCATAAAAACCGTATTCTCCGCATGCACCATTTTTTTGCAGCCTGAACAGGTTCTCACAAGCTTTCTGCGGGGAAACCATCAGCGCCAGCAGCGTGGCGTAAGGAGCGACAACCATGTCATCGGCAAGTCCCCTGCGCAGACCGAGCCCCGGTACGCCAAATGCCTGATACTGATAATTATGCTGAACATCAAAAGCATGATAGCCAGACTCTGAAACACCCCATGGTACCCCGCGTTCTTTCCCCCAGTGAATCTGGCGCATAACCGCCGACTGACTCATTTCATCGAGCAGGCTGCCGGGCCAGGTGGGCATCACCAGATTCGGCATCAGATATTCAAACATGGATCCGCTCCATGACATCAGGGCAGTTTCATTATCAATTGTGGTAAACAATCGACCCAGCGCGTACCAGCTTTTAAGAGGCAGCTGATTAGTCGCAATGGCAAGAAAACTGGTCAGGCGGATTTCAGACGGCAGGAGATCGTAGTGGCTCTTGTCAGGCATATTGGTGTCACAGTTATAACCGACGCTGAGCAGACTGGTTGCTTCACTGTACAGAAATGCGAAATCCATCCGGGCATGCTCATCCAGCCGCTGTTCCAGCTCGGTGATAATATTGAGTCGCATTCGGGCCTGCTCCGCCACTGACGCCGGAGGCGTTCCTGTACCGGTTAATGTCGGACGGGCAAGCTCGCTCAGCGTCGGCAGCGTCTGTTCATTCCAGGATGCAGGCAACCAGCCAAGCAACAGAGACCACTCATGGCAAAGCTGAACCAGTTGATGCTCCAGATGTCCAGCCCAGCGCATCTGAAGAGGAGATCCCTGATGACATGCGCTGGTCAGATGGTTGCACTGGGTGCGCATGCTTTTCAGTTCGCTGAAAAGCGCCTGCGGAGAGAGCGACACCGCGTTCAGGCAATGCTTGCGCAGCAGTCTCAGGCTGTCAGGTGGGTTCTTACCCCACTGTTTTTCCAGAATATCCAGCGTATCGTTCAGTCCTGCCAGTATCTGTTGGTTGCTTAAAACAGGCTGATGACGCATGGCGGACAGGCCTGCACGCAGGGTCAATAAATGCCCGGCCATATTGCCGCTGTCGACGCTGGAGATATAGCGTGGACTGAGGGGGACCAGCGTACGGGTGTCATACCAGTTGTAGAGATGGCCCCGGTAGTGCTCCATTTTATCCATCGTGTCGAGCGTGAGCGACACGCGCCGGAGCACCTCTCCGCCAGGCAGGTAGCCAAAGTCCCATGCCGTCAGGTTAGCCATAAGTGAAAGACCAATATTGGTAGGAGAAGTTCGGTGTGCCACCGTCGGTTGTGGTATTTCCTGATAATTATCAGGCGGAAGCCAGTTCTCTTTTGCTGTGGCAAATGTTTCAAAAAAAGCCCAGATTTCACGGCTTGTCTGGCGTAACAGCTGTTTTTGTTCCTGATTAGGCGAAAAAACCTTTCGCACGGGCTGGCGACTCAGCCAGCTCATCAGCAGCGGTGCCACACACCATACCAAACCGATCGGTAACGCAATCCCCAGCAGCTGTGGGGCAAATTGTCCGGTCAGTATTGTCAGCGCCACGCCACCGGCAGCGTTCAGCCACATCGCCTGATAAAAACGTGCAACAGTGGGTCTGGCCTGACTGCTGTCCTGGCTGTGGCTGACCCACTGGCTGAGGTGACGCCTGCTTATCCCCAGTCGCCATAGCGTCACGGCGATCGCTTTCAGCGAATATCCGGCTTCGTGCGGCAGTATCGCAAAATTAAGGCTGATACCTGACAGACGCTTTAGCGCGCCCGCCCCCACCAGTAACAGATGCGACTTCACGCGGCGACGCAGAGGTTTATGCAGAAGGTCGTGGCTAATGCAGAGGATGGCTGGCAACAACCATATCAGCAACAGTATGCCCAGCCAGTAAACCTGATTGGGTACCCAAAGCAGAGTGAAGAACAGCAATATCAGTAAGGAGGGGGCGACCAGACTGCGACGTAGATTATCGAGTAATTTCCAGTAAGAAAGCGCGGTCAGCGGATTCCTGACCCGGGTTCCATCGGCTTTTCTGACGCGTGGTTTTAGCCAGTTAAGCAGTTGCCAGTCACCCCGGATCCAGCGTGAACGTCGTGCAACATCCGACAGATAATTATTAGGGTACTGTTCGTACAGTAACACCTCGCTCAGCAGACCCGAACGTGCATAGCATCCTTCAAGCAGATCGTGGCTGAGTACCAGATTTTCCGGGCAGATGTTCGTAGTGGCCTGCATAAAAATATCAACATCGTAAATCCCTTTGCCCACAAACGAGCCTTCCCCAAAGAGATCCTGATAAATATCCGAAGACATCATCGAATAAGGGTTATTGCCCGGTACGCTGCTGCGCAGGGCTGCGTAACGCCCCTGACCGTTGCGTGGTATCTCCTCCGCAAGACCGGGCTGTAAAATACCGAATCCTTTGACAACCCTCTGGCGTACCGGATCATACTCAGGCGTATTCAGCGGATGCGCCATCGTCGCGACGAGTTTGTGTGCCGTATCGCGCGGGAGCACCGTATCGCTGTCCAGGGTAATGACGTATTTTATGTGACCCGGTAAAAGGTGGGCAGGCATCTCTGCAACGCTGACGAATTGCGTTCCGGGATGGCGCAACCAGCTGTTCAGTAACGCCAGTTTTCCCCGCTTGCGTTCATAGCCCATCCACGCGCCTTCCGAGGGGTTCCATTCAGGCTGGCGATGTAACAGATAAAAACGTGGTCGGCCGGAGGGGTAGCGGCGATTAAGCGCCTGCGTATCGGCGATAGCCTGTCTGAGCAGTGCGTGACTTTCCGGCGAGGGTTCATTTTCAGAATCAGCAAAATCAGTGAGCAGCGCGAACCTGAGATTTTCGTTTTCATTCCCCAACCAGCAGACTTCAAGACTGGTGAGGAGCTGGCTGAAACTTTCGTGGCTGGTCAACATGCAGGGAATGACTAACATGGTGGCACTGTCAGCGGGAATACCGGCTGAAAAATCCATCCCAGGCAAGGGTCGAGGAACGCGAAAACGGGTGGTTGCATCACTGAGCAAATCGCTCATTAACTGAGTTAATGCGATAATCAGAGGTAATATCACCGCGATCAATAGCCAGTCTGCGCCCTGCATGGCGGTTTCGTGCAATATTGCTGCGGTCGCTGCGGTTGTCAGCAACGCCAGGCTTCCAAGCCATGACAGCAGGGTTATTCTGTTGAAACTGTGCCGCAAGCGTATGAGCCTTGAGGCGTCTGCCAGGAGATGAATATCCAGCGCCTGTCGACCTTCGCCCGCAAGATAATAACCAACATGATGTTCCGGTGTATCAGGCGCTTTTTCCTCTGAAAACGCCAGCGCCTTCTCAGCAACCTCAGGCTCGCTGAGACCGCTGTCTCTGGCCAGAACCTCAACTACGTGCCGGTAATGATCCCGGGTATTGAAATGCATCCGGGGATAGATGCCGGCAGGATCATTGCGTAATGCCTGTTCGACAACGCTTATCGTTTCGGCGAAATCAGCCCAGTCCGTTTCACTCAATAAACGCAGGCCCGCGATGCTGTTACTGACGGACAGCTGGCTGGCGGCAAGCTGCTGATTGAAACTATGTATGAGAACGTCAGTGGTGATCCCCTGTTCCCGAAGGCACTGATCAACCCAGGTTAGAGGTAACGATAGCGCGTTGCCATGCCCCTGCAGGCGCCGCACCAGCTCTGCGACAAACGCACTGGTTAACGGAGGTCGGGAGCGCGCCATATCGGCAACCACCATGATTAAATCACCAGGCGCACTCTCTGCACATTCGACAATCCTTGTTATCCACGTATCAGCAAGGTTTCTGTCCTGCTGCGCTTTTATCACTTCCATACTGATACGACGAAGATTTTCAATCAGCGCAAGGCGCAGCATTCCCGGTAACGCCCAGACTTCACCCAGCGTCAGCGGCGTCACCTGTTGATAGGCAGTGAGATAGCTGGTCAGGCTGGCGGCATCCCAGCGGCCATCGCCGTGAGCAATGGCCTCTGATGCAATATGATAAATTCGTGGGCAATTCAACGGCGATACAAGCGACGGAAGACCTTTGCCAAAGCTTTTCGGCAGATGCTGGCGGACAGTGCGGATTTGTTCCTCAATCAGATAATAATTGTCCAGCAGCCATTCACCGGCGGGCATGATACTGGTCTTTTTACCCGCGTTAAGCTCATAGCAGTTTTGGGTAATGACGGCCTCATTGTCGCCAAGCCGTTTCAGAAGATAATAAGGATGCCTATCCGGTGATACTTTATGAGTCCGCGCCAGCTTCTGGCCGTAGCGTTCCATCTGGACGGTCGAAAAGAGTTCTGACCGCGGCGAGCTTTCACCGGCAGGATCGTTCGCCGAAAACGTTATGTTTTCGGCAGCATTCATCAGAATACGGGAGCGGTTAAACCACGCTCTGGGGATCATTTTCATAGCATTGCTCTGATGCGACGTTAGCGCGCAGGAGCAGTTGCGAAATCAGTTCAGAAACGTTCTCTCAGGATGGGCGTCAGGCATCAGGGATTTAACAGCTGCCGGAATCTAACATAAGTATAGGACATGAGCTCTGTTCTGCGATTTTGGTCGAGCTAGCGTCGGGAGATAAACAGAGCCTTACATCCGGGGCAAAGCATGGTTTGGTTGAGCCGGATTTTTGACAACGGTTGTACTGATTTTAAGCCACAAACAGGACAGGCAGCAGTGGCAGTAGACGCACTGCTGAAGAATTTCATTGCGTAATTGATAACAGACATAACCATTAACCTTTCAATGAATGAGCTTCACCGTACCACATGTGGTTAAGTTTTAATCTATCTATTTTGACATACTGAAAATCAGGAAAGATAAATGTTCGCAGCCACAGGCCCCCTGAGACCGTTTATCCGGCAAGACTCTATGCGGCTTCCAGGGATGAGTAATTCTGATTAGCGAGAGTTAACGGCTGAAATGTGAAGCAGAACGTCTTTTCGTCCATCAGATGGGATGATGAGGCCTTTACCACTAAGAATATCAAAGCTTTTGACAATTCCTGTCATTTTATGGGACAAGTCAATTCCTTATTGAAAACACTTAAAGACTATACATTGAAAATGGCATTCAGCCACTTTTATTTTCCCTACAGGACCTCTGGACGGCTAAAAGATAATTTGCTTATATCGATTCCCTGTGCCTTAATGAATCCCATCAGTTCGATGTACTAATGAAAGTTAGAAATTTTCCGGGCAGTTCTCATTACCAGGCGCTATCGTTGATATCCCCTCTTTTGAGTACATACGTTTAATCTTATACGTTTACTATCAATACAATCATGTATAACGGAGTCAGTATGACCTCTAGAATTATGGGCCTGGTTAAATGGTTTAATGAAGACAAAGGTTTTGGTTTCATCTCTCCTCTTGATGGCAGCAAAGATATCTTTGTCCATTTGTCTGCACTTAATGGCGACAACTTTAAAACTTTATTTGAAGGTCAGAAAGTTGAATTCGCCATTCACCGCGGAGACAAGGGTCCTGCTGCTGCAAACGTAACACTTTGCGATAAATAAATCATTGTGGGTCTGCGATAACGATGAAGGATTATTCCTGAGTAGACAGATCCATAACTTAAATCAGATGAAAGTCGTTTATTCTTAATATCTGATCAGCATATTTTTCAAAATTATGAGTATGCTAACCGATGTGATGAAGTGCAGTACTACTGCATAAAAAGTCTAAAAGCACAAGCTAACCACATGTTAAATAAGAAGTGCGTATAGGCTTTGACCTTAATGGCATCTGCCAGTTAATATCCACGAGAGAACAGGGTAATAGAATATGATTAAAGTCCTTGTTTTCTTTAATGCTGAATCCTGTAAAGTCATGACCGTTCTTGAAGGTATATCCTCAATCAGGCAGGAATATCCAAACGGTGAAGAAACACATCTTCGGATTATGTCTGCAGGTTTTCCTTCCTTAACTGGCGATCATGGTATTGTTTACGTGGCTACTGACAGGGAGTTAACGTCACAGGAGATACTTGATGCGGCCAGGAAATATTTATAGAATTTTTGTCATGCTCTCTGCTCCACGTTTAATTGCATGCTTACCCTATTTATCAGAATCGAACAAAAAATGAGTTAAAAACATTTATGGCCTGCTAACAGCAGGCTTTTTTTTAACATTACACTTTTTTAGAAACACCTCTATAAAGAGAGAGTAATTCGCTACCCTCTGACAAAATGCAGGTGTCTCTCACCTGCGTGCCATCTTGCCAGTTGTGAAAAATCTTACTAAGTGGCCGCGCTAATTCACTAAATGCCTCTCCTGATTTAAAGCTCATCAGGTATGACTGAAGCAATAGCTGTGAGGGTATAAAAAGGCTCTCCGGATGGCTCCTGGCATCATAGTTTTAAGTACCTTCAAAAATGCAGGGACATTTCCTAGGAGTTGTAATTTAGTTCTTGCACATTCCTCTTAATTTTGTCTTGCGATAAGAGATTTATATCAGTAGTCTAAACCTCGTTAATAACAATATGTACCAATCGGATTAAAATGCTCATTAAAAAAATCGGGTTGATGAGCAACCGTCGACATTGGTATTTGCTGAAATTTTAAGAGGTCTCTTTATGTCAGATGCTCTCACGCAGTTGAACAATATCCGTACCTTACGTTCCCAGACTCGTGAAATGTCCTTAGATGTGCTGGAAGATGTTCTGGAAAAGTTTAAACTTATTCTTATAGAACGACGAGAAGAAGAGACATTACGTCTTGCAAATGAAAGTCAGCGCCGCGATAAACTGGAATCACTTCGTCAGATGATGCTTGATGAGGGTATCGACCCATCCGAACTTATGGCTGCTATTGGCTCTCCGGGTAAGGCTAAAAGAACGCGCTCCCCCCGCCCCGCGAAGTATCGGTATACTGACGAAACTGGAGAGTCAAAAACATGGTCAGGTCAGGGGCGAATGCCGAAGCGGATCTCAAATCTGATTGCTGAAGGTGGGGAATTAAAAGATTTCGAAATCAGCTAAAAAAGAGCCGGGCATACCCGGTTCTTTTTACGGATAGTCCACAACCATCCTTAGAGGATCGTCGAGAAGCAGCGGGTTCGTAACTGGCTTCAACAAGGTGTTTCATGAAGAGTTTATGTTGCGCTATAAACTGGATAAAGAAGGTGTTAATGGTGGCATTACGCAGTTGTAATGCAGCCAACACCACAGTCTTTCCTCTCATAGCATGATGCGGACGGGGTTAGTAGGCTGGAGGTCTTTAGTGAACGGCAAGCGGACGCCCTCGTAGATTAAACAGGCGTCCGATATCTTGAAGTGGACAGATTACCTAACCCGCGTCCCCATTTCGTCAATGACCTTCTCGCCATCCTCTTTGGTAAACGCTCCTTTCTGACCTTCCGGTAGAATATCGAGCACTATTTCTGAAGGACGGCAAAGACGAGTGCCAAGCGGCGTAACTACAATCGGCCGATTAATCAGGATCGGATGTTGAAGCATGAAATCAATCAACTGCTCATCACTAAATTTCTCTTCATCAAGACCCAGATGTTCATAAGGCTCAACATTCTTACGCAGTAATGCACGCACCGTAATTCCCATATCTGAAATAAGTTTAATTAGCTCATCACGGGTCGGTGGCGTATCGAGATAATAAATTATCGTCGGTTCGTTGCCGCTGTTACGGATCATCTCCAGCGTGTTGCGTGAGGTGCCACAGGCCGGGTTGTGATAGATGGTAATGTTGCTCATATCAGTTTCTCATTACAAAGTGACAGAGAGCCGCCACGCCAGCGCGGCCAGAGTGACAAACAGCACCGGTACAGTCATGACAACGCCGGTACGGAAGTAATATCCCCAGGTGATAGTAATATTTTTCTGGGCAAGCACATGCAGCCACAGCAGTGTTGCCAGACTGCCAATCGGGGTGATTTTCGGGCCTAAATCGCAGCCAATCACATTGGCATAAATCATTGCCTCTTTGACGACGCCGGTCGCCGTACTCCCGTCAATCGACAACGCGCCAATCAGTACCGTCGGCATATTGTTCATCACCGATGAGAGAAATGCCGTCAGGAAGCCAGTGCCGAACGTCGCTGCCCATAACCCCTTGTCTGCCAGCAGATTCAGCATGCCAGACAGGTACTCCGTGAGCCCTGCATTGCGCAGGCCATAGACCACGAGGTACATGCCCAGCGAGAAAATAACTATCTGCCATGGCGCTCCGCGCAGGACTTTCCCGGTGTTGATGGCATGGCCTCTTTTCGCCACCACAAACAGCACTGCTGCGCCAGCCGCCGCTATCGCACTGACCGGGATCCCCTGCGGCTCCAGAACAAAGAAACCAACAAGCAGCAATAACAGGACAATCCAGCCCGCCCTGAAGGTTGCCGGATCCTTGATCGCACTTGCAGGCGTCTTCAGCAGCGAAACGTCATACGTTGCCGGAATATCCCTGCGGAAGAAGAGATGCAGCATGATCAGCGTGGCCGCAATCGCTGCCGCATCCACGGGGATCATAACTGAGGCGTACTGCGTAAAGCCCAGACCGAAGAAGTCCGCCGAGACGATATTAACCAGGTTAGAAACAATGAGCGGCAGGCTGGCCGTATCTGCAATAAACCCTGCAGCCATGACAAAGGCCAGTGTCGTGCCCTGGCTGAACCCCAGTGCGAGCAGCATCGCAATCACAATCGGCGTCAGGATCAGCGCGGCGCCGTCATTGGCAAACAACGCAGCAACAGCGGCACCGAGCAAGACTATCCAGGTGAAAAGCAGGCGGCCACGTCCGTTACCCCAGCGGGAGACGTGCAGTGCGGCCCATTCAAAGAAGCCGGACTCATCGAGCAGCAGGCTGATGATGATGACCGCAATAAATGCCGCTGTCGCGTTCCAGACGATATTCCAGACAACGGGAATATCAGCGATATGGATGACACCGGTTCCAAGCGCCAGCACTGCCCCGATACTCGCGCTCCAGCCAATACTCAGGCCTCTGGGTTGCCAGATCACCAGTACCAGCGTCAGTAAAAATATACTCCCTGCCAAAAGCATCTCAGACTCCGTTATATATGATTATGTAAATATGTTTACTGTCTCAGCAGGAGGTGCAGGCTGATTTGTTCAGCCATTCACGTACGTCCTCGCGCAGACACTGCCAAGTCGTCGTGATTGTCTCTGCTGCCCACGCCGGTATATGGGGTGACAGACGATAGTGGATCCATTTGCCTTCCCGACGGTCAAGAACCAGTTCAGCCTCGCGAAGGATAGCCATATGTCGCGAAATTTTGGGCTGTGATTGGGAGGTGGCCGCGCAGATATCGCAGACGCACAGTTCACCGGACTCCCGGAGAAGCATGACGATGGCAAGCCGTGTTTCATCCGACAGGATTTTGAAAAGCTGAACAGGTTGTAGCATTTATCACTCCATTCCCTTTAGAATATACATATGTTAAATCATATATATTGACTTTGAAATCATCTGTTCTCTCCGAAGGAGAAAAATGGAACAATTTCCTGCCCTGAACACCGAATGCTTTGATCTACACATCGCTGAACGCCTGCACCTGCAGGAGCCGCCACGGATTCTAATCCTGTATGGCTCAGTAAGAGAGCGTTCGTACAGCCGCTTTGCCGCGGAAGAAGCTGGTCGCCTGCTGACGGCGATGGGCGCGGAGGTAAAACTCTTTAACCCCTCCGGTTTACCCCTGCCGGATGATGCTCCGGACACGCATCCTAAAGTCACCGAGCTACGCGGTCTGGTCAGATGGTGTGACGGGATGGTGTGGAGTTCTCCGGAACGGCACGGGGCTATGAGCGCAGTTATGAAGGCGCAGATCGACTGGATACCCTTAAGTGAAGGCGCGGTTCGTCCTTCACAGGGCAAAACACTTGCAGTGATGCAGGTCTGCGGTGGTTCGCAGTCCTTTAATGCGGTGAACCAAATGCGCATTCTGGGCCGATGGATGAGGATGTTCACTATCCCCAACCAGTCATCCATTGCTAAGGCATGGCAAGAGTTCGACGAAAACGGCCGAATGAAACCTTCGTCATGGTATGACCGTATCGTCGATCTAGCCGAGGAGCTGTTTAAAATCACTGTGCTGCTTAAGGGACAAACTGGTTATCTTGCAGATCGTTACAGCGAGAGAAAAGAGAGCTATCAGGAGCTTTCATCCCGTGTCAATCAGGACAAAATTTAACGTATGTTTTTCATGAATCCATTCTGCATGAGATTAATAACATCCGCTATGGCATAAAGGAGATATCCCATCCTGTGTCAGAATATGAAAAACTACCTTAAGGTGAGCTAGTAACTCTGTTTATGACGTGGCGCTTGCGCGTCATGATGCGAAACTAATTTTGATGTTTAATGAAATCCTGGTTGCACCCAAGCTAAGCGCTTCATGCTAAATTTTAGGCGAAGGAATTACAGACGTCCTGTCCATTGCGTGTTATAACCGAGGTTGAAAACCGGCACACTGGCGCTTGAGAGGCATCGCATGAAATTTCAAATCACAAGAGCAATTGGCCTCAGTAAGTTCTCTCCACGTTGGGTTAAGGTTATCTGCTTACGGTTAATTAAAAATGATATTGAACGCTCTCTCAACGTTCTTCTGGTCAAAATCGATGAATCTGAACTCTCTACGGAGCAACTCAAAGCGTTTAAGGAATGCGTTGAAAGAATTAACCTGGCACGGGGTAAGGGAATGCAGGCGTGAGCACTTTTAATTAAGCATTTTTCGATGTTGCATTGGTGATGATGACTTTTATCCAAAAAATTTCGCAGGCGAATAGTAGTCTAAGCGTTTGATAAAAGGTAAGCCCAAACCGTATATGCGCGGCGCGTTTGCTGCGCAAGTATCGCTGACAGGCCGGCACCAGCGGAGCTCTCGAAAGCCACATATGAGCCAATGAAGGCTAATGGGAGCACAGAGGGATGAAACTGTCCGCTATGAGCGAGGAATGGAAGTTGAACACTCTGCTCAACGTCGCCAAATGGAGCCTTAACCTCCCAGTTTTTCGCGAGTGGGACTTTCAAAGTAGATGCTACTTATATGGCAACTACGCGGTTGACCTAACAAAAAACGAATGGTTTCCCAGATCGAGCGCCCCTTCATTAAACGTTCCCCATTTTTGATGGGCTATCTATAAACGTATCTAACCCTGTCAGTTCGAAATCCGGGGGGACAACCCGGTCACACGTATACTGTTTAATAGCGAACCAGGGAGAAGACAACGTCTGCTCCTGGCACAAAGCCGACCTTCAGCCCTCCCTTTAAATTAATGAACACATCTAATAAACCCTAGCTAATTACCCCACCTAATCGAATAAATCACTTTGCGTTATGCTTTTCCAACACAACAGCTAAAGGATAACGCCATGCAAACTGTAAAACTGAACAACGGTATTGAAATGCCCCTACTGGGCTTTGGTGTGTTTCAGATGTCTGATGCCGCTGAATGCGAAAGAGCCGTTATTGATGCCATCGATACGGGATACCGCCTAATCGATACCGCCGCGTCTTACCAGAATGAAACACAAGTGGGGAACGCACTGAAACAAACCGGTATCGCACGTAACGAACTTTTTGTAACGACCAAACTGTGGCTACAGGATACCAATTACGAAGGCGCTAAAGCACAGTTCGAACGGTCCCTGAACCGGCTGCAACTTGATTACGTCGACCTGTATCTGATTCACCAGCCTTATGGCGATGTCCATGGGGCATGGCGTGCCATGGAAGAACTGCAACAGGCAGGCAAAATTCGCGCCATTGGTGTCAGCAATTTCCATCCTGACCGTCTGGCCGATCTTACCGCCTTCAACAAAGTTGCCCCTGCGGTGAACCAGATTGAAGTTAACCCCTTCAACCAGCAACTACATGCGGTTCCATGGAACCAGAGCCATGGCATTCAGCCGGAAGCCTGGGCACCTTTTGCTGAGGGTAAAAATGGCCTGTTCCAGCATCCTGTGTTAACGGCAGTTGGTCAGAAGTACGGCAAAAGCGTGGGCCAGGTTGTGCTGCGTTGGACCTTCCAGCGAGGCATCATTTCACTGGCGAAATCGGTGCGCAAAGAACGCATGGCAGAAAACATCAACATTCTCGATTTTGAACTCAGCGCTGAGGATATGCTGCAAATTGCCGCCCTCGACACCGCAACCAGCGCCTTCTTCTCTCACCGCGACCCAGCGATGGTGGAATGGCTGACTGGCCGCAAACTTGATGTTTAAGTCGCGATAATAGAGGTATTCATTCAATGCAAAAACGTTATCTGGGTAAATCCCGACTCGAAGTCTCCGCGCTTGGGCTCGGTTGCATGGGCTTAAGCCACGGCTACGGCCCGGCGACCGAGCCCCGACAGGCTATCGAGCTCATTCGCGCAGCGGTTGAACGTGGCGTCACCTTCTTCGATACCGCTGAAGTGTATGGACCCTTCCTCAATGAAGAGGTTGTTGGCGAAGCCTTAAAACCAGTTCGTGACCGCGTGGTCATCGCCACTAAGTTTGGTTTTACTTTTGGCGACGACAACAAGCAGCAGATTTTAAACAGCCGTCCGGAGCATATCCGTGAAGCGGTGGAAGGATCATTACGCCGTCTTAAGACTGATGTCATTGACCTGCTATATCAACACCGTGTCGATCCGAATGTCCCGATTGAAGATGTTGCGGGTACGGTAAAAGACCTGATCGCTGAAGGCAAAGTTAAACATTTCGGTCTGTCCGAAGCGGGTGCGCAAACCATTCGTCGTGCGCATGCCGTACAACCGGTCACTGCGTTGCAAAGCGAATACTCTATGTGGTGGCGCGAGCCTGAGCAGGAGATCCTGCCGTTACTGGAAGAACTGGGTATTGGTTTCGTTCCCTTCAGCCCATTAGGCAAAGGCTTCCTGACGGGATCGATTAAGCCAGGAACTACTTTTGGGAAGGATGATTACCGCAGCACCGTGCCGCGTTTCGCCGAGCAGGCGATTGAAGCCAATGAAAAGCTGGTCTCATTGCTGGGTGAACTGGCGGCAGAGAAAGGCGTGACGTCTGCACAAATCGCACTGGCATGGCTGCTGGCAAAAAAGCCGTGGATTATTCCTATCCCTGGCACCACGAAACTGCAACGGCTGGAAGAAAACCTTGGGGCCGCCGACATCATCCTTTCTCAGGATGACGTGCGAAAGATAACCCAGGCGCTTGAAACGATTAAAATCGTCGGCGAACGTTACTCTCCTGAGCACCAGGCCCGCGTAGGCCGTTAATATCCGGACGGGTCCGCTGAGATTGGCGGACCCGTTATTCCTGGTAGCGAAGTGCATCGATCATCAGCGCAAAAGCAGGCGGATGCTGCTTACGGCTCGGGTAGTAAAGATAATATCCGGGGAAAGATGGGCACCAGTCCTGCAAAACCTGAATAAGCTCTCCTGACTTTATATAATCCTGCACCCTGTCTTCAGGTATGCAGGCGAGGCCAAAACCCGATAACGCCGCATCAATCCTTTCTGCCTGCAGATTAAACGTTAGCTGCCCTTCCACTCTGACCCGTAACGGTTTCCCATCCTTCTCAAACTCCCAGTGGTAAAGCCCACCGGCTGTCGGCAGGCGCATATTGATACACCGATGATTTTGTAGCTCGTGCGGCGTTTCAGGTGCAGGATTTGCAGCGAAATAAGACGGCGCTCCTACCACAGCCATTCTCATGTCCGGCCCAATTCTTACCGCAATCATGTCCTTATCCACGCTTTCGCCCAGGCGGATCCCGGCATCAAAACGCCCCTCAACAATATCGACAAAGCCGTTATCAACCACCAGTTCGAGATTAATTTCCGGGTATTCCCTGAGGAAGGGTTTTAGCTTCGGCCATACCAGACTTCGCGCGGCATGCTCCCCGGCAGATAAACGGATATTGCCGGAGGCAGTGCCGTTCAGCTGAACCAACGATTCCAGCTCCTGCTCAAGATCGGCAATACGGGGTTCAAGGCAGGCAATAATTCTCTCACCGGCTTCCGTAGGGGCAACGCTTCGGGTCGTGCGGGTCAAGAGGCGGATATTTAGCCTTTCCTCCAGGGCCTTCATCGCGTGGCTGAGTGCAGACTGAGAAACGCCCAGTTTACCCGCCGCTTTGGTAAAACTTCGCTCCCTTGCCACCACAAGAAAGATTTGCAGTTCGTTGAAATTTTCTTTGAGCATCGGCGATTTCCTTATGGAAGCATTCCCTTCATCGCACACTCATGAAGGGTGTTCATAGACACAATCATTTTAGCCCCATTACTGACATTGATGATAATTGATATTCTGACTGTATCGAAAATAAGTCTGAATTATCAGTAGGTTTATCATGAGAATACTCGTTGTAGGGGCAACAGGAAGTATTGGTCTTCATGTCGTGAATAGCGCTTTTGAAATGGGCCATCAGCCCGTGGCGCTGGTCAGAAATAAACGCAAAGTAAAATTGCTCCCTCGAGGAACGGATGTCTTTTACGGCGATGTTTCAATGCCTGAAACACTCACCGAATTACCGAAAAATATTGATGCCATCATCTTCACGCTCGGTTCCGATGGTCAGGGTCGTATTGGTGCCAGGGCGATAGATTACGGCGGAGTGCGCAATATTTTACGAATATTCAGGGATACGCCTGTTCGCATCGGCTTAATGACCACGATTGGCGTAACTGAACGGCTCAGCACCTGGAATCAACGCACTGAGGTTCATGACTGGAAAAGGCGTGCCGAGCGTCTGGTCAGGGCCAGTGGTCATCCCTATTCCATCGTCAGGCCCGGCTGGTTTGATTACAACAATAATGATGAACACCGAATCGTTATGTTTCAGGGAGATCGTCGCCATGCAGGAACACCGGAAGATGGTGTGATATCCCGGGAGCAAATCGCCCAGGTTCTGGTCAGTGCCCTGACCCACGACGAGGCAAAAAATAAAACGTTCGAGCTGGTGGCTGAACGAGGTGAAGCACAGCAGGATCTTACCCCACTGTTTGCAGATCTGCTGGCTGATGATCCACATAAAAATGATGGGGTTATGGACATAGACAATATGCCTCTGCGTGAAGAACCTGAGTGCATTATTAACGAGCTGAATTTGTATTCAAAAAATTAACCAATCTACAACCCTGACAATTTTGTCATATAGCGGTCAGCCTCATGTCAGCTTATGTCTGTATATTTACATATACAGACGGGGATAGTTCCCCTGATACGAATCCAGTTTTAAACATAGATTTTAAAAGAGGTATTAAATATGAAAGCACTACTTATTACTTCATTGGTCATGGGTTTTATATCAGTGAATGCCGCCTCTGCAGCTCAGGAAATTAACCATGCAGATGGGAAAGAAAAGATGGGTGTAGTCTCAACCAGCAATGCCTATACGCTTGATGATTTATCGAATGCGCTCTCTCGTAAGGCTGATGAGCAAGGAGCAACATCGTTCAAAATTCTGTCAACCACGGGGAATAACCGGCTGCACGGTGTTGCTGAAATCTATAAGTAAATTATTAGCATCCCGACAAGATGTGTCACAGCCCGTTTATAGTGAGCGTCGTTCTATGTTTAGAACAGAAGACATCATCGACGAGATAACTCAATGGATTGATTCAAACTTACATAAACCGCTGAAGATAGAGGATGTTGCTGCGCGGGCAGGATACTCCAGGTGGCATCTTCAGCGGATTTTTGTACAGGTAAAAGAAGTTAGTCTTGGGAAGTACATAAGAGATACGAAACTTAGACTTGCAGCAAAAGATCTTATTGATACTAATGAATCAATTATGGAGATCGCTTATAAGTATGGATTCGATTCCCAACAGACATTTACGAGGGTCTTTTCCAAAACTTATAAATCTCCACCCATGATGTATCGGAAAATCAATAAATTGATCATTACTAAAGATAGGTCCAAATCTTTACCTTTATAAATTCACGTAGATACCATAACCTTTATTACATTTACTGAAATACTTTCTAATTACCAATAAAAAATTGAGAACATAATTTCAACACAGCCATTTAAGAAAAAAATTAATTGAATTAATAAAAAACACAAAGGTTCCATCAACGTTAATCATTAATTCCCTATTTTCGATACACTTGTTGTGATTTCCCAAGTCTTAAAAAGTTAACGCATAAGCCACTCAAGTCAGTAAGTGCCTCATCGCATAGAATAAAAATCATCAATTGTGATATAGATCACGAAAATTATGCATAGCACTCATTGTTCAATTAATGTAAAATATTGTTATTTCAAACTTAGTGATGACTATTATGGGTGAATTTTCAAAATACGTTGGTGAAGTAGGCGAAGATATTGTCAATGATTTTCTAACTCTATTTGGTTGGCGAAACATGTGCAATAATAAAAAAGTAGATTGCTGTGTTTCAACACATGAAAAAATAACACATGGTGTCGATGCTTTATACGTATATGATTCTCTACTTCAAAAACAGACATTAGTTAGTGTTGTTGTTTCTGCTAAATATTCTGCATCATCTTACACCAGTGTCAAATCAACCTTTAGAGATCATTTTAAAGATATTGCCAACACAATTGAATGCTACAATAAATCACAACTAAAGAGGAACATTACAAAAAACTTTAAAGGCAGCTCTCGAAAAGAAGATATTGGTGTATTATTTTATTTAAACAATGATGAGAATGAAGAAAAAGATAACATTAAAGGTACCATAGCAAATACCAGAATAGATAACACATTAAAATTTAATACAATTCATGTCATTGATAATGCAAGAGCTAAATTCTTATTTGAATCATTAAACTTCATTAGAAAAAAATATAAAGATTGTGATTTTTTTTGCAACAATACAACATTAAATATAGCGTCTTCAAAAACACACACAAAAATCATGCCAGTAGAATATATCACATCACCAATAATCCCTATATCTGTTGCATCTGAAAATGGTCGAAGATTTATTTTACTTTGCGATTTCGATTTTAGCAAAGAGTCCCTAATTCTTGTTTTCAATTTAGCCAGGAAACTATGCTCTGACTTTTCAAGTCACTATGAAATATACTTTAAACAATATAACGCGCTCACCGATGATCCTGTAATAGATGAAGTTAAAATGTCACAAATAAATGAAGATGATGACATCTTAGAGAGCATAGATGTACAAATCTCATCTTATAATTCCAACTTCAGGAATATCAAAAATGAGAAATAAAATTGACTTTATTCCATCTGGCGACGAATTAAAGAATCTAGTTGGACAAATGAATTGCACAGCCACAATAATTAATAACATATTGCGGGAGAGAGGGGTTTTCTGCTCTTCTTCAGAAAAGACCATAACGGTTCCCAATCTAATAACTTCTTTTTTGAGTCCTGAAGAATCCTATGAATTACTCCAAAGCATTAAAACAAAAGAAAAATTAGATAAAGTTAATTTTCGTAATTTTGAGATTGATAATGACGCTGAACTTTTAGAAGAACTTAGTGGATGTATCGATGTTGATGATTTAATAAGTAATGAATATACTAACATTGAAATTTCTGATTTTAACGATTTTACATCATTAGATGGTAAATCAAATAATTCTATAATAATGGAGTTCGAGTTATGTCGTAAGGATATATTAGATGATTGGTATATCACCGAGAAATTTTTCAGAGGTTCTGTAGAAATTAAGAAAGATTATGATGGCGAACGTGCCCAACTATTAATGAATGTTAAATTGAATCATACATCGCCAGAAACAAAAGAAATATCTGAACGAATTGTGTCGTTAGTTGAAAGTAAACTCCTTAAAGATCAAATCATCAAAGACTCCCCTCATGGCGGGAAAGTACTCTTTAACGATTTTGAAAATGAATATCGTGTATCATTTTTAAGCGAACTTGCTAAACAGCATATTGGGTATGAATTTTACTATAAAAAAATTGATGATGTTCATTTCAATCCAGATAAAGATGCAGATTACTCTACACAACCTCAATTAGTAACCAATTTCCTTGAAAAAGATATTGAGCAATATCGAGTTAAAGGGGATCTTGATAAAATCATATCAATAAAATGGAAACATATTCACCCATACGTTAAAGTAACTAAAGTATTAGCTAGTTATACAATTGCACATGGGAAATATGAGGGCGATTGTAAAGTCTCATATGAATTTAGCGATTACGGGCGTAAAAACTCTCTCAATCCAGAATTATGCATTACTGTTGTAAACATAAAAATGAAAGGGGCCTCACAAGAGAGATTGAATGAAATACAAGACTTAATAATGCGACAAATCGAGACAAGAAAAGCTGAATTACTCCGTAAGTACAAAAAATCATAATCATGAAACCCCATCACTAATTTATCAGAGATGGGGTTATATAAATATTAAAAATGGCTGTATTTTATTAAATGAAAAGTTCCAGAAAGAATCATTAGTAAGAAATATTATTCATAACAGTTTTAAATAATCACTATACCACTGCATCATTTCCCTTCTCCCTTCCAGGTATTGAGCGTGGTTATACGTCCCACGAATTGAGTTCTTATCAACGTGAGCCAGCTGTAACTCAATCCAGGCCGAGTTGAATCCCTGCTCATGCAAAATGGTACTCATCGTGTGGCGGAATCCATGCCCTGTAACGCGCCCGGCATAGCCGATACGCCTGACCAACACAGTCAATGCCATGTCACTCAACGGTTTCTTAGGATCATTACGTCCTGGGAACAGCAACGCTCCTGCTCCCGTCATGGGTTTAAGCTGATTAAGCAGGTCAATAGCCTGACTTGATAATGGAACCAAATGAGGGCGACGCATTTTCATGCGTTCCGCTGGTACATTCCAAACCTTTTTCTCAAAATCAAATTCCTGCCACTCCGCTTGCCTCAACTCCCCAGGCCTTACTCCTGTCAGAATAAGTAATTGCATCGCAATCTTAACAAGCACACTACCGGCATAGGTGTTCAGAGTCCGAAGAAACTCTGGCAATTCATCCTGGGTTAAAAAAGCATAGTGCTCTTTTTCATGAGGAGTCACGGCACTGGCTAGATCAGGTGCCGGATTGTACTCGGCCCTGCCAGTCACAACGGCATACTTCCAGACTTCTCCACAACGCTGGCGAACCTTACGGACTTTCTCTGTTGCCCCTCGAGCTTCTATCTTTGAAAGAACTGCAAGCAACTCCATCGGCTTGATATCTTTGATTGGCCGGTGACCGATATAAGGGAACACATCCTTTTCAAAGGTTCTCAGCATTTCTTCGCGGTAGGAGACAGACCAGCGGTCATAGCGACGCTGATACCACTCCCTCGTGATAGCCTCAAAAGAATTTTCTGCGTCTTGTTGACGACTAAGTTTCTTGATTTTCCGTTCAAGAGAAGGATCGTTGCCAGCCGCTAATGTCCTTTTTGCATCCTCACGCTTACTTCGAGCTTCAGCTAAAGAAACATCAGGGTAAACGCCAATAGCGAGCAGCTTCTCTTTACCTAGTGAACGGTATTTGAGACGCCAGTATCTTTTGCCGTTGGGATTAACCAGCAGGTAAAGACCACCACCATCGGCCAGTTTGTAGGGCTTCTCTTTAGGTTTTGCAGTTTCAACCTGACGAGCAGTCAGCTTCATTGGGGGTACCTCTCAGCAGGGGGTACAATTATACCCCCATCCATACCCCCACATTGAGCTTGACCCTGGGGGAGTACAATTGAGTTCAATAGACTAATAGAATGCTATAACTGCTGATTTATCAAGGGAAAATTGAGTTTGGTAGACTTCAGGAGACTTGAGTTTGGAGCGGGCGAAGGGAATCGAACCCTCGTATAGAGCTTGGGAAGCTCTCGTTCTACCATTGAACTACGCCCGCTTTGAGGTGCGTAAGGCATTATAGACCTTACGCTTTTTCATACAAGTGTCATCACCACTAAGTGGCGATTAAATAACCACTTAGCACTTCGGTTTGCTGCCCTGCGCCGGAAGATAGCGCTGCGGATCGATGGCCGTCGCCTTATAGCGAATCTGGAAATGCAGCTTCACCGAGTCCGTCCCGGTATTGCCCATGGTGGCTATCTTTTGCCCCGCCTTCACGTTTTGTCCGTTATTGACCAGCATCGTGTCGTTGTGAGCATAAGCGGTGATGTAATCTTCGCCGTGCTTAATCATGATCAGATTCCCGTACCCACGCAGCTGGTTGCCGACGTAGACCACCTTCCCGGCGCCGGAGGCATAGACCGGCGTGCCGCGCGCAGCAGCAATATCAATGCCTTTGTTACCGCCCTCAGAAAGTGAATAAGGCACCACAACTTTACCGCTGGCTGGCCAAATCCAGCAGCGCTGCCCGACCGGCGGCCAGGACGATTTCGGAACCTGGTACGACGGCGTCACTTTGGCCGTTTTGCCTTTTGAGGAGAATTTTTTGGCTGAAGAGGAACCGCCATTGACCTTCAGTTTCTGCCCCACCTCAATGGTATAGGGGGGTGAGATGTTATTCAGACGCGCGAGATCCTTTACGCTGGTTCCCGTTGCGCGTGAAATGCGATACAGGGTATCCCCGCGCTTAACGGTGTAGACCGCACCGGAATAGCTGCCCATATCCGACGATTTGCTTCCCGAGCATCCCGCCAGAAATAGCGTCAGCGTCAGGCAAAAAATGGCAGTGATGGGGTTTCTCATCAGGCTTCCTGCAAACAAAACAGATCCTCGGTCAGCGTAAATGGCGCACTATGATAGCAGCCAAAACGAACAGGGGTCATGCCCTTTTCCGCTCCGGGTGCCAAACCGTTCGTATAAGAATGCCGTATAATGATCCGGCTGATCTGGTACCGGAGCATCAATGAGTATTCAAGAACACGTTATTTTGGTAAATGACCAGGGAAAGGTGATTGGCACTCAGGAAAAATATGCCGCGCACACCTCGCACACCCCGCTGCATCTGGCCTTCTCTTCCTGGCTTTTTAATGCCCGCGGCGAATGTCTGATTACCCGACGCGCCTTAAGCAAAAAAGCCTGGCCCGGCGTCTGGACCAACTCGGTCTGCGGCCACCCTCAGTCAGGCGAAGAGATGGAACAGGCAATTATCCGCCGCTGCCGCTTTGAAGTGGGCGCAGAACTGGCCGATATCACCGCCGTGGCCCCCGAGTTTCGCTATCGGGAAGCCGACCCGTCCGGGATCGTGGAAAATGAAATTTGCCCGGTATTTGCCGCCCGCATCACCAATGACGTGACGATAAACGAAGATGAAGTGATGGACTATCAGTGGGTTGAGCTGGACGCGTTATTACGCGCGCTGGACGCGACGCCCTGGGCCTTTAGCCCGTGGATGGTCATGGAAGCGACAACCGCCCGCGATAAACTCAAAGCCTTCGCGGTGCAATAAAAAAGCCCCTTTCGGGGCTTTTTTTACATCTTAACGTCTTATTTCACCGGACGCATCGCCGGGAACAGGATGACGTCACGGATGGTGTGGCTGTTGGTGAACAGCATCACCATACGGTCGATACCGATGCCCAGACCTGCTGTTGGCGGCAGGCCGTGTTCCAGCGCGGTCACATAGTCTTCGTCGAAGAACATGGCTTCGTCATCGCCTGCCGCTTTCGCATCAACCTGATCCTGGAAGCGCTGCGCCTGATCTTCTGCATCGTTCAGCTCGCTAAAGCCGTTACCGATTTCGCGGCCACCGATAAAGAATTCGAAGCGGTCAGTGATTTCCGGGTTCACGTCATTACGACGCGCCAGCGGAGAGACTTCTGCCGGGTATTCGGTGATGAAGGTCGGCTGAATCAGGTGCGCTTCGGCCACTTCTTCGAAGATCTCGGTCACGATGCGGCCCAGACCCCAGCTCTTCTCAACCTTGATACCGATGCTTTCCGCGATGGCTTTCGCTGAGTCGAAGTTATCCAGATCGGCCATCTCGGTTTCCGGACGGTATTTCTTGATCGCTTCGCGCATGGTCAGCTTGACGAACGGCTTGCCGAAGTCGAAGACTTCTTCACCGTAAGGCACTTCGGTGGTGCCCAGAATGTCCTGCGCCAGGGTGCGGAACAGGGATTCGGTCAGCTCGATCAGATCTTTGTAATCCGCATACGCCATATAGAGTTCCATCATGGTGAACTCTGGGTTATGACGCACGGAGATGCCTTCGTTACGGAAGTTACGGTTGATTTCAAACACGCGGTCGAAACCACCGACCACCAGACGCTTCAGGTACAGTTCCGGCGCGATACGCAGGTACATGTCCAGGTCCAGGGCGTTGTGATGGGTGATGAACGGACGCGCAGACGCACCGCCAGGGATCACCTGCATCATCGGGGTTTCTACTTCCATAAAGTCGCGGTTGACCATGAACTGGCGGATACCGGCCATGATCTGAGAGCGAATTTTGAAGGTCTTGCGGGATTCATCGTTAGAGATGAGGTCCAGATAACGCTGACGGTAGCGCGCTTCCTGATCCTGCAGGCCGTGGAATTTGTCCGGCAGCGGGCGCAGGGCTTTGGTCAGCAGACGCAGCTCGGTGCAGTGGATAGAGAGTTCACCGGTCTTGGTTTTGAACAGCTTACCTTTCGCGCCCAGGATATCGCCCAGGTCCCACTTCTTGAACTGCTCGTTGTAGATGCCTTCCGGCAGGTCGTCACGGGAAACGTACAGCTGAATACGGCCGCCAACGTCCTGCAGCGTCACGAAGGACGCTTTACCCATGATACGACGGGTCATCATACGGCCAGCCACAGACACTTCGATGTTCAGCGCTTCCAGCTCTTCGTTCTCTTTACCGTCGAAGTCTGCGTGCAGTTGGTCTGAGGTGTGGTCACGACGAAAATCGTTCGGGAACGGCACGCCCTGCTCACGCAGCGCTGCCAGCTTCTCGCGGCGGGTTTTCAGTTCGTTGTTAAGATCGACTACCGCGTCAGCGCCCTGTGCTTGTTGTTCAGACATGTTGGTTCCTCATAACCCTGCTTTCAAACTTGCTTCGATAAATTGGTCCAGGCTGCCGTCCAGCACCGCCTGCGTGTTACGGGTTTCAACCCCGGTACGCAGGTCTTTGATGCGGGAGTCATCAAGGACGTAAGAACGGATCTGGCTGCCCCAGCCGATGTCGGACTTGTTGTCTTCCATCGCCTGTTTCTCAGCATTTTTCTTCTGCATTTCCAGCTCATAAAGCTTCGCTTTCATCTGCTTCATGGCCTGGTCTTTGTTCTTATGCTGGGAACGGTCGTTCTGGCATTGCGTTACCAGCCCGGTTGGAATGTGGGTAATACGCACCGCAGATTCCGTACGGTTAACGTGCTGACCACCCGCGCCGGATGCGCGGTAAACGTCAATACGCAGGTCGGCCGGGTTAATTTCGATATCGATATCGTCGTCAACTTCCGGGTAGACAAACGCGGAGCTAAAGGAGGTGTGGCGACGGCCGCCTGAGTCGAACGGGCTCTTACGCACCAGGCGGTGAACGCCGGTTTCGGTACGCAGCCAGCCGTAGGCGTAATCACCAATGATTTTGATGGTCACGGATTTCAGCCCCGCCACTTCACCTTCAGACTCTTCGATAATTTCAGTTTTGAAACCGCGCGCTTCAGCCCAACGCAGGTACATACGCGTCAGCATGCTGGCCCAGTCCTGCGCTTCCGTACCGCCAGAACCTGCCTGAATATCAAGGTAGCAATCAGCGCTGTCGTATTCGCCGGAGAACATACGACGGAATTCGAGCTGTGCCAGCTTCTCTTCCAGAACGTCGAGTTCTGCCACAGCTTCGTTAAAGGTTTCTTCGTCGTCGGCTTCTACAGCCAGTTCCAACAGACCAGAGACATCTTCCAGCCCCTGAGACATTTGGTCCAGGGTATCGACAATCGCTTCGAGAGAGGAACGCTCTTTACCCAGCGCCTGCGCGCGTTCAGGTTCGTTCCAGACGTCCGGCTGTTCCAGCTCGGCGTTTACTTCTTCAAGACGCTCTTTCTTGGCATCGTAGTCAAAGATACCCCCTAAGAACGTCAGAGCGCTCCGTGAGGTCCTGAATGCGGTTTTTTACCGGATTAATTTCAAACATGGTCTGTTTTCTTTTATGGGCTTGTCAAAATGCGGTGATAAGAGCGGGATTGTACCGAATCCACGCCCTTTTTTGTAGCTTTACTGACGCTAAATTGGCCAGATATTGTCGATGATGATCTGAAGGGAGCGGTTGCCGCGAAACTCGTTGATATCAAGCTTATAGGCCAGCTCAACCTCGCGCACGCCGTTGTCCGGCCAAATGGAAGTATCAACGTTGAAGGCGATGCCGTCCAGCAGCGGGCCGCCACCGGCTGGCTCAACCATCACTTTGAGGTGACGTTCGCCAACAATTCGCTGTTGCAGCAGGCGGAAGCGGCCGTCGAACAGCGGCTCCGGGAACATCTGCCCCCACGGCCCCGCGTCACGCAGCATCTGGGCCACCTCCATGGTCATTTCAGCCGGTGAAAGTTCACCGTCGGAGACCACTTCGCCCTGCAACAGCGCAGGGTCAATCCAGTCTGTCACCAGTTCGCCAAAGAGCCGTTGAAACTCGTCGAACTTCGCCTCTTCCAGCGACAGGCCTGCCGCCATTGCGTGACCGCCAAACTTGATCATCAGACCCGGATAAAGCGTATCCAGGCGCTCCAGCGCATCGCGCATGTGCAGCCCCTGAATCGAACGACCGGAGCCTTTCAGCGTGCCGTCGCCCGCGGGGGCAAATGCAATCACCGGGCGGTGGAAGCGCTCTTTGATGCGCGACGCCAGGATGCCGACCACGCCCTGATGCCACTCGGGATGGTACATCGCCAGGCCGCCCGGCAGCGTGTCGCCGCTGCGCTCCAGCTTTTCACACAGGGTCAGCGCTTCTGCCTGCATCCCCTGCTCGATCTCTTTACGGGTCTGGTTCAGGGCGTCCAGCTCGTTCGCCAGCACGCGCGCCTCGCCGATGTTGTCGCACAGCAGCAGCGCGACGCCGACGGACATATCGTCCAGCCTTCCGGCAGCGTTAAGACGCGGCCCGAGGGCAAAGCCGAGATCGCTTGCCGCCAGCTTGAGCGGATCGCGGTTTGAAATTTCCAGCAGCGCCTTAATTCCCGGGCGGCACTTGCCCGCCCGAATGCGGCTTAAGCCCTGCCAGGTCAAAATACGGTTGTTGGTATCGAGCGGCACCACGTCCGCCACGGTACCCAGCGCCACCAGATCGAGATATTCCGCCAGGTTCGGCACGGCAATCCCGCGCGACTCAAACCAGCCCTTATCGCGCAGCAGCGTTCGCAGCGCCAGCATCAGATAAAACGCCACGCCGACACCGGCAAGGGATTTCGACGGGAAATCGCAGTCGCGCAGGTTGGGGTTAATGATGGCTTCGGCTGCAGGCAGCGTTTCACCTGGAAGGTGGTGATCGGTAACCAGCACCGGGATCCCCAGGGCATGCGCGTGATCGACACCCGCATGGGAAGAGATCCCGTTATCAACGGTCAGGATCATCTGCGCACCGCGCGCGTGAGCCTGATCGACCACTTCCGGGCTAAGGCCGTAGCCGTCTTCAAAGCGGTTCGGCACCAGATAGGTAACGTTATCACAGCCCAGCGCGCGCAGGCTGAGCACGCTCAGTGCGGTACTGGTTGCGCCATCGGCATCGAAATCGCCCACCACCACAATCCGCGTCCCTTCCCGGAACGCGTTGTAGAGCATGTCAGTGGCCTTTTCGACGCCGCTCAGCTGCTGCCAGGGCAGCATACCTTTGACGCTACGCTCAAGATCGGCCGCCGTTTGCACGCCGCGGCTGGCATAGAGCCGCTTCAGCAGCGGCGAAAGATCGTCAGGTAAATCAGCCGTGTCAGCCGCTTCGCGGCGGCGCAGTTTTATCGGAGCTTTCACGCGGATTATTTACCCGCAGTCTGTTTCTGGTGCGCGTCGAGGAACTCTTTCATCTCTTTTGGTCCCTGATAGCCCGGCACCACGTAGCCGTTGCTCAGCACGATGGCTGGCGTACCGGTCACGCCAAACTGCACGCCCAGCGCGTAGTGGTTCGCGATATCAATGTCGCAGGAAGCGGGCTTAACGCCTTTGCCGTTCATGGCATCATCAAAGGCCTTGTTGCGGTCTTTCGCACACCAGATAGCCTTCATGTCCTGCTCTGGCTGGCTCTGCACGCCTGCGCGTGGGAAGGCCAGGTAACGCACGGTGATGCCCAGCGCGTTGTAGTCTTTCATCTCTTCATGCAGCTTGTGGCAGTAGCCGCAGGTGATGTCGGTGAAGACGGTAATCACGTGTTTTTCCTGCGCCGCTTTATAAACGATCATCTCTTTTTCAAGCGCGTTCAGGTTTTTCATCAGCAGCTGGTTGGTCACGTTAACCGGCTGCGCGCCGCTCACGTCATACATCGGCCCCTGAATGATGTGCTTTCCGTCTTCGGTCACGTACAGCACACCGCTGTTGGTTAAGACGGTTTTCATGCCCGCAACGGGCGCGGGCTGAATGTCGCTGCTGGTGACGCCCAGTTTCGTCAGTGACTGTTTGATGGCGGCGTCGTCAGCATGAGCAAAACCGGTAAATGAGGCTGCCAGCAGGGTGAACAGCGCAAAAGACTTTTTCATATTTAATCCTGTAACAATTCGTCGGCACTCACGCGCGTGGGTGGTGCTGTTGGTGTAGCTGCCGCAGGCGTTCCGTCGCGACATGGGTATAAATTTGCGTCGTTGAGAGATCGCTGTGTCCCAACAGCATCTGCACCACGCGCAAATCAGCGCCGTGGTTTAGCAGATGCGTCGCGAAAGCATGACGCAAAACGTGCGGCGACAGTTTTTCGCTGTCAATGCCTGCCAGTGTGGCGTAATGCTTGATGCGATGCCAGAAGGTTTGTCGCGTCATCTGCTGCGCGCGCTGGCTTGGGAACAGCACATCGATAGAAACGCCATTCAGAAGCCACGGTCTGCCGTGCTCCAGATACGTCTCCAGCCAGTACACCGCCTCTTCCCCCAGCGGGACGAGCCGCTCTTTGTTCCCTTTACCTATCACGCGAACCACGCCCTGACGCAGGCTGATATCGCTCATTGTCAAGCCAACCAGTTCTGAAACGCGCAAGCCGGTAGCATACAATAGTTCAAGCATCGCTTTATCGCGTAACTCCAGCGGCAGGTCAACAGCGGGTGACTGTAATAATCTCTCAACTTGCGCTTCACTGAGATCTTTCGGCAGCCGCTGCGGAAGTTTAGGCGATGCCAGCAGCGCACTGGGATCGTCCGCACGGATCTTCTCACGGTAGAGATGCTGGAACAGACGACGCATTGCGCTAAGCAGGCGTGCGGAGCTGGTGGCCTTGTAGCCGCCGTCCATCCGCTCGCCCAGCAGCGCCTGAAGGTCATCGTGTTGGACACTCTCAAGCGTCAATTCCCGGTGTGCCAGCCATTCCACCAGCATGGTGAGATCGCGCCGATAGGCACTGAGCGTGTTTTCGGCCAGGTTTTTCTCCAGCCACAGCGCGTCAAGAAACTGTTCGATGAGTGCGAGATCCTTTTCCACATCAACCTCTTTGATTCTGCCATCCGGGCATTATGCCTGATTGCCATCGGTTTCTGGTACACTACGCGCAAAGTCATAGTAAGAATTGAGAACGTTACGCGATGAATATTGGTCTTTTCTATGGTTCCAGCACCTGCTATACCGAAATGGCAGCGGAAAAAATTCGCGACATCATCGGCCCGGAACTGGTGACGTTGCATAACCTGAAAGATGACGCCGTCGCGCTGATGGAACAGTACGACGTGCTGATCCTCGGCATCCCGACCTGGGACTTTGGCGAAATACAGGAAGACTGGGAAGCCATCTGGGATCAGCTCGATTCGCTCAACCTCGACGGCAAAATCATTGCGATGTACGGCATGGGCGACCAGCTAGGCTACGGCGAGTGGTTCCTGGATGCGCTCGGCATGCTGCACGATAAGCTGGCGCCCAAAGGCGCGACGTTTATCGGCTACTGGCCAACAGAAGGCTATGAGTTCACCAGCAAAAAACCGATTATCGCGGATGGCCAGCTGTTTGTCGGGCTTGCACTGGATGAAACCAACCAGTATGACCTCAGCGACGAGCGCCTGGAAAACTGGTGCGAGCAGATTCTGGGTGAAATGGCCGAGAAGTTCAGCTAACGCGAGCTTAGTCCTGCGTCGGTTGCTGTAACATCATCCGGCGCAGATCTCGCCACTCCGCAGCATCCATACTGTCGGCAGCCAGCCACAAATGCTGGCGACGACCACCTTCAGGCTGACGCAGTCTCAGCATCATGCCAACGCTAAGCATCCACGGCGTACCGACGATCTCCCACTCTTTCCCCTGCCAGCGCAGACGGGAATCCATCAGCAGTTTGATTTCACCCTGACGGGCGTTGATCCGGCGCTGGCTGCGCACGCTGTCAAAGACCACAAACGACAGCAGCAATAACCACAGAGGCGTATAGCTTAGCGGCCACGGCATCAGCAAAACAAAGGCCGCAACCAGGCCGTGGAGCAGTAACGACATCCACTGCGAGCGCCATGAGACGCGAAGATCAGATTGCCACAGGACCACGTTCCCGATTCCGTGTTTGAATTAATTGCACCATCCGTTGCAACTCGGTGTCGGCGGGTTTGCCGTGATTCATCAGCCAGTTGAATAAATCCGGATCGTCAGACTCAAGAAGGCGAACAAACAGCCGCTTATCGTCATCGCTTAAGCTGTCATACTCATATTCAAAGAACGGCATGATGGAGATATCAAGTTCGCGCATGCCGCGACGGCACGCCCAGTGAATACGGGCCTTGTTGTTAATATCCATGTTCTGTTTCCTGCATTACGTTTGGCACAGTCGGGATCCCGTTAGGTGTTCTTTATTTCTTTCCGGGAACAGATGCTAGTGTAACGTGTTTTTGACCGTTTCTTTACTGGAATATTGCAATCGCCGAGCCGGATTCCAGAATAACCCTCCAAAAGACAGTAGATTACATTATTTTGCGTGACGCTACGCGTAACCGCGTTATGGCACGAATGGCGTGCTGAAAGCGCTTGCAATGGCTGTAGTCTCTTTTACCATTAGGCATTATCAAAGCGTTAAGCAATTCAGGATATCACTATGGCATTTACTCCATTTACTCCTCGCCAGCCCGCCGCCTCTGCGCGTCTGCCGCTGACGCTAATGACTCTTGATGACTGGGCGCTGGCGACGCTTACCGGTGCCGACGCCGAAAAATACCTGCAGGGGCAGGTGACGGCAGACGTTGCGCAGCTGACTGAACACCAGCACCTGCTGGCGGCGCACTGCGATCCAAAAGGGAAAATGTGGAGCAATCTGCGTCTGTTCCGCCGCCAGGATGGGTTTGCCTTAATTGAACGCCGCAGCCTGCGTGATGCCCAGCTTACCGAACTGAAAAAATATGCTGTGTTTTCCAAAGTCACCATCGCGTCTGACGACGAGCATGTTTTGCTGGGTGTGGCGGGTTTCCAGGCGCGGGCAGCGCTCAAAAATCTGTTCAGCGAACTGCCGGATGCGGAAAAACAGGTGGTCAGCGAAGGTGAAACCTCTATTTTATGGTTTGAGCATCCTGCCGAGCGTTTCCTGCTGGTGACGGATGTTGCCACTGCTGAGCGCGTGACCGAGGCCCTGCGCGGTGAAGCGCAGTTGAACAACAGCCAACAGTGGCTGGCGCTGAACATCGAAGCGGGTTTGCCCGTCATTGACGCGGTGAACAGCGCACAGTTTATTCCGCAGGCGACAAACATCCAGGCGTTGGGTGGAATCAGCTTTAAGAAAGGCTGTTACACCGGTCAGGAGATGGTGGCTCGTGCAAAATTCCGCGGTGCTAACAAACGCGCCCTGTGGACTCTGGCGGGCCGCGCCAGCCGCGTTCCGGAAGCCGGTGAAGATTTAGAGTTGAAAATGGGTGAAAACTGGCGCCGTACCGGCACGGTACTCGCCGCCGTTCAGCTGGATGATGGTCGTCTGCTGGTGCAGGTCGTTATGAATAACGATATGGAAGCCGACAGCGTGTTCCGCGTGCGGGACGATGCCAATACGTTAAGCATTGAACCGCTGCCGTATTCACTGGAAGAGTGATGCTGTATCGCCCGGTGGCGCTGCGCTTACCGGGCCTACTGATCCCGTAGGTCGGGTAGGGCGAAGCCGCCACCCGACAACAAACTACACCTGCCCCACATACAAATAAATCGCAAGGAAGTGGCACACGCTGCCGCCCAGCACAAAGCCGTGCCAGATAGCGTGGTTATATGGAATGCGCTTGCAGACGTAGAAAATCACGCCCAGCGAGTAGACCACACCGCCCACCGCCAGAAGCGTTACGCCTCCAACCGCCAGCTTAATCGCCAATTGATATACCACAATCAGCGACAGCCAGCCCATCGTCAGATAGGTCACCAGCGACAGCACCTTAAAACGGTGTGCGATGGTCAGCTTAAACAGGATCCCCAGCAGGGCCAGGCTCCAGATAACAATCATCAGGCCACGCGACAGCGGCGAGTTTAATCCCACCAGCAAAAACGGCGTGTAGGTGCCTGCGATAAGAAGGTAGATAGCGCAGTGGTCAAATTTTTTGAGCCAGATCTTAGCCCGTTGATGGGGAATAGCGTGGTACAGCGTCGAGGCCAGGAAGAGCAGGATCATACTCCCGCCATACAAGCTGTAGCTTGTAATCGCCATCGCGCTGGCGTTGGTGTCCACCGCCTGCACCAGCAGTAATACTAAACCGACAATCCCAAAAACCAGGCCAATGCCGTGGCTTATGCTGTTGGCTACTTCCTCAGCCAGCGAATATCCCTGTGCGATTAATGGTCTGCTTACCATACTTAACTCCGGGAAAACAAAAGATGATTATTCATCGCCAGACTATGCTAACTGAGAATGATTCCAGTGAACACCTGTTAGCTAAAATAATTACAGTTTTGAAAAATACCAACACAAATCAACATCTTAAAACAATAACTCACCTAACATTTGCTCACATTTAAAATTAGTTATTACGAATCAAGGGCATAAAATAGAGTTATGCCGTCTGACGGCATGTTATGATGAGAAAATGCTGTCTGAATGAGAGTTTTGCTACCGTGAGTATGTTCACCCATTCCGCCGTTGCCAGTCTCAACAATCTTGAGATGATGGTCTACAACTACGTCATTAAAAACCGTGACAAGGTGATGTACATGACCATCCGCGAACTGGCGGACGCGGCTGGCGTCTCCACCACCACTATCCTGCGCTTCTGCCGCAAGCTCAACTGCGAGGGCTACTCTGAATTCCGCGTGCGCTTTAAGCTCTATTTAGAGCAAAATGAACCGCAGCAGGCCAATTTTGGTGCCAGTGAAATTATCAGCTTCTTTAAAAGCGTCAACAATGAAGAGTTTGATGCCTTATTAGATGACGCAGTAGATATTATTTTATCTTCGGAACGCATTATATTTGTCGGCGCGGGCACATCCGGTTCACTGGCAAAATATGGCGCACGCTTTTTTTCAAATATCGGAAAATTCAGCAACCATATCGACGATCCTTATTTTCCCGTCACCAATGATATGGCAAAAAATGCGCTGGCTATCGTGCTCTCCGTCTCGGGTGAAACCGAGGAGATCCTGCGCTTTGCCAGCCAGTTCAGCCTGCACCATTGCAAGGTGCTCTCTATCACCAGCCACGAACATTCTCGCCTGGCAAAGCTGGCGGACTTTAACCTCTCCTGGCATGTACCTCAAATGCGTATTGCCGGCGTGTACGATATTACCACCCAAATTCCCGTCATCTATATTCTGGAATCACTTGGGCGTAAGCTGGCGAAGAAATTAGCAGAATAAAACACCCTGTTTTTTTGGTGTGACAAATCACATTACGCGCAAATTGTTATATCGTGACATTTAATTTCGCTTTGCTAGACTCGATTTCAATGAGTCCTGAATTGAGAATAGCAAAGATGAAAAAACTAACCTTACCGAAAGATTTTTTATGGGGCGGCGCGGTTGCGGCTCACCAGGTTGAAGGCGGCTGGAATAAAGGCGGCAAAGGGCCGAGTATTTGCGACGTGCTGACCGGCGGCGCCCACGGCGTACCGCGCGAAATCACCCAGGAAGTGGTGCCGGGTAAATACTACCCAAATCACGAAGCCGTTGATTTTCACGGCCACTACAAAGAAGACATCAAGCTGTTTGCCGAAATGGGCTTCAGGTGCTTCCGTACCTCCATCGCCTGGACGCGCATCTTCCCGAAAGGTGACGAAACCCAGCCCAACGAGGAAGGGCTGCAGTTCTACGACGACATGTTCGACGAACTGCTGAAGTACAACATCGAGCCGGTCATCACCCTCTCCCACTTCGAAATGCCGCTTCATCTGGTGCAGGAGTACGGCGGCTGGACCAACCGCAAAGTGGTCGATTTCTTTGTGCGCTTCTCTGAAGTCGTGTTTGAGCGCTACAAAAATAAGGTCAAATACTGGATGACCTTCAACGAAATCAACAACCAGCGTAACTGGCGCGCGCCGCTGTTCGGCTACTGCTGCTCCGGCGTGGTCTATACCGAACACGACAATCCGGAAGAGACCATGTACCAGGTGCTCCACCACCAGTTTGTGGCCAGCGCGCTGGCGGTGAAAGCTGCCCGTCGCATCAACCCGGAGATGAAAGTCGGCTGCATGCTGGCGATGGTGGCTCTCTATCCGTTCTCCTGCAAACCAGAAGACGTGATGTTCGCCCAGGAATCCATGCGCGAGCGCTACGTCTTTACCGACGTCCAGCTGCGCGGCTATTACCCGTCCTACGTGCTGAACGAGTGGGAGCGCCGCGGTTTCGCCATCAAGATGGAAGCAGGCGACGAACAGATACTGCGCGAGGGTACCTGCGACTATTTAGGGTTCAGCTACTACATGACCAACGCGGTCAAAGCGGAAGGCGGCACCGGCGATGCGATTTCCGGCTTCGAAGGCAGCGTGCCGAACCCGCACGTCAAAGCCTCCGACTGGGGCTGGCAGATTGACCCGGTTGGCCTGCGCTATGCGCTGTGCGAACTGTACGAGCGCTATCAGAAGCCGCTGTTTATCGTGGAAAACGGCTTCGGCGCCTACGACAAAGTGGAAGAAGACGGCAGCATCAACGACGACTACCGCATCGACTACCTGCGCGCCCACGTGGAAGAGATGAAGAAGGCCGTGACGTACGACGGCGTGGATCTGATGGGCTACACCCCGTGGGGCTGCATCGACTGCGTCTCCTTCACCACCGGTCAGTACAGCAAGCGCTATGGCTTTATCTACGTGAACAAGCACGACGACGGCACCGGCGACATGTCCCGTTCCCGTAAGAAGAGCTTTGAATGGTATAAAACTGTTATCGCCAGCAACGGCGAAACGCTGTAATACATCGCCCTCTCCTCGCACAGGAGAGGGCTAACCTCTTATCCCCCAGACACTTCTTTACAGCTTAAGCGTTGCCAAAAAACCTGCGCCCTATAAGATAAGCCTCGTGAATATTTGAGGCAAAGATGATCAAACGACAACGCAACGCTATCCTGCTTGTTGCCCTGGCCTGTCTGGTGGTGCTGATATGCACCGCTCAGCGGATGGCCGGGATGCACGCGCTTGTCATGAACGTCACCGCCGTAAGCCAGTCTGTCCAGCAGGGGCAGGAGAGCATCGACGCACCGGTGACGCCCTGTGAACTCAGCGCTAAATCGCTGATGGCCGTTCCGCCAATACTGTTTGAAGGCGCTCTCTTTGCCGTCACCCTGCTTCTTGCGCTGCTGGCCGCCAATCCGCCGCGCCGCGAGCGGCTGTGGCCTCCCCGCGTTATCTCCCCGCCCCGATTACGGGTACATCTAAGACTCTGCGTCTTCCGTGAATGAGCATTCGCCTGACACATCAGGTTAATTCATCATTTACGGAGAAAATTTATGTTTACAGTATTCAGGCGACTGCTGGTCTGCCTGCTTTGGCTATGGCTGCCCCTCAGCCAGGCCGCCGACAGCGGCTGGCTACGTGCGGCCGATAATCAGCACGCCAGCGTCAGACTGCGCGCGCAGCCTGACAATAATGGCGATACCCGCCTGCTGCTGGATGTCGCCCTTGAAAAAAGGTGGAAAACCTACTGGCGCTCGCCGGGAGAAGGGGGCGTTGCCCCTGCCATTCGCTGGCATCAACCGGTTGATGCCACCTGGCGCTGGCCTACGCCCGAGCGTTTCGACGTTGCTGGCATCACCACGCAGGGTTATCACGGCGACGTGAGTTTTCCCATTACGGTGCGTGGCGAGTCGCCAAAAACCCTGAGCGGCGTGCTGACGCTGTCTACCTGCAGCAACGTCTGTATTCTCACCGACTACCCGTTCTCGCTGGATCTGACGACCCGCGCGGGCGGCGACTTTGATTACGATTACAGCCGGGCGATGGGCACGCTGCCGCTCAGCAGCGGATTGACGTCAGCGCTTAGCGCCAGCTACGCCTCCGGCAAGCTGACCGTGACGGCACAACGTGACGCAGGCTGGCAGCAGCCCTCGCTGTTTGTCGACAGCATGGACGATGTTGATTTCGGCAAGCCAACCTTTTCCGTGCGCAGTGGGTCGCTTGTCGCCACCGTCCCGGTGACGGACAGCTGGGGCGACGCTGCACCTGACATCAGCGGCAAAACGCTGTCGGTCGTTCTCGCGGATAGCGGCCAGGCGCAGGCGTCCAGTCTGAATATCGGGAAAGGCCCCCTTACGCCAGCGTTCCCGTTAGGCTGGGTACTGCTGATGGCGCTGGCTGGCGGCCTGATCCTGAACGTCATGCCCTGCGTGCTGCCCGTGCTGGCGATGAAGCTCGGCACGCTGATGCAAACCGAACGTCAGGCGCGCGGCCAGATACGCAGGCAGTTTATTGCCTCGGTAGGCGGGATCGTAATCTCGTTCCTCGCGCTGGCGCTAATGATGACGGTGCTGCGTTTAGGAAATCAGGCGCTCGGCTGGGGGATCCAGTTCCAGAACCCGTGGTTTATCGCGGCGATGGCGCTGGTGATGGTGCTGTTCAGCGCCAGCCTGCTGGGATTATTTGAGATCCGCCTCCCTTCCTCTGCCAGCACCTTTCTCGCCACGCGCGGCGGCAACGGGCTCGCGGGCCATTTCTGGCAAGGCGCATTTGCCACCCTTCTGGCAACGCCCTGCACCGCGCCGTTCCTGGGTACTGCCGTGTCAGTTGCGCTGGCGGCACCGCTCCCGCTGCTGTGGGGCATCTTCTTTGCGATGGGCGTCGGCATGAGCCTTCCCTGGCTGCTGGTGGCAGCCTGGCCGGGACTGGCACAGAGGCTGCCGCGTCCGGGGCGCTGGATGAACGTGGTGCGGGTGGTATTGGGATTGATGATGCTCGGCTCGTCCCTGTGGCTGCTGAGCCTGCTGGTGGTGCATATCGGCACGCTGCCCGTCATCACGCTCGGTGTGACGCTGATCCTCATCCTGCTGCTGGTGACCGCCTGGCGCTACCGCTGGCAAACCGCGCTGCGGGCCGGTGCCTTTGCCCTGGTCATTGCCGCCGCCGTGGCGTTTGTTACTGCCCCCGGCGGGGAGAATGGCCGTCGCGATCGGGTGAACTGGCAGCCGCTGAGCGAAGGGGCGATTGCCCGCGCACTGGAAGACAACAAGCGGGTGTTTGTCGACGTGACCGCCGACTGGTGCGTGACCTGTAAAGCCAATAAATACAACGTATTGCTGCGCGACGACGTGCAGGATGCGCTTTCCGCACCGGATATTGTCGCCCTGCGCGGAGACTGGAGCCGCCCTTCCGCCAGCATTAGTCAGTTCTTAACCACGCGTGGCAGCGCCGCCGTGCCGTTTAACCAGATTTACGGACCGGGATTACCGCAGGGCCACGTGCTGCCTGCGTTATTAAGCCGCGACGCGGTGCTAACCACCCTGTCCGACGCGAAAGGAAAATAACATGAGAGCCTTCATTGCTTTACTTCTGCTGTCTTTATCCACGTTCAGCGTCGCCGCGCCGTCGGATGACGCGTCCAGTGACCAGCTGGCTAAACTGCTGTTCAACGACCCCAATAGCCCGCGTACCGGTGCGAAAGCGCCGAAGCTGATTATTGTCTCTTTCACTGACTACAACTGCCCTTACTGCAAGCAGTTCGACCCCATGCTGGAGAAAATCGTGCATGACAACCCGGACGTGCAGCTCATCGTTAAGCTGTTACCGTTCAAGGGCCAAAGCTCGGTGAATGCGGCAAAAGCGGCGCTTTCGGTATGGCAGCAACAGCCTGATAAATTCTGGGAACTGCACCAGAGGCTGATGATGAAAAAAGGCTATCACGATGATGCCAGCATCGCCGCGGCGCAGGTGAAAACTGGAACAGACAGCATTAAGACGGAGGATAAAACCATGGACTCTCTGAAGATGAACCTGATCCTGTCGCAGGTGCTGAATATTCAGGGCACCCCGGCGACCATCATCGGCGACCAGATGGTCGCGGGAGCCATTCCTTATGACGATCTGGAGGCGCTGGTGAAAGAACAGCTGACGCAAGCCCGTGGCCGGTAAGCTCCCGCGCCTGATGCGCGAACTGGCTATGTGGCTGCTGATCGGCATTGCCGTGAGCCTGGCGGTGGATTATTTCCGCCAGCCCGCCCTGCCGCAGAATTTCGCCTCAGCCGCGCTGCAAACGCTCGATGGTCAGCCCGTCGACCTTATCGCCATGAGTGAGGAGCGTCCGCTGCTAGTGTACGTCTGGGCAACCTGGTGTGGCGTATGCCGCTACACTACGCCGTCCGTAGCGGCGATTGCCGCAGAGGGCGGCAACGTGATGTCGGTTGCGCTGCGCTCCGGTGATAACGCCACGCTGGAGAGATGGCTGGTGAAGAAGAAGCTGGCATTACCCACGATCAACGACGCCAGCGGAAGCCTGTCTCGCCAGTGGGACGTGCAGGTTACACCCACGCTGGTGGTGATCTCTCACGGAGAGGTGAAGTCGATCACCACCGGCTGGACCAGCAGTTGGGGCATGCGCCTGCGGCTCTGGCTGGCGCGGTAACCGTTACTTTCCGCCTGCCAGCTCCAGGAAGCTGCCGGTCACGTAGGAGGCTTTGTCGCTCAGCAGCCAGGTAATGGCCTGAGCGACTTCCTCCGGCTGGCCGCCGCGCTGCATGGGCAGCATAGACTTCACCCGATCCACGCGCCCCGGCTCGCCGCCGGAGGCGTGGATATCGGTATAGATCAGCCCGGGGCGTACGCAGTTAACGCGAATGCCCTGCGCTGCCACCTCCAGCGATAATCCCGTCGTCAGCGAGTCCACCGCACCTTTGGATGCGGCGTAATCCACATATTCCCCCGGCGCGCCCAGACGGGAGGCTGCGGAGGAGACGTTCACTATCGCGCCTCCTTTACCACCATGCTTGAGCGACATACGCTTTACCGCTTCCCGACAGCAGAGAAAATAGCCCGTGACGTTGGTGGCCAGCACGCGGTTAATGCGCTCGGCTGAGAGACTTTCGATGGTCGACTGCTCAAACAGAATACCCGCATTGTTCACCAGCGCCGTCAGCGGCTCACCTTCACGATCGATACTGTCAAACATCGCCATAACCTGCGCTTCATCACTGATATCCGCGCGCACGGCAAACGCTTTACCGCCTGCCTCAACAATCTGATTGATGACGTCCGTCGCGGCCTTGATGTTATGGTGAAAATTCACCGCCACGGTGTAGCCTTCGTTTGCCAACTGCAGCGCAGTGGCTTTACCAATGCCCCGGCTCGCGCCGGTGACGAGTGCAATTGCCATTCACAACCTCCAGATAAAAAAAAGCCGGGTGGCGGCTTCGCCTTACCCGGCCTACGTTACTACATAAGCACTATTACTGGTATTCGCTCATCGGCACGCAGGAGCAGAACAGGTTACGGTCGCCGTACACGTCATCAAGACGCTTCACGGTCGGCCAGTATTTGTTTGCCACGCCTGCCGGGAAGACCGCCAGCTCACGGGAATAACCGTGATTCCACTCCGCCACCATCTCGTGCTGGGTGTGCGGTGCGTTGACCAGCGGGTTATCTTCCAGCGTCCACTCGCCGTCCTGCACGCGGTCGATCTCCATGCGGATCGCGAGCATCGCGTCGATAAAGCGGTCCAGCTCGGCTTTGCTTTCAGACTCCGTTGGCTCCACCATCAGCGTACCCGCAACCGGGAAGGACATGGTTGGCGCGTGGAAGCCGTAGTCGATCAGACGCTTGGCGATATCCAGCTCGCTAATGCCGGTCTGCTCTTTCAGCGGACGAATGTCGAGGATGCACTCATGCGCCACGCGACCGTCACGGCCGGTATAGAGCACCGGGAAGGCAGACTTCAGGCGAGTCGCAATATAGTTGGCGTTGAGGATCGCCACCTGGCTCGCCTGCTTCAGCCCTTCCGCGCCCATCATGCGGATGTACATCCAGCTGATTGGCAGGATAGAAGCGCTACCGAACGGTGCCGCAGAGACCGCGCCCTGACGGGTCAGCATGCCTTCAATCTGCACCACGCTGTGGCCCGGCACAAACGGTGCCAGGTGCGCTTTCACGCCGATAGGACCCATGCCCGGGCCGCCACCGCCGTGCGGGATGCAGAAGGTTTTGTGCAGGTTCAGGTGCGACACGTCCGCGCCGATAAAGCCCGGAGAGGTAATACCCACCTGAGCGTTCATGTTTGCGCCGTCGAGGTAAACCTGACCGCCGAACTGGTGCACCACTTCGCACACTTCACGGATGGTCTCTTCGTACACGCCGTGGGTGGACGGGTAGGTCACCATGATGCAGGAGAGCTTGTCGCCCGCCTGCTCGGCTTTCGCACGCAAGTCGGACAGATCGATGTTGCCGTTCTTGTCGCACGCAACGACCACCACTTCCATACCCGCCATCTGGGCAGAGGCCGGGTTGGTACCGTGAGCGGAGCTTGGGATCAGGCAGATATCGCGATGACCTTCGTTGCGGCTTTCGTGATAGTGGCGGATCGCCAGCAGGCCCGCGTACTCGCCCTGCGCGCCGGAGTTCGGCTGCATGCAGAGCGCGTCGTAACCGGTCAGCTTCACCAGCCAGTCGGAAAGCTGGTTGATCATCATATGATACCCTTCCGCCTGCTCTGGCGGGCAGAACGGGTGCAGCTCGGAGAATTCAGGCCAGGTGATAGGGATCATCTCTGCCGCGGCGTTCAGCTTCATGGTGCAGGATCCCAGCGGGATCATCGCCTGGTTCAGCGCCAGATCCTTGCGCTCCAGAGAGTGCATGTAGCGCATCATCTCGGTTTCGCTGTGATAGCGATTAAAGACCGGATGGGTCAGGATCGCGTCGTTACGCAGCATGCTTTCCTGAATGGAGCGGCTGTCGAGCGCGACCTCTTTGTCGAGCGCGTCAATATCCAGACCGTGCGCGTCGCCCAGCAACACGCTGAACAGGTTCAGGATATCGTCGCGGGTGGTGCTTTCATCCAGCGTAATGCCGACGGCGTTGTGAATGTCGCTGCGCAGGTTGATCTCTGCCGCATTCGCGCGCGCCAGCACCGCCGCTTTGTCCGCCACGTCCACACACAGGGTGTCGAAGTAGTGAGCGTGGCGCAGCTTAAGGCCTTTCTGCTGCAGGCCGCAGGCCAGAATATCGGCCAGGCGGTGAATGCGGCTGGCAATGCGCTTCAGGCCAGCCGGGCCGTGGAACACGGCGTACAGGCTGGCGATGTTTGCCAGCAGCACCTGCGAGGTACAGATGTTGGAGTTCGCTTTCTCGCGGCGGATATGCTGCTCGCGGGTCTGCATCGCCATGCGCAGCGCGGTGTTACCGGCAGCATCTTTTGAGACGCCGATAATGCGGCCAGGCATGGAGCGTTTGAATTCATCTTTCGCGCCGAAGAACGCCGCGTGCGGTCCGCCGTAGCCCATCGGCACGCCAAAGCGTTGCGCCGAGCCGAATACGATATCCGCGCCCTGTTTGCCCGGCGCCGTCAGCAGCACCAGCGCCATAAAATCGGCGGCAACGCTGACAACCACTTTGCGGGATTTCAGCTCGGCAATCAGCGTACCGTAGTCGTGAACTTCACCGGTGGTGCCTACCTGCTGCAGCAGCACGCCGAAAACGTCCTGGTGATCAAGCACTTTGTCGGCGTCGTCGACGATCACGTCAAAGCCGAAGGTCTCTGCGCGGGTACGCACCACGTCCAGCGTCTGCGGATGCACGTCCGCCGCCACGAAGAAGCGGTTGGCATTTTTCAGCTTGCTCACGCGTTTGGCCATCGCCATTGCTTCGGCGGCAGCGGTCGCTTCATCCAGCAGCGAAGCGGAGGCGATATCCATACCGGTCAGATCCAGCGTCACCTGCTGGAAGTTCAGCAGCGCTTCCAGACGGCCCTGAGACACTTCTGGCTGATAGGGGGTGTAAGCGGTGTACCAGCCCGGGTTTTCCAGCATGTTGCGCAGGATAACCGGCGGCAACTGCACGTTGGTGTAGCCCATGCCAATGTAAGACTTATAGCGCTTGTTCAGGCCTGCGATAGCCTTCAGCTCCGCCAGCGCGGCGAATTCCGTAGTGGCTTCCCCCACCTGAGGCGGCGTGGCAAGCTGGATGTCTTTTGGCACAATCTGGCCGATCAGTGCGTTTAATGAATCCGCGCCAACTGTCTTCAGCATCTCCTGCTGTTGCTGAGCATCCGGCCCAATGTGACGTTCAATGAAGGCGCCACGGTTTTCAAGCTGGCTTAAAGTCTGTGTCATGAGCGATGGTTCCTGAAACGTGCAGTGAATTTAAGTTCCCTCTCCCTCTGGGAGAGGGTTAGGGTGAGGGGAAGACTGGCACCCTCACCCCTGCCCTCTCCCGGAGGGAGAGGGGGATAAACAATTACTCGTCTTCTAACAGTGCTTCGTACGCGGTCGCATCCAGCAGCGCGGCAACCTGAGATTCGTCGCTGGCTTTGATCTTGAAGATCCAGCCGCCTTCATAAGGCTCGCTGTTCACCAGCTCTGGCGAATCGCTCAGCGCGTCGTTGACGGCAACGATTTCGCCGCTCACAGGAGCGTAGATGTCTGATGCCGCTTTTACGGACTCCGCTACGGCGCAGTCGTCGCCCGCGCTAACGGTCGTGCCCACGTCAGGCAGGTCAACAAACACCATGTCGCCCAGTAGCTCTTGTGCGTGCTCGGTGATCCCTACGGTGTAAGTGCCGTCCGCCTCTTTGCGCAGCCACTCGTGTTCTTTGCTGTATTTCAGTTCTGCTGGCACATTGCTCATTGAAGTTCTCCTGATAAAAATGATTAGGCGACCGGCTTACCGGCGCGAACAAAAATCGGTTTGGTCACGTTGACCGGCATTTCGCGATTGCGGATTTGCACTACCGCCGTTTCGCCAATGCCCGCCGGCACGCGTGCCAGTGCAATACTGTAGCCCAGCGTCGGGGAGAAGGTACCGCTGGTGATCACGCCTTCGCGATGATTGCCGTCGGCATCGGTAAAACGCACCGGCAGTTCACCGCGCAGCACGCCTTTTTCCGTCATCACCAGACCAACCAGCTGTTCAGTGCCCTTCTCGCGCTGCATCTCCAGCGCTTCACGGCCGATAAAATCACGGTCAGCCGGTTCCCATGCGATGGTCCAGCCCATGTTGGCGGCCAGCGGAGAGACGCCTTCGTCCATCTCCTGACCGTAGAGGTTCATCCCCGCTTCCAGACGCAGCGTATCGCGCGCGCCCAGACCCGCAGGCTTCACGCCCGCTTCCACCAGCGCGCGCCAGAAATCAGCGGCCTTCTCGTTTGGCATGGCAATTTCGTAGCCCGCTTCACCGGTGTAGCCGGTGGTCGCGATAAACAGATCGCCCGCCTGCACGCCGAAGAACGGCTTCATACCTTCGGTTGCTTTGCGCTGCTCGTCGGTAAACAGAGACGCGGCTTTCGCCTGCGCGTTCGGCCCCTGCACGGCGATCAGCGACAGATCGTCACGAACGGTGATGTCGATGGCATAAGGTTCGGCGTGTTGGGTGATCCAGGAGAGGTCTTTTTCGCGGGTGGCGGAGTTTACAACGAGGCGGAAGAAATCTTCAGTGAAGTAATAGACGATAAGGTCATCAATCACGCCGCCCGAGGCATTCAGCATGCCGGTATAGAGCGCTTTACCCGGCGTCTTCAGTTTGGCGACGTCGTTTGCCAGCAGATAACGCAAGAACTCCCGGGTGCGGCTACCGCGCAGATCGACAATCGTCATGTGGGACACGTCGAACATACCGGCATCGGTGCGCACCGCGTGGTGCTCATCAATCTGCGAGCCGTAGTGCAGCGGCATCATCCAGCCGTGGAAGTCCACCATGCGGGCGCCGCATAACACGTGTTGTTCGTACAAAGGAGTCTGTTGAGCCATCTTGTCCTCGTTGAAAAATTCACCGTGAAACCCGGTATCGGCCTCGTTCCCGAATGCCGACGCAAACGTTCTCTTTTACCTGAACTTACCACCGAAACCGGCGGTTAACCATAAGGTAAAACGGGTCATCACATTAGCTTATGACCAAAAAACGCTGAAAAGCCTACAGAGTTATTCACTGGAAAAATGCGATTAACCCCGCACAAAATTAACAATGATCTAACAGGATTTAGCACATGGTGATATTTCGTGCGGAAAAACGGGCCGAATTTCCGTAACATAAAATCTCGCAGATTAGATTTTCTAATGCGAAAAATGACGTGAAATTAGAATATTTCAAACGAGGGGATTTCCCCGGCGCAGAGGCCGGGAAAATAAAGTGTGACGGGGGTCTAAATTAACGTAGCCAGTCCGGCAGGTCGTTAAGACCCATCGCCTGACGGAGAAGTTGAGGTTTGACGCCAGGAAGCGTATCGGCCAGTTTAAGACCAATATCGCGCAGCAGTTTTTTCGCCGGATTGGCTCCGGCAAACAGCTCGCGGAAGCCCTGCATGCCCGCCAGCATCATCGCCGCACTGTGCTTGCGGCTGCGCTCGTAGCGGCGCAGATAGAGATGCTGACCGATATCTTTGCCTTCTCGATGCAGGCGACGCAGCTCCTCAACCAGCTCCGCCGCGTCCATAAAGCCAAGGTTGACGCCCTGCCCGGCCAGCGGATGGATGGTATGCGCCGCATCCCCCACCAGCGCCAGACGGTGCGCGGCAAACTGACGCGCGTAGCGGCCGGTTAACGGAAACACCTGACGCTCGCTTTCAAGCGTGCACAGGCCAAGGCGGTTATCAAACGCCACGCAAAGTGCCTGGTTAAAGGCGTCCGGCGTCGCCTCTTGCATCAGCTGGGCTTTCTCCGGCACCAGGGACCAGACAATCGAGCACAGGTGCGGATCGGCAAGCGGCAGGAACGCCAGAATGCCGTCGTTGTGGAAAATCTGCCGCGCCACGCCGCCGTGCGGCTCTTCGGTACGGATCGTTGCCACCATCGCATGATGGCGGTAATCCCAGAAGGTCAGCGGGATATCGGCTTTGTTGCGCAGCCAGGAGTTTGCGCCGTCAGCACCGACCACCAGACGCGCGGTGAGCATGTCGCCGCTTTGTAAGGTGAGAAACGCCTCATTTTCGCCCCACGCCACCTGCTGGACCTGCGCGGGTGCAACCAGCGTCACGTCACTGCACTGCTGCGCTTTCTGCCACAGCGCGTGGTGGATCACCGCGTTTTCGATGATGTGACCCAGATGGCTATAGCCCATGCTTTCATCATCAAAAGCAATATGACCAAAGCTGTCTTTATCCCACACTTCCATACCGTGATAGCAACTGGCGCGCTGCGCCACAATATCTGCCCAGACGCCAAGGTGCGTCAGCAATTTCTCGCTGGCGGCATTGATCGCCGAGACGCGGAGTTCCGGCGGGGCATCTGGTGCAACGGGCTGAGGCTGCTTTTGCTCCAGCACCGCCACGCGAAGGCCGCTGCCCTGTAAACCGCAGGCCAGCGCCAGCCCGACCATACCGCCGCCAACGATGGCGACATCAACATTTTGCACGGTGATAACTCCTTAACGCGCGACCCAACCAAGAGTCCGCTGCGCCAGCACGTCACGTGCCGGAATGAACAGTTCCATCGCCATCAGCCCGAGGTTGCGACCCGCAACCAGCGGCGCCCAGCGATTGGCAAAGAGATGGACTAAGCCGTCGGTAACGCCGATTGTCGCCTCTTTATCGGCCTGACGTCGCTTCTGGTAATGGCTTAGCACCGAATAAGCGCCGCAATCTTTTTGCTCACCCCATGCCAGCGCCAGCGATTCCGCCAGGCTCATGACATCCCGCAGCCCAAGGTTAAATCCTTGTCCGGCAATCGGATGTAATGTCTGCGCGGCGTTGCCGACCAGCGCCACGCGGTGAGAAACAGACTGCGATGCGGTGGTTAACGACAGCGGATAGACCGCACGTTTCCCCGCATGGGTAATACGCCCGAGTCGCCAGCCAAAGGCTTTCTGCAGCTCGGTACAAAAACGTTCGTCTGACCAGGCCTGAACCTCTTCAGCCTTATCCTGCGGATGACACCAGACAAGCGAACAGCGCCCGTCCGACATCGGCAGCATCGCCAGCGGGCCGTGCTGCGTGAAGCGCTCAAACGCCCGGCCGTTGTGTTCTGCTGCGGTCGCGACGTTCGCAATGACCGCGACCTGCCCGTAAGGCTGCTGACGCCACTCGATGCCGCACTGCGTGCCGAGCGCCGAACGCGAGCCGTCCGCCGCCACCAGAAGCTGACCGTCGAGAACGGTGCCATTATCCAGCGTTACGCTAACCGCCTCTTCGCTGCGGCTAAAACTGGCGACGCGCGCCGGACAGTGTAGCGTGACGCCCGGCGCATCCTGTAACAGACGGAACAGACGCAGACCGACGTCGTGGAGTTCAACAACCTGCCCCAGCGCGTCGATACGGTAATCATGGGCATCCAGCGTCACAAACCCGGCATGGCCGCGATCGCTCACGTGGACGGTGTTAATTGCCGTGGCGCAATCGGCGATCGCCTGCCAGATGCCAATGCGGGACAGCTGCTGGCAGGTACCCTGCGCCAGGGCAATGGCGCGGGAATCAAAACCCGGATGATTCTTTGCCTGCGGCGCGACGGCTTCCACCAGGTGCACCGGAAGCAGGCCCTTCGTCAAATGCGAAATGGCTAACGCCAGCGTGGCGCCGGTCATGCCGCCGCCCACGATGATCACGCTCATGCGCGTGCCGCTGCCATCAGCGCCTCAATATCATCGGCGTTCTTCACGACGGTTGCGGTCAGGTTTTCATTGCCGTTTTCGGTGATCACGATGTCGTCTTCGATGCGAATGCCGATCCCGCGGTATTGTTCCGGCACGTCGGCATCCGGCGCGATGTACAGACCCGGCTCAACGGTTAACACCATGCCCGGCTCCAGCACGCGTGAACGTTCAGGGCCGTATGCGCCGACGTCATGCACATCCAGACCCAGCCAGTGGCTCAGGCCGTGCATAAAGTATGGACGGTGGGCATTCTCGGTAATCAGGGTATCGACGTCGCCCTTTAGAATGCCTAGCTTCACCAGACCAGTAATCATGATCCGCACCACTTCACCGGTGACATCCTGAATGGAGGTTCCCGGACGATATAACTTGAGCGCCGTTTCCAGGGATTCGAGCACGATGTCGTAAATCTCGCGCTGAGCAGGCGAGAATTTACCGTTCACCGGGAAGGTTCGGGTGATGTCGCCTGCGTAGCCCAGATACTCACACCCGGCGTCAATCAGCACCAAATCGCCATCGCGCAGCGCGCTTTCGTTTTCGGTGTAGTGCAGAATGCAGCCGTTTTCCCCGCCGCCAACGATGGTGTTGTAGGAAGGGAAGCGCGCGCCGTGGCGGTTAAATTCGTGGTGAATTTCGCCCTCAAGCTGGTATTCGAACATGCCGGGACGGCACTTTTCCATGGCGCGGGTGTGGGCCAGAGCGCTGATTTCGCCCGCGCGGCGCAGTACGTTGAGCTCTTCCTCAGACTTAAACAGGCGCATCTCATGCACCACCGGGCGCCAGTCCGTGAGCGTGGCGGGAGCAGAAAGGTTCTGGCGCGAGCCTTTACGCAGCTTATCCAGCGCGGTGAAGACAATCTCATCGGCGTAGGCATATTCGCCCTGCGCGTGGTAGAGCACATCGAGACCATTCAGCAGTTGATAAAGCTGCTGGTTGATTTCGCTAAACGCCAGCGCACGGTCAACGCCCAGCTTTTCCGGGGCGGCCTCTTGCCCTAAGCGGCGGCCAAACCAGATTTCGGCGGTCAGATCGCGCACGCGGTTGAAAATCACGCTGTGGTTGTGGGTGTCATTGCTCTTGATCAGCACCAGTACCGCTTCCGGTTCGTTAAACCCGGTGAAGTACCAGAAATCGCTGTTCTGGCGATAGGGGTATTCGCTGTCGGCACTGCGCGTCACTTCGGGCGCGGCAAAAATCAGGGCAGCGCTTCCCGGCTGCATGCTGGCTAACAGCGCCTGACGACGGCGCAAATACTCTTGATTCGAGATAACCATGACACCCTCCTGTGCGTTATTTTTCTTAATGTAAGGTTGGCTTGCGGACTTCCGGCGCGGTCGGCTGTGAACGCGTAAAAGTGTCGTGGCACAGCAGCGCCGCCACGCGCACGTACTCGATGATCTCTTCGAGAGACATTTCCAGCTCTTCCTGGTCTTCGTCCTCATCGTAGCCGAGCTGTGCGATATTACGCAGATCGTCGATTGCTTCACCCGCTTCGCCGGTCACTTTATCAAGCTTCGGCTGAGACACGCCCAGGCCCAGCAGATAATGGTTTACCCAACCCGCGAGCGCATCCGCGCGATCGAAGACGCTGACGTCGTCCCCTTCAGGCAGATAAAGCTGAAAAAGGAAGCCATCGTCTTCCAGCGAATCGCTGGTCGTCGCGTGCATTTTACGCAGCGCTTCTGCCAGTTCGTGACCAAACGCCAGCCCTTCGTTCGTGAGGTCGTGGATCAGCGGCTGCCAGGAGCTGTCGCTGTTTCCGCCGCACAGCATGCCACTGATCAGACCGTGCATTTCGGCAGGGGTTAAACCCACTCCCTGCTGGTTCAGTAACTGGTTTAAATCCTTGTAACCAGGCATTTCGTTCTGTATAGACATGCGCATTCGTCATCATTGGGGGGATATTCATGATATGCTACCACTTTGGACCCTGGTGATACCAGAAAAGGGCTTGTATCTTCACATCAGGGTAGCTATAGTGTCGCCCCTTCGCAGCCCCCCGGGGCAGTAAGCGAAGGCAGCGCAGTCAATCAGCAGGAAGGTGGCATGTCTGCACAACCCGTCGATCTCCAGATTTTTGGTCGTTCACTGCGAGTGAATTGTCCACCTGAACAAAGGGATGCTTTGAATCAGGCTGCGGACGATTTGAATCAGCGGTTGCAAGATCTAAAAGAACGCACTAGAGTCACAAATACTGAGCAGCTGGTTTTCATCGCCGCGTTGAACATCAGCTATGAACTGACTCAGGAAAAAGCGAAGACCCGCGACTACGCGGCAAGCATGGAGCAGCGCATTAAAATGCTCCAGCAGACCATAGAACAGGCATTGCTTGATCAAGGTCGCAATCCCGAAAGACCGGGACCAAAGTTTGAATAACACTTCTCAGTTGACTATGGTAGAGTAACTGTGAAGACAAAATTTCTCTGAGATGTTCGCAAGCGGGCCAGTCCCCTGAGCCGATATTTCATACCACAAGAATGTGGCGCTCCATGGTTGGTGAGCATGCTCGGTCCGTCCGAGAAGCCTTAAAACTATGACGACACATTCACCTTGAACCAAGGGTTCAAGGGTTACAGCCTGCGGCGGCATCTCGGAGATTCCCTCTCTTTTCTTCTACCGACTACCATGACTCAATTCCCTGAAGTTTCTGCTTCACGCCAGGACATCCGTCAGTTAATTCGTCAGCGCCGCCGTGCGTTAACCTCCGATCAGCAAGCGCATTTTGCCCAGCAGGCCGCCGCCCGTATGATGGCGTATCCCCCTGTCGTGATGGCGCACACCGTTGCGCTGTTTTTGTCTTTTGATGGAGAGCTGGATACCCAGCCGCTGATAGAACAGCTCTGGCGCGCCGGGAAGAAGGTCTATCTGCCGGTGCTGCACCCGTTCAGTGACGGTAATCTGCTGTTTCTGCACTACCATCCGCACAGCGAGCTGGTGGTGAATCGCCTGAAAATTACCGAGCCGAAACTCGACGTCCGCGACGTGCTGCCGCTGTCACAGCTGGATGTGCTGATTACGCCTCTGGTGGCGTTTGATGAACAGGGCCAGCGTTTAGGGATGGGCGGCGGTTTTTACGATCGGACGCTGCAAAACTGGCAGCAGTACGGGTTGCAGCCGGTGGGCTATGCGCATGATTGTCAGGGCGTGGAGGCGTTGCCGGTGGAGAAATGGGATGTGCCGTTACCGGCGGTGGTAACACCCAGTAAAACGTGGACCTGGTAGAATAAAGCCGGGTGGCGCTTACGCTTACCCGGCCTACAAAACCTCAACGTAGGTCGGGTAAGGCGCAGCCGCCACCCGACACCACAAACCGTACGATCAGTACAGCAGACGCGCGCGAATCGTTCCCTGAATCGCCTTCATGCTCTGCAGCGCTTTTTCGGCCACATCGTCATCCGCTTCGATATCAATAACCACATAGCCCATCTGCGAGTTCGTTTGCAGATACTGCGCGGCAATGTTGACGCCCTGCTCGGCAAAGATCTGGTTGATGGCGGTCAGCACGCCTGGACGATTTTCGTGAATGTGCAGCAGACGACGACCACCGTGCAGCGGCAGAGACACTTCCGGGAAGTTTACGGCAGAGAGCGTGGAACCGTTGTCGGAATATTTGCTCAGCTTACCCGCCACTTCCAGGCCGATATTCTCCTGCGCTTCCTGAGTAGAACCGCCGATGTGTGGCGTCAGGATCACGTTGTCGAACTCGCACAGCGGAGAGGTAAACGGATCGCTGTTGGTCGCAGGCTCCGTCGGGAACACGTCAATCGCCGCGCCCGCGAGATGCTTACGCTTCAGCGCATCAGCCAGTGCCGGAATATCGACAACCGTACCGCGCGCGGCGTTGATCAGCAGTGAGCCCGGCTTCATCAGCGCCAGCTCTTCCGCGCCCATCATGTTCTTGGTGGAGGCATTTTCCGGCACGTGCAGGCTCACCACATCGCTCATGTTCAGCAGGTCAGACAGATGTTGAACCTGGGTCGCATTGCCCAGCGGCAGCTTGCTTTCGATATCGTAGAAAAACACGTGCATACCCAGGGATTCCGCCAGAATACCGAGCTGCGTACCGATGTGGCCGTAGCCGATAATCCCCAGCTTTTTACCACGCGCTTCGAAAGAGCCGGACGCCAGTTTGTTCCACACGCCGCGGTGCGCCTTGGCGTTCGCTTCAGGAATACCGCGCAGCAGCAGCAGCAGTTCGCCAATCACCAGCTCCGCCACGGAACGGGTGTTGGAGAACGGGGCGTTGAAGACGGGAATACCGCGTTTGGCGGCAGCGTTCAGGTCAACCTGGTTGGTACCGATGCAGAAGCAGCCGATAGCCACCAGCTTTTCCGCCGCGGCAATAACGTCTTCAGTCAGGTGAGTACGGGATCGCAGGCCAATGAAGTGGGCATCACGGATGGACGCTTTCAGCTCTTCGGTATCGAGCGCGCCTTTGTGAAATTCGATGTTGGTGTAACCTGCCGCACGAAGGCTATCGATTGCTTTTTGATGCACGCCCTCGACCAGCAGGAATTTAATCTTGTCTTTCTCCAGTGATACCTTTGCCATTTACCCGACCCTGTTTTTGTCTGAACTGATGTTGTGCTGGATATGAATCCCCTGTAGCCAACATATCAAAAAAAACTATTGCAGCAATATGAACGTTTGCGTCGGCACTCTGAAGAAAAGTCATCCAGAGCAAAATGTCAGAGGAAAATGCTATGGAAATTTACAAACGCGGCAGGATCGGCAAAAGAGGTTCGAAAACGTGACACAAGTCACCGAATTTAGCTTTTCAAAAATTTTTTAGCGGGGGGAGGACTCCCCCCGTCAGATCATTTTACGATGGTTTTCACGCCGTCAGCGGTGCCGATCAGCGCCACATCCGCGCCACGGTTGGCGAATAACCCTACGGTCACTACGCCTGGGATAGCGTTGATGGCATTTTCCAGCGCGATCGCGTCGAGGATTTCCAGACCGTGAACGTCGAGGATCACGTTACCGTTGTCGGTGACGACGCCCTGACGATATTCTGGACGGCCGCCCAGCTTCACCAGCTGACGGGCAACCGCGCTACGGGCCATCGGGATCACTTCAACCGGCAGCGGGAAGTTCCCCAGGATGTCGACCTGCTTGGAGGCGTCCGCGATACAGATGAACTTGTCCGCTACAGAAGCGATGATCTTTTCACGCGTCAGCGCCGCGCCGCCGCCCTTGATCATCTGCATATGGCCGTTGATCTCATCCGCGCCATCAACGTAAATACCCAGACGATCCACTTCGTTGAGATCGAAAACGGTAATGCCGAGGCTTTTCAGCTTTTCCGTGGAAGCATCGGAGCTGGAAACCGCGCCCTCGATCTGCCCCTTCATCGTGCCCAGGGCATCGATAAAGTGTGCCGCCGTTGACCCCGTACCAACACCGACAATGGTACCCGGCTGTACGTACTGGAGAGCGGCCCATCCTACTGCTTTTTTCAGTTCATCCTGCGTCATGATCGTTTGCCTGTGGTGTGAAAACTCAGGCCGCATTATAGAACACGTCGGATGGATTTCGTCTGCCACGAAGGGAAAATTGTGTCATAGTGCAGATTAAGCAAAATTAAGGAGTAAGCCAGAGCAATGAAACGTCCGGACTACAGAACACTACAGGCACTTGATGCGGTTATTCGTGAACGCGGTTTTGAGCGCGCGGCGCAGAAGTTGTGCATCACGCAGTCCGCCGTATCGCAGCGTATCAAACAGCTTGAAAACATGTTCGGGCAACCTCTGCTGGTGCGTACCGTTCCGCCGCGTCCAACGGAGCAAGGGCAAAAGCTCCTCGCGCTGCTGCGTCAGGTTGAACTGCTGGAAGATGAGTGGCTGGGCGATGAACAGACGGGCTCCACCCCGCTGCTGCTGTCGCTGGCGGTCAACGCCGACAGTCTGGCAACCTGGCTGCTGCCGGCTCTTGCGCCAGTCCTGGCCGACTCCCCTATTCGACTGAATTTGCAGGTCGAAGATGAAACCCGTACCCAGGAACGCCTGCGTCGCGGTGAAGTGGTTGGAGCGGTCAGTATCCAGCCGCAGGCGCTGCCAAGCTGTCTTGTCGATCAGCTAGGTGCGCTGGACTACCTGTTTGTCGGTTCAAAAGCCTTTGCCGAGCGCTACTTCCCGAACGGTGTCACCCGCGCCGCGCTGCTAAAAGCCCCCGCCGTGGCGTTTGACCATCTGGACGATATGCATCAGGCGTTCCTGCAGCAAAACTTCGACCTGCCGCCGGGCAGCGTGCCGTGCCATATCGTGAACTCGTCAGAAGCCTTTGTGCAGCTCGCGCGTCAGGGCACCACCTGCTGCATGATCCCGCATTTGCAGATTGAGAAAGAGTTGAAAAGCGGTGAGCTGATTGACCTGACGCCGGGGCTGTATCAGCGCCGGATGCTCTACTGGCACCGTTTTGCGCCGGAAAGCCGCATGATGCGCAACGTCACCGACGCGCTGCTGGCGTTTGGGCACAAGGTGTTGAGGCAGGATTAAAAAATAAGCCGGGTGGCGGCTCCGCCTTACCCGGCCTACAGGTTACTGAGCCGCTTTCGGCTGTGCTGCCGCTGCTGGCTCCAGCTGGAACACCACATCCACCTGATCGTCGAACTGAATGGTTGGCTGCTCATAGGTTTCCTGAGCAGAAACCGGGGCTGCATCAGCCTTCATCATCCGTACCATCGGGCTTGGCTGGTAGTTAGAGACGTGATAACGCACGCTGTATACCGGGCCGAGCTTGCTCTTAAAGCCAGAAGCCAGCTGCTCCGCCTGATGGATTGCATCATCAATCGCGGCTTTACGCGCTTCGTCTTTGTATTTCTCCGGTTGCGCAACGCCCAGCGAGACGGAACGAATTTCATTCAGACCCGCCTTCAGCGCGCCATCCAGCAGCGAGTTCAGCTTATCAAGCTGGCGCACGGTCACTTCCACGGTGCGTACGGCACGGTAGCCTTTAAGAATGCTTTTCCCGTTCTGGTAGTCGTAATCCGGTTGGGTACGCAGGTTAGCGGAACTGATATCCTTTTTACCTACACCGTTCTGCTCGAGGAAAGAGAGATATTGCGCAACACGATCGTCAGCCTGCTTTTTAGCGGAAGCGGCATCTTTCGCGGCCACGTTCACTTCAATTGCCAGGGTTGCAACATCCGGTACCGCGTCCACGCTTGCGGTGCCTGAAGTGACGATGTGCGGGCCATTTGGCAATTCATTTGCCTGCACCGACACCGCACCTAAATTCACTAATGCCGCCAGGGCCATCACTTTAAACTTCACTGTCATTCCTCCATGTTGCGAAGAGTGCCCAACATCAGGGCGCATGCCAGCAAGCTTAGCGGGTCTTGTTCAGATGTCCATAAGACAAACGCTTAGTTGAACAATCCCTGCACATGATGAATGCCCTCTTTCGCCAGTTGGAAAGCAATAAACCACATCACCAGACCGACCAGCGTATTGATGATGCGCTGAGCTTTGGCGGTACGCAAACGCGGGGCAAGCCACGCCGCCAGAATGGCAAGACCGAAGAACCAGAGGAACGACGCGCTGACCGTTCCGAGCGCAAACCAGCGCTTTGGCTCAACGTCCAGCTGTCCACCCAGGCTGCCCAGCACCACAAAAGTATCCAGATAAACATGCGGGTTGAGCCAGGTCACCGCCAGCATGGTGACGATAATCTTCCAGCGGCCCTGCTTCATCACTTCAGCGCTCGCCAGCTCAAGATTGCTGCTCATCGCCGTTTTCAGGGCACCAAATCCGTACCACAGCAGGAACGCCACGCCGCCCCAGGTCACCAGCGCCAGCAGCCAGGGAGACTGCATCAGCAATGCGCTGCCGCCAAAAATCCCGGCACAGATCAACAGCAGATCGCTAACCGCGCACAGCAGGGCAATCATCAGATGATACTGGCGGCGGATGCCCTGGTTCATCACGAACGCATTTTGTGGACCGAGCGGAAGGATCATGGCCGCACCTAAGGCAAGACCTTGAAAGTAATAGGATAACATGACGTAATTCTCACAGAGTTGTTCTGGAATCAGACTATACTGCGCGAATCACATTAGAGTAAATTGATAATATTAATTGGGTATTAGCAGCGCTTATAAAAATAAAGCCCGGTGGCGCTAGCGCCTACCGGGCCTACGGGCGAAGTTATTCTGCTTCTTTAACTTTTTTGACGTTTACGTCCATCTGCGGGTACGGGAAGCTGATGCCGTTGGCGTCGAACTCGCGCTTGATGCGTTCCAGCATGTCCCAGTAAACATTTTGCAGATCGCTGCTTTTGCTCCAGATACGCACCACAAAGTTAATAGATGAGGCACCCAGCTCGTGCAGGCGCACGGTCTGCTCTTTGTCTTTCAGAATGCGATCGTCAGAGGCGATGATGTTGGCAATCAGCGACTTCACCTGATCGATATCGGAGTCGTACGCCACGCTGATAATCAGCTCATTACGACGCACCGGCTCGCGGGAGAAGTTAATGATGTTGCCCGCGATGATTTTCCCGTTCGGCACGACCACGATACGGCCATCGACGGTACGCAGAGTGGTTGAGAAAATCTGCACCTGCAGCACGGTTCCGGCAATACCGCCCAGGTCAACGTATTCGCCGGAGCGGAACGGACGGAAGGTGACCAGCAGCACGCCTGCCGCCAGGTTTGAAAGCGAGCCCTGAAGTGCCAGACCAATAGCCAGACCGGCGGCACCGAGCACGGCGATCACGGATGCGGTCTGCACGCCCACGCGACCCAGCGCCGCAATCAGCGTAAAGGCGATGATGCCGTAGCGCACCAGCGCAGAGAGGAAATCAGCCACCGTGGCGTCAATGTGGCGGGCCAGCATCACGCGGTTTACCGCGTTCGATACGATACGCGCCACAATCATCCCGACGATGATGATGGCAATCGCCGCGACGATGTTCACGGCATAGCTCAGTAGCAACGCCTGGTTGCGCACCAGCCAGTTACCGGCGTGATTGATGCTGTCTACAACATCGAGTTGTTCCATTTATTCTTCCTTTTGTTAAACCAAAACACAAAATCCATCCCCCATGGAGACAGGAAGGTCAGTAAAGGGTAAACAAAAAGCGCAAATATTGCCAAACAGATCACAAAAGCAGATGTTGCAGCATGTTGAAAAGGCGAAAAAAAAGGCCCGCATTTGCGGGCCTTCTGATGCTGTTAGCAGCTCAAATTACAGAACGTCGATCGCGTTCAGTTCTTTGAATGCCTGCTCCAGACGGGTCACCATGGATGTCTGCGCTGCGCGCAGCCATACGCGTGGATCGTAGTATTTCTTGTTCGGCTGGTCTTCGCCTTTCGGGTTGCCCAGCTGACCCTGCAGGTAAGCTTCGTTGGTTTTGTAGTACTGCAGGATACCGTCCCAGGTTGCCCACTGGGTGTCGGTATCGATGTTCATTTTCACTACGCCGTAGCTTACGGAGTCTTTGATTTCCTGAGCAGAAGAACCGGAACCGCCGTGGAAGACGAAGTTCAGGCTGTTGTGCGGCAGGTTGTGTTTCTTGGAAACGTATTCCTGAGAATCACGCAGGATGGTCGGGGTCAGAACCACGTTACCTGGTTTGTAAACGCCGTGCACGTTACCGAAAGATGCAGCGATGGTGAAGCGTGGGCTGATTTTGCTCAGTTCGGTGTAAGCGTAATCAACGTCTTCTGGCTGGGTGTACAGTGCAGAAGCGTCCATGTGGCTGTTGTCCACGCCGTCTTCTTCGCCACCGGTGCAACCCAGTTCGATTTCCAGGGTCATGTCCATTTTGGACATACGCGCCAGGTATTTGGAGCAGATTTCGATGTTTTCGTGCAGTGACTCTTCAGACAGGTCGATCATGTGAGAAGAGAACAGTGGCTTACCGGTTGCCGCGAAGTGTTTTTCACCCGCGTCCAGCAGACCGTCGATCCACGGCAGCAGTTTCTTCGCGCAGTGGTCAGTGTGCAGAATAACTGGAACACCGTAGTGTTCAGCCATCTGGTGTACGTGGTGCGCACCAGAGATAGCACCCAGGATTGCAGCACCCTGAGGAACGTCAGTTTTAACACCTTTACCCGCGATGAACGCAGCGCCGCCGTTAGAGAACTGAACGATAACTGGAGCTTTAACTTTGGCTGCAGTTTCCAGTACGGCGTTGATGGAGTCGGTACCCACGCAGTTAACTGCTGGCAGAGCGAAGTTGTTTTCTTTAGCTACCTGGAACACTTTCTGTACGTCATCACCAGTGATAACGCCAGGTTTTACGAAATCAAAAATTTTAGACATGTTGCTTAGTCCTGTATCTTCGGCCGTTAGAAAAGGTGCGTGCTCTTATAAGCGCGCTGAAAATTGGGCAGGTTTCCCTGCCCTTGAATGGCTTACTTCTTAGCGCGCTCTTCGAGCATTGCTACTGCTGGCAGAACTTTGCCTTCCACGAATTCGAGGAATGCGCCGCCACCAGTGGAGATGTAGGAGATCTTGTCAGCGATACCGAACAGGTCGATTGCTGCCAGGGTGTCACCACCGCCTGCGATAGAGAACGCTTCGCTGTCTGCGATTGCGTTAGCAACGATCTCAGTACCTTTGCGGAAGTTCGGGAATTCGAACACGCCAACAGGACCGTTCCACAGGATAGTTTTTGCGTTTTTCAGGATTTCAGCCAGTTTCTGTGCAGAAACGTCGCCCAGGTCCAGGATCTGCTCTTCATCTTTGATGTCGTTTACAGATTTCAGGGTCGCGGTTGCGGTTTCGGAGAACTCGGTCGCTACGCGAACGTCAGACGGAACCGGGATATCGCAGGTGGTCAGCAGACGTTTCGCTTCGTCAACCAGGTCCGCTTCGTACAGGGACTTGCCGACGTTGTGGCCTTGAGCAGCAACGAAGGTGTTCGCGATACCACCGCCAACGATCAGCTGGTCAGCGATTTTAGACAGGGAATCCAGAACGGTCAGTTTGGTAGAAACTTTAGAACCACCAACGATAGCCACCATCGGACGAGCTGGTTCTTTCAGTGCTTTACCCAGCGCTTCCAGTTCGTCAGCCAGCAGAGGACCGGCACACGCTACGTCTGCGAATTTACCGATACCGTGGGTAGACGCCTGCGCGCGGTGAGCCGTACCGAATGCATCCATTACGAATACATCGCACAGTGCAGCGTATTTTTTGGACAGGGTTTCGTCGTCTTTCTTTTCGCCTTTGTTGAAGCGAACGTTTTCCAGAACAACCAATTCACCGGCAGCAACTTCAACGCCGTCCAGGTAATCTTTCACCAGGCGAACCGGGCTGGACAGTTTGTCTTTCAGGTAATTAACAACCGGCAGCAGAGAGAACTCTTCGTTGTACTCGCCTTCAGTTGGACGACCCAGGTGGGAGGTGACCATCACTTTAGCGCCCTGCTTCAGAGCCAGTTCGATGGTTGGCAGAGATGCACGGATACGCGCGTCGCTGGTCACTTTGCCATCTTTAACCGGTACGTTCAGATCGGCACGGATGAAAACGCGTTTACCAGCCAGATCCAGATCGGTCATCTTAATTACAGACATGGTGAATCCTCTCGTTGATTCTTAAAGTTTTGCAGACGCACGATGCGTCTTACCTGAAACCTTGAGCGGCCATTGCTAACGTGGTGTCGAGCATTCGGTTAGCAAAGCCCCATTCGTTATCACACCAGACCAGCGTCTTGATAAGGTGTGCACCACTGACTCTCGTTTGCGTGCCATCAACGATGGCGCTGTGCGGGTCGTGGTTAAAATCTACTGAGACCAACGGTAATTCCGTATAGTCAACTATACCATGAAATGCACCCTGTGCCGCTTTTTGCAGCAACAGGTTGACTTCACAGGCTTTTACCGGTTTTTTCACCGTCACGCTGAGGTCGATTGCGGTCACGTTTATCGTCGGGACACGCACGGCAATCGCTTCAAAACGGTCGTTAAACTGCGGAAAAATTCGGGTGATCCCTGCCGCCAGTTTCGTATCCACCGGGATGATTGACTGGCTCGCTGCACGCGTGCGTCGTAAATCCGGATGGTAGGCGTCAATCACCTGCTGATCGTGCATGGCGGAGTGAATCGTGGTCACGGTGCCGGATTCAATACCATACGCATCGTCTAACAGTTTGATGACCGGAATAATGCAGTTAGTGGTGCAGGAGGCGTTGGAAACAATGCGGTGTTCGGCTAGCAGCTCATGCTGGTTGACGCCAAACACGACGGTCGCGTCGAGGTCGTTACTGCCGGGATGAGAAAACAGGACTTTTTTCGCGCCGGCAGCCAGATGCGCTTCGCCATGTTCGCGGTTGCCGTAGACACCGGTACAGTCAAGCGCCACATCCACACCCAGCTCACGCCAGGGTAGCCCGGCGATGCTGCTCTCATGCAGTACGCGGATGGCATCGTCGCCGACAAACAGCTGATCTCTTTCCTGGCGAACATCCCAGGCAAAGCGTCCATGGCTGGTGTCATATTTCAACAAATGCGCCATGCCCGTAGCATCCGCCAGTTCATTGATTGCCACCACGGTTATTTCCGCCCGACGTCCGGATTCATACAAAGCACGAACCACATTACGTCCGATGCGACCGAAGCCATTAATCGCTACGCGTACGGTCATAGATCTCCTGCAAAGCAATCCCTGAGTTTGAGGTGGCTGAAAGAGTAATCCAGCTACGCCCGAAGGGGAATCCTTGCTGTCACAAACTGCGATTGATTGGTCAATTGTCGAACATTTAATCGACTGAAACGCTTCAGCAAGAATAAGCGAATCGGGGAATAAAAGGAATGTCTGTCCAGATGAATAAGCGAGCTATATGACTTGCGTCACATTTTAGGTGGAATAATTTACGCCGAGGGAAAAGCAAAACGGTAACCGAAAGGTTACCGTTTTTAGTGTTTGCACCCTCTCCCCGTGGGAGAGGGTCGGGGTGAGGGCATCAGCCCGCACCCTACAAGCAATTACAGCAGTTCTTTCGCTTTCGCGACAACATTCTCAACGGTGAAGCCGAATTCTTCGAACAGCAGCTCAGCCGGAGCAGACTCACCGAAGGTGGTCATACCGACGATAGCGCCATTCAGGCCCACGTATTTGAACCAGTAGTCAGCGATGCCCGCTTCCACTGCCACACGCGCGGGAACCGCTTTAGGCAGAACGGATTCACGGTAAGCAGCATCCTGCTTGTCGAACGCGTCGGTAGACGGCATGGAAACCACGCGCGCTTTCACGCCTTCGGCAGTCAGTTTTTCCCATGCGGCAACAGCCAGCTCAACTTCAGAACCGGTAGCGATGAAGATCAGCTCTGGCTGGCCCGCGCAATCTTTCAGCACGTAACCACCGCGAGCGATGTTCGCCAGCTGCTCTGGCGTACGTTCCTGCTGTGCCAGGTTCTGACGGGAGAGGATCAGCGCGGTTGGACCGTCCTGACGCTCAACGCCGTATTTCCACGCTACCGCGGATTCAACCTGGTCACATGGACGCCATGTGCTCATGTTCGGGGTCACGCGCAGGGAAGCCACCTGCTCTACCGGCTGGTGAGTTGGACCATCTTCGCCCAGACCGATGGAGTCGTGGGTGTAGACCATCACCTGACGCTGTTTCATCAGCGCGGCCATACGCACGGCGTTACGTGCATATTCCACGAACATCAGGAAGGTAGAGGTGTACGGCAGGAAACCACCGTGCAGGGAGATACCGTTGGCAATCGCAGTCATACCGAATTCACGTACACCGTAATGGATGTAGTTACCGGCAGTATCTTCGTTGATTGGCTTAGAACCAGACCACAGAGTCAGGTTAGATGGCGCCAGGTCAGCGGAGCCACCGAGGAATTCAGGCAGCAGAGGACCGAACGCTTCAATCGCATTCTGAGACGCTTTACGGCTCGCGATTTTAGACGGGTTCGCCTGCAGCTTAGCGATGAACTCGTTCGCTTTCGCGTCGAAGTCGGACGGCATGTCGCCTTTCATACGACGGGTGAATTCAGCCGCTTCCTGCGGGAACGCTTTCGCATAGGCAGCGAACTTCTCGTTCCAGGCCGCTTCTTTCGCCTGGCCTACTTCTTTTGCATCCCACTGAGCGTAGATCTCAGATGGGATTTCGAATGCAGGGTGTTTCCAGCCCAGTGCTTCACGGGTCAGTGCGATTTCCGCGTCGCCCAGCGGTGCGCCGTGGGAGTCGTGAGTACCCGCTTTGTTCGGGGAGCCGAAGCCGATGATGGTTTTGCACATCAGCAGGGACGGTTTGTCCGTCACAGCGCGCGCTTCTTCTACTGCACGTTTAATCGAGTCAGCATCGTGGCCATCAACGCCACGCACAACGTGCCAGCCGTAGGCTTCGAAACGTGCTGCGGTGTCGTCGGTGAACCAGCCTTCAACGTGACCGTCGATGGAGATACCGTTGTCGTCATAGAACGCAACCAGTTTGCCCAGCTTCAGGGTACCTGCCAGGGAGCACACTTCGTGAGAAATGCCTTCCATCATGCAGCCGTCGCCCATGAACGCGTAGGTGAAGTGGTCAACGATGTCGTGACCTGGACGGTTGAACTGCGCCGCCAGCGTCTTCTCAGCAATCGCCATACCCACGGCGTTAGCAATACCCTGACCCAGCGGGCCGGTGGTGGTTTCGACACCAGCGGTGTAACCCACTTCCGGGTGACCTGGAGTTTTAGAGTGCAGCTGACGGAAGTTTTTCAGCTCTTCGATAGGCAGATCGTAGCCGGTGAGGTGCAGCAGGCTATAGATCAGCATAGAGCCGTGACCGTTGGACAGCACGAAGCGGTCGCGGTCAGCCCATGATGGGTTCTGCGGGTTGTGGTTCAGGAAGTCACGCCACAGGACTTCGGCGATATCAGCCATACCCATAGGGGCCCCTGGGTGGCCGGATTTGGCTTTCTGTACTGCGTCCATGCTCAGCGCACGAATAGCATTAGCAAGCTCTTTACGTGAGGACATTTTAACTCCAGATCGGACTGTTAAAGGCCATGCCCTTGACGACAGCGCGTTTTGGGCTACGCCGGAAAAAAGTGCCAACAATGTAACCCAAGCCGCAAGTCATGTACATGGAGCATTCTTTTGCGTGATAAGAAATCTCTGGATCATGCTCGCATGTTGCGCAATCTGCTCGCCCGCCCCTGTAGATATTCCTTATACTTAGCCCGACACCGGCTTCGCTGACGGTGCACTTTTCGGATTTTATTCAGATTAACGAGTACGGAAGCAATCTCATGAAAATGCGTGCAATAGTGCTGGCCCTGGGTACGACGCTCCTGCTGAGCGGCTGTCAGAATATGGATTCTAACGGTCTGATGACCTCAGGCGCAGAAGCCTTTCAGGCCTATTCCCTGAGCGACGCGCAGGTAAAAGCGCTGAGCGATCAGGCGTGTAAAGATATGGACGGAAAAGCCACGCTTGCCCCGGCTAACAGTACCTACACGCAGCGTCTGAATAAGATTGCTTCCGCGCTGGGCGACAACATCAACGGCCAGCCGGTGAACTACAAGGTTTACATGGCGAAAGACGTGAACGCCTTCGCGATGGCGAACGGCTGTATCCGCGTCTATAGCGGGCTGATGGACATGATGACCGACAACGAAGTGGAAGCCGTTATCGGCCACGAAATGGGCCACGTTGCGCTCGGCCACGTGAAGAAAGGGATGCAGGTTGCGTTAGGCACTAACGCCGTTCGCGCGGCGGCGGCCTCTGCGGGTGGTATCGTTGGCAGCCTGTCGCAGTCACAGCTTGGCGACGTCGGTGAAAAGCTGGTTAACTCTCAGTTCTCACAGCGCCAGGAATCCGAAGCGGATGACTACTCCTACGATCTGTTGCGCAAACGCGGTATTAATCCATCAGGTTTAGCCACCAGCTTCGAAAAACTGGCCAAGCTGGAAGCGGGTCGTCAAAGCTCCATGTTTGACGATCACCCGGCCTCGGAAGAACGCGCACAACATATTCGCGACCGTATGGCCGCAGACGGAATTAAATAATTTTACCGGGAGGCATATTTGCCTCCCTTTTATTTCGCATGAATTGCCAATTTAAAAGCACGTATCGGTAACTCGCCCAAAAGCCCCGCCACATCTGCATTCAGCCCCTGAAACGTCTGTTCACATATTTATTGCAATCGTTAATATTTCCGGTAATTATCGAACACGCAATCATTCAAATTAATATATCCAGACAGAGACGTTCCCTCCGTGAAAAAAGAATTATCATTAGTTGCGTTAAGTTTATTCGCGGCATTACCTGCCGCTGCAAGCCAGCAATCCGACAGCCAGGGTTTTATTGACGACAGCCATCTGGATCTGTTTTTACGCAATGCGTATATCAGCCGCGACTACCATCAGGGCCAGCAGGATAAAGCCGAATGGGGCCAGGGGATCATCGCCACCTTTGCATCTGGCTATACCGAAGGGCCGGTGGGCTTTGGTGTGGACGGTATTGCTCAATACGGCGTGCGCCTGGACGGCGGCCGTGGCAAAAGCGGCGCAGGCGGCATCGACTTCTTTAAACAGGAAGATGATGGCCGGGCAAAATCCGATCTGGCAAAGTTTGGCGCCACCGCCAAAATGCGCATCTCCAATACCGTGCTGAGCTACGGAAATCAGCGTCCTGAGCTGCCAATCATTACTGCCGACAGCTCCCGCCTGCTGTTTGAAAGCTACACCGGCACCCTGCTGACCTCAAAAGAGATCGACGGCCTGGAAGTCAACGCCGGTTACTTCACCGACGAGCAGCGTAAAAGCGATGACCGCCACGACAGCGGCCTGAAGAGCCTGACCTTCGGCGGCGCAAGCTACCAGTTCAACGATCAGTTCAGCGGTGCGCTGTACGCCTCTCATAATGAAGAGGTGATGAATAAGCAGTATCTGGGCATGAACTTCAAACAGCCGTTCAGCACCGGACAGCAACTGGTGCTTGATTTCAACGGCTACAATTCGCGACTGGATCAGAGCTACGCTGACAGCCTCAACACGGGCCGCAGCAACACCATCTGGAGCCTGGCGGCGAGCTACATCTGGGATATTCATACCTTCAAGGTGGCGTACCAGCAGAGCAGCGGCAGCACCGGCTACAACTACGGCGGCTACCGCGACCAGGGCGGCGTGGGTGACGGCGGCAACACCATCTGGCTGGCGAACTCCTACTGGTCGGATTTTAACGGCGAAGACGAGCGCTCATGGCAAGCGTCATACGGCCTGGACTTTGGCGGCCTTGGCCTGCCGGGCCTGAGCTGGACCACGGCCTACGTGCGCGGCGATAACATCAAAACCTCTGAAACCAGCAACGGCAAAGAGCACGAGTGGTTTAACCAGATCCAGTACAAGGTCCAGGACGGCCCGGCAAAAGACCTGACGCTGCGCCTGCGCTACTCCGTACTGCGCGTCTCCAGCAACGCCAGCGAGTACAACGTGGGCGGGGATGAGATCCGCGCTTACGTGGAATACCCGTTTAACGTGTTCTGATGAAAAAAGCCGGGTGGCGGCTTCGCCTTACCCGGCCTGCAGTTTTCCCCCTCTCTCTGTGGGAGAGGGGAAACAGTTAGTAAAGCGTCTTCTGCGGCGGCCCCGCAAACTTCAGCGCGCCAATCTGCCCCATGCGCACCTCCACTACCGACGGTCCCGGCATCGCAAGCGCCTCCGTCATCACCGCATCAAAATCCTCAGCACGATCTACGCTCCACGCCTGCAGGCCAATCGCTTGCGCCAGCAGGGTAAAGTCCGGCGTATGCAGTTCGTTATAGTACTGACGCCCGCCGAAATACTTATCCTGAATGCCGCGCATTACGCCGTAACCGCCGTCGTTCATGATCAGCAGCGTCACGTTGGCTTTTTCCTGCGCCAGCGTCGCCAGCTCGCCTAAGTTCAGGCTCAGTCCGCCGTCGCCCACCAGCCCCACCACCTTGCATTGCGGGTTGGCTATCGCGGTGCCGATCGCCATCGGCAGTCCCATGCCGATCGCCCCGGCCAGAGAGTGAATGTTCATCAGCGGGCCACTGGCGCGGAACAGTCGGCTGCCCCACAGGCTACCGGAAACGGTAATATCGCGCACCAGCAGGCCATTTTTCGGCAGCGCTTTCTCAATGGCGTCGTTGAGTTTCGCATAGGCGCCGCACTGCTCGCGTAGCCCCTGTTCGGCTTGTTCAACCGCCTGCTGCACCTGCATATCCCACTGGGCACTGCCCCACTCGCGGCCCTGAATTTTGTCGGCAAGCGCGCTAAGTAAGGCTGAACAGTCGGCTATCAGCGTGTTGTCCATCAGATAGTTACGGCTTGCCGCCGCCGGGTCGATATCAATCTGCACGCGCGGATGCGGCAGCTCAAGCGTCCAGGAGCGGGTTTCGTTGCTGCGCAGGCGTGAACCGGCGACCAGGGTAAAATCGCACTGCGCGATAAGCGCTTCCACCGACGGCGAGTTGTGAAAGGCCCGCAGGCTGGCGCGATGGCTGTCCGGCAGCACGCCGCGGGCGTGGGTGCTGGAGATCACCGTCATGCCCGCATCCGCCAGTTTTTTCACGGCGTCAGCGCTGCCCAGCGCCCCGCCGCCCAGCCACAGCAGAGGCTGTTTTGCCTGCTTAAGCTGCGTCCACAGCGCGTCAACCGTCGCGGGATCTGCGGCTGGAACCGAAGCCGGTTTCACCGGTATCGTCACCAGCGACAGCGGAATTTTCGCGCCCTGAATATCAATCGGGATTTCCACAGAGACCGGCCCGCACGGCGGCGTC
>NZ_JAIHAZ010000110.1:0-599 GCF_019718755.1 Enterobacter sp. RIT637
CTGTACAACATCGAGCAGCAGCTTCTGAGCATGTTTGGGGACACCGATGGCAAGCGCGACGCGATGCTGCGCTTCACCAAACCAGTGACCGGCGGCTACTACTTCGCGCCATCCGTTGAGCGTCTGCTGGCTCTGTAATACTGTAGGCCGGGTAAGCGCATGCGCCACCCGGCACTCACCCCCGCCCCTTATTCCCTTTTCTGCTGGTAAATCACCAAACGGTATATAAAACCGTTACTCCTTTCGTACTCGTTATAAATATTATGGCTATAAGAAAGAGCCATCCCATCAGGCTATTTTAGTTGTCAGTTTGGGCCTGGGCAGCGCTCAGAATCCTCACGCACACCGTGTATGCTCCGGTTCTTCCGCGCTGTCCATGCCCAACTGACTGCAACAATCACACCTGACGGGATAGCTCAACGTCATCACATTTAGAAGGGTGCGCAATGGCCGTTACTGTACTGAAAAAAGGATATCTGGCGCTGGCAGCTTCGCTGTTGCTGGTCGCGCAGGCGCAGGCGACTGAGCTGCTTAACAGTTCCTATGATGTCTCCCGCGAACTGTTTGCCGCCCTGAACCCGCCGTTTGAACAACAGTGG
>NZ_JAIHAZ010000111.1:0-596 GCF_019718755.1 Enterobacter sp. RIT637
TTTATCCGCCTCCATCAGCGTCAGCGTTTCGCCGAAAATTTGCGCAGGGTTGCCCCGATTAATCTCTTCAATGATGACCACGTATTTAGTCGTCGGATCGTTTACTGCTCTGTCTATCGCATGGAGAAAAGGCACGTCTACCAGTGCTAAACGTCCTTCATTATTAGGACGCCAGCCGCGAATAAAATCTTCGTAGGAGAGGGTAGGGTGGAACTGCACCGCGCTGATGCGTTTTAGGTTTCCTCGCCCATCAGGCAATATGCCAGGCGGCGAGCAAGCCAGGTTTTACCGGTTCCCGGCGGCCCCTGCAGGATCAGGTTTTTTTTGGCCTGTAGCCGCTGAAGGATGAGTTGGATTTTATCCTCTTCTAAAAAGCAGCCTTCGTCGATCAAATTGCTTATCGCGTAACGCTTGTAAGGGATTTCAGCGGGCACGTTCTCTTCAACAGTTTCCTCGGTGATGCTCTGCAATTCACCTTTATCGAAGTTGAGATATTCATAGTTACCGGGGGTCTGAAACTCCAGTTCATCATCATCACGTAGTTTTTGCAGATAATATGAAATGGACGATTCAACTGTATTGTTATTGGGGTAATC
>NZ_JAIHAZ010000112.1:0-591 GCF_019718755.1 Enterobacter sp. RIT637
CACGTTCACCGTGTCGCCAAACTGCTTATGCACGGCTTTCAGCGCTGCGATGTGTTCGTTACTGCGATCGCCCGAATTGCCCACCAATATGGTCAGCTTGCCTTCGCGCTGCGTATCGTTCGCCATCGTGTTCAGCGCAGGGTCCATCCGCGTGGGGAAATAGAGCAATTCACCGCGCACGTTTGGGTGTTGTTGCGCGAAAAAGTTCAGGTCGCCGCGCGTCGCAAACACGCAGCCAACGCGCCCCTGAGCCATACGGCGCAGGGGATAGAACAGGCGGAATTTCCAGCCGCGCGACACTTCATACAGATCCGCGCCCCAGATCTGCCAGTTAAACTGCGCAGGCTTGATGCCGCCACTCAGCAACGCCATCCACAGGCCGATATTAAACTGGCCGTGAAAGAAGAAACGCTGCTCGCGGTTGGCTTTGGCTTTAGCGATCACCGCCTTTGCCAGCGCGGATTTATCCGGCCAGAAGCTTAACGACAGCGCAGGAAAGGCGGCGCTTAGCCCCTTATCCTGGCCCGCGACCATAAACTCGCGCGCGTCGGCGCTGCCGGCCGCCAGGGAGTCATTAAAAAACTGTAATAC
>NZ_JAIHAZ010000113.1:0-591 GCF_019718755.1 Enterobacter sp. RIT637
GAGCGATACTATCGACATGTCCAGTAAACTTTTTGCCAGGCATGGCATCAATTTTAATTAAGACCTTCTGCCCCTGCTGAACATTTGCCAACTGTGTTTCAAGATAATTGGCAGTGATGTAAGTTTGATGTAGCGGAACCACGGCCAGCAGACGTGTCCCTGCGTTAACGTACGCTCCGAGGCGCACCGAACGCTGGCCTACCATCCCATCGACTGGTGCAACAATATGCGTATAAGAAAGGTTAAGCCTCGCCTGACTGACTTTTGCCTGCGCGACTGCAACATCGGCTTCCGCCTGACGTAATGCAGCCCTCAACACGCCTACCTGTTTCTCTGCTGAGGTCAGAGCAGCTTCGTTCTGACGAACGACTGCGGATGCAGAACGCTGTGTTGAATGGGCTTATTGTTGATCGTCCGCAGCGACGGTACCTCTTTGATAAAGCTTATTAAAACGTTCAGCATTCTGACTGGCATACTGCGCCGATGCCTGACTGGCTAAAAGGGTCGCTTTTGTCTGAGCAATAATGGATTGTTGCTGCTCCAGTTGTGCAAGGCTGCTCAGGCGTTTTGCATCACTAAGCTGCAAATTAG
>NZ_JAIHAZ010000114.1:0-584 GCF_019718755.1 Enterobacter sp. RIT637
TGTTATCACCCAGGGCTTTATCGGGAGCGAAGCCAAAGGCCGCACCACCACTCTGGGCCGTGGCGGCAGCGACTACACGGCTGTGCTGCTTGGCGAAGCGCTGTACGCTTCCCGCGTGGATATCTGGACCGACGTCCCAGGCATCTATACCACCGACCCGCGCGTGGTGCCTGCCGCAAAACGTATTGATGTTATCGCCTTTGAAGAGGCCGCCGAAATGGCGACCTTCGGCGCGAAAGTGCTGCACCCGGCCACCCTGCTGCCTGCCGTACGCAGCGATATTCCGGTGTTTGTCGGGTCGAGCAAAGATCCTAAAGCAGGCGGGACGCTGGTGTGTAAAAGCACTGAGAATCCACCGCTGTTCCGCGCCCTGGCGCTGCGCCGCAAGCAAACGCTGGTGACGTTGCATAGCCTGAATATGCTGCACTCTCGCGGTTTCCTGGCGGAAGTGTTTGGGATTCTGGCGCGCCACAATATCTCGGTAGATCTGATCACCACTTACGAAGTGAGCATTGCGCTGACCCTGGACACCACCGGCTCGACGTCGACGGGCGATACTCTGCTGACGCAATCGCTGCTGATGG
>NZ_JAIHAZ010000115.1:0-584 GCF_019718755.1 Enterobacter sp. RIT637
CCTATGACCAATTAGGGTTGGCAGACGACTCTTTCAGCGATGACCAGTTGATTGATTTCATGTTACAGCACCCTATTCTCATCAACCGGCCCATTGTCGTTACCCCTATTGGGACGCGTTTATGCAGGCCATCAGAGGTGGTGCTGGATATTTTGACGGAAGAGCAGCGCGGTGCGTTCACGAAAGAAGATGGTGAACCAGTTGTGGATGAACACGGAAAACAGATCAAGAAATAACGACTGTTCAAGGAAGCGCTCAGTTTTTCAGGCCCGTACAGAATAACCTGAGCAACCTTCGCTTTTCACCGTCAGCCGTCTTATCAGGAAATACTCAATTTTTTTGTGATAATCATTCTGACCTGTTGTTTACACTACACTTAACTCCCGGTTACTAAAAAGAAAGGAGTTCGCATGAAACTATGGCCTGTGATGACGAGTATCGCTGTGGCGCTCACGCTGGTTGCATGTAAATCACCAACCCCACCAAAGGGCGTGAAGCCTGTCAGCGACTTTAACGCCAGCCGTTACCTCGGTAAATGGTATGAAATCGCGCGCCTGGAACACCGCTTTGAAAAAGGGATGGAA
>NZ_JAIHAZ010000116.1:0-583 GCF_019718755.1 Enterobacter sp. RIT637
CACCTGCCACCGGCTACAAGTGGCTCCAGCGCTGGGCTCAGGAAGGCCCGTCCGGCCTTCAGGACCGCCCGCGCATTCCGCACCATTCCCCGAACCGCTCGTCAGACGACATTACGGCCCTGCTGCGCATGGCCCATGACCGCCATGAACGCTGGGGAGCCCGCAAGATTAAGCGCTGGCTGGAAGACCAGGGGCACACCATGCCCGCCTTCAGCACCGTCCATAACCTGATGGCCCGCCATGGCCTGCTGCCGGGCGCTTCACCTGGCACTCCCGGCACGGGCCGGTTCGAACATGACGCGCCGAACCGCCTCTGGCAGATGGATTTTAAGGGCCATTTTCCCTTTGGCGGCGGCCGATGCCATCCGCTCACCCTGCTGGACGACCACTCCCGTTTTTCCCTGTGCCTGGCGCACTGTACCGATGAACGGCGCGAGACCGTGCAGCAGCAACTGGTCGGCGTGTTTGAGCGTTACGGCCTGCCGGACCGGATGACGATGGACAACGGCTCACCGTGGGGCGACACCACCGGCACCTGGACGGCGCTGGAGCTGTGGCTGATGCGCCTGGGTATCCGGGTGGG
>NZ_JAIHAZ010000117.1:0-583 GCF_019718755.1 Enterobacter sp. RIT637
GATTATCCGCTGGTCGAAGAGCTGGCTAAGATCGCCGATAAATTTGCCCGTGACGATAAAGAGCCGCAGCCTGCAGTGACAGATTATCGCGGTCTTGCGACGGTCGAAATGCCCGTTGCCACGGGTAAATTCCCGACCACGCGCTACGGGCTGGTGGAGCTTGAGCCTCATACCGGGCGCAAGCACCAGCTCCGTCGCCATCTCTCCCATCTGCGTCATCCGATCATTGGCGACAGCAAGCACGGCGATTTGCGCCAGAACCGCAGCGCCGCCGAGCATTTTGGCTGCAACCGCCTGATGCTGCACGCCAGCCAGCTCAGCCTGACCCACCCCTTCACCGGCGAACCGCTGGTGATCCGTGCTGGGCTGGCTGATGTCTGGATGCAGGCGCTGTCACAGTTTGGCTGGATGGGACAACTCCCCGAAAATGAAAGGGTTGAGTTTGTGACGAGCAACGTTCAGGATGAACAGCAATAGCGATAATGAAGGGAGTGAAGCATGGCTGAAGTAGGCATTTTTGTCGGCACAATGTACGGTAACTCGCTGCTGGTGGCCGAGGAGGCCGAGGCGATTCTGTTAAGTC
>NZ_JAIHAZ010000118.1:0-581 GCF_019718755.1 Enterobacter sp. RIT637
GTGTTAAAGATGTCGAGCTGCTGCTCCGTGGCGCCGCACTCAGGCTCATCGGCACGGGCAAAGTGGCTGACGATATTCACCGGCTGACGCACGTTTTTGCACTGGCTCAGGCGCTGATAAAACGCCTCTGCCTGCTCCGGGCGCACGCCCAGGCGATGCATGCCAGTGTCGAGTTTCATCCACACGGTGACCGGCTCGCTGAGGGTCGCAGCTTCGAGTGCAGCCAGCTGCTCTTCGTTATGCACGGCGGTGTGGAGACGCTGATCGGCAATCGTCGTCAGATCGTCGGCTTCGAAAAAGCCTTCGAGTAACAGAATCGGTTGGGTGATACCGCCCGCGCGCAGGTGCAGGGCTTCTTCGAGACGGGCGACGCCAAAGGCATCGGCATCAGGGAGCGTTCGCGCGGTCTCAAGAAGACCGTGTCCGTAAGCGTTCGCTTTCACGACTGCAACGAGCTTGCTGGCGGGCGCCAGTTCACGCAGACGTTGCAGGTTGTGTCGCAGAGCGCGGCGGTTAATGACTACAGTTGCCGCTTGCATTCGAATTCCTTGCCTTAATGAAATAAATCCAATCCTCTAAAT
>NZ_JAIHAZ010000119.1:0-581 GCF_019718755.1 Enterobacter sp. RIT637
GTGATGGTGAATTTCGCCATTGCTGTGCTTAGGCCCTATTCGTCCTGCTTCAATTAAGATTTCCTCAATTAACTCCTCAAGACACTCTCGCCCGTGATGATCGCAGACCAGGTGTACCTGTCGGGAAATCTCGTCAGTATTCATACCATCGCATAATGCCGATTTCAGCATTATCGATGCCCACCGTTTGGCTTCAGAATGAGTCAGCATAACCCCTCCCGATATCGGTTACCTGTTTAAGCGTAGCTAGCCGGGAGTGATTCACCAGGGTTTTTGATCAGTAAAATGCAACACGTTTTTACAGAGGGGTGGATGCTCTTGATCACCTTCCTGCACCAAACATTTGAGCGCGACGCCGCATCGCTTTCACCGCCTGAGATTCTCGTGTTTTGCTGATCCCTAACCTTCTGTTCTCTTCAGGATATCTGTTGCGCGGCAAACGTAATGCAATTAATATCCGACCGGATGTTTAAATAAATAGGGTGAATGATGGGACGCAGAAAAGAGATCAGTACCGACAGCATTCTCGATGCGGCGGAAGCGGTAATGGCCCGAATCGGCGTGGCTAACCTGACGATTGA
>NZ_JAIHAZ010000011.1:0-139445 GCF_019718755.1 Enterobacter sp. RIT637
TACGTAATGACATGGTATCTCTCGCATCCCAGGGCATAAGCGACTCCATAAACGGGTTCTTATGCCTTAGTTGTAAGTGTCTACCATGTCCCCGAACAAGTGTTCACTATGTCCCCGGACCGTACACTCCCACGGGGGAGAGGGGACCGCTCGGTGTTCTCCCTCTCCCCGTGGGAGAGGGCCGGGGTGAGGGCATCAGGCCGCACAAATCAACCCTGGCGCTTCTCCCACCCGCTCTCCTGAGCCGTAAACCCTAACGCCTGCATAAACGCCGCCATCACGCCGCGGTCTTCCACGCCCACGTCGGCCATCCACCATGAGGTCACGCTCGGGTTTTCACGGATCACTTCTTCAATTAAATACTGTCCCACACCGCGACGACGGGTGACGTCACGTACGCGCAGCGAGTCCAGCGCCCCTTCAGTACCGCTCAGTGTTACGCGAACCGCAGCCAGCAGGCGCTCGTTAAAACGCGCGGCATAAATACGGTGGGTCTCATCAACGCGCAGCGACGAAGGGGAATATTCCGGCCAGATCTTGCCCAGGTCGATATGATCCTGGTCGCTAAAGGTCACCAGACGCACGATAGTCAGTTTCATTAGCTACTTGTCCAAATCAGATTGAGTAGGGGCAGTGTACTCAATTTATTCACTCAGCGGCTTCCTCTTTTTATTCTCATTAACCAGGTGATTAGTTTTTTGGCAACGCGATGGGCAGTTTGAAAACACATGGATCGAAAAATAAGCAGAATTTTAACCTGAAGGGTAGTGTTTTATTCGGCGCTTTGTACCGTTATTTTATGCTGCAAACTGCGCTTTTATTTGTTTATCTCTGCCTGATTTCAGAATATTATCTTTGCTTAATCGCCTGAAAAATAGAGATTTTAGTCTGGTTTTTGACAAAAACCTGCGCTAAACCATTAAAGGCACTGGTAAAAATAGCGTTGTTCATTAAAAGTACAGAATGCTTTTTAACCATAATAAAACAAAATATAAACACGACATCACGAATGGGGATTCAGAGATGAAAAGGAACGCGAAGACGTTAATCGCGGGGATGGTCGCACTGTCGATCTCGCATGCCGCTATGGCGGAGGACATTAAAGTTGCGGTAGTGGGTGCGATGTCCGGCCCTGTTGCCCAGTGGGGTGACATGGAGTTCAACGGCGCGCGCCAGGCCATTAAAGACATCAACGCCAAGGGCGGCATCAAGGGCGACAAGCTGGTGGGCGTGGAATATGACGACGCCTGCGATCCGAAACAGGCCGTCGCGGTCGCCAACAAAATCGTCAACGACGGTATCCAGTATGTGATCGGCCACCTGTGTTCATCCTCCACCCAGCCTGCGTCTGATATCTACGAAGACGAAGGCATTCTGATGATCACCCCAGGCGCAACGAACCCGGAACTGACCCAGCGCGGCTATCAGCACATCATGCGTACCGCCGGTCTGGACTCCTCGCAGGGTCCCACCGCCGCCAAATACATCCTCGAGACCGTTAAGCCACAGCGCATTGCCATTATTCATGACAAACAGCAGTACGGCGAAGGCCTGGCGCGCTCCGTGCAGGACGGCCTGAAAAAAGGCGGCGCGAATATCGTCTTCTTCGACGGCATTACCGCAGGCGAGAAAGACTTCTCCGCGCTGATCGCCCGTCTGCAAAAAGAGAACATCGACTTCGTTTACTACGGCGGCTACTACCCGGAAATGGGCCAGATGCTGCGTCAGGCGCGCGCCACCGGCCTGAAAACCCAGTTTATGGGGCCAGAGGGCGTGGGCAACGCCTCTCTGTCGAACATCGCGGGGGATTCTGCCGAAGGCATGCTGGTGACGATGCCAAAACGCTATGACCAGGATCCGGCCAACAAGGCTATCGTGGATGCGCTCAAGGCGCAGAAGAAAGATCCGAGTGGTCCGTACGTCTGGATCACCTATGCAGCCGTACAGTCTCTGGCCACCGCGCTGGATCGCTCCGGCAGCAAAGAACCGCTGGATCTGGTGAAAGATTTAAAAGCACACGGGGCGAACACCGTGATTGGGCCGCTGAACTGGGATGAGAAAGGCGATCTGAAGGGATTTGAGTTTGGTGTCTTTAAGTGGCACGCCGACGGTTCGTCCTCGGCCGCCAAATAATTATCCCACCGCCCGGCATGACGGGCGGGTATAAAAAGGTTTGCATATGTCCGAGCAGTTTCTCTATTTCCTGCAGCAGATGTTTAACGGCGTTACGCTGGGAAGCACCTACGCGCTGATCGCCATCGGCTATACGATGGTTTACGGCATTATCGGCATGATCAACTTCGCCCACGGCGAGGTGTACATGATCGGTAGCTACGTCTCCTTTATGATCATTGCCGCCCTGATGATGATGGGCATAGACAGCAGCTGGCTGCTGGTCGCCGCCGGGTTTGTCGGCGCGATTGTGATAGCCAGCGCCTACGGCTGGAGCATTGAGCGCGTGGCCTACCGGCCGGTGCGCAGCTCCAAGCGCCTGATTGCGCTGATCTCCGCGATCGGTATGTCCATCTTCCTGCAAAACTACGTCAGCCTGACCGAAGGCTCGCGCGACGTGGCGCTGCCAAGCCTGTTTAACGGCCAGTGGATTGTGGGGGCAAGCGAAAACTTCGCGGCCACTATCACCACCATGCAGTTGGTTATCTGGGTGGTGACCTTTATTGCGATGCTCGCCCTGACCATTTTTATCCGCTACTCACGCATGGGTCGCGCCTGCCGCGCCTGCGCAGAAGACCTGAAGATGGCGAGTCTCCTCGGCATCAACACCGACCGCGTGATTGCCCTGACCTTCGTGATTGGCGCAGCGATGGCTGCCGTCGCAGGTGTCCTGCTCGGCCAGTTCTACGGCGTGATCAACCCGTACATCGGCTTTATGGCCGGGATGAAAGCCTTCACCGCGGCGGTTCTGGGCGGTATCGGCAGTATTCCGGGCGCGATGATCGGCGGCCTGATCCTGGGCGTGGCGGAAGCGCTCTCCTCGGCGTACCTGAGCACGGAATATAAAGACGTGGTGTCGTTTGCCCTGCTGATTCTGGTTCTGCTGGTGATGCCTACCGGTATTCTGGGCCGTCCGGAGGTAGAGAAAGTATGAAACCGATGCATTTTGCAATGGCGCTGCTCTCTGCCGCCATGTTCTTCGTGCTGGCGGGCGTCTTTATGGGCGTCCAGTTAGGTCTGGACGGCACGAAGCTGGTGGTGGACACCGCCCCCGACATCCGCTGGCAGTGGGTGTTTATCGGCACCGCCGTGGTGTTCCTGTTCCAGCTGCTGCGTCCGCTGTTCCAGAAGACGCTGAAAAACGTCTCCGGGCCCAAATTTGTGCTGCCGGCAATCGACGGCTCTACCGTTAAGCAGAAGCTGTTCCTCGTGGCGCTGCTGGTGGCCGCCGTGGCGTGGCCGTTTGTGGTGTCTCGCGGCACCGTGGATATCGCCACCCTGACCATGATCTACGTGATTCTCGGTCTTGGTCTGAACGTGGTGGTGGGGCTCTCTGGCCTGCTGGTGCTGGGCTACGGCGGCTTCTACGCCATCGGTGCCTACACCTTCGCGCTGCTGAACCACTATTACGGCCTCGGCTTCTGGACCTGCCTGCCGCTGGCGGGGCTGGTCTCTGCCGCCGCGGGCTTCCTGCTCGGCTTCCCGGTGCTGCGCCTGCGCGGTGACTACCTGGCGATTGTGACCCTGGGCTTCGGCGAAATCGTCCGTATCCTGCTGCTCAACAACACCGAAGTGACCGGCGGCCCGAACGGCATCAGCCAGATCCCGAAACCGACCTTCTTCGGCCTGGAGTTCAGCCGTACCGCCCGCGAAGGCGGCTGGGATACCTTCAGCAACTTCTTTGGCATCAAGTACGACCCGTCCGACCGCGTGATCTGGCTCTATCTGGTGGCGCTGCTGCTGGTGGTGATTACCCTGTTTGTGATCAACCGTCTGCTGCGCATGCCGCTGGGTCGCGCGTGGGAAGCGCTGCGTGAAGATGAAATCGCCTGCCGCTCCCTGGGCCTGAACCCGACCCGCATCAAGCTGACCGCGTTCACCATCAGCGCCGCGTTTGCCGGTTTCGCCGGAACGCTGTTTGCCGCGCGTCAGGGCTTCGTCAGCCCGGAATCCTTCACCTTTGCCGAATCCGCCTTCGTGCTGGCGATTGTGGTGCTCGGCGGGATGGGCTCGCAGTTCGCCGTGATCCTCGCGGCCATCCTGCTGGTGGTCTCGCGCGAGCTGATGCGCGACTTTAACGAATACAGCATGCTGATGCTGGGTGGTTTGATGGTGCTGATGATGATCTGGCGTCCGCAGGGTCTGCTGCCGATGACCCGTCCACAGCTGAAGCTGAAGAACGGGCAAGCGAAAGGAGAGCAGGCATGAGTCAGCCATTATTATCCGTTAACGGTCTGATGATGCGTTTTGGCGGCCTGCTGGCGGTCAACAACGTGAATCTGGATCTGCACAAGAAAGAGATTGTCTCCCTGATTGGCCCGAACGGCGCGGGAAAGACCACGGTCTTCAACTGTCTGACCGGCTTCTACAAGCCGACGGGCGGCACCATCATGCTGCGCGACCAGCACCTGGAAGGGCTGCCGGGCCAGCAGATCGCCCGCATGGGCGTGGTGCGTACCTTCCAGCACGTGCGTCTGTTCCGCGAGATGACGGTAATTGAGAACCTGCTGGTGGCACAGCATCAGCAGCTGAAAACCGGGCTGTTCTCCGGCCTGCTGAAAACCCCGGCCTTCCGCCGCGCGCAGGATGAAGCGCTCGACCGCGCTGCCACCTGGCTCGACCGAATTGGCCTGCTGCAGCACGCCAACCGTCAGGCGAGCAACCTGGCCTACGGCGATCAGCGTCGCCTGGAGATTGTGCGCTGCATGGTGACGCAGCCGGAAATCCTGATGCTCGACGAACCGGCGGCAGGGCTCAACCCGAAAGAGACCAAAGAGCTGGACGAGCTGATTGCCGAGCTGCGCGATAGCCACGACACCACCATCCTGCTGATTGAGCACGATATGAAGCTGGTGATGGGCATTTCTGACCGCATCTACGTGGTCAACCAGGGCACGCCGCTGGCAAACGGCACGCCGGAAGAGATCCGCAACAACCCGGACGTGATCCGCGCATACCTTGGTGAGGCATAAGATGGAAAAAGCGATGTTAACGTTCGACAAGGTCAACGCGCACTACGGCAAGATCCAGGCGCTGCACGACGTCAGCCTGCATATCAATCAGGGGGAAATCGTGACCCTGATTGGCGCCAACGGCGCGGGCAAAACCACGCTGCTCGGCACCCTGTGCGGCGACCCGCGCGCCACCAGCGGGCGGATTGTGTTCGATGGTAAAGACATTACCGACTGGCAGACCGCCAGAATCATGCGCGAGGCGGTGGCGATTGTCCCGGAAGGGCGTCGCGTGTTTTCCCGCATGACGGTGGAAGAGAACCTGGCGATGGGCGGGTTCTTCGCTCATCGCGATGAATACCAGACCCGCATCAAGTGGGTGTACGAGCTTTTCCCGCGCCTGTGGGAGCGCCGCATCCAGCGTGCGGGCACCATGTCCGGCGGTGAGCAGCAGATGCTGGCGATTGGCCGCGCGCTGATGAGCCAGCCGCGCCTGCTGCTGCTGGACGAACCGTCGCTCGGTCTGGCGCCGATCATCATTCAGCAGATTTTCGACACCATCGAACAGCTTCGCAAAGAGGGGATGACCATCTTCCTCGTCGAGCAGAACGCCAACCAGGCGCTGAAGCTCGCCGACCGCGGCTACGTGCTGGAGAACGGCCGCGTGGTGCTGGAGGATACCGGCGACGCGCTGCTGGCGAACGAAGCGGTGCGGAGCGCGTATTTGGGCGGCTGAGCCGTCTGTATCGCCCGGTGGCGCTGCGCTTACCGGGCCTACAGGGATCGAGTAGGCCGGGTAAGGCGTAGCCGCCACCCGGCTTTTTTAACCACAACACCCCTTCACACAACCATCATCCCCCTGACGCCTGGTTGTCACTTATCTGTAAACAAACAGTTATTTTTCTGTAATTCGAGCATGTCATGTTACCTCGCGAGCATAAAACGCGTGATATCGCGCATCCGGCACAATAAGAGAGATGACAATGACATCGTTACGACACACAGCTTTGGGTCTGGCAATCGGTCTGGCTTTTGCGACGAACGCAATGGCTGTGACCACCATTCCGTTCTGGCATTCCATGGAAGGGGAGTTGGGTAAAGAGGTTGACTCCCTGGCGCAGCGTTTCAACGACACCCATCCGGATTACAAAATTGTGCCGGTATACAAAGGCAACTACGAGCAGAGCCTGAGCGCGGGCATCGCCGCCTTCCGTACCGGCAACGCGCCAGCCCTGTTACAGGTTTATGAAGTGGGCACCGCCACTATGATGGCCTCCAAAGCCATCAAGCCGGTGTATGAAGTGTTCAAAGAGGCGGGCATCAACTTCGACGAATCCCAGTTCGTGCCGACCGTTTCCGGTTACTACACGGATTCCAAAACCGGCCACCTGCTGTCCCAGCCGTTTAACAGCTCCACGCCGGTGCTGTACTACAACAAAGACGCCTTCAAAAAAGCCGGTTTAGACCCGGAGCAGCCGCCAAAAACCTGGCAGGATCTGGCCGAGTACACCGCGAAGCTGAAGGCGGCGGGAATGAAGTGCGGCTACGCCAGCGGCTGGCAGGGCTGGATCCAGATTGAAAACTTCAGCGCCTGGCACGGCCTGCCGGTTGCCACCAAAAACAACGGCTTCGACGGCACCGACGCGGTACTGGAGTTCAACAAGCCGGAGCAGGTGAAGCACATCGCGCTGCTGGAAGAACTCAATAAGAAGGGCGACTTCAGCTACTTCGGGCGTAAAGACGAATCCACCGAGAAGTTCTACAACGGCGACTGCGCCATTACCACCGCCTCTTCCGGCTCGCTGGCGGATATTCGTCACTATGCCAAATTCAACTACGGCGTGGGCATGATGCCGTACGACGCTGACGTGAAGGGCGCGCCGCAGAACGCCATCATCGGCGGGGCGAGCCTGTGGGTGATGCAGGGCAAAGACAAGGGCACCTACAAAGGCGTAGCCGAGTTCCTCGACTTCCTGGCCAAGCCGGAAAACGCCGCCGAGTGGCACCAGAAGACCGGCTACCTGCCGATCACCAAAGCCGCGTACGACCTGACCCGCGAGCAGGGCTTCTACAGCAAGAACCCGGGCGCAGACATTGCGACGCGTCAGATGCTGAACAAGCCGCCGTTGCCGTTCACCAAGGGCCTGCGTCTGGGCAACATGCCGCAGATCCGCACCATCGTGGATGAGGAGCTGGAAAGCGTCTGGACCGGTAAGAAAACGCCACAGCAGGCGCTGGATTCAGCGGTAGAGCGCGGAAATCAGCTGCTGCGCCGCTTTGAGCAGTCGACCAAATCGTAAAAAAATGCCCGGTGGCGGCTACGCCTTACCGGGCCTACGACGTGCCCCATGTAGGCCGGGTAAGGCGTAGCCGCCACCCGGAATTGTTCAGGAACCAAATCTCAATGTCATCATCCCGTCCGGTGTTCCGTTCCCGCTGGCTGCCGTACCTGCTGGTCGCGCCGCAGCTGGTCATCACCGTTATTTTCTTTATCTGGCCTGCGGGCGAAGCGCTGTGGTACTCGGTACAAAGCGTCGATCCGTTCGGGCTTTCCAGCCAGTTTGTCGGGCTGGACAACTTCACCGCGCTGTTCCATGACAGCTACTACCTGGACTCCTTCTGGACGACGATGAAGTTCAGCGCGCTGGTGACCGTCAGCGGCCTGGTTGCCTCGCTGTTTTTCGCCGCGCTGGTAGACTACGTGGTGCGCGGCAGCCGTATTTATCAAACCCTGATGCTGCTGCCTTACGCCGTGGCTCCCGCCGTCGCCGCCGTGCTGTGGATCTTCCTGTTTAACCCGGGGCGCGGGCTGATTACCCACTTCCTGGCAGAGTTCGGCTACGACTGGAACCACGCCCAGAACAGCGGGCAGGCAATGTTCCTGGTGGTGTTCGCCTCGGTGTGGAAGCAGATCAGCTACAACTTCCTGTTCTTCTTTGCCGCGCTGCAGTCCATTCCGCGTTCGCTGGTGGAAGCCGCGGCAATTGACGGAGCAGGGCCCATTCGTCGTTTCTTCAGGTTGTCACTGCCGCTGATCGCCCCGGTGAGTTTCTTCCTGCTGGTAGTTAACCTCGTGTACGCCTTCTTCGACACCTTCCCGGTGATCGACGCGGCGACCGCAGGCGGCCCGGTGCAGGCGACAACGACGCTGATCTACAAGATCTACCGCGAAGGTTTTGCGGGGCTGGATCTATCCGCCTCTGCCGCCCAGTCTGTCGTGCTGATGTTCCTCGTCATCATCCTCACGGTGGTGCAGTTCCGCTATGTCGAAAGTAAGGTGCGCTACCAATGATTGAGAACCGTCGCGGGCTGACGATTTTCAGCCATACCATGCTGATTTTAGGGATTATCGTCATCCTGTTCCCGCTGTACGTGGCGTTTGTCGCCGCCACGCTGGACACCAAAGCTGTATTTGATACGCCGATGACGCTGATCCCCGGTGGGCATCTGTTCGAGAACATGAAGACCATCTGGACCCAGGGCGTGGGCGCCAACAGCGCGCCGTTCTGGCTGATGATGCTCAACAGCTTCATCATGGCGTTTGGCATTACGGTCGGCAAAATTACGGTGTCGATGCTGTCGGCCTTCGCCATCGTCTGGTTCCGCTTTCCGCTGCGTAACCTGTTCTTCTGGATGATCTTCATCACCCTGATGCTGCCGGTGGAAGTACGTATCTTCCCGACGGTGGAAGTGATCGCCAACCTGAAGATGCTCGACAGCTACGCGGGCTTAACCCTGCCGCTGATGGCCTCGGCGACCGCCACCTTCCTGTTCCGCCAGTTCTTTATGACCCTGCCGGACGAGCTGATTGAAGCGGCGCGCATCGACGGCGCGTCGCCGATGCGCTTCTTCCGCGACATCGTGCTGCCGCTGTCGAAAACCAACCTCGCGGCGCTGTTTGTGATCACCTTTATCTACGGCTGGAACCAGTACCTGTGGCCGCTGCTGATTATTCAGGACGTCAACCTCGGCACTGCCGTGGCGGGCATCAAAGGCATGATCGCCACCGGCGAAGGCACCACCCTCTGGAACCAGGTGATGGCAGCGATGCTGCTCACCCTTATCCCACCCGTAGTCATTGTTTTAGCCATGCAGCGTGCGTTTGTCCGCGGCCTGGTCGATAGCGAGAAATAAGATGGCAGGTTTAAAACTTCAGGCAGTAACCAAAAGCTGGGACGGCAAAACCCAGGTCATTCAGCCGTTAACGCTCGACGTGGCGGACGGGGAATTCATCGTGATGGTCGGCCCGTCCGGCTGCGGCAAATCCACCCTGCTGCGCATGGTGGCGGGGCTGGAGCGCGTGACCTCCGGGGATATCTGGATTGACCGTCAGCGCGTCACCGAAATGGAGCCGAAAGACCGCGGTATCGCGATGGTGTTCCAGAACTACGCCCTCTATCCGCACATGAGCGTGGAAGAGAACATGGCCTGGGGGCTGAAAATCCGCGGTATGGGCAAAGGCCATATCGACGAGCGGGTGAAAGAGGCGGCGCGTATCCTTGAGCTGGACGGTCTGCTCAAGCGTCGCCCGCGCGAGCTCTCCGGCGGCCAGCGCCAGCGCGTGGCGATGGGGCGCGCCATCGTGCGCGATCCGGCGGTATTCCTGTTCGACGAGCCGCTCTCAAACCTCGACGCCAAGCTGCGCGTGCAGATGCGTCTTGAGCTGCAGCAACTGCACCGTCGTCTGAAAACCACCTCCCTGTACGTGACCCACGATCAGGTCGAAGCCATGACCCTCGCCCAGCGCGTAATGGTGATGAACAAAGGCATCGCCGAGCAGATTGGCACCCCGGTGGAAGTGTACGAGAAACCGGCCACCCGCTTTGTGGCGAGCTTTATCGGCAGCCCGGCAATGAACCTGCTGGAAGGGCGTATCAGCAGCGCGGGCACGCATTTTGAGCTGGAAAGCGGGATGGCGTTGCCGATCAACTGGTACTATCGTGGCTACGCCGGGCGTAAGATGACGCTCGGTATCCGCCCCGAGCATATCGGTTTAACCTCGCAGGCGGACGGCGGCGTGCCGCTGGTGATGGACACGCTGGAGATGTTGGGTGCAGATAACCTGGCGCACGGGCGCTGGGGCGAGCAAAAAATGGTGGTGCGCCTGGCACATCAGGAGCGCCCTAAAGCAGGCAGCACGCTGTGGCTGCACCTGCCGGAAAACCATCTGCACCTGTTTGACGGTGAAACAGGACAACGAGTATGAGCAACTGGCCTTATCCCCACGTCGTCGCCCACCGGGGCGGCGGTAAGCTGGCGCCGGAAAACACCCTGGCGGCGATTGACGTTGGCGCGCGCTACGGTCACACGATGATTGAGTTCGATGCCAAGCTGTCGAAAGACGGCGAAATTTTCCTGCTGCATGACGATAACCTCGAGCGCACCAGCAACGGCTGGGGCGTGGCGGGCAAACTGCCGTGGCGCGATCTGCTGAAGGTGGACGCCGGAAGCTGGTACAGCGGCGAGTTCAAAGGCGAACCGCTGCCGCTGCTGGCGGAAGTGGCGGATCGCTGTCGCCAGCACGGCATGATGGCCAATATCGAAATCAAACCGACCACCGGCACCGGGCCGCTGACGGGCAAAGTGATTGCGCTGGCCGCGCGCGAGCTGTGGGAAGGGATGACCGCGCCGCTGCTCTCCTCGTTTGAAATTGACGCGCTGGAGGCGGCACAGGCGGCCGTGCCGGAGCTGCCGCGCGGGCTGCTGCTTGACGAGTGGCGCGAGGACTGGCGCGAGCTGACGACGCGCTTAGCGTGCGTCTCTATTCATCTCAATCACAAGCTGCTGGATGAGGCGCGGGTGAAGATGCTGAAAGACGCGGGTCTGCATATTCTGGTCTACACCGTTAACAAACCCCAGCGCGCAGCCGAGCTGCTGCGCTGGGGCGTGGACAGCATCTGTACCGATGCGATCGACCTCATCGGCCCGGACTTTAGTTCTGCGGATTAAGCATACTGCCATTCGACTGCGGCGGCAGCATATGCTGCTGGCCGCTGTTCAGGGTTGACCCCCCGCCTAACATCCCGCCGTTTTTATTCGGCAGCGGCTGCTCACGCACCTGACCCTGTTGGATGCGCTGGGTATTGGCGTTCATCTGGTTTTGCAGGCTCTGCTGTTGCATCTGGGTCTGCGTTTTCAACTGCTGATTGAGCATCCCTTTCTGCTGCTGTTGCTGGCTCATCATCTCCGTCTGCATACGCTGCTGGCTCGGGATAACGTAACCCTGCTGGTTCGGGTTGTTCATCGTATTGAGTGGCTGTGCGAGCGCGGCAAACGGGATCAGTGCCGTAAGAATCATCAAGCGTTTCATTGTCATCTCCTCCTTTTGAGGTTTCTCTTAAGTTTACCCCGATTTCACCATGACGATGATTTTTTAGGAGTTGTGAACCAGGCTTAAGCGGGGAGTATGGACCCCTTCACCTGGAGAACAATAATGATGAAACCAACGTTTTTGCGCTGGGTAGCGATCGCCGCGCTGATGGCAGGCGGCACATTTAGTGTGGCGGCCAACCCGCCCGCGGCACCTCCTGTCTCCTACGGCGTGGAGGAAGACGTTTTCCATCCCGTGCGGGCGACGCATGGCATGGTGGCCTCGGTTGACGCGCTGGCAACCCAGGTTGGGGTCGATATTCTCAAGCAGGGCGGTAACGCGGTAGATGCGGCGGTTGCGGTAGGGTACGCGCTGGCGGTCACGCACCCGCAGGCGGGTAACCTCGGCGGCGGCGGGTTTATGATGCTGCGGACCAAAGACGGGAAAACCACCGCCATCGATTTCCGTGAGATGGCACCGAACCAGGCCTCCCGCGATATGTTCCTGGACGAGCAGGGCAACCCGGACAGCAAGAAATCCCTGACCTCGCACCTCGCCTCCGGCACGCCGGGTACCGTCGCGGGCTTCTCGCTGGCGCTGGAAAAGTACGGCACGATGCCGCTGAACAAGGTGGTACAGCCTGCCATCAAGCTGGCGCGGGAGGGATTTGTGGTCAATGACGCGCTTGCGGACGATCTCAAAACCTACGGCAGTGAAGTCATTCCGAATCATGAAAACAGTAAGGCCATCTTCTGGAAAGACGGCGAGCCGCTGAAGAAGGGCGATAGGCTGGTGCAGAAGAACCTGGCAACCAGCCTGGAGCGGATTGCGGAACACGGCCCGGATGCCTTCTATAAAGGCGCAATTGCTGACCAGATTGCCGATGAAATGCAAAAGAACGGTGGGCTCATCACCAAAGCGGATCTGGCGGAGTACAAAGCGGTGGAGCGCGAGCCGATTAGCGGCACCTATCGCGGCTACGAGGTCTTCTCCATGCCGCCGCCGTCCTCCGGCGGGATCCACATCGTGCAGATCCTCAATATTCTTGAAAACTTCGATATGCACAAGTTCGGCTTCGGCAGCGCGGACGCCATGCAGGTGATGGCGGAAGCGGAAAAACGCGCCTACGCCGACCGCTCGGAATATCTCGGCGATCCGGACTTCGTGAAGGTGCCGTGGCAGGCGCTGACCAACAAGGCCTATGCCAAATCCATTGCGGAACAGATCGACATCAACAAGGCTAAGCCGTCGAGCGAGATCCGCCCAGGCAAGCTGGCACCGTATGAAAGCAACCAGACCACCCATTTCTCGGTGGTGGATAAAGACGGCAACGCGGTGGCGGTGACCTATACGCTGAATACCACCTTTGGTACCGGGATTGTGGCGGGCAACAGCGGTATTCTGCTGAACAACGAGATGGATGACTTCTCCGCCAAACCGGGCGTGCCGAACGTCTACGGGCTGGTAGGCGGCGATGCGAATGCGGTAGGGCCGAAGAAGCGTCCGCTGTCCTCCATGTCGCCTACCATCGTGGTGAAAGACGGGAAAACCTGGCTGGTAACCGGCAGCCCGGGCGGGAGTCGAATTATTACCACCGTGCTGCAGATGGTGGTGAACAGCATCGACTTTGGGATGAACGTCGCCGAAGCGACCAACGCTCCGCGCTTCCATCACCAGTGGCTGCCGGATGAGCTGCGCGTCGAGAAGGGCTTTAGCCCGGACACCATCAAGCTGCTGGAACAGCGAGGTCAAAAGGTGGCGGTGAAAGAGGCAATGGGCAGCACCCAGAGCATTATGGTGGGGCCGGATGGGGCACTGTTTGGCGCATCGGACCCGCGTTCGGTGGATGATTTGACGGCGGGGTATTGATGTTTTGCCCGGTGGCGCTGCGCTTACCGGGCCTACAACTGCACGAACGTAGGCCGGGTAAGGCGAAGCCGCCACCCGGCAAATAACTACTTCATTCTCGCCATATAATACGCATCCACATACTCGCCGTTGCGCAGGGCAAATTTCCTGCCGGTGCCTTCGATTTCAAAACCAAACTTCCGGTACAGCGCCAGTGCAGCAGGGTTATCGGCAAAAACCGTTAACTCGATACGTTCGATGCGCATCCAGTTATCGCACAGGTTGATCATCTCGCGCATGAGCGCACTCCCCACGCCGCGCCCCTGGGCGTGCGCCGCAACGCTGATACCAAAGGTTGCCACATGGCTGCGTCGCGGGCTGGCTTCTACCTGCAGCGCCAGGTCACCGACGATGTTCTCATCAATGCAGGCGACCAGACGTTTTTGACCGGATTTAGGATTCAGGCGTTCTTGCCACATCTCAAGGGAAGGATGAGGTAGCTGTAGCGTGTCGTGATACACCCCCGGATGCATATAGTTCTGGCGTAAAGCTTCGGCATCTTTCGGTTCTGCGTGGCGTATCACTATCTCACTCATTCCTTGTTCCTCAGTCAGTTAAATGTCCTTTCCAACATCAATGACTTTAAAATTTGAGTCAACCGCTATTTTTTGCAAAAAAAAGTGGACAAGTGCGAATGAGAATGATTATTATTGCTCTGCATTCAGGAAGACCGCTACGGGAACCTGAAAGCACGACATTGCTCACATTGCTTCCAGTATTACTTTAGCCAGCGTTTCGCTGGCTTTTTTTTGCTTATTATTTAGCGAGTTCGCACGCTTCCGGAGCGTCAGTGGTGCTGTCCTTGATCAGGCCAACGACGTTGTTCTTTTCGATAGCGGCGGGAAGCATCTCTGCAATACCGGAAAACATCCCGCCTTTTTTGACGGCCAGCGCCCGGTAGGAAAGCGTTCCCGTGACCTCACCATTTTCGCAGATTTCAATGGCATCGCTGTGGCATTCGCCAATCACGGCCCCGTCAATAATCAACTCGCGGCAGGTGATGTTTCCCTCAACCCGTCCCCCGCGCATGATTTTGATCAGACTCTGTTCAGAGGCAATATTGCCGATGAGCTCACCGTGCACATAGACGTGACCCGCCGAAACGATATTGCCTTCAACGCGGACGTCAGTGGCAATCACCGTGGTGCCGTGCTTCTCGGTGGCGGTAGGTTCTTTTTCCATGACAGGAGCCGGGGGAAGGGCGGTTGGCACCTTGATTTCATTAATTTTATTCTTCTTAAACATAACATTACCCAGGTTGATAAGCAGAGGGAGAGTGAAGGCCAATAAAGACAGTGCTGCGAAGATCCATGCGAGTTGACGGGTGGCGAAGCACCAGGCGGCAAGCGAAAGCAGCCAGAAGAGAAGCGCACTGTTTAAGGCGAGATATTTCCTTTCCATAGAAATAGGCGCGACTCCATTCGCGAGCATAGATTTGACCTTCACCTTATCGTGGTTTTTAGCAGCAGGGTCAAGGCAAGTGCCGCCATTTTAGGATTCTATTGGGCAAGTTTATCGCTATAGTGAAAACAGAAACCTGATAAAAAAGGACGGAACCATGACCCTGAACTGTGCGTTTATCGGCTTTGGTAAAAGCACCACCCGCTATCACTTACCCTATGTTCTCAACCGTAAAGACAGCTGGCACGTTGCCCATATCTACCGACGCAGCGCGAAGCCGGAAGAGCAATCTCCGCAATATTCCCACATCCATTTCACCAGCGATCTGAACGAGGTGCTTCACGATCCGCAGGTGAATTTGATCATTGTCTGCACTCATGCCGACAGCCACTTCGACTACGCGAAGCGCGCGCTGGAAGCGGGCAAAAACGTGCTGGTGGAAAAGCCGTTCACTCCGACCATCGCCGAAGCGAAGGAACTGTTCGCGCTGGCGAAAAGCAAAGGCCTGACCGTGACGCCGTATCAGAACCGCCGCTTTGACAGCTGCTTCCTGACGGCGAAAAAGGCGATTGAGAGCGGCAAGTTGGGCGACATTGTGGAAATCGAAAGCCACTTCGACTACTACCGTCCGGTCGCGGAAACCCAGCCCGGCCTGCCGCAGGACGGCTCGTTCTATGGTCTGGGCGTGCACACCATGGACCAGATCATCTCCCTGTTTGGCCGCCCGGACCACGTGGCGTACGACATCCGCAGCCTGCGCAACAAAGCCAACCCGGACGACACCTTTGAAGCGCAACTGTTCTACGGCGACCTGAAGGCCATCGTTAAAACCAGCCATCTGGTGAAAATCGACTATCCGAAATTTATCGTTCACGGCACCCGAGGCTCGTTTATCAAATACGGCATTGACCAGCAGGAGACCAGCCTGAAGGCCAACATCATGCCGGGCGAACCGGGCTTTGCGGCGGATGATTCCGTGGGCGTGCTGGAGTATGTGAACGATGAGGGCGTAACGGTCAGGGAGGAGCTGAAACCGGAAATTGGCGACTATGGCCGCGTCTACGATGCGCTGTTTGAGACGCTCACAAACGGCACGCCGAATTACGTCAAGGAATCTGACGTTCTGACCAATCTCGAAATCCTTGAACGGGCCTTTGAGCAGGCTTCCCCTGCCACGGTAACCCTCGCGAAATAAGCAAAAACGGCTCCTCTTCGCTTGTTCATAATTTTTGAACAGAGGAGTCAATTTTCACCCTCTATGATCCCAGGCGGTTTGCGTCCACACTTACTCCATCGAAACGAACTGAGGGTGAAAACAATGATCTACTTACGCAAAGCAAACGAACGTGGTCACGCGAATCATGGCTGGCTGGACTCATGGCATTCATTCTCGTTTGCCGACTACTACGACCCGAACTTTATGGGCTTCTCCGCACTGCGCGTGATTAACGACGACGTGATTGATGCAGGCCAGGGCTTCGGTACTCACCCGCACAAGGACATGGAAATCCTGACTTATGTGCTCGAAGGTGCCGTGGCGCACAAAGACAGCATGGGTAACGAAGAGCAGGTTCCGGCGGGCGAGTTCCAGATTATGAGCGCGGGTACCGGGGTGCGTCACTCCGAGTACAACCCGAGCAAAACGGAAAAACTGCACCTGTATCAAATCTGGATCATTCCAGAAGAGACCGGCATCACGCCGCGCTACGAGCAGCGCCGCTTCGACGCCAAACAGGGCAAACAGCTGGTGCTGTCCCCGGATGCGCGTGAAGGTTCCCTGAAAGTGCATCAGGATATGGAGCTGTACCGCTGGGCGCTGGCGAAAGACGAACAGTCCGTGCACCAGATTGCCGCCAACCGCCGCGTCTGGATCCAGGTAGTGAAAGGCGAAGTGTCCATCAACGGCACCAAAGCCACCACCGCCGATGGCCTGGCCGTCTGGGATGAGCAGGCGCTCTCCGTGCATGCCGACAGCGAAAGCGAAATCCTGCTGTTTGACCTGCCGCCGGTATAAATAATTTCTCAACCTTCCCTTTAAACGGGGAAGGTTGAGCTTTGTCCGTGATAAACTGAGAAAATCTCTCACTTCAAGATTTCTCAGGACGATGAAAAAGAAACGCCCCGTACTTCAGGATGTCGCCGATCGCGTCGGTGTGACCAAAATGACGGTCAGCCGTTTTTTACGTAACCCGGAGCAGGTTTCCGTGGCGTTGCGTGGCAAGATTGCCGCTGCCCTTGATGAACTGGGTTACATCCCCAACCGCGCACCCGATATTCTCTCCAATGCGACCAGCCGTGCGGTGGGCGTCCTGCTTCCTTCCTTGACCAACCAGGTTTTCGCCGAAGTATTACGTGGAATCGAAAGCGTGACCGATGCCTTTGGCTATCAGACCATGCTCGCGCACTACGGGTACAAGCCGGAACTGGAAGAGGAACGTCTTGAATCGATGCTTTCCTGGAACATCGACGGCCTGATTTTAACGGAACGTACCCACACTGCCCGCACGCTCAAAATGATTGAAGTGGCCGGTATCCCGGTGGTGGAGCTGATGGACAGCCAGTCGCCGTGTCTCGACATTGCCGTTGGGTTCGATAACTTTGAAGCGGCGCGTCAGATGACGGCGGCGATCATCGCGCGCGGTCATCGCCACATTGCCTATCTGGGTGCACGCCTTGATGAACGTACTATCATCAAACAGAAGGGATACGAGCAGGCGATGCTCGACGCCGGTTTAACCCCGTACAGCGTGATGGTGGAGCAATCCTCGTCCTACACCTCGGGTATTGAGCTGATGCGTCAGGCGCGACGCGAGTATCCGCAACTGGACGGTATTTTCTGTACCAACGATGACCTTGCGGTCGGCGCGGCGTTTGAGTGTCAGCGTCTGGGGCTGAAGATCCCCGACGATATGGCGATTGCCGGTTTCCACGGCCACGACATCGGCCAGGTGATGGAGCCGCGTCTGGCGAGCGTCCTGACCCCGCGTGAACGTATGGGCCGCATCGGTGCAGAACGCCTGCTGGCGCGCATTCGTGGTGAGGCAGTTACCCCTAAAATGTTAGATTTAGGTTTCACCTTGTCACCGGGTGGATCTATTTAATCCGACAAATTTGAAGTAGCTCACACTTATTCACTTCGCGCACGTTTGGATATTGCTTCTCTTTTGCCCCGGCAGGACAATGTTACCGATAACTGTTACCCGTAACAATTGACTGAGGGACACCCTTTGAGCACGACTAATCACGATCACCACGTTTACGTCCTGATGGGCGTGTCCGGTAGCGGTAAATCTGCCGTGGCGAGCGAAGTGGCGCATCAACTCCAGGCTGCGTTTCTTGATGGCGACTTCCTCCATCCGCGCAGCAACATCATGAAAATGGCCTCCGGCGAGCCGCTGAACGACGACGACCGCAAACCGTGGCTGCAGGCGCTGAACGATGCCGCCTTTGCGATGCAGCGTACCAACAAAGTCTCCCTGATCGTCTGCTCCGCGCTGAAAAAAACCTACCGCGACCTGCTGCGCGACGGCAACCCGAACCTCTCCTTCATCTATCTGAAGGGCGATTTCGAGGTGATTGAAAGCCGCCTGAAGGCCCGTAAAGGTCACTTCTTCAAAACCCAGATGCTGGTCACGCAGTTCGAAGCGCTGCAGGAGCCGGGTGAAGATGAGAAAGACGTTTTAGTGGTTGATATCGATCAGTCACTGGAAGGTGTTGTCGCCAGCACCATCGAGGTCATCAATAAAAGGCAGTAAGTTTTGAGTACATTAACGCTTGTTTTGACAGCAGTCGGTTCCGTTTTGCTGCTGCTGTTTTTAGTGATGAAGGCGCGTATGCACGCCTTCGTTGCTTTGATGGTGGTTTCTATTGGTGCGGGTCTCTTTTCCGGTATGCCGCTCGACAAGATCGCTGCGACGATGGAAAAAGGGATGGGCGGCACGCTGGGCTTCCTGGCGATTGTGGTCGCGCTCGGCGCGATGTTTGGCAAGATTTTGCACGAGACGGGCGCGGTCGACCAGATTGCCGTCAAGATGCTGAAATCCTTCGGGCACAGCCGCGCGCACTACGCGATTGGTCTGGCTGGTCTGATTTGCGCGCTGCCGCTGTTCTTCGAAGTGGCGGTAGTGCTGCTGATTAGCGTCGCGTTCTCCATGGCGCGCCATACCGGCACTAACCTCGTGAAGCTGGTCATTCCGCTGTTTGCGGGCGTGGCGGCGGCGGCGGCGTTTCTGCTGCCGGGACCTGCGCCGATGCTACTGGCCTCCCAGATGCACGCTGATTTTGGCTGGATGATCCTGATTGGCCTCTGCGCCGCGATCCCGGGAATGATTATTGCCGGTCCGCTGTGGGGCAACTTCATCAGCCGCTACGTTGAGCTGCATATTCCTGATGACATCTCCGAGCCGCACCTGGGCGAAGGCAAAATGCCGTCCTTCGGCTTCAGCCTGTCGCTGATCCTGCTCCCGCTGGTGCTGGTGGGTCTGAAAACCATCGCCGCGCGCTTTGTGCCGGTCGGTTCCAGCGCCTACGAGTGGTTTGAGTTCATCGGCCATCCGTTCACCGCGATCCTGGTGGCCTGTCTGGTGGCGATTTACGGCCTGGCGATGCGTCAGGGCATGCCGAAAGACCGGGTGATGGAGATCTGCGGTGCCGCGCTGCAGCCTGCGGGTATCATCCTGCTGGTGATCGGTGCCGGTGGCGTGTTCAAGCAGGTGCTGGTGGATTCCGGCGTGGGTCCGGCTCTGGGTGAAGCGCTGACCGGAATGGGCCTGCCGATTGCGGTCACCTGCTTCGTGCTGGCCGCGGCGGTGCGCATCATTCAGGGTTCCGCGACCGTGGCGTGTTTAACCGCCGTGGGTCTGGTGATGCCGGTGATTGAACAGCTGAACTACTCCGGTGCACAGATGGCGGCGCTGTCTATCTGTATCGCGGGCGGTTCGATTGTGGTTTCTCACGTTAACGATGCAGGCTTCTGGCTGTTCGGTAAATTTACCGGCGCGACCGAAGCGCAAACCCTGAAAACCTGGACGCTGATGGAAACCATCCTCGGCACGACGGGTGCGATTGTCGGGATGATTGCGTTTACGCTGCTGAGCTAACTGGTTTTCCCCCTCTCCCACAGAGAGAGGGAGCAAACACTAAAAACGGCAATCTAAGATTGCCGTTTTGCTTTTACCTACCCCTTCATCCACGCCCGTATCCCGTCCAGGAACATCTGCGTCGCCATCATCACCAGAATCAGCCCCATCAGGCGCTCCAGCGCGTTCACCCCTTTTTCGCCCAGCAGGCGCAGGAACAGGGACGACTGCAGCAGGATGATAAACGTCCCGCCCCAGGCAATCAGCAGGGCAATCACCAGGTGGCTCATCTGGTTCGGGTACTGGTGCGACAGCAGCATCAGCGTGGCAAGAATGGTCGGCCCGGCGACGAGTGGAATCGCCAGCGGCACGATGAACGGCTCTTCACCCGCAGGCAGGCCGCTGCTGCTGCCTTCCGCGCTCGGGAAAATCATTTTGATGGCAATCAGGAACAGAATAATCCCGCCGGAAATCGAAACGGTTTCCGCGCGTAAGTTCAGGAACGCGAGGATCTTTTCCCCGGCAAACAGGAAGATAAACATCACCAGCAGAGCGATGAGCAGCTCGCGGATCATGATCGCCCGACGGCGCTTCGGCTCGGTGTGCTTTAACACCGACATGAAAATCGGCAGGTTTCCCAGTGGATCCATTATCAGGATCAATAAAACCGCCGCGGAAATGATTTCACTCATGTAAATTATCCCTGAAACTCTCTATGGTTATTATGATAATTAGCTGTATTTCTGATTGCCGGGCAATCATCGATTAATTTCGCTTGCGACTTTGGCAGCATTTTGTAATGTGAAGCATATCCCAGTTCAATACTGGCTTGCACAATCAGCACACACCCTCAGCAGGAAAAAAATGCTATGAAAAACGTTGGTTTTATCGGCTGGCGCGGTATGGTCGGCTCTGTACTCATGCAACGCATGGTTGAAGAGCGCGATTTCGACGCTATCCGCCCGGTCTTCTTCTCCACTTCCCAGCTCGGCCAGGCTGCTCCGTCCTTTGGTGGTACCACAGGCACGTTGCAGGATGCTTACGATCTGGAAGCGCTGAAGGCACTCGACATTATTGTGACGTGCCAGGGCGGCGATTATACCAACGAAATCTATCCAAAGCTGCGTGAAAGCGGCTGGCAGGGCTACTGGATTGACGCGGCCTCTTCGCTGCGCATGAAGGACGATGCCATCATCATTCTCGACCCGGTTAACCAGGGCGTCATCACCGACGGCCTGAACAACGGCGTGAAAACCTTTGTCGGCGGCAACTGTACCGTCAGCCTGATGCTGATGTCCCTCGGCGGCCTGTTCGCGCAGGATCTGGTGGAGTGGGTCTCCGTGGCGACCTACCAGGCCGCGTCCGGCGGCGGCGCGCGTCACATGCGCGAACTGCTGACCCAGATGGGCCAGCTGCACCAGAGCGTCGCAACCGAGCTGGCAAACCCGGCGTCCGCTATTCTTGATATCGAGCGTAAGGTCACCCAGCTGACCCGCAGCGGCGAGCTGCCGGTGGACAACTTCGGCGTACCGCTGGCCGGTGGCCTGATCCCGTGGATCGACAAACAGCTGGATAACGGCCAGACCCGCGAAGAGTGGAAGGGCCAGGCCGAGACCAACAAAATCTTGGCGACCGCGAACACCATTCCGGTTGACGGTCTGTGCGTACGTATCGGCGCGCTGCGCTGCCACAGCCAGGCCTTCACCATTAAACTGAAAAAAGATGTGTCTATTCCGACCGTGGAAGAGCTGCTGGCCGCACACAACCCGTGGGCGAAAGTGGTGCCAAACGATCGCGATATCACCATGCGTGAACTGACCCCGGCAGCCGTGACCGGCACGCTGACCACGCCGGTTGGCCGTCTGCGCAAGCTGAACATGGGGCCGGAGTACCTCTCCGCGTTCACCGTCGGCGACCAGCTCCTGTGGGGCGCCGCCGAACCGCTGCGCCGTATGCTGCGCCAGCTGGCGTAATAATTTGTTAAATACCGGGGGTGATTTTCACCCCCTTTTTTTGCGTACTACATGGAGTAACACGCGGATGTCTTATTTTTTATCAGGAGTCATTTAGAGCGTTGGCTATGCTTTAAGGAAGAGTCATTTCTTACCTGAGGTTCGAACGGAGCAGAAAGGATGCACATATTTGTGCTGTCCCGTTCAGGTCACATTAAAAGTCGTCCCGGAGCGCGTAAAAAGGACGACATAAAAAACAGGATGAATACCATGTCCGATCGTGTGGATAGAGACGTGATTAATGCGCTTATTACGGGTCATTTTGCTGACCCCTTTTCTGTGCTTGGGATGCACCGAACGGAGGCTGGACTGGAAGTTCGGGCGCTGTTGCCGGATGCCACAGAAGTTTGGGTGATTGAGCCCAAAACCGGCCGCAAGGTCGGCAATCTGGAATGCCTCGATTCTCGCGGCTTCTTCTCGGGCGTGATGCCCCGTCGTAAAAACCCTTTTCGCTATCAGCTTGCCGTCATCTGGCACGGCCAGCAGAACCTGATTGACGACCCTTACAGCTTCGGCCCGCTCCTGAAAGAGATGGACGCCTGGCTGTTGTCCGAAGGGACTCACCTGCGGCCCTATGAAACGCTGGGCGCGCATGCCGATACCATGGACGGGATCACCGGCACGCGCTTTTCCGTATGGGCTCCGAATGCCCAGCGGGTCTCCGTTGTCGGGCAGTTCAACTATTGGGACGGTCGTCGTCATCCGATGCGCCTGCGCCGTGAAACCGGCATCTGGGAGCTGTTTATCCCCGGCGCGCAAAACGGCCAGCTCTATAAGTTTGAGATGATCGATGCCAACGGCAAGCTGCGCATTAAGGCCGACCCGTATGCCTTTGAAGCGCAGATGCGCCCGGATACCGCGTCGCTGATTTGCGGGCTGCCGGAGAAGGTCGTCCAGACGGAAGAACGCAAGCAGGCCAACCGCTTCGACGCGCCAATCTCCGTCTATGAGGTCCACCTCGGCTCCTGGCGTCGCCACACCGATAACAACTTCTGGCTCAGCTACCGCGAGCTGGCCGATCAGCTGGTGCCGTACGCCAAATGGATGGGCTTTACTCACCTTGAGCTGCTGCCGGTTAACGAACATCCGTTCGACGGAAGCTGGGGCTACCAGCCTACCGGGCTGTATGCGCCAACGCGTCGCTTCGGCACGCGCGATGATTTCCGCTATTTCATCAATGCCGCCCATGCCGCCGGGCTGAACGTGATCCTCGACTGGGTGCCCGGCCACTTCCCGTCTGATGATTTCAGTTTGTCGGAATTTGACGGCACGAAGCTGTACGAGCACAGCGACCCGCGCGAAGGCTATCACCAGGACTGGAACACGCTGATCTACAACTACGGCCGCCGTGAAGTGACAAACTACCTGGTGGGCAACGCGCTGTACTGGATCGAGCGCTTCGGTATTGATGCCCTGCGCGTCGATGCGGTGGCGTCGATGATCTACCGCGACTACAGCCGCAAAGAGGGGGAGTGGATCCCGAACGAGTATGGCGGCCGTGAAAATCTGGAAGCCATTGAGTTCCTGCGCAGCACCAACCGCATTCTCGGCGAGCAGGTGGAAGGCGCGGTAACGATGGCGGAAGAGTCCACCGACTTCCCCGGCGTCTCTCGCCCTCCGTCAATGGGCGGTCTGGGCTTCTGGTACAAGTGGAACCTGGGCTGGATGCACGACACGCTCGACTACATGAAGCTCGACCCGGTTCACCGCCAGTATCACCACGACAAGCTCACCTTCGGGCTGCTCTACAACTACACCGAAAACTTCATGCTGCCGCTGTCGCACGATGAAGTGGTGCACGGCAAAAAATCCATTCTTGACCGCATGCCGGGCGACGCGTGGCAGAAGTTTGCCAACCTGCGCGCTTACTACGGCTGGATGTTCGCCTTCCCGGGCAAGAAACTGCTGTTTATGGGCAACGAATTCGCGCAGGGCCGCGAGTGGAACCACGATTCCAGCCTCGACTGGCACCTGCTGGAAGGCGGTGACAACTGGCACCACGGCGTACAGCGTCTGGTGCGTGACCTGAACCTGACCTATCGCCACCACAAAGCGCTGCACGAGCTGGATTTTGACCCGTACGGCTTCGAGTGGCTGGTGGTGGACGATCGTGAACGTTCGGTATTTATCTATGTGCGCCGTGATAAAGCAGGCAATGAAATTATCGTTGCCAGCAACTTTACGCCGGTGCCGCGCGAACATTACCGCTTCGGCATTAACCAGGCGGGGAAATGGCGCGAAATACTGAACACCGATTCCATGCATTATCACGGCAGCAACGCGGGTAACGGCGGTCTGGTGCAGAGCGACGCACTCGAAAGCCACGGGCGCCCTAATTCCCTGAGCCTGACGCTGCCGCCGCTTAGCACCATCTGGCTGGTGCGGGAGGGGGAATGACGCAGCTTACGGCAGGTAATCCCGAACCGCTCGGGGCGCGCTTTGACGGGAAGGGCGTGAACTTCACGCTCTTTTCCGCGCACGCGGAGCGGGTAGAACTCTGTGTGTTTGACGGGGAAGGTAACGAGCACCGTTACGATTTACCGTCCCGCACGGGGGATATCTGGCACGGTTACCTGTCCGGCGGGCGTCCGGGAATGCACTACGGTTTTCGCGTTCACGGCGCATGGGAGCCTTCACAGGGACACTGGTTTAACCCGGCGAAGCTGTTGATTGACCCCTGTGCGCACCGGGTGGACGGCGAGTTTAAAGACGACCCGATATTCCACGTCGGCTACGGCGAGCCCGACCACCGCGACAGCGCGCCGCTCGCGCCAAAAAGCGTGGTGGTGAACGACCTCTACGACTGGGAAGACGATGCCCCGCCGCGCACGCCGTGGGGCAATACCGTCATTTACGAAGCGCATGTGAAGGGGCTGACGTATCTGCACCCGTCGATCCCCAAAGAGATGCGCGGCACCTATAAAGCGCTCGGGCATCCGACCATGGTTGCCTACCTGAAGCACTTAGGGATCACCGCGCTGGAGCTGCTGCCCGTGGCGCATTTCGCCAGCGAGCCGCGGTTACAGCGCCTTGGGCTGAGCAACTACTGGGGTTACAACCCGCTGGCGATGTTCGCCCTTGAACCCCGCTATGCCGCCCATCCTGAAAAAGCCCGGGACGAATTCCGCGATGCGGTGAAGGCACTCCACGCAGCGGGCATTGAGGTCATTCTGGACGTGGTGCTCAACCACAGTGCCGAAAGCGATCTCGATGGCCCGACGCTCTCGCAGCGCGGAATTGATAACCGTAGCTATTATTGGATCAGGGACGATGGCGATTACGCCAACTGGACCGGCTGCGGTAACACGCTCAATCTCAGCCATCCGGCGGTGACGCACTATGCGTATGAGTGCCTGAAATATTGGGTGGAAACCTTCCACGTCGACGGTTTTCGTTTCGACCTGGCCCCCGTTATGGGTCGCACGCCGGCGTTCAGCCAGCAGGCACCGCTGTTTCAGGCAATCAAAAATTGCCCGGTGTTGTCGCAGGTGAAGCTGATTGCCGAGCCGTGGGACATCGGTGAGGGCGGCTATCAGGTGGGAAATTTCCCGCCGCTGTTTGCCGAGTGGAACGATCATTACCGCGACGCCATCCGCCGCTTCTGGCTGGCGCGCGATCTGTCGTTGGGCGAATTCGCAGGACGTTTTGCCGGTTCCAGCGATCTCTTTAAGCGCGACGGCAAACGTCCGTCGGCCACCGTTAACCTGGTGACGGCGCACGACGGCTTCACGCTTCGCGACTGCGTTTGTTTCAATCAGAAACACAATGAGGCAAACGGTGAGGAGAATCGCGATGGGACTAACAATAACCATAGCTTTAACCATGGTATAGAAGGGTTAGGCGGAAGTCTGGATGTGATCGAGCGGCGACGCACCAGCGTTCATGCGCTGCTGACGACGCTTTTACTGTCGCAGGGTACGCCGATGCTGCTGGCGGGCGACGAGCACGGTCACAGCCAGCACGGCAACAACAACGCCTATTGCCAGGATAACACCTTAACCTGGCTCGACTGGGAAGAAGCGAACAGCGGGTTAACCCATTTCACCGCGGCGCTAATCCACCTTCGCCAGCAAATCCCGGCGCTGACCGCCGACAGCTGGTGGGAAGAGGGCGACGGCAACGTTCGCTGGCTGAACAAAGACGCGCAACCGCTGAGCGCGCAAGAGTGGCAACACGGCATAACCTGTCTGCAAATCCTGCTGTCGGATAAGTGGCTGGTCACGCTGAACGCGACGGATGACGTCGCAGAGATTGTTTTACCTGACGGGGAGTGGCGAGCCGTTCCCCCCTTTGCCGGAGCGGATAATCCGGTTGTTATGGCTGTCTGGCACGGGCCTGCGCACGGAGTGTGCGTATTCCAAAGATGATAAAAAAGGAGTTAGTCATGGTTAGATTAGAGAAGAACGATCCCTTAATGTTGGCGCGCCAGCTACCATTAAAAACGGTTGCCCTGATACTCGCGGGCGGGCGTGGTACCCGTCTGAAAGATTTGACCATCAAGCGCGCCAAACCGGCCGTTCACTTTGGTGGTAAGTTCCGCATCATCGACTTTGCGCTCTCCAACTGCCTGAACTCAGGCATTCGCCGCATTGGCGTCATTACTCAGTATCAGTCGCACACGCTGGTGCAGCACATCCAGCGCGGCTGGTCATTCTTCAGCGAAGAGATGAACGAGTTTGTCGATCTCCTTCCTGCTCAGCAGCGCGTTCACGGGGAAAACTGGTATCGCGGCACGGCGGATGCGGTGACCCAGAACCTCGACATCATTCGCCGCTACAGCGCGGAATACATCGTCATCCTCGCGGGCGACCACATCTACAAGCAAGACTACTCCCACATGCTCATCGACCACGTCGAAAAAGGGGCGCGCTGCACCGTGGCGTGTCTGCCGGTGCCCGTTGCTGAGGCGACGGCGTTTGGCGTGATGCACGTGGATGCCGACGACAAGATTATCGACTTTGTTGAAAAACCGGCGAACCCGCCGACCATGCCGGGAGATGACACCAAATCGCTCGCCAGCATGGGGATCTATATCTTTGATGCAGAATACCTTTATGAGCTGCTCGAAGAAGACGACAAAGACGAAAGCTCCAGCCACGACTTCGGTAAAGACATCATCCCGAAAATCACTAAAGCTGGCATGGCGTATGCACATCCTTTCCCGCTCTCCTGCGTGCAGTCAGACCCGAATGCGGAACCTTACTGGCGCGACGTCGGTACGCTGGAAGCCTACTGGAAAGCGAACCTCGACCTGGCGTCCGTGACGCCTGAACTGGATATGTACGACCAGAACTGGCCGATTCGCACCCACATGGAATCGCTGCCGCCCGCGAAGTTCGTGCAGGACCGTTCCGGCAGCCACGGCATGACGCTGAACTCGCTGGTATCCGGCGGGTGCATTATCTCCGGCTCCGTGGTGGTGCAGTCCGTGCTGTTCCCCCGCGTGCGCGTGAATTCATTCTGTAATATCGACTCGGCAGTCCTGCTGCCGGATGTCTGGGTAGGGCGCTCGTGTCGTCTTCGCCGTTGCGTGATCGACCGTGCCTGCGTCATCCCTGAGGGGATGGTGATTGGTGAAAACGCGGAAGAAGATGCGCGTCGCTTCTACCGTTCTGAAGAGGGGATCGTGTTAGTCACACGGGAAATGTTGCGGAAGCTGCAAATCAAACAGGAGCGATGATGCAGGTTTTACACGTATGTTCTGAGATGTTCCCGTTGCTGAAGACGGGCGGGCTGGCGGACGTTCTTGGCGCATTACCGGCGGCGCAGATCGCCGGTGGGGTGGATACCCGAGTCCTGTTGCCCGCCTTCCCGGATATCCGGCGTGGTATTCCTGATGCAAAAGTGGTTACCCGCCGTGAAACCTTCGCCGGACGCATCACCCTGCTGTTTGGACATTACAATGGCGTAGGGATTTACCTGATCGACGCGCCGCACCTATACGACCGACCGGGCAGTCCGTATCACGATACGAACCTGTTCGCCTATACCGACAACGTGCTGCGCTTTGCGCTGCTCGGTTGGGTGGGGGCGGAGATGGCCGTTGGGCTGGATCCGTTCTGGCGACCGGATGTGGTACACGCGCACGACTGGCATGCTGGCCTGGCGCCTGCGTATCTGGCGGCGAAAGGTCATCCGGCCAAATCGGTCTTTACGGTGCACAACCTGGCGTATCAGGGCATGTACTATGCCCATCATATGAATGACATCGATCTGCCATGGTCGTTCTATAACATGCACGGTCTGGAGTTTAAAGGGCAGATCTCGTTCCTGAAGGCGGGGCTGTACTACGCCGATCACATCACGGCAGTGAGCCCAACCTACGCGCGTGAAATCACCCAGCCAGAGTTTGGCTACGGTCTGGAAGGGCTGTTACAACAGCGCCACCGTGAAGGCCGTCTGTCGGGCATTCTGAACGGCGTGGATGAAAAGATCTGGAGCCCGGATACCGATCTCCTTTTGGCTGCGCGCTATGGCCGCGATTCGGTGGAAGACAAAGCCGAAAACAAACGCCAGCTGCAAATCGCGATGGGGCTGAAGGTGAACGACAAAGTGCCGCTGTTCGCCGTGGTGAGCCGCCTGACCAGCCAGAAAGGGCTGGATTTGGTGCTCGAAGCGCTACCGGGATTACTGGAGCAGGGCGGCCAGCTGGCTCTGCTTGGCGCGGGCGACCCGGTGTTGCAGGAAGGTTTCCTTGCTGCCGCCGCGGAACATCCGGGGCAGGTGGGCGTGCAGATTGGTTACCACGAAGCGTTCTCGCACCGCATCATGGGCGGGGCGGACGTCATTCTGGTGCCGAGCCGCTTTGAACCCTGCGGCCTGACGCAGCTCTACGGCCTGAAATACGGCACGCTGCCGCTGGTACGCCGCACGGGTGGGCTGGCGGATACGGTGTCCGACAGCTCTCTGGAAAACCTGGCGGACGGTATCGCCAGCGGCTTTGTTTTTGAGGACAGTAATGCCTGGTCGCTGCTTCGCGCGATTCGGCGTGCTTTCGTCTTGTGGTCCCGTCCATCGCTGTGGCGTTACGTACAACGTCAGGCGATGTCCATGGACTTTAGCTGGCACGTCGCGGCGCAGTCCTACCGCGACCTTTATCAACGCTTGATGTAACGAGGCGAAGTTACTGATATGAATGCTCCATTTAGCTACTCTTCACCCACGCTCAGCGTTGAGGCGTTAAAGCACTCCATCGCCTACAAGCTGATGTTCACCATCGGGAAAGATCCGGTTATCGCCAACAAGCACGAGTGGCTGAACGCCACCCTGTTTGCGGTGCGTGACCGTTTAGTTGAACGCTGGCTGCGCTCCAACCGCGCCCAGCTCTCGCAGGAAACGCGTCAGGTTTACTACCTGTCGATGGAATTTTTGATTGGTCGCACCCTCTCCAACGCGCTGCTGTCGCTCGGTATTTATGACGACGTGAAAACCGCTCTGGAAGAGATGGGGCTGGATTTAGAAGAGCTGATCGACGAAGAGAACGACCCCGGCCTCGGCAACGGCGGTCTGGGACGTCTCGCCGCCTGCTTCCTCGACTCGCTGGCGACGCTGGCGCTGCCGGGCCGCGGCTACGGTATTCGCTACGACTACGGCATGTTCAAACAGAACATCGTCGATGGCCGTCAGAAAGAGTCCCCGGACTACTGGCTGGAATACGGCAACCCGTGGGAGTTTAAGCGCCACAATACGCGCTACAAAGTGCGCTTTGGCGGGCGTATCCAGCAGGAAGGAAAAAAGTCCCGCTGGGTAGAAACTGAAGAGATCCTCGCCGTGGCCTATGATCAGATCATCCCCGGCTACGACACCGACGCCACCAACACGCTGCGCCTGTGGAACGCCCAGGCCAGTAGCGAGATCAACCTCGGTAAATTTAACCAGGGCGATTACTTTGCGGCGGTGGAAGATAAAAACCACTCTGAGAACGTCTCCCGCGTCCTGTACCCGGATGACTCCACCTATTCCGGCCGCGAGCTGCGCCTGCGTCAGGAGTATTTCCTCGTCTCCGCGACGATTCAGGACATCCTCAGTCGCCACCATCAGCTGCACAAAACCTACGCCAACCTGGCGGAGAAAACGGCGATTCACCTTAACGACACCCACCCGGTGCTCTCCATTCCTGAGCTGATGCGCCTGCTGATCGACGAGCATAAGTTCAGCTGGGACGACGCGTTTGAGGTGACGTGCCAGGTGTTCTCCTACACTAACCACACGCTGATGAGCGAAGCGCTGGAAACATGGCCGGTGGATATGCTCGGCAAAATCCTGCCGCGCCATCTGCAGATTATCTTTGAGATCAACGACTATTTCCTCAAGACGCTGCAGGAGCAGTATCCGAACGATACCGGCCTGCTGAGCCGAGCCTCGATTATTGATGAATCCAACGGCCGTCGCGTGCGTATGGCCTGGCTGGCGGTGGTGATCAGCCACAAGGTGAACGGGGTGTCTGAACTCCACTCAAACCTGATGGTGCAGTCCCTGTTTGCAGACTTCGCGAAGATCTTCCCGACGCGCTTCTGTAATGTCACCAACGGCGTCACGCCGCGCCGCTGGCTGGCGCTGGCGAACCCGCCGCTGTCTGACGTGCTGGACGAGAATATCGGCCGCACCTGGCGCACCGATTTGAGCCAGCTGAGCGAGCTGGAGCAGCACATTGATTTCCCGACGGTAAATAAGGCCGTGCGCGAAGCCAAGCTGCTGAACAAAAAGCGTCTGGCGGTCTGGCTGGCGATGCACCTCAACGTGGTGGCGAACCCGAAAGCGCTGTTTGACGTGCAGATCAAGCGTATCCATGAGTACAAACGCCAGCTGATGAACGTGCTGCATGTGATCACGCACTACAACCGTATCAAGGCCGACCCGACGGCCGACTGGGTGCCGCGCGTGAAAATCTTTGCCGGTAAGGCGGCCTCCGCCTATTACATGGCGAAGCACATCATCCACCTGATCAACGACGTGGCGAAGGTGGTGAACACCGATCCGGACATCGGCGACAAGCTGAAGGTGGTGTTCATCCCTAACTACAGCGTGAGCCTGGCGCAGTTGATCATCCCGGCGGCGGATCTCTCAGAGCAGATTTCCACGGCGGGGACGGAAGCGTCCGGCACCAGTAACATGAAGTTTGCCCTGAACGGCGCGCTGACCATCGGCACGCTGGACGGCGCGAACGTCGAGATGCTGGAGCATGTGGGGGAAGAGAATATCTTCATCTTCGGTAACACCACGGAAGAGGTGGAGGCGCTGCGCAGGAAAGGTTACTCGCCGCGTGAGTTCTATGAAGGGGATGAAGAGCTACGTCAGGTTCTGACGCAGATCGCGACCGGCGTGTTCAGCCCCGACGAACCGGGCCGCTATCGCGATCTGGTGGATTCGCTGATTAACTTTGGCGACCACTATCAGGTGCTGGCGGATTATCGCAGCTACGTGGACTGCCAGGACCGGGTGGACGAGCTGTATCGTCAGCAGGAGAAGTGGACCAGCGCCGCGATGCATAACATCGCCAATATGGGGTATTTCTCGTCTGACAGGACCATCAAGGAGTATGCCGAGACGATCTGGCATATTGATCCGGTGCGGTTATAAAAGCAAAACGGCAACCTCGGTTGCCGTTTTTAGTGTTTGTTCCCTCTCCCTGTGGGAGAGGGTCAGGGTGAGGGCATCAGCCCGCACCGATCGTATTACGACGCGAGTGACAATTCACGCTTTCCCGCATGCTGCTGCAGCCACTGCGCCACGCGAGACTGCTGCTCGGCGTTGAGCCACATCCCTTCTTTGGTACGACGCCAGATGGCATCATCCAGGCGGCGAACCCACTCGTGCTCGACCAGGTAACGCAACTCGGCTTCGTACAACTCGTGGCCGAAATGCTCGCCCAGATCCGCTAGCGTTTTCGCGTCACCCAGGAACAGCTCGGTGTTGCTACCGTAGGTGCGGGCATAGTGGCGCGCCATGCCTTCGGTAATGAACGGGAAGCGACGGCGCAGCTTGGCGGCATAATCATCGCGGTTATCGCCGATATCACCGCCGGGCAGGACCGCGCCTTTAGTCCATGCCGGGCCAATGCCTTTGTAATACGGCGCCAGTTTTTCCAGCGCGTGCTCGGCCAGCTTGCGGTAGGTGGTCAGCTTGCCGCCAAACACGGAAAGCAGCGGCGCCTGACCGTCAACGTCGTGAATATCGAGCGTATAGTCGCGGGTGATGGCCTGCGGAGAGTCAGACTCGTCATCGCACAGCGGACGCACGCCGGAGTAGGTCCAGACCACGTCATCGCGCGCCAGCTGCTTCTTAAAGTGCGCGTTATACACTTTCAGCAGGTAGTTCACTTCGCTCTCGTCGATCTCGACGTTTTTCGGATCGCCTTTGTACTCCACGTCGGTTGTACCGATGATCGAGAACTCGTCCATCCACGGGATGACAAACACGATGCGTTTATCTTCGTTCTGCAGAATGTAGGCTTGCTTCTGGGTATGCACGCGCGGCACCACAATGTGGCTGCCCTTGATCAGGCGGATGCCGTACGGAGAAGGCAGGTGCATGCCGTCATCGAAGAACTGCTTCACCCACGGGCCGGTGGCGTTCACCAGACCGCGCGCTTTCCAGCTGAACTTCTCGCCAGTATCCACGTCTTCCGCTTCCACAATCCACAGGCCGTTTTCACGACGCGCGGCGGTGGCGCGGGTGCGGGTTTTCACCTCGCCGCCTTTTTTCTCCACCATCTGCGCATTCGCCAGCACCAGACGCGCATCGTCCACCCAGCAGTCGGAATATTCGAAACCGCGCACGATTTCAGGCTTAAGGACCGATTCTGAGCCAAAACGCAAACCGTTCGAACCCGGCAGGCTGGTGCGTTTACCCAGGTGATCGTACATAAACAGACCAATTCGGATCATCCACGCCGGGCGCAGGTGCGGGCGATGGGGCAGGCGGAAGCGCATCGGAATAGCCAGATGCGGGGCCATTTTTAGCAGCACTTCGCGTTCGGCCAGGGCTTCGCTAACCAGGCGGAATTCGTAGTGTTCCAGGTAGCGCAGGCCACCGTGAATCAGTTTGGAGCTGGCGGACGAGGTCGCGCAGGCGAGATCGTTAGCTTCCAGCATCAGTACGGATAAACCGCGTCCTGCGGCATCGACCGCAATACCGGCACCGTTGATGCCACCGCCTATCACAATCAGATCTTTGGTTTCCATAACACCCTCACGCACTTTCGTTAAAGCTCAGAAATGTTCGATATCGCTCATAATAGCAAAGGAACGCGCTTTTGGTAACATCAAAAAAACAATTTAGAGTGATATGGATAACATAATGGCGTTTACCCGCCGCCAGGACGTACACTACGGGGTAAAATAGTGCGGTCTGATGCCCTCACCCCAGCCCTCTCCCATGGGGAGAGGGGGATCCGTTTCCCTATCCCTCAGGGAGAGGGTAGGGTGAGGGGAAAACGCACCACACCCGAATATAAGATGAGAACACCATGGATCAGTTTGAATGTATTAACGTAGAAGAAGCCCACCAGAAGATGCACCAGGGAAAAGCGGTGCTGGTGGACATCCGCGATCCGCAAAGCTTTGCGATGGGCCACACGCCGGGCGCGTTCCATCTCACCAACGACACGCTGGGCGCGTTTATGCGCGATAACGACTTCGAGACGCCGGTCATGGTGATGTGCTACCACGGCAACAGCAGCAAAGGCGCGGCGCAGTATCTGCTTCAGCAGGGCTACGACGCGGTATACAGCGTCGACGGCGGCTTCGATGCCTGGCATCGTCATTTCCCGGCAGAAGTGGAATACGCTTTTGAGCGCTGATCCCGCTATACTGTCCCCTTTTGTGTGGAAATAAGCGACCGCCGCCCATGTTGATGATTACCTCCTTTACCAACCCGCGCGTCGCCCAGGCGTTTGTCGACTATATGGCGACGCAGGGCGTTATCCTGACTATTCAGCAACATAACCAGACCGACGTCTGGCTGGCCGACGAGAGCCAGGCCGCGCGCGTAAATGAAGAGCTGGCGCGTTTTCTTGAGAACCCTGGCGATCCGCGCTATCTGGCGGCAAGCTGGCAGTCCGGCCACACCGGCAGCGGGTTGCACTACAGCCGTTTTCCTTTCCTTGCCACCATCCGCGAACGCGCAGGGCCGTTCACGCTGCTGCTGATGGCGGCCTGCATTATCGTCTTCATCATTATGAACGTGGCGGGCGACCAGAGCGTGATGATTGCCCTGGCGTGGCCGTACGATCCGTCGCTGCAGTTTGACGTCTGGCGCTACTTTACCCACGCGCTGATGCACTTCTCGGTGATGCACATCCTCTTTAACCTGCTGTGGTGGTGGTATCTCGGCGGTATCGTGGAGAAGCGGCTCGGCAGCGGCAAGCTGATCGTTATCACCATTATTAGCGCCCTGCTGAGCGGCTATGTGCAGCACAAATTCAGCGGCCCGTGGTTCGGCGGATTGTCTGGCGTGGTGTACGCCCTGATGGGCTATGTCTGGCTCAGAGGCGAGCGCGACCCTGAAAGCGGCATCTATCTGCAACGCGGATTGATAACCTTTGCGTTAATATGGCTAATTGCCGGATGGTTTGATCTGTTTGGTATGTCTATCGCCAACGGTGCGCACGTCACCGGGCTGGCCGTGGGGCTGGCGATGGCCTTCGCCGACACGCTCCATGCGCGAAAACGAACATAATTCTCAGGGATAATTGATGAAACAAACACAACGTCATGACGCCATTATCGAACTGGTTAAAAAACAGGGATACGTCAGCACCGAAGAGCTGGTAGAGCAGTTCGCCGTCAGCCCACAAACCATCCGTCGTGACCTGAACGACCTGGCCGATCAGAACCGCATTCTGCGCCACCACGGCGGGGCGGCGCTGCCGTCCAGTTCGGTGAATACCTCCTGGCACGACCGTAAAGCGACGCAAACGGCAGAGAAAGAGCGTATTGCCCGTAAAGTGGCAAGCCAGATCCCGAACGGGGCGACGCTGTTTATTGATATCGGCACCACGCCGGAAGCGGTGGCCCATGCGCTGCTGGATCACGAGAACCTGCGCGTGGTCACCAATAACCTTAACGTGGCCAATACCCTGATGCAGAAAGACGATTTCCGCATCATCCTCGCGGGCGGCGAGCTGCGCAGCCGCGACGGCGGGATTATCGGCGAAGCGACGCTCGATTTTATCTCCCAGTTCCGCCTCGACTTCGGCATTCTGGGGATCAGCGGCATCGACAGTGACGGCTCGCTGCTGGAGTTTGATTATCACGAGGTGCGCACCAAGCGCGCAATTATTGAAAACTCACGCCACGTGATGCTGGTGGTGGATCACTCCAAGTTTGGCCGTAACGCGATGGTGAACATGGGCAGCATCAGCATGGTGGATGCGGTCTATACCGACGTGATGCCGCCAGCGGGCGTGATGCAGGTGATTAAAGATAATAATTTGCAGCTGGAACTGTGCTAACGGTTGTGTCGGGTGGCGCTGCGCTTACCCGACCGACAAAACCCGTAGGCCCGTGCAAGCGTAGCGCCGCCGGGCAATGAATTACACGCCGTATCCCATCATCTTCAACAATTGCTGCGCATGCTGCACCGCATCCTGACGGTGCGCCACGCCCAGCTTCTGATACAGATTGCGAATATGCGTTTTGATGGTGGTCGCCGCGACCGCCAGCTCACCGGCAATCTGCTCATTGCTGTAGCCGGAATAGATCAGCCCGAGAACCTGCCATTCACGCTGGGTGAGCGGGCTGGTGCGGATAAGTTCCGGGACTTCCGGGTGGTTCAGCAGGCGTTCTACAAAGTTCTCATCGAAATGGGCGAACTTATGGCGATGGTGCTGGTTAATTTCGCGCAGAATACGCTGGGCGCGATGCTGATCCAGTTCCGGCAGCGTATTGAGCTGAATAAGCTGGCGCAACTGCTGCGCCATGACTTCACCTTCAATAACAAAGTGGCTGACAAACCCGGTGCGGTTAGCCAGCTGTAGGGCTTCCAGCAGCACGCGCTGGGCGTCATTTTTACGCCCGGCCTGCCAGTAGAGCTGGTTCAGCAGCAGCAGGTTGCGGTTCAGGTCGCTCATCAGCCGCAGGCTGCGTGCGTTTTCGTTTAGCTCTTCCAGCACGATCTCAGCCGGTTCAAACTCACCCAGCAGGATCTGCGCGCGGGCAATGTTCCGCCACTGGCTTTGCAGGAAGTGGTTGTTGGCAAATTCCGGTTTCGGCGTCTGACGCAGCCAGTTGGCGGCGGACTTTTTATCGCCAATCATCTGCCAGTAAATCACCCGGACCTTATCGGCATTCGACACCCAGTCGCTGTGATACTGACCGTTGCCGAGCAGGTTTTCCAGGCGGTTAAGGTGGTTGCGGGCATTATCCAGATCCCCACGCGCCAGCGAACACTGGACCAGAAGCGCCAGACATTGCAGCTGCTGCTGAGGCTGGAAGCTGGAGAGTACGTCTACACCCTGACGGGCACAGCTTTCGGCCTCGTCCAGACGCGCCCACGCCCACAGCAGCTGAGCGCGAATACGCAACAGGAACTCGTGCATCGGCAGCTGTTCCAGATGCTGTTCACGAATCAGCTGGAACGCTTTTTCCTGGTTTTCCCAGGCGGCCTGCAGGAACCCCTGCGCAAATAAAATCTCGCTTTGCTGGATCAGGCTCCACAGCGCGTAGTGCCAGACATCGTGGCGACGCGCCATCTGTTCCGTTTGCTGCATCAGTGAAAGCGAACGGGTGAGGTCGCCCTTGCAGTGCAGCACTTCGCCGTGCACCGAGGTCGCAACGATGCGGCTGTAGAAGTTAGCCAGCGGCAGCTCGTCCAGCGCGACCATCGCCAGGCGTTCTGCCTCTTCCGGGTCACCGTCGTTGATCGCCACCTGAGCGCGCAGCGCGTTAAACTCGCCGTGCAGGGTGGTATCCATTTCGCTTTCCATCTCCTGCTCGGCGCGCGCCAGCAGAGTGTTCACTTCGCTGTAGCGATGCTGGCTCTGCATCAGCCAGGCCTGCAGCAGCACCAGACGCGGGTTTTCCAGCAGGCTTTCCCACGGCAGCGCTTTTAACGACTCTTCAAGCAGCGTCAGTTCGCTGTGGTTGAACAGGCCCCATGCATGGTTGAGAAGGATATCGCGCAGCATGCTGGCGTCACCGGCGGCCAGCGCGTGATGGATGGCCTCGCTCGGGAAGCCTTGTGCCATCCAGCTTTCGGCAGCGGCGCGGTGGATTTCCGGCAACTCGACGGCAAGCTCCCACTGGCAGCGCTGGCGCAGGAAGCTGCCAAACAGCGGGTGATAGCTAAACCACTCGCCGGGATCGTCCATGCGCGTCAGGAACAGCCCCTGACGTTCAATCTCTTCAAGCTGCAGCTGGCCGTTCTCACAGCCGGTGACGCGCACAATCAGCGCGTCGTTCATGGAACGCAGCAGGGAGCTTTTCAGCAGGAAATTACGGGTGGAGGGATCGACGCTGTCCAGCACCTCATCCACCAGATAATCAGAAAGGTGGCTGGCGTTAATACCGGCCAGACGCCGCGCAGACTGATGCGCCGGACTGTTGTTTTGCCGGGCAGAGAGCGCGATAAGCTGCAGCGCCGTTGCCCAGCCCGCGACATCATCACACAGGCGGCTGCTTTCGGCGGCCTCAATCGGTGAGGTCAGGCGGCAGTCAAAGAACTGTTTTGCTTCCTGATGGGTGAATGCCAGCTGCTGGCTGCCCACTTCGAGAAGCTGATCGCGCACGCGCAGGTTGGCGATACCCAGCTGCGGCAGGTTACGCGACAGGACAACTAAGGTCAGGTTTTCCGGCTGATGGCGCAGGAAGAAGCGCATTGACTCGTGGATCACCGGGTTTGTGATCAGATGATAGTCATCAATTACCACGTAAAGCGGGCGATGCCATTCGGCCAGTTCGATAAACAGCTGTGAGAAAAGGGACGACAGGCTGGCGTACTGGCGCTTTTGCACCATCACCTCACTGGCGACACAATGCCCATTGGTGGCCTGTTGGATGGCGGCAATCAGATAGCTTGCGAAACGCTCCTGCTGGTTATCACCCTCGTCGAGGGAGTACCAGCCAAGATCGCTTTTACCTGCGGCCCATTGCGAAATGAGCGTTGTTTTTCCATAGCCAGCAGGGCTCGTAACCAGCGCCAGTCGGAAATTATGCGCGCCGGAAAGTTTAGCCAACAGACGCTCGCGGACCACTGTATGGTCAAGACGAACCGGGCGACTTAATTTAGACGGAATCAACATAGGTTTCACTTCACTGTGGGGAACGAGAGTTTTTATTTTTTTTGCGCTTCGTAATTAATGGATATAAGGTCGGCCAATAAGTTAACTATTGCAAGTTATGTCTGGATTTGGTGGCTCTGAATTTGCACTCTGTCACAAAACATTCAGGCAGATGATGGAACTTTCTGGAAAGGTCTTTGACGCCCCGTCAATGCTGGCTTGTATGGCTGTGTTGTGGCTGCGCTGAAACTGGTTTCAGAAAGGGATAGTGACGCTAAATTTAATATACTTGTGGTAAAGTTAAGGGAGATAAATAATCTCCTTAGTTATTACCCGATTGCAGAAATATTATTGTACGTAAGTAATCATTTCCACGAGGAATAATTTCTTACGAAACTGCATTTCATTTTTTTGACACTCTTCCAGGATATCTTTTCTCCCACCGTGCACACTCACAGAGTGGCCTCGATCACACTTTTATGCTCATCCCCGCTACTCCTCCCTGTCTAATCCCCCACAGGAGGAGGAAGAGGCGGAATGAGCCAGGCACACTAGCGCCAACATGTGTTTTCTTTCTACAGGATGCCAATTCCCTATGTCACAGCCTACTTTCAACAAAGCTCAATTCCAGGCTGCCCTGACGCGTCAGTGGCAGCGTTTTGGCCTTCGTGCTGCAAACGAAATGACGCCTCACCAGTGGTGGCAGGCGGTGAGCGGTGCGCTCGCAGAGCAACTGGATGCTCAACCGGTGGCGAAGCCTGTTAAAGGCCAGCGCCACGTGAACTATATCTCGATGGAATTCCTGATTGGCCGTCTGACGGGCAACAACCTGCTGAACCTCGGCTGGTATCAGGACGTCGGCGATGTGCTGAAAGAACACGACATTAACCTGACCGACCTGCTGGAAGAAGAGACTGACCCGGCGCTGGGCAACGGCGGTCTGGGTCGACTGGCGGCCTGTTTCCTGGACTCTATGGCGACCGTCGGCCAGTCGGCGATCGGCTACGGTCTGAACTATCAGTACGGCCTGTTCCGTCAGTCGTTTGCCGACGGGCATCAGATGGAAGCGCCGGACGACTGGCATCGCAACACCTATCCGTGGTTCCGCCACAACGCGCAGCTGGATGTGCAGGTCGGCATTGGCGGGAAAGTCACTAAGCAGGGGCACTGGGAACCGGCGTTCACCATTACCGGTGAAGCCTGGGATCTGCCGGTGCTCGGCTACCGTAACGGCGTGGCGCAGCCGCTGCGTCTGTGGCAGGCGAAGCACGCGCATCCGTTTAACCTGACCAAATTTAACGACGGCGATTTCCTGCGCGCCGAGCAGCAGGGCATCGACGCCGAGAAGCTGACCAAAGTCCTCTACCCGAACGACAACCACCTGGCGGGTAAAAAGCTGCGCCTGATGCAGCAGTACTTCCAGTGCGCCTGCTCCGTGGCGGACATCCTGCGTCGCCATCACCTGGCGGGCCGCAAGCTGGCGCAGTTGCCGGACTTCGAGGTGATTCAGCTCAACGATACGCACCCGACCATTGCCATCCCGGAACTGCTGCGCGTGCTGATCGATGAACATCAGCTGAGCTGGGACGACGCATGGGCCATCACCAGCCGTACCTTTGCCTACACCAACCACACCCTGATGCCAGAAGCGCTCGAGTGCTGGGATGAGAAGCTGGTGAAAACGCTGCTGCCGCGCCACATGCAGATCATCAACAAGATTAACGACCAGTTTAAAACCCTGGTGGATAAAACCTGGCCGGGTAACAAAACGGTCTGGGCGAAGCTGGCAGTGGTTCACGACAAGCAGGTGCGCATGGCGAACATGTGCGTAGTCAGCGGCTTTGCGGTGAACGGCGTGGCCGCGCTGCACTCGGATCTGGTGGTCAAAGATCTGTTCCCGGAATACCACCAGCTGTGGCCGACCAAATTCCACAACGTGACCAACGGCATCACGCCGCGTCGCTGGATCAAGCAGTGCAACCCGCTGCTGGCTGGCCTGCTGGACAAGACCCTGAAGAAAGAGTGGGCCAACGATCTGGACCAGCTCATCAACCTGGAAAAACAGGCTGACGACGCGAAGTTCCGCGAGCAGTACCGCGCGATCAAGCTGGAGAACAAAGTTCGCCTGGCGGAGTTCGTGAAAGTACGTACCGGGATTGAGATCAACCCGAACGCCATTTTCGATATCCAGATCAAACGCCTGCACGAGTACAAACGTCAGCACCTGAACCTGCTGCACATTCTGGCGCTGTACAAAGAGATCCGCGAGAACCCGCAGGCTGACCGCGTGCCGCGCGTGTTCCTGTTCGGTGCGAAAGCGGCGCCGGGCTACTACCTGGCGAAAAACATTATCCTTGCCATTAATAAAGTGGCGGCGGCGATCAACAGCGATCCGAAAGTGGGCGACAAGCTGAAGGTCGTGTTCCTGCCGGATTACTGCGTCTCGGCGGCTGAAATGCTGATCCCGGCGGCGGATATCTCCGAGCAGATCTCAACCGCAGGGAAAGAGGCGTCCGGTACCGGCAACATGAAGCTGGCGCTGAACGGCGCGCTGACCGTCGGTACGCTCGATGGAGCAAACGTCGAAATCGCCGAGAAGGTCGGTGAAGAGAATATCTTCATCTTCGGCCATACCGTGGAAGAGGTGAAAGCCATCAAAGCCAAAGGCTATGACCCGGTGAAATGGCGTAAGAAAGACAAAGTGCTGGATGCGGTGCTGAAAGAGCTGGAAAGCGGCAAATACAGCGACGGCGACAAGCACGCGTTTGACCAGATGCTGCGCAGCATGGACAAACACGGCGGTGACCCGTATCTGGTGATGGCGGACTTCACGGCCTACGTTGAAGCGCAAAAGCAGGTCGACGTGCTGTATCGCGACCAGGAAGCGTGGACCCGCGCGTGCATCCTGAACACCGCCCGCTGCGGCATGTTCAGCTCTGACCGCTCGATCCGTGATTATCAGGCCCGTATCTGGCAGGCAAAACGCTAAGGAAGCGCGATGGAGAGTAAACGTCTGGACAGCGCCGCGCAGGCGGCGGGGATCAGCCTCAGTTACATTAATGCTCACGGCAAACCGCAGTCTATTGGCGCCGACACCAAAAGACGTTTGCTGGACGCCATGCACAAAGCCGACGCGAAAGCGTCGGTTGCACCGGTGCCTAACGTGAAGGTATTCACCGCAGGCAAAAAGATGCCGCTGGCGGTGGAGGGGCGCGGCGAGTTTAGCTGGCTGCTCACCACCGAAGAGGGGCATCAGCACAAAGGCCACGCAACCGGTGGCAAAACGCTTAACCTTCCGGCGAAGCTGCCGGAGGGCTATCACACCCTAACGCTCACCCAGGACGATCTGCGTTTCCACTGCCGGGTGATCGTCGCGCCAAAACGCTGCTACGAGCCGCAGGCTCTGCTCGAAGGTAAAAAGCTGTGGGGCGCCTGCGTGCAGCTCTATACGCTGCGTTCCGACAGCAACTGGGGCATCGGTGATTTTGGCGATCTGAAAAAGATGCTGGTGGATGTGGGCGAGCGCGGCGGCGCGTTTATCGGCCTCAACCCGATCCACGCGCTCTATCCGGCCAACCCGGAAAGCGCCAGCCCGTATAGCCCGTCGTCCCGTCGCTGGCTGAACGTGATTTACATCGACGTTAACGCGTTAGATGACTTCAAAAACAGCAAAGAAGCGCAGGCGTGGTGGAACCTCAGCACCACGCAGCAGGCGCTGAAGCAGGCGCGGGACGCAGACTGGGTGGACTATTCCACCGTCACGGCGCTGAAAATGGCCGCGCTGCGTCTGGCATGGAAAGGTTTTGCGAAGCGCGATGACGAGCAGATGGCCGCGTTCCGCCAGTTTGTGACGCAGGAGGGCGAGAGTCTGTACTGGCAGGCGGCGTTTGATGCGCTGCACGCGTATCAGGTAAAAGAGGACGAAATGCGCTGGGGCTGGCCGGTCTGGCCTGACGCGTATCAGTCCATCGACACACCTGAAGTGAAAGCGTTCTGTGAAAAATATGCCGATGAAGTGGACTTCTACCTGTGGCTACAGTGGCTGGCGTACAGCCAGTTTGCCGCCTGCTGGCAGGTGAGCCAGGGCTATAAGATGCCCATCGGCCTGTATCGTGACCTCGCCGTCGGCGTGGCGGAAGGCGGCGCGGAAACCTGGTGCGACCGTGAGCTTTACTGTCTGAAAGCCTCCGTCGGTGCGCCACCGGATATCCTTGGCCCGCTCGGTCAGAACTGGGGATTGCCGCCGATGGATCCGCACGTGATGGCGGCGCGCGCCTACGAGCCGTTTATCGACCTGCTGCGCGCCAACATGCAGAACTGCGGCGCGCTGCGTATCGACCACGTGATGTCCGTGCTGCGCCTGTGGTGGATCCCGTACGGTGAAACGGCGGATCACGGGGCGTACGTGCAGTACCCGGTTGACGATCTGCTGTCGATCCTGGCGCTGGAAAGTAAGCGTCACCAGTGCATGGTGATCGGTGAAGATCTCGGTACCGTGCCGGTGGAAATTGTCAGCAAGCTCCGCGACAGCGGCGTCTACTCCTATAAAGTGCTCTATTTTGAAAACGACCATGAGAAAACCTTCCGCGCGCCGAAAGCGTACCCTGAACAGTCAATGGCAGTCGCGACGACGCATGACCTTCCTACGCTTCGTGGCTATTGGGAAAGCGGCGATCTGACGCTCGGCAAAACGCTTGGGCTGTATCCTGATGAAGAGGTTCTGCGCGGCCTGTATCAGGATCGCGAGCTTTCTAAACAGGGGTTGCTGGATGCGCTGCACAAGCAGGGCTGTCTGCCGAAGCGCGCCGGACATAAGGCGTCGTTGATGTCGATGACCTCCACGCTTAACCGTGGCTTGCAGCGCTATATTGCTGACAGCAACAGCGCCCTGCTGGGCCTGCAGCCGGAAGACTGGATTGATATGGCGGAGCCGGTGAACATCCCGGGCACCAGCTATCAGTACAAGAACTGGCGTCGCAAGCTGTCCACAACGCTTGAGAAGATGTTTGCTGATGACGGGGTGAACAGGCTGATTAAGGATTTGGACAAGCGGCGAAAAGCAGCCGCGAAGAAGTGATAAAAAACCCGCCAGTGGCGGGTTTTTTATTGCCCGGTGGCGCTACGCTTACCGGGCCTACATGGAGCGAGTAGGTCGGGTAAGGCGTAGCCGCCACCCGACTTAATACATCAAACCACCATATTCAATAGCAGCACCCCGACCAGACCGCACACTGAAATAATGGTTTCCAGCGCGGACCAGGACTTGATGGTTTCACCGATCGTCAGGTTGAAATACTCCTTGAACAGCCAGAAGCCAGGGTCGTTAACGTGAGAGAAAATCACGCTACCGGAACCGACGGCGATAACCATCAGCTCAGGGCTTACGCCCGTGGTCGCAATCAGCGGGGCAACGATACCGCCTGCGGTGATCGCCGCAACGGTCGCCGAACCCAGCGCAATACGCAGCACGGCAGCGATAGACCAGGCCATCAGGAGCGGTGACACGTTGGTTTCATGCATCATGGCAGCGATGTATTTGTCCACGCCGCTGTCGACCAGAACCTGCTTGAACGCACCGCCACCGCCGATGATCAGGAGCATCATGGCAATGATTTTGATGGAAGAGGTCAGCGTGTCGTTGATCTGATCCATTGAACGGCCACGGTTCAGACCGAAGGTAAACATTGCGATCAGCACCGCAATCAGCGTTGCCATCACCGGGTCACCGAGGAATTCCGCAACGGCCAGGAATGCGTGACCTTTTGGCAGGATCATCTCCGCCACGGCGCGCATCGCCATCAGAATGACCGGCACCAGAGAGGTCCAGACGCTGACGCCAAAGCCAGGCATCTCTTCTTCGGTGAAGGTTTTAGCGCTGTACAGACCTTCCGGGATCGGCTTATCAATGCCTTTCAGGAAGCGGGCATAAACCGGGCCTGCCAGAATCACGGTTGGGATTGCCAGAATCGTACCGAACAGCAGGGTTTTACCCATATCCGCGTGGAAGATGGTGGCGATAGCGGTTGGACCCGGGTGCGGCGGCAGGAAGCCGTGGGTCACGGACAGCGCAGCAGCCATTGGCACACCGACATACAGCAGCGGGATGTTTGCCGCAGCCGCGATGGTGAACACCAGCGGCAGCATCAGCACGAAGCCCACTTCATAGAACAGTGCGAAACCGACGGTAAAACCGGTTAACACCACCGCCCACTGGATGTTTTTCTTGCCGAATTTGGCAATCAGCGTGGTGGCGATACGCTGCGCACCCCCGCAGTCCGCCAGCATTTTGCCGAGCATGGCACCGAAGCCCATGATCAACGCCAGGCTGCCGAGCGTGCCGCCGACACCGGCTTTAATCGAGCTGATGACTTTCACCAGCGGCATCCCTTGCATCAGACCGACTGCAAGTGCCACCAGAACCAGAGCGATAAATCCGTTCATTTTGAAACGGATCATCAAGAGCAGTAATAACACAACACCGATAGCGACGATGACTAATGGCATGATTTACCTGGCCTTTGAATTGTTATGGGTAACGTCATTGTTTCAACGACAAATTCCGATTGTCCCAATTGGGAACAGAGCGTTAACGGCACTCATACTGATGCCTACGAAACCATTAAGTTTAGTCGGCTGTTATAAGGGTGTTGAGTGCCCACGAGAATGATACGGGTAACATGATGTGATTGAGAATCACCCAGGCAGGCAAAATGTGAATTATGAGACGCAGGTCAACATATACAGAAGGGAACGGGGGGAAAAAAAGCCGGGTGGCAGCTTCGCCTTACCCGGCCTACGATTCGTGCAGACTGTTTTTGTAGGCCCGGTAAGCGCAGCGCCACCGGGCAATTCGAGCGAATACTGACTTAGTAGTAAGAGTGCTCGCCGCGCTGGTGCTCGGTCAGATCGCGCACGCCTTTCAGTTCCGGGAATTCGTTCAGCAGCTGCTTCTCGATCCCTTCCTTCAGGGTCACATCGACCATAGAACAGCCGTTACAGCCGCCGCCGAACTGCAGGATCGCCAGACCGTCTTCCGTGATTTCCATCAGGGTTACACGGCCACCGTGTCCTGCCAGCTGTGGGTTGATCTGCGATTGCAGCAGATACTCAACGCGCTCCATCAGCGGGGCATCGTCAGACACTTTACGCATTTTCGCGTTCGGTGCTTTCAGGGTCAGCTGAGAGCCCAACTGGTCTGTGACAAAGTCGATTTCCGCATCGTCAAGATACGGCGCGCTCAGTTCATCGACGTAAGCGGTGAGCTGTTCAAATTTAAGGGCAGTGTCAGTTGCTTCCACAGCGTCCGGAGGACAATACGAGACACCACATTCTGCATTCGGTGTGCCTGGATTGATCACAAACACGCGGATCTGCGTCCCTTCTTCCTGATTTGCCAGCAATTTGGCAAAGTGCGCTTGTGCAGAATCGGAAATACGGATCATAGCTTTGGCCTAATAGTTGACTAAATTACCTGGGTATAATCATACGCCCATTGAAGAAGGGCTACAAGGTACGGCACAGACACCATACCTGAACCGACGCGGCGCCGCTTTGCAAAAGCAGTCGGGAAAGTTCAGCAACGGTACTGCCCGTGGTGACGACATCATCCACAAGCGCGATATGGAGGCCGTGAACCGGCAATTCAAGGCGGAAGGCATTTTTCAGGTTTCTTTTGCGCAGCCGCGCGCTGAGCTGATGCTGTATTGCGGTTGCCTGCACGCGCCTGAGCGCTGAGGCAGCGTAACGGCATCCGAGCCAGCGGGCGAGCGGACGACAGAGCAGGTCGCTTTGATTATAGCCGCGCCGCCAGTGGCGACGGTGGTGCAGGGGGACATTCATCAGCATGTCGACCCGCGGCAACGCGCGCGTTCGTCGCGCCTGCAAAACGGCGAGAAGCAGCAGGCGGGCAAGGGGCGTCGCCAGTACGCTTTGGTGGGAAAACTTCAGCGCGTGGATAAGCGCGCTGAGCGGCGGAACATAATTATCCACCGCCACAAGCGCATGCCACGGCGGCGCTTTTCTCAGGCAGCGGCCGCAGGGGATCGCCGGGCTGACCGCCGGTAACCCACACTGCGGACACCCGGCGATGCGTCCTTCCAGCGAGCGGGTGCAGACGGAACAGATCCCCCACGCGCTGAGCGCAAGCGGCATTCGGCATAGCCAGCACAAGCCGGGCACTGTTAGCATAGACAACCTCCATGTAAAAAAGAGAACGATAGCTGATGAAGACGCTGTGGTGGCAGACCGTCGGGACGGGAAATTGTCATCTTGTGCTGCTGCACGGATGGGGACTGAATGCTGAAGTGTGGCGTTGCATAAGTGAGGAACTCGCCTCGCAGTTTACGCTGCATCTGGTGGATTTGCCGGGCTATGGCCGCAGCCGCGGCTTTGGCGCGATGTCGCTTGATGAGATGGCGCAGCAGGTTCTGGACGCCGCGCCGCAAAACGCCGTCTGGCTGGGCTGGAGCCTGGGTGGGCTGGTGGCAAGCAAAATTGCGCTGGAAAACCCCGAGCGCGTGAGCGCCCTGGTTACCGTGGCATCGTCACCGTGCTTTAGCGCGCAGGACGCGTGGCCGGGTATCAAGCCTGAAGTGCTGGCCGGGTTCCAGCAGCAGCTAAGCGAAGACTTCCAGCGGACGGTGGAACGTTTTCTCGCGCTGCAGACGATGGGAACAGAAACTGCGCGTCAGGATGCGCGCACGCTGAAACAGACCGTGCTTTCGCTGCCAATGCCGGACGTTGAGGTGCTTAACGGGGGGCTTGAGATCCTCAAGACAATCGATCTGCGTGAACCGCTGGCGTCGGTGGCAGTACCGCATTTGCGTATTTATGGCTATCTGGACGGGCTGGTGCCGCGCAAGGTGGTTCCGCTGCTGGATGACCTGTGGCCGGAGAGTGCATCGCTGGTGGTTGATAAAGCGGCACACGCGCCGTTTATCTCGCACCCTGGCGAGTTTTGTTCGGCGCTGTCCGGCTTTATTCGCGCAGTGTCCACCACTCCCTGAGGCAGGCTTTCCCTTCCGGGCAATGTTTACAGCTGCCGGACAAACAACCGTCCGGCTCTTCCTGAATGCGCACGGCTTTTCCCATCGCTTCGAGTCTTTCCAGCATGGCATCGATCATCGGCTGGGGCGTATGCAGGCTGAGGCTCAGCTGCGTTGCCTCCATGCGCCCCTGTAACGCCAGTAAATCACGAACCTGAATCAACGATGCCATCTGTTTGCCCCTTAGTGACAGTCGCCAGCCGGGCTGTTGCAGCAGGAACTCGGGGTTTTACGCGTCGCCAGCAGGTTGATATCCACGCGGCTACGCGCCCGGCGCAGCAGGCCAATGACCATCACGTTAAACAGGATCACCGCCAGGATGCAGACCAGGCTGTAACGCGGGTGCTGGCTGAAGTTAACGGTCTGATAGAACACCGTCGCCAGCGAGTAAGCGATATTCAACCCCCACAGAATGGAGAAGCCCATCCAGCCACGGCTGGACTCACGGGCAATCGCCCCCATCACCGAGATGCACGGAATGTACAGCAGCACGAAGATGAGATAGCTGTAGGCCGCTGACGCGCTGCCGAATTTCTCGCTCATCACGCCCATGGCGCCGGTCGCCATTTCGCCGTCGCCTTTACTGGCCTCAATCGGGTTCGCCAGTACGCTCAGGCTGAAGGTGTCTTTCAGGCTCTGCCAGGTTTCCTCAACGGCACCCAAGAGTTCGTCGCCGAGGTGAAACTCTGCCGGATTGAACTCTTGCTCCTGAATGTTCTCTGCGGTGTAGAGCGTGTTCAGCGTCCCGACAACCACCTCTTTCGCCATTGCGCCGGTGAACAGGCCAACGGTCGCCTGCCAGTTATCCTCCTGCACGCCAATCGGTTTGAAGACCGGCGTGATGACGCGGCTGACGGAGGCGAGGGCAGAGTCGTTGATATTATCTGCCGCCTGACCGCTCAACGTGAAGCTGTTCAGTGCGCTCAGGAAGATGCTGACGATGACAATCACCTTACCGGCGCGCAGCACGAAGCCTTTCAGGCGCTGCCAGGTCTGGATCGCCAGGCTTTTCAGATGCGGCACGTGGTAAACCGGCAGCTCCATCACGAACGGTGACGCTTCACCGCGCATAATGGTGTGCTTGAGCATCAGACCGGTCAGGATGGCCATTACGATGCCGAGCACGTACAGCGAGAAGACCGCCAGCGCGCCCTGCTGACCAAAGAAAGCGGCGGCAAAGACCGCAAAGATGGCCAGACGCGCACCGCAGGACATAAACGGCGCCATCATGATGGTCATCAGCCGTTCACGCGGCGCATCAAGCGTACGTGCACCCATCACCGACGGCACGTTGCAGCCAAAGCCAACGATCAGCGGCACGAAGGATTTACCCGGCAGCCCCAGCGCCTGCATCAGGCGATCCATCACGAACGCCGCGCGAGCCATATAGCCGGAGTCTTCGAGGAAGGAGAGGAACAGGTACATCATGCCGATCTGTGGCACCAGCGGCAGCACGGTGTTGATACCGCCGCCAATCCCCTGGGCGAGGAAGATGGTCAGCCATTCCGGGAAGTGCAGGGTGTAGCCCAGCCACTGGATACCGTGCACGAAGATCGCCACGGAACCGGCGTCAAAGACAGGCTGGAGCGCGCCGCCGATGTTAATGGCAAGCAGGAACATCAGGTACATCACCAGCAGGAAGATGGGCAAACCGAGGAAGCGGTTGAGCACGATTTTATCTACGGCGGCGGTAAAGCGGCTGGGTTCGGCCGTCAGGGCGTTGCTGACCACGTCGCAAATCGCGGCGATGGCCTGATAGCGCGCGTCCGCGATGTGCAGCGCCGGGTCATCCAGCTCGTCGCTCAGGCGTGCCAGCGCCACGTCGAGTTTATCTGCTGCGTCACCGGCATAGGCGCGGCTGTAGATATCGCCTTCCAGCATTTGCAGGCCGAGCCATTGACGCTGTCTGGCAGGCATGGCGGTGTCCATCTCCTGCGCCAGCTGGCTGGCTTCGCGAAGCAGCGGCTGCGCGTAGTGCACCAGTTCAACGTCGGCGTTACCTGCGTGGCGGTCAACGGCCAGCTTCAGGGCGTCAATGCCGCGCCCGCGGGTAGAGACCAGCGGAACCACCGGGCAGCCCAGGCGGGAGGAGAGGGCATCGACGTCGATGCGCAATTTCTGCTTCTCAGCGATATCAAGCATGTTAAGCGCCACGATGCAGGGAATACCCAGCTCAAGCAGCTGCAGCGTCAGATAGAGATTGCGCTCAAGGTTGGACGCATCCACCACGTTGATGAGCAGATCCGCATCGCCGCTCAGAATATAGTGACAGGCGATCTGCTCATCGAGCGATGTCTGAGAGGAAATCGTGGTGAGCGAATAGGTGCCCGGCAGGTCAACCAGCGTGACCTGATTGTCCGTCGTCGTGAACTGGCCTTCTTTACGCTCAACCGTCACGCCTGCCCAGTTGCCGACACGCTGGCGCGCACCGGTTAACTGATTAAATAAGGTTGTCTTGCCGGAATTAGGATTGCCAATTAAGCCAATAGTTAATTTTTTCATTGTAATAGACTCACTGAACCGCTGGCTTGTTATTGAGATAACGCTTCGACTTCAATTAAGGCGAGGTCTTTCTTACGCAGTACCAGATTGACGCGTCGGGTTTCGATATGAACGGGGTCGCCCAGCGGGGCCACGCGTACTACCTGGAATGACGAGCCGGGCAGCATGCCTAATGACAAGAGCTTTTGCCGATAGGCGGGGCTAATTTCACGAGTAAAACCGGTAATTTTCCATGCACTGTCTGGAGTGAATTGCATAGCGCCTGATTCCACGAGAGGTTAAATAATCTACACAATGATGATAATGAGAATAGTTTTTATCAGCAATATTAAAACTGTGACGGAATGTTGTTAATCGTATTAATTTGCGGTCTGATTGACCTTGCTCAATATTTGCAGAATTACCCGGGAAGGAATAAAAAACTTATTTGTTAATGGAGTGATAAATAATGGTTTAAATATAGGGGCGCCATATTTATTGTAATTCCCAGCGGCCTGCTTGCCGGGCGGCACTGCGTTTGCCCGGCCTACAAAACCGTAGGCCCGGTAAGCGTAGCGCCACCGGGCATTGACAACCTTAGCGTTTCTTACCCATTGCCGCTGCCAGCGCATCCATCATCGCGCTGTTGCCCGCAGGCTGGGCGTCACGTCCGCGCGGTTTCGCGGCCTTCGCGGCCGGACGCTGCTGCTCGCGACCGCCGCCGTTGCCACGGCGCGCGTTGCTTTCGCCCGGCTGCTCGTCCAGACGCATGGTCAGGGCGATACGCTTGCGCTGCAGGTCCACTTCCAGCACTTTCACCTTCACAATGTCGCCCGCTTTGACCACGGTGTGCGGGTCTTCAACGAACTTGTCGGCGAGGGAAGAGATATGGACCAGACCGTCCTGATGCACGCCGATATCCACAAACGCGCCAAAGTTGGTCACGTTGGTGACCGCACCTTCGAGCACCATGCCCGGCAGCAGATCGTTCATCGTCTCCACGCCGTCAGCAAAGGTCGCCGTTTTGAACTCAGGACGCGGATCGCGGCCCGGTTTTTCCAGCTCTTTGATGATGTCGGTGACCGTCGGTACACCGAACTGTTCGTCGGTGAAATCCGATGCTTTCAGGTTACGCAGCGCGCTGCTGTCGCCCATCAGTTCTTTCAGCGCCTGTTGGGTCGCGGCCAGAATGCGCTCCACAACAGGGTAGGCTTCCGGGTGAACGGTAGAGGCATCCAGCGGGTTATCGCCGTGGTTGATGCGCAGGAAGCCCGCGCACTGTTCAAAGGCTTTCGGCCCCAGACGGCTCACCTTCAGCAACTGCTGACGGTTCTGGAACTGACCGTTCTCATCGCGCCAGGAGACGATGTTCTGCGCCATCATGCGGGTTAAGCCCGCCACGCGGGTCAGCAGGGGAACCGACGCGGTGTTCAGGTCGACGCCAACAGCGTTTACGCAGTCTTCCACGACCGCATCCAGCTTGCGCGCCAGCTGTGTCTGGCTCACGTCGTGCTGATACTGGCCCACGCCGATGGACTTCGGATCGATTTTCACCAGCTCCGCCAGCGGATCCTGCAGGCGGCGAGCGATTGAAACCGCACCGCGCAGGGAAACGTCAAGGTCCGGGAACTCCAGTGCCGCCAGCTCGGACGCGGAATAGACGGATGCCCCCGCTTCGCTGACGATCACTTTCTGCGCCGTCACTTTCGGGAACTGCTTCTGCACGTCGAGGTAGAAGCGCTCGGTTTCACGTGAGGCCGTACCGTTGCCGATGGCGACCAGCTCAACGTTGTACTTCTCGCACAGCGCCGCCACCACGACGGCCGCTTTGGCTGCCTGGCCGGTGTGCGGATAAATGGTGTCAGTCGCCACCAGCTTGCCGGTGCCGTCAACCACAGCGACCTTCACGCCGGTACGCAGGCCCGGGTCGAGACCCATGGTTGCGCGCAGTCCTGCAGGAGCGGCCATCAGCAGGTCGTGCAGGTTACGGGCGAAAACGTTAATCGCTTCATCTTCAGCGCGCTCGCGTACGGTGCCCATCAACTCGGTTTCGAGGTGCATCAGCACCTTGATGCGCCAGGTCCAGCTCACCACGCCTTTGCGCCAGCTGTCCGCCGGGGCGTTGTTCAGGCGCAGGCCAAGGTGGTCGATAATGATCTGCTCGCAGTGGCTCTCTTTCGGCGGCTCGTCAAACTGCGGGTCGGCGTTCAGGGAGAGCTGGAGCACGCCTTCGTTGCGGCCGCGGAACATCGCCAGCGCGCGGTGAGACGGCGCGGTAGAAATCGGTTCGTGGTGATCGAAGTAGTCGCGGAATTTCGCGCCTTCTTCCTCTTTGCCCGCGACGACGGTAGAGACGATGTGGGCGTTTTTCCACAGGTAATCACGCACTTTGGCGAGCAGGGCGGCGTCTTCAGAGAAACGCTCCATCAGAATGTAGCGTGCGCCGTCGAGGGCGGCCTTGGTGTCCGCAACGCCTTTGTCGGCGTCGATAAATTTGGCGGCTTCGGTTTCCGGGTCGTGAGACGGCTCGTTCCACAGCAGGTCGGCCAGCGGCTCAAGACCCGCTTCAATCGCAATCTGCCCGCGCGTGCGGCGCTTCGGTTTATACGGCAGATAGAGATCTTCGAGTTCGGTTTTGCTCAGGGTGCCGTTGATGGCGTTTTCCAGCTCGCTGGTCAGTTTGCCCTGTTCGCCGATGGATTTGAGGATCGCCTGACGACGGTCTTCCAGCTCGCGCAGATAGCCCAGACGCGTCTCCAGGTTACGCAACTGTGTGTCATCCAGACCACCGGTGACTTCCTTACGATAGCGTGCAATAAACGGCACGGTGTTCCCTTCATCAAGCAGGCGAACGGCAGCTTCTACCTGTTCGGCTCTGGCCTGAATATCACCCGCAATAATGCGGCAGAGCGAATCTTTCATCATGGCTTTATCATCTGTTGAGTCGAAAAATCAGGGGATAGTTATACGGGCTGACACGGCAAAATGCCAGCCGGGGAGGGCGCTCTCGGACTATTTTACGTAGACGATCTCATTGACGTACCAGCTGGCTTCTCCGGCTGGGGTATGAACGACGGCCAGATCGCCCACTTCCTTTTTCAGCAGCGCGCGGGCCATCGGGGAGTCGATAGAGATGTAATCCTTACGACCAAAAATTTCATCGTAGCCGACAATGCGAAAACGCAGGGTGTTGCCGTCGTCGTTTTCAATCTCCACCCACGCGCCGAAGAACACTTTGCCCTCCTGCTGCGGGGAGTAATCGACAATTTTCAGGTCCTCAAGGCACTTCGTCAGATAGCGAACCCGGCGGTCGATCTCACGCAGTCGCTTTTTGTTGTACTGGTAGTCAGCATTTTCGCTGCGATCGCCCAGGCTTGCGGCCCAGGTGACTTTTTTGGTCACCTCGGGACGCTCTTCGCGCCACAGGTAATCCATCTCTTTTTTGAGTTTCTCGTACCCTTCGCGGGTGATCAGGGGCGTTTTCATGGTGAAGCCTTTGCTGCCGATTTACTGTCTTGCGCACAATACGTACCACACAGTGTAACAGACAGGATTAATAATGATTTATGTGATGAAATGAGCAGATAAGCTGCTGTTAAATATGCTTTGTAACAATTTCGACTAGAATTTATACCAGAATTAGCTGGTCGAATACGTGCACTTTTTTAGAATACGCTGTTACAAAGACTATCCGAACCTTTGGGAGTACACACAATGCAAGAAAACTACAAAATTCTGGTCGTGGATGACGACATGCGCCTGCGCGCGCTGCTTGAGCGTTATCTGACCGAGCAGGGCTTCCAGGTTCGTAGCGTCGCGAACGCTGAGCAGATGGACCGTCTGCTGACCCGTGAATCTTTCCACCTGATGGTCCTTGACCTGATGCTGCCTGGCGAAGACGGGCTTTCCATCTGCCGCCGTCTGCGCAGTCAGAGCAACCCGATGCCGATCATCATGGTGACGGCGAAGGGCGAAGAGGTTGACCGTATCGTGGGCCTCGAAATTGGCGCAGACGACTACATTCCAAAACCGTTTAACCCGCGTGAACTGCTGGCGCGCATTCGCGCCGTGCTGCGCCGTCAGGCGAACGAACTGCCTGGCGCACCGTCGCAGGAAGAAGCCGTTATCGCCTTCGGCAAGTTCAAGCTGAACCTCGGCACGCGCGAGATGTTCCGTGAAGACGAGCCAATGCCGCTCACCAGCGGCGAGTTTGCGGTACTGAAAGCGCTGGTCAGCCACCCGCGTGAGCCGCTTTCCCGTGACAAGCTGATGAACCTGGCGCGCGGTCGCGAATACTCCGCAATGGAACGTTCCATCGACGTGCAGATCTCCCGCCTGCGCCGCATGGTGGAAGAAGATCCTGCGCACCCTCGTTATATTCAGACCGTATGGGGTCTGGGCTACGTGTTCGTCCCGGACGGCTCTAAAGCATGAGGCGAATGCGCTTCTCGCCGCGAAGCTCGTTTGCCCGCACCCTGTTATTGATCGTCACCCTGCTGTTCGTCAGCCTGGTGACGACCTATCTGGTGGTGCTGAACTTTGCGATCCTGCCGAGCCTCCAGCAGTTTAATAAAGTCCTGGCCTACGAAGTTCGTATGCTGATGACCGATAAGCTGCAACTGGAGGACGGCACGCAGCTGGTTGTTCCACCGGCGTTTCGCCGTGAAATCTACCGCGAGCTGGGCATTTCGCTCTATTCCAACGAAGCGGCGGAAGACGCTGGCCTGCGCTGGGCGCAGCATTACGAATTCCTCAGCCAGCAGATGGCGCAGCAGCTGGGCGGCCCAACGGAAGTGCGCGTTGAGGTCAACAAAAGCTCGCCGGTCGTCTGGCTGAAAACCTGGCTCTCACCCAATATCTGGGTGCGTGTCCCACTGACCGAAATCCATCAGGGCGACTTCTCGCCGCTGTTCCGCTACACCCTGGCGATTATGCTGCTGGCGATAGGCGGCGCGTGGCTGTTTATCCGTATACAAAACCGACCGCTGGTCGACCTGGAGCACGCTGCGCTGCAGGTCGGTAAAGGGATTATTCCTCCTCCGCTGCGCGAGTATGGCGCCTCGGAAGTCCGTTCGGTGACGCGTGCCTTTAACCATATGGCCGCAGGCGTGAAGCAGTTGGCGGATGACCGTACGCTGCTGATGGCGGGCGTCAGCCATGACCTGCGCACGCCGCTGACGCGTATTCGTCTGGCGACGGAGATGATGGGGGAAGAGGACGGTTACCTTGCCGAGTCCATCAACAAGGACATCGAAGAGTGTAACGCCATCATCGAGCAGTTCATCGATTACCTGCGCACCGGGCAGGAGATGCCGATGGAAATGGCTGACCTGAACGCGGTGCTGGGCGAAGTGGTTGCGGCGGAAAGCGGCTACGAGCGCGAGATTGATACCGACCTGCAGGCGGGCGAGATCCAGGTGCGCATGCACCCGCTCTCCATCAAACGCGCACTGGCGAACATGGTGGTCAACGCGGCGCGCTACGGCAATGGCTGGATTAAAGTCAGCAGCGGGTCTGAACTCAACCGCGCCTGGTTCCAGGTGGAGGACGATGGCCCCGGTATTAAGCCCGAGCAGCGTAAGCATCTGTTCCAGCCGTTTGTGCGCGGCGACAGCGCGCGCAGCACCAGCGGAACGGGCTTAGGCCTGGCGATTGTGCAACGTATTATCGATAACCACAACGGGCTGCTGGAGATTGGTACCAGCGAGCGGGGTGGGCTGAGCATTCGCGCCTGGCTGCCGGTACCGGTGACGCGGGGGCAGGTGAAAGAGGGTTAAAAAAGGGTGGCGCTAGCCACCCCCCGACAAAATGTGGTCTCTGCGGCCTGATGCCCTCACCCCGGCCCTCTCCCACGGGGAGAGGGAGAAAACAATAAAAAAGGCAACTTACGTTGCCTTTTGCTTTTACCTTGGTCCCGCGCTCACCAGCGCAGCACCCGCCGGGGTATCGGTATACTTCTCGAAGTTCTCAATAAACAGCTTCGCCAGCGATTCCGCCTTCTCGCGCCACTGCTCCGGAGAACCGTACGTGTTGCGCGGGTCGAGGATATGCGTATCCACACCCGGCAGCGACGTTGGGATCGCCAGGTCAAACATCGGCAGCGTGAAGGTTTCGGCGTCGTCCAGAGAACCATCCAGAATGGCGTCGATAATCGCTCGGGTATCTTTGATGGAGATACGTTTGCCGGTACCGTTCCAGCCGGTGTTCACCAGGTAAGCCTGCGCGCCGGATGCCTGCATGCGTTTCACCAGTACTTCAGCGTACTGCGTCGGGTGCAGCGACAGGAAAGCCGCGCCGAAGCAGGCGGAGAAGGTTGGGGTTGGCTCCGTCACGCCGCGCTCGGTACCCGCCAGCTTGGCGGTAAAGCCGGAGAGGAAGTGGTACTGCGTCTGGCTGGCGGTCAGGCGAGACACCGGAGGCAGCACGCCGAACGCATCCGCTGTCAGGAAAATCACCTTCGTAGCGTGGCCCGCTTTCGACACCGGCTTCACGATATTGTCGATGTGGTAGATCGGGTAAGAGACGCGGGTGTTTTCCGTTTTCGACGCATCGTCGAAGTCAATTGAGCCGTCGGCACGTACGGTGACGTTTTCGAGCAGCGCATCGCGACGGATCGCGTGGAAGATATCCGGCTCGGCCTCTTCAGACAGGCGAATGGTCTTCGCGTAGCAGCCGCCTTCAAAGTTGAATACGCCGTCGTCGTCCCAGCCGTGCTCGTCATCGCCAATCAGGCGGCGTTTCGGGTCGGTAGAGAGGGTGGTTTTACCGGTGCCGGACAGGCCGAAGAATACCGCCACGTCACCTTTCTCACCGACGTTCGCCGAGCAGTGCATGGAGGCGATACCGCGCAGCGGCAGCAGGTAGTTCATGACCGAGAACATCCCTTTCTTCATCTCGCCGCCGTACCAGGTACCGCCAATCAGCTGGATACGCTCGGTCAGGTTGAAGGCAACAAAGTTTTCGGAGTTCAGGCCCTGCTCTTGCCACTGTGGGTTCGTGCATTTCGCACCGTTCATCACGATGAAATCAGGGTTGAAATCCTGCAGCTCTTCGTCGGTTGGACGAATGAACATGTTCTTGACGAAATGCGCCTGCCAGGCCACTTCGGTAATGAAACGTACGGAAAGTCGGGTGTCGGCGTTAGCGCCGCAGAAAGCGTCGACAATGAACAGACGCTTGCCGGAGAGTTGGTGAGTGACGAGCCCTTTCAGATGCTGCCAGGTTTCCGGGGAGAGCGGTTTGTTGTCGTTCTTCCCTTTGCCCTTATCAGCCCACCACAGCGTATCGCGGGTGGTTTCGTCTCGGACGATATACTTATCTTTCGGCGAACGACCGGTAAAAATACCGGTATCGACGGCGATAGCACCAAGATTTGTCAACACACCTCGCTCGTATCCTTCCAGTGCTGGATTGAGCTCTTCCTGATACAGCGTATCGTAATCGGGGTTGTAGACGATTTCCTGGACGTCGTGAATACCATAAGCCATGAGATCTTGCGGGGTTAAACCAGTAACACGCATATCACTGCTCCTTAGCCAATATGTACTGCCTGAAATTGTAGGGTTTTTCTGAGGTTGTTAACCGCGACGGGGCTCATAGATTTACGTATCTGGACAAAACCCTTACTAACGGAAAACGCTGCGACTCCAGTCACAGCGCAGGCGGATTATCGCAGGAATCGCTTTTTGGTTGTGGAAAATGTTCCTAAAAGGTTAAGGGTTGGTGAATTTAACCGAAGGAATGTGAATGTAATCGCATACACGTAAGAAAATTACGTAAGAGTTACATAGGGAAAACGATTCAGCTTTTGGGGGGATTTTTGCCCCCTCCCTTTCGGGAGAGGGTTAAGCGTATTAGTGAACCTGCGGATCCGCCGGGGAGGCGTTATTGCGGATCTCAGCGATATCCATCGAGTTGAACACGTAGTGCGTACCGCAGTAGTCACAGTGCATGTCGATTTCACCGTCTTCCGCCATGATGCTGTCGATCTCTTCATCCGGCAGGGTTTTCAGGGCGCCAGCGCAGCGCTCACGGGAGCAGGTGCACTTAAACTCCACCGCCTGCGGGTCGTATACCGTCACTTCTTCTTCGTGGTACAGACGCCACAGCACGTCGGTCGCCGACAGGTTGAACAGCTCTTCCGCTTTGACGGTTTCGGTCAGCGTCGCCAGGTGCTCAAAGTCGTTGGTCTGGGCATCCTGTGCAGGCAGAACCTGCAGCAGCATGCCGCCCGCAGCAGGCTGACCGTCCACTTCACCGGTGCGGATGAACAGACGCGTTGGCAGCTGTTCAGAACGCATGAAGTAGTCTTCCAGGCAGGCTGCCAGGGTATCGCCTTCCAGACCGACCACGCCCTGATAGCGCTCGCCTTCCTCCGGAGAGATGGTGATCACCAGATAGCCGTTGCCGACCAGCGTTTTCAGATCCGCATTTTCAGGGACTTCGCCCTGAACGCGCGCGACGCCGCGCATCTGCTGCTGGTTGTTGCCGTTGATCACCGCCAGCGTCATCGGGCCGTCCCCCTGCAGCTGCACGGTGATATCGCCAGCGAATTTCAGCGTGGCGGTCAGCAGGCTGGTGGCAACCAGCAGTTCGCCCAACAGGGTTTTCACCGGCAGCGGGTAGTTGTGGTTTTCCAGAATCTGTTTCCAGGTTTCGGATACGGTGACCAGCTCGCCGCGCACGGCGAATTGTTCAAACAGATAGCGGTGTAATTGGTCGTGTTGGGCCATTTTCATCTCTCGTGCAGGTGAGGGTTACTCGGTCTCACCGTGTTTAAATTTCATCAGATCGCGACGCTCTTTTTTATCCGGTCGCCGGTCCGGGTGAGGCATCGTCAGCGCGTTCATTTTGCGCGCCAGCGCGGTTTTCTCACGCTTTTCAATGCTTTCAGCTGTCTCTTCATAAAGCTGTGTGGCTTCGGTTGCGGGACGTCGCTGTTCGGTAATGGCTTTAATCACTACCGTTTTTTCATCATTACCCTGGCGCAGCGTTAAGGTGGCATTCAGCTCAACCATCTTGCTCGGTTTGCTGCGCTGACCGTTGTAATGCACTTTGCCACCATCAACCATTTCGCGGGCAAGGGCGCGCGTTTTATAAAAGCGGGCCGCCCATAGCCATTTATCCAGTCTTACCCCATCAGCGGGTTTTTCTTTCATGGCGTCTCCTTCACGGTGAGTGAGGGGATCATCCGGCGATAGTCGTTCATCCCCGGATGCCGCAGGTAGCTTTTTTCAGCCAGTCCGGAATCAGGATTGGTCACGCCCAGACAATAGCGAATGCCAAACGTCGCGGCGGCATCCAGAATCGGCTCGCTGTCATCAATAAACAGCGTACGTTCCGGCTGCAAACCGGTCTCTTCCACCACCGCATGCCACAACCGTTGATCCTCTTTCGGATAACCAAATGTGTGGGTGGAAAGTAATAAATCAAGGTGTGACGCCAGACCGGTATGTTCCAGCTTCACGGCCAGATTGTGGGGATGCGCATTAGTGAGCAAAATGCGGCGCTTACCGCTGGCTTTCAGGGCATCCAGGAAAGGAACCGTATCGTCGCGCAGCACCGCGCGCGGTCCCTGGGCGGTGGTCATGGCACAAATATCCAAACCGAGGCGCTCGCTCCAATAGTCCAGACAGTACCAGTTTAGCGTATGCTGCACCGCGCTATATTGCGAACGAATGAATTCCTGCGCTTCTGCCGGAGAGATACCCTGCTGTATACCGTATGTTTCGGGCACCAGCTGTTGCCAGAAAAAGTTATCAAAGGCGAGATCGAGCAGCGTGCCGTCCATATCCAGCAGGACGGTATCAACCTCCTGCCAGGCAATATCAAGATGCATTTAGGGGAACTCCAGCCAGAAGAAACGTGCGCGACAGGGTAGCACAACTTGCCGCGCAGTGACGTTATCCGATCAGGCTCTCGGAAGAGGAGATGAGTTTAGGATTGAGGCAATTTTCGTAATACTGCTGAATCTCAGCAAGCCGGGTGCGCGAACGCTGATAGCGGCGCAAGGCCATAAAGCCGTTCCAGAAAATGCATGCCAGCATCGCTATCATCAGCAGGGATGTGCCGATATAACGCCACAATCCTGCGCTGTCCGGCATCCGGTGCAGGTCGACATGGCGGGTGCCGTTAGCGTCTGTGAAGATACGTGTGACGATCCCTTCCGCGCTGAACGGCGTTTGCATCAGCATCTGAGCAAGGCGCTGGAATTCTCCCCACTGCTCCTGAGCCGGGTAGTCATATAACGCGACTTGCGGATAAGGCTGATCGACCAGATCGCTCCCCTCATCGCTGACAATTACAAAGCCGCCCGGTGCCGGGCTGTTTAACGCCTGGGCTGCACGGGTGGTTTCGCGCATCACAAACGGCGCGGTGGAGGTGGCGACGAGGTTATCCAGAGATTCGGCGCTGACCGGACGCAGCAGCACGTTGACGCCGTCCAGGCGTCCCGCTTCCGCGCGTTTCACCAGTGCATCCCAGTCCTTGCTGTTCCCGAGGTTCACCAGGGCATTTTTAAGCCGCACGCACTCGTCCTGGGCAGAACAGAGATCCTCTGTTTTCAGGACGATTTCACCAAAGTCGTCCAGCAGTACCATGCCAGATTTCTGAATCGCCGAGCGCAGGGCAGGGCTAACGCGGGAATCGTCATCCGGTTTCGGATGCAGCTGGCGGCTGACCGTCTCGGTGAGCGCCGTGGCCTTATTCACGACATCGGATTCCGGCAGCGGCAGCGGAGGCGCATCGTTCCAGATAATTTGCGAACAATCAAACGGCATAAACGGCGAATTCTGACGTGTGCTCCATGCGCCAGGCGCATGGATGTTACACATTCCGGTCCCTTGCAGACGCAGCGTATCGCCCACGCGTATGCCGGCATCTTCCAGCTGCTTCACGCTGGTGGCTTCAACCGTTTGCGCCCCTTTAATCCATGAAAGGGTGAACTTAATGGGCATATCCAGCGGCACGAAAAGGAGCAGCATCGCAAAGACCAGCGCTGCGCCGCCAGCAATGACCGTGCTGCGAAGCCAGTGCTGAAGCGGGAAGTTTTTCACTTCATCATGCAGAGACAGGAAGCGCCCCTGACGCACCACGTGGCGGTCAAGGTAGATATCGATATCGGTTTTATGCCCTAAATCCTGGGCGATCCACGGCTGCCAGTGGCGCGGATAGATGAGGTCGATAATACCGAGCGAGATATTATTGAGGTGCTCCTGATCGTTCTCGCCGAAGAGACCCCAGCGCTTTGGCGTGCCGCGCAGGCAGTGAATTTCACGCAGCGACGTTTTCGTCGGAGGGGCAAACAGACCCCACAATCCGGCGGCCAGAAGCAGAACTGCGCCGCCCGCCAGCCAGGGAACGAAAACATCTGGCGTGAGCAGGCAGAAGAAAAAGAGCAGAAATGCCGCAACGATCAGCACCGCTTCACGAATACCGTCCGGGCGGCTTAAGGCGTACTCTTCATGCGTCTCCTGACGAATGTTCAGCAGTTCAATCTGCTCTGTCTCTTCACCGCGAATGCTGGCCTGCGTTGAACTGACGCGTTCCAGCGCGAAGCGCGGCGCCTCATGTACGTACTCATTGAGGTGATGGCCGTTTAGCGAGATAACCAGCGGCAGGGAGTCGGTATGAATCAGCTCTACGCTGTTTTCATCATTAATGTACTGTTCCCAGAATGGCGGCAGATGGACCTCGACAGAATCCAGGTAATAACGCCATTTGTTGGGGTCGTCAGTGGTAATGCCGTAACGGGTGATCGAGCGCGTCACGCAGAGCACGGTGTCGCTTTGTGCGTTAAGATTGAGGGAAACTGGCGCAGCGCTGGCACCCGTTGGCCCCGGCGACTGCTGAGCGCGGTTCAGGTTATCGAGGTAGTGTTCAATGGCGCTGCGTTCTTCAGGCGCGAGCTTACGTGTCGTCGCACCCGCAAAAGCGTTTAAAAAGGGCAGTCGATATCGACGCTGTACGCGACGCCTGTACGCCCACCCTGCAACCAGCGCGGCGGCCAGCATAGCAGCGAGAACAATCAAAATGGTGCTCATGCTTTCCCCATCTTACTTATCTTACAGGTGTAGTCAGTAGCACCTTTAACATGAATGAGAGTCTGTGGTTGGCTATCGGCAAGTATGGAGTCGAACTTGAGCATTCTGAAGCGCATCCCAGTGACCGAAGATAATAGCAAAGCCTGTGGTGGCGCGATATCAGCAAATTCCTGGAAACATTTCAACCTCTTGACATTTGTTTTGAATTAAGGATTGATTCCAGTTACGTTGCATAAATGTAAATAAAGTACAATTGACATTGCCCAAACCGTGCGGCATATCGCACAATAACGCCAGTTCACACAGCAAAGACCCGTCAAGATGAGCAAACCACTACAAAAACCCACCATTCTGAGCGTTGAAACCGTCGCTAAATCGCGCCTGTTTAATGTGGAAAGTGTGGACCTGGAGTTCAGCAACGGTGTGCGTCGCGTTTATGAACGTATGCGCCCCTCTTCGCGTGAAGCGGTGATGATTGTCCCCATCGTTGACGATCACCTGATCTTGATCCGTGAATACGCTGTAGGAACTGAATCTTACGAACTGGGATTCTCCAAGGGGCTGATCGATCCGGGCGAGACCGTTTTCGAAGCCGCCAACCGTGAACTGAAAGAAGAGGTCGGTTTTGGCGCGAATGAGCTGTCGTTCCTGAAAAAACTGAGCATGGCACCGTCCTATTTTTCCAGCAAAATGAATATCGTGGTGGCGGAAGATCTCTATCCAGAATCGCTGGAAGGAGACGAGCCGGAGCCGCTGCCGCAGGTTCGCTGGCCGCTGGCGCATCTGATGGATTTACTGGAAGACCCGGACTTTAACGAAGCGCGCAACGTGAGCGCCCTGTTCCTGGTACGGGAGTGGTTGAAAGGGCAGGGGCGCCTGTAGTGGCCTGATGCCCTCACCCCAACCCTCTCCCACGGGAGAGGGAGCAAACACAAAAACGGCAACCTGAGGTTGCCGTTTTGCTTTGTTGTCAGAACAACTCGTGCGTTTCGCCGTTATCGATAATTTCTGTTCCCACCTCATGCACCGCCTGCCTGGTTGGCTGCGTGCCTTCGATGAAATACTCTTCACGGCTATTTCCGCCATTGGCGAGCTGCCCGGTGTTGCGGTCAATATTGACCGTCACAATGCCCGGCGGAGGCGTTAGCGGCTGCTCCGGCACGCCTTCCAGAACGGATTTCATGTAGGCATCCCACGCCGGTTGCGCACTCTTCGCGCCGCCTTCGTAACCGGAGATCTGATCTTTAATCGCGCCGGAGGCCGTGGTACGACCCAAATCGCGGCGGTGATCGTCAAAGCCGATCCAGACGGAGGTCACCACACCCGGCCCGTAACCGGAGAACCACGCATCTTTAGAGCTATTGGTGGTCCCCGTTTTCCCGCCGATGTCGCGGCGCTGCAAATCGCGTCCGGCACGCCAGCCGGTGCCTTGCCAGCCCGGCTCACCAAAGATATTGGTATTCAGCGCGCTCTTAATCAGGAACGACAGCGGCGTGTTGATCACGTGCGGGGCATACTCCTGCGCACCGGTCTGGGCAACAAGTGCCTGGTTAGCCTGCTCAAGCTGAGGCTTTGGTACCGCGGAGTTCTGCTGTTCCTGAGAAACGGCGACATCTTCCATGTCTTTGTTTTCAAGCACGTTGGACTTCTGCGTATCGCCGTAAATGACCGGAATATCGCACTCTGCACAGGCGATTTTCGGTTTCGCCTCGAACAGCACGCCGCCCTGGTCGTTCTCGATTTTACTGATGAAATACGGATCGATCAGGAACCCGCCGTTCGTCATTACCGCATAACCGCGCGCGACCTGAAGCGGCGTAAAGGACGCGGAGCCGAGCGCCAGCGATTCGGTATGGACGATATTCTGCGCCGGGAAGCCGAAGCGTTGCAGATACTCTGCCGCATAGTCAACGCCCATGGCGCGCATGGCGCGAACCATCACCACGTTTTTCGACTGTCCCAGACCCTGACGAAGACGGATTGGGCCTGCATATTGCGGTGGAGAGTTCTTCGGCTGCCAGTCAGAACCCGCCCCGGCATCCCAGCGGGAAATCGGTACGTCGTTGAGAATACTGGCGAGCGTCAGCCCTTTATCCATCGCGGCGGTGTAGAGGAACGGCTTGATGTTAGAGCCAACCTGACGCAGCGCCTGAGTGGCACGGTTAAATTTGCTCTGGTTGAAATCAAACCCGCCGACCAGCGCCATCACCGCACCATTTTGCGGATTAATGGAGACGAGCGCGGAGTTCACGTCTGGCACCTGCGCCAGCCACCACGCATCGCCCACCTGGCGAACCCAGATTTGCTGACCCGTCTGCACCGCGTCAGTCACTTTGCGCGGCGTCGGGCCTTGCAGCGTGTCAGAGCGGTACGGACGTGCCCAGCGGATCCCGTCCATACGCAGCGAGACGGACGTGCCGTCTGCCAGCAGTGCGACAGCCTCCTGCGGATCGGCCTGTGTAACGACCGCTGGCAGCAGCGGGCCATAGGTTGGCAGTGTTTTTAGCGAGTCGGTGATTTTCTTGCTGTCCCACGCGCTTTCGCCCACTTTCCACAACACGTTCGACGGGCCGCGGTAGCCGTGGCGCATGTCGTAATCCATCACGTTGTTACGCACTGCCTGCTGTGCCGCCTGCTGAACTTTGCGGGTCACCGTGGTGTATACGCGATAGCCGTCTTCATAGGCTTTCTCGCCATAACGGCTCACCATCTCCTGACGAACCATCTCGGTGAGATACGGTGAGGAGAAGGCGATTTCCGGCGCATGGTAGTTGGCGTCGATAACATCGCTGCGTGCCTGGTCGTACTCGGTCTGGCTGATGTAGCCTTCGCTCAGCATACGCGACAGCACCACGTTACGACGCGCAGTCGCACGGTCCATGGAGTAGAGCGGGTTGAACGTGGAGGGCGCTTTCGGCAGACCGGCGATGGTCGCCATTTCGCTCAGCGTCAGTTGCTCCACCGGCTTACCGAAGTACACCTGCGCCGCAGCACCGACGCCATAGGCGCGGTAACCGAGATAGATTTTGTTGAGGTAAAGCTCAAGGATCTCGTCTTTGCTCAGCAGCTGCTCGATGCGGATCGCGAGGAATACCTCTTTGATCTTACGCGTCAGCGTCTTTTCAGGGCTGAGGAAGAAGTTACGCGCCAGCTGCTGCGTAATGGTACTGGCCCCCTGAGAGGCATGACCGGAGAACAACGCAATGCTGGCGGCGCGGAAAATCCCCACCGGATCGACGCCGTGGTGCTCGTAAAAACGGCTGTCCTCGGTGGCGATAAAAGCGTTCACCATCACGGGAGGAATTTGTTTTAAGGTCAGCGGGATACGGCGTTTTTCGCCATATTGCGCCATGAGCTCGCCATCGGCGCTATAGACCTGCATAGGGATCTGGAGTCGCACATCACGAAGCGTGGCGACATCAGGTAGCTGCGGCTCAATATATTTGTACAAACCATAAATCGAGCCTGCTCCCAGCAGAATGCAACAGACTGCAAGGATCAATAAATACTTTACGAACTTCACCGGAGATTTCCCATCTGGTTTCACTTGGGCAGTTTCTAAACAATCGCGCGGTAGTATAAAGGCAAGCCTGATTCAATGATATAGCCGTCACTCTGACGGGCGATAAGGAGATCGTGAAGTATGGCTTTCAAGTCCTGGCAAACGGGCATTCATATTCAACAAGATAGGGTGCGCATCGTAGCGCTGACCAAAGAGAAGTCAGGGTGGCGTTTACGGCGCTGGTGGGCTGTTTCTCTGGCAGACGGCATTATCCGCGACGGGAAAATTCTCAAGCCAGAACACCTGGCTGACGCGTTGCGCGACTGGCGGCGGGCGTTGCCCCATTACCACCGGGTATTCCTCTCATTTCCCGCTGCGCGCACGTTGCAACGGTCGCTGCCGCGTCCGTCCATCGCCCTTCGTGACAGCGAGCAGGTTTCCTGGATGGGATCCACGCTGTCCCGGGAGCTGGAGATGTCCACAGACGGGCTGTGCTTTGACTATGTGGAGGACACGTTCAGCAACACATTTCATGTTACAGCGGCGCAAAACAACGAAGTCGAGGCCCTTTTACTGCTGGCAAAAACGCTGCGCTTGCGGTTAGCGGCAATCACGCCGGATGCAGGCGCGTTAGGGAATCTCCTCCCTGCCGTTGCCCCTGCTCAGTGCGTCGCCTGGCGGGATCGGCACCAGTGGTTGTGGGCGATGCGCCACCAGTGGGGGCGGCGCTACGCCACAGAAGCGAAAGACGTCACCGAACTGGCGGCACTGCTTGCGCTCTCTTCTGACGATATCGTTCAGTTCGATGCCACACGTGACCCCTGGAAACTGCTGGCCAGCTGCCAGCCTCCCTTGCCCGAGAGCGGGGCTGATTTTACCGTCGCGCTGGCGTTGGCCATGAGTGAGGGACCTGAATGAGCATGACGAATTTTTTACCGTGGCGACAGCAGCGTCGGGTGCGCTGCCTGCGATTCTGGGGCGTGTTGTTCATCACATCGTTGCTGGTGACGCTGGCCGTCGGGCTTGGCCTGCGGGTGAACCATGACGTGAGGCTGCGTGCGCTACAGAGTGAACTGGCGGGAATCCACGCGGTGCAAAAGATACTGAAAACTCGTCAGCCCCCCTCTGCGCCTCCAGCAGCGTCTGGGGTGGAATCGCGGCCCGTAGCATGGCAACCGGCGCTGGAATCACTCTCAGCCGTGATGCCAGCGCAGGCCTGGCTTTCAGCGCTACGTTATCAACCGCCTGTGCTTACGGTGAGCGGTTATGCCTCCGCCCTCCCGGCACTTGCGGCCATGACGGATGCGCTGAAACAGGTGGCTGGGTTCAGCTTCGGGTCTGCTGGTGAACTGCAGCAGGATAGCCAGGGCCGCTGGGTGTTCACTTTTCAGCTTAAGCGCCGGGGGTAGGCCGTGGAACAACGTTTGCAACGCTGGGTAGAAAGCCGCGCTTCTGTGCGGGTGATCTGCTGGTGCGTGGTGTCCGGGGTGATTGCAGTGGCCGTATGGGGGCTTCTGGTCCGGCCCGTCGACTTGAAGTGTAAAGAACTCGAGGCCTTATCCTTTCGCGCCAGGCAATTGAATGCCGCGTTGTGGCCTCAGGCCGGTCGGCAACCCGTAGCACCAGCCCAGCGCGAAACGCAGCCCGTCCAGCCCTTCTCGCCGCTGGATTTTCAGGACAAGAGAACCGCGCTGGTGTACTGGAAACCGCAGCTGAACGGCGGGGAACTGGTGCTGGATGCGCTATGGTCAGACATCCCCGCGCTGTTTTCCCGCCTGGCACAGCAGGCGGTGAGCGTCAGGGCGTTTAGCCTTGCACCTGAGGGCACAAGGCTACGCCTGAGCCTGCAGCTGGAGAGCGATCATGCGCGGTAAGGTGCGCTACCTGATTCTCTGCTTGCTGCTGTTTCTGACCGGAATGCGCGATCCCTTCCAGCCTCCGGAGGATAGCTGCGCGGTTGGGCAGCTCGCCCGGTGGCGTTATCAGGGAATGGTGAGTGGCAGCATGGATACCGGCATTTTGCGCGACGGGCAACAGCGCTGGCACCGGGTGAGAAGGGATGAACGTTTACCGCCTGGCTGGCGGGTGAGCAAGATGGATCAACAACAGCTGACCGTGGATGTCGGTGACATGTGTGAGCCGACGCAATGGACATGGCAACGAGAAGGAACGAATAAAAGTGACGTTAAGGATACTGCTGTTACTGCTGGCGTTGAGCCAGCCCCTGTGGGCCGCCGTGCCAAAACCGGTCAGCCTCGTGGTGGATGATGTCCCTGTCGTACAGGTGCTCCAGGCGCTGGTGGCACAGGAGAACCGTAATCTGGTGGTATCACCGGATGTGACGGGCTCGCTTTCGTTGAATTTAACGCGGGTGCCCTGGCGACAGGCGCTACAGACGGTGGTGAACAGTGCCGGGCTGGTCCTGCAGGAAGATGGCGGCATCTTTTATGTCCATACTGCCGCGTGGCAGCGCGAGCAGCAGGCACGGCGGTTGCTTGAGGCACCGCTCGTCTCACACAGCATTCCGTTCACCTGGGCGGATGCCGGAGACGTGCAAAAAGCGGCGGAAAAGCTTCTGAGCCCGAAGGGCAGTTTATCCGTCGATAAGCGCACGAACCGCCTGTGGGTGCGGGATAACCAGAGCGTCGTGGACGTGCTAAAGCGTTGGGCGGATCAGATGGACCTGCCCGTTGAGCAGGTGGAGCTTTCGGCCCATATCGTCACCATTAACGAAAAAAGCCTGCGTGAACTGGGGGTGAAATGGAATCTCGCAGAGGCTACGGAGGCTGGCAAGGTTGGGCAGGTCACGACGCTTGGGGCAGATCTGTCGGTCGCCAGTGCGACCACGCACGTCGGGTTTAACATCGGGCGCATCAACGGCAGGCTGCTGGATCTGGAACTGTCTGCACTTGAGCAAAAACAGCAGGTGGATATTATCGCCAGCCCGCGATTGCTGGCGTCCCATATGCAGCCGGCCAGCATCAAGCAGGGCAGCGAAATTCCGTATCAGGTCTCCAGCGGCGAGAGCGGCGCGACCTCCGTGGAATTTAAAGAGGCCGTGCTGGGGATGGAGGTCACGCCGGTGGTGCTGCCGGGAGGGCGCGTGCGTCTGAAGCTTCACATCAGCGAAAACATGCCGGGCCAGGTGCTTCAGCAGGCCGATGGCGAAACGCTGGCCATTGATAAGCAAGAGATAGAAACGCAGGTGGAGGTAAAAAGCGGAGAAACGCTGGCGCTGGGCGGCATTTTCTCGCAAAAGAATAAAACCGGGAGTGACAGCGTGCCGGGGCTGGGGAAAATCCCCTGGATTGGGCAACTGTTCCGTCATGACGGCAAAGATAACGAGCGGCGCGAGCTGGTGGTATTTATTACGCCACGCCTGGTCGGTATTCATTAACGGGTAACGATCCCCGCAATGATTTTGCATTCAGTTTGTTGCAGATGTTTGACGTGGGGCATGAATTAGCATACAAGGAGTACCGATTTGAGTTGGACTTACGTCTTATTACCTTATGCGTCTGGTGCGGTGATTTAATCAGTTGCCAAACAAGCCGGAGTATTGAGATAATTTTTAGTCTGACTCTCGCTCTATTGCATATGAGGTTTCAGTTCATGTCCTGCTACGCTGGGTGTCTGCGAAGCGGGGATTACCATTAACGAATAGTCTTAGTAGTACCGAAAAAATGGCAGAGAAACGCAATATCTTTCTGGTTGGGCCTATGGGTGCCGGCAAAAGCACTATTGGGCGTCAGTTAGCTCAACAACTCAATATGGAATTTTACGATTCTGATCAAGAGATTGAGAAACGAACCGGAGCGGATGTGGGCTGGGTCTTCGATGTAGAAGGCGAAGAAGGTTTCCGTGACCGAGAAGAAAAAGTGATCAACGAACTCACGGAAAAACAGGGCATCGTGCTGGCAACTGGCGGCGGCTCTGTTAAATCTCGCGAAACCCGCAACCGTCTCTCCGCCCGTGGTGTAGTGGTCTATCTTGAGACGACTATCGAAAAACAGCTGGCACGTACGCAGCGCGATAAAAAGCGCCCGCTGCTGCAGGTTGAAACGCCACCACGTGAAGTTCTGGAAGCCCTGGCAGGCGAACGCAATCCTCTGTACGAAGAGATTGCTGATGTGACCATTCGTACTGACGATCAGAGCGCTAAAGTGGTTGCAAACCAGATTATTCATATGCTGGAAAGCAACTGATTCTGGCTTTATATACACTCGCCTGCGGGTAAAAGCATTTAAGGTGGATGTCGCGTCATGGAGAGGATTACAGTTACTCTCGGGGAACGTAGTTACCCTATCACCATCGCGGCTGGTTTGTTTAACGACCCAGCTTCCTTCTTACCACTGAAAGCGGGTGATCAGGCGATGCTGGTCACCAATGAGACACTGGCTCCGCTTTATCTTGACCGCGTGCGCCACCTGCTTGAGCAGGCGGGCGTGAAGGTCGACAGTGTGATTCTGCCCGATGGCGAGCAGTATAAAAGCCTGACGGTGCTTGATACCGTCTTTACCGCACTTCTGCAAAAACCGCACGGTCGCGATACGACACTGCTCGCCCTCGGCGGCGGTGTTGTAGGCGATCTCACCGGCTTTGCGGCCGCCAGCTACCAACGTGGCGTGCGCTTTATTCAGATCCCAACGACCCTGCTGTCGCAGGTCGACTCTTCTGTTGGCGGCAAAACCGCGGTCAACCATCCGCTCGGCAAAAACATGATTGGCGCATTCTACCAGCCGGCATCGGTGGTGGTGGATCTCGACTGTCTGAAAACCTTACCTGAGCGTGAGCTGGCGTCTGGTCTTGCAGAAGTGATCAAATACGGCATTATTCTTGACGGTGAGTTCTTCACCTGGCTGGAAGAGAATATGGATGCCCTGCTGCGCCTTGACGGGCCAGCGTTGGCGTACTGTATTCGTCGTTGTTGTGAGCTGAAAGCAGAAGTCGTTGCAGCAGACGAGCGCGAAACGGGCTTACGTGCTTTACTGAATCTGGGGCATACGTTTGGTCACGCGATCGAAGCTGAAATGGGCTACGGCAACTGGCTTCATGGCGAAGCGGTCGCGGCCGGTATGGTCATGGCTGCGCGTGCGTCTGAGCGCCTGGGTCAGTTCAAACCGGAAGAGACAGCGCGCATTATTGCGCTGCTTGAACGTGCCGGGTTGCCAGTGACAGGGCCGCAGGAGATGTCTGCGCAGGCGTATCTACCCCACATGATGCGCGATAAAAAAGTATTGGCAGGTGAGATGCGTCTGGTACTCCCGCTTGCAATAGGGAAGAGTGAAATGCGCGGCGGAGTGCCGCACGATGTCGTTCTTGGCGCTATCGCTGATTGTCAGCAGGCGTAACAACTAGAAAGGTCAGGCCACTGTAACCGGTGGTCGTTTAGCTTCAGGTGAAATGCAAAGTCGTTGGCATAAGCCTTTGAGTGGGGTGTTAAATGGATGAATTCAAACCAGAAGACGAGCTGAAACCCGATCCCAGCGATCGTCGTACTGGTCGTTCTCGTCAATCTTCAGAACGTGATAACGAGCCGCAGATCAACTTTGACGATGTTGATCTGGATGCAGACGATCGTCGCCCTTCACGCAGCCGTAACGCGCGTGATGAGCGAGAAGAAGAGGATTATGAGTCCGAAGAAGATTCAATGGACGAAGAGCCTGTAGAGCGTCGCCCGCGTAAACGTAAAAAAGCGGTAGCGGCGAAACCGGCTTCCCGCCAGTACATCATGATGGGGCTGGGCGTTCTGGTACTGCTGCTGCTGATTGTCGGCATTGGTTCCGCGCTGAAAGCACCCTCAACGAATTCAGCCGATCAGACGGCGTCTACTGAGAAGAGCATCAACCTGTCAGGTAACGATGCGACCGATCAGGCAAACGGTGCGCAGCCAGCACCGGGTACCACGTCTGCTGAGCAGACTGCGGGTAATACAACGACTCCGCAGGATGTGTCTTTGCCGCCAGTCTCTTCTACCCCGACCGAGGGGCAGGCACCTGCTACGCCAGAGGGCCAGCAGCGTGTAGAGGTTCAGGGCGATCTGAATAACGCACTGACGCAGCCTCAGAACCAGGATCAGATGAACAACGTGGTGGTCAACTCTACGCTGCCAACTGAACCTGCAACCGTCGCGCCGATTCGCGGTAGCAATGCACAACCGCAAGCAACGGAAACCGCGCCGACAACGGAAACCAAGCCGCGCCAGACGCAGACTGCACCGCGTCAGGAACGCAAACAGGCCGTGATTGAGCCGAAGCGTGAAAGCAAGCCGCAGACTGTGGCTAAAGCGCCTGAAGTGAAAGCGCCAGCGCAGACCAAACCTGCAGTGAGCGAGCCGGTAAAAGCGCCAGCGGCAACAGCAGCGCCAAAAGCGACAGCAACCACAACGGCACCAGCAGCGACGGCAGCACCAGCAGCAACGGCGACCACGACCACTTCCAGCGCAGCAGCAGGTAAAACGGCAGGTAACGTGGGTTCTCTGAAATCTGCGCCATCCGGCAATTACACCCTGCAGCTGAGCAGCTCGTCTAACTATGACAACCTCAACGGTTGGGCGAAGAAATCAAATCTGAAAAACTACGTTGTTTATCAGACCACCCGCAACGGGCAGCCTTGGTATGTGCTGGTGAGCGGTGTGTATGCTTCTAAAGATGAAGCGAAACGCGCCGTTGCAACACTGCCCGCTGATGTCCAGGCGAAGAACCCGTGGGCGAAGCCGATTCATCAGGTGCAGGCCGATCTGAAGTAATGTTTAAAGCGCAGGATGCTGTCGGAGCTTTCTCCACAGCCGGAGAAGGTGTAATCAGTTAGTCAGCATGAAAAAAAATCGCGCTTTTCTGAAATGGGCAGGGGGGAAATACCCCCTGCTCGACGATATTAAAAAGCACCTGCCGAAAGGCGAGTGTCTTATCGAGCCCTTCGTGGGCGCTGGATCGGTATTCCTTAATACCGATTTTTCTCGTTATATCCTGGCGGATATCAACAGCGACCTTATCAGCCTCTATAACATTGTTAAGCTGCGTACCGATGAGTATGTGGAAGAGGCGCGGAAGCTGTTTACGCCTGAGAACAACCATCCTGACGTTTACTATCAGTTCCGCACTGAGTTTAATCAGAGCCAGGATCCGTTCCGTCGCGCACTGTTGTTCCTCTACCTCAACCGTCATGGCTACAACGGCCTGTGCCGGTATAATCTGCGCGGTGAATTTAACGTGCCGTTTGGTCGCTACAAGCGTCCTTACTTCCCGCAGGATGAGTTGTACCACTTTGCTGAAAAAGCGCAGAATGCAGAATTCCACTGTCTCTCCTATGAGGAGTGCATGGAGCTGGCAGGCGTAAACTCGGTCGTTTACTGCGACCCGCCTTACGCTCCGCTTTCTGCGACGGCGAATTTCACCGCTTATCACACCAACAGCTTCAGCCCTGCCGAGCAGGCGCGTCTGGCGGAGATGGCGGAAAAGCTGGTCAGCAAAAGAATTCCGGTGTTAATTTCGAATCACGATACCCCTGATACGCGCGAATGGTACAAAGCCGCGAAGCATTTTCAGGTCAAGGTGCGGCGTAGCATTAGCAGCAACGGCGGCACACGTAAAAAGGTGGACGAACTCCTGGCTCTTTATCGCCCCTGAGCCGTTTTGCCCGCCGGTAAATACATTTCAAGGAGATGCGGATGAAACAGTTTTTGATTGCTCCCTCAATTCTGTCGGCCGATTTTGCCCGCCTGGGTGAAGATACCGCCAACGCACTGGCGGCTGGCGCGGATGTCGTCCATTTTGACGTTATGGATAACCACTACGTTCCCAATCTGACCATCGGTCCGATGGTGCTCAAGGCGCTGCGTAGCTACGGCATTACCGCACCGATTGACGTGCACCTGATGGTAAAACCTGTCGATCGCATCGTGCCTGATTTCGCCGCTGCGGGAGCCAGCATCATCACTTTCCACCCGGAAGCCTCCGAACACGTTGACCGCACGCTGCAGCTGATCAAAGAGAACGGCTGTAAAGCGGGCCTGGTCTTTAACCCGGCCACGCCGCTGAGCTATCTCGACTACGTGATGGATAAGCTGGATGTGATCCTGCTGATGTCCGTTAACCCGGGCTTTGGCGGTCAGTCGTTCATTCCTCAGACGCTCGATAAGCTGCGTGAAGTGCGCCGTCGTATTGACGAGTCGGGTTACGATATTCGTCTGGAAGTGGATGGCGGTGTGAAAGTGAATAACATTGGTGAAATTGCGGCTGCGGGCGCGGATATGTTCGTTGCTGGCTCAGCTATTTTCGACCAACCGGATTACAAAAAAGTCATTGATGAAATGCGCCGTGAACTGGCGAAGGTAAGTCATGGATAAATTGCAGGCAATTCGGGGTATCGCATTTGACCTCGACGGCACGCTGGTGGACAGCGCGCCTGGCTTAACGAGCGCCGTCGATCAGGCGCTGTATGCTCTCGAATTACCCGTTGCGGGCGAAGAGCGCGTGGTGACGTGGATTGGCAACGGCGCAGATGTGCTGATGGATCGCGCCCTGACCTGGGCGCGTCAGGAACGCGCATCGCAGCGTTCCGCGCAGGGTAAACCGAGCGTTGATCACGCTGATATTCCTAAAGATGAGCAGCTGCGTATTCTGCGTAAACTGTTCGATCGTTTCTACGAAGAGACCGTTGAAGAGGGCAGCTTCCTGTTCCCGGATGTTGAACAAACGCTGAGCGCACTTCACGCCAAAGGCATCCCGCTGGGGCTGGTGACCAACAAGCCAACCCCGTTCGTTGCGCCTCTGCTGGAAGCGCTGGATATCGCGAAGTATTTCTCCGTGATTGTGGGCGGCGACGACGTGCAGAATAAAAAGCCGCACCCGGAACCGCTTCTGCTGGTGGCAGGAAAATTATCCTTAACGCCTGCGGAGCTGCTCTTTGTCGGTGATTCCCGTAATGATATTCTGGCTGCCAGAGCGGCAGGCTGTCCTTCCGTGGGATTAACCTATGGCTACAACTACGGTGAGGCCATCACGCTGAGTGAGCCGGACGTTGTGTTCGACCACTTCAAAGATTTGTTGCCCGCACTCGGGCTTTCGCACAGTGAACATCAGGAATTGAATAATGACTAAGCCCATCGTTTTTAGTGGCGCACAGCCTTCAGGTGAATTGACCATTGGTAACTACATGGGTGCGTTACGTCAGTGGGTTAGCATGCAGGATGACTACCATTGCATTTATTGCATTGTGGATCTCCATGCTATCACCGCGCGTCAGGATCCTGAGAAGCTGCGTAAAGCCACGCTGGATACGCTGGCGCTGTACCTGGCCTGCGGCATCGATCCTGAGAAAAGCACCATTTTCGTTCAGTCTCACGTGCCGGAGCACGCGCAGCTGGGCTGGGCGCTGAACTGCTATACCTATTTCGGCGAGCTGAGCCGCATGACCCAGTTCAAGGATAAATCCGCGCGCTACTCTGAAAACATTAACGCCGGTCTGTTCGACTATCCGGTGCTGATGGCGGCAGACATCCTGCTGTATCAAACCAACCAGGTGCCGGTGGGTGAAGACCAGAAGCAGCACCTTGAGCTGAGCCGCGATATCGCCCAGCGCTTCAACGCGATTTACGGTGATGTGTTTAAAGTGCCAGAGCCGTTCATTCCGAAATCCGGCGCACGCGTGATGTCGTTGCTGGAGCCGACCAAGAAGATGTCCAAGTCTGACGATAACCGCAACAACGTTATCGGCCTGCTGGAAGATCCGAAATCAGTGGTGAAAAAGCTCAAGCGTGCGGTCACCGATTCCGACGAGCCGCCTGTTGTGCGCTACGACGTGCAGAACAAAGCGGGCGTTTCCAACCTGCTGGATATTCTCTCCGGTGTCACCGGCCAGAGCATTCCTGAGCTGGAGCAGCACTTCGAAGGCAAGATGTATGGCCACCTGAAAGGTGAGGTTGCAGACGCCGTTTCCGGCATGCTGACCGAGCTTCAGGAGCGCTACAACCGCTATCGCAACGACGAAGCTTTCCTGCAAAAGGTGATGAAAGAGGGTGCGGAAAAAGCCAGCGCGCGCGCGTCCGAAACCCTGAAAGCGGTATACGAAGCGATTGGATTTGTTGCGAAGCCGTAAGTCTGCTTGCCGGGTGGCGGCTTCGCCTTACCCGGCCTACGGACAGTGTAGGTCGGGTAAGCGTTAGCGCCACCCGACAAAAAAAACGCTCTGCACCAACAAAAAAAACCGGGAAATCCCCGGTTTTTTTACGCCTGAAAAACGCTTACTGCTGTGACGCCGGGCCGCAGCCGCCGATGATCTTCGAAATGGAGATCGCCGGGTGCAGCAGATAATCGTAGCTGCAGTTATTTTTGGTGTTTTGAACGTGACCGGTGCAGGCGGTCAGAGTTGATAACAGGCCAACCAGAACGGCGGCTTTTGCCAGTTTGAACATACGCATTCCTTGTCTTGAAACTTAAATTGGATGTAACACGAGGGAATAAATGGAAAAGTTCCATTTCAGGGCGGTATGTTATCGACAGCGGTAACAGGGGAGTAGTCCGGTTAAGGACTACTCGAAGAAGGGCGGATATGCGTTAGTGATTAGAGAACCAGTTGAGCTTGTCGCGCAGTTCAACCACGCGGCCAACAATAATCAGCGCCGGGCTTTCAACCTGCTGTGCCAGTTCACCAAGCTGCGTCAGCACGCCATCCACCACGCGCTGCGTAATGGCGGTTCCGTTTTCCACCAGCGCAACCGGCATATCTGCCTCCATGCCGTGCTCCAGCAGCTTCGCCTGGATGGTCGCGGCCTGATTAAGCCCCATGTAGAACACCAGCGTCTGCTTTTCGGCGGCCAGGTTATGCCAGTCCAGCTCGCTGCCGGTTTTCAGGTGGCCCGTCACCAGACGCACGCTCTGGGCGTAGTCGCGATGGGTCAGCGGAATGCCAGAGTAGGCTGAACACCCGGACGCCGCAGTAATGCCCGGCACCACGGAGAACGGAATGCCTGCGTGACACAGGGTTTCCAGCTCCTCGCCGCCGCGGCCAAAGATAAACGGATCGCCACCCTTAAGGCGCACCACGCGCTTACCTTTCTGCGCCTCGCGCAGCAGGATCTGGTTAATCTCCTCCTGCGGCACGCAGTGGTAGCCCGCACGCTTGCCGACGAAAACGCGGTCGGCGTCGCGGCGCACCAGGTTCATGATGTCATCGGAGACCAGACGGTCGTAAACCACGATATCGGCCTGCTGGATCTGCTGCAGCCCTTTCAGCGTCAGCAAACCTGCATCGCCGGGGCCTGCGCCCACCAGCACCACTTCACCGCGATGATCCAGCGGTTCGCTTAGCAGCTGTTCGGTCGTCTCTTCAACGGCTTTCGCGTCCTGATTCGCCAGAGACTGTGCCAGCCTGTCGTTAACAAAGAATTTCTCCCAGAAGCGGCGACGCTCGCCCACGGTGGAGAAAGTTTGCTTCACGCGGGTACGAAGCTGCCCGGCGTAATGGGCTATCTGACCAAGATGCTGGGGCAGCACGGCCTCCAGCTTTTCCCGCAGCAGGCGGGCGAGAACCGGCGAGCGACCGCCGGACGACACCGCAATCATCAGCGGCGAACGGTCGATAATCGACGGCATGATAAAGCTGGCCTCTTTCGGCGCATCTACCACGTTGCAGAAGATGCGGCGCGCTTCACAGGCGTCGCTGACGCGCTGGTTCACTTCATCGTCATCCGTCGCGGCAATGGTCAGCCAGCAGGTATCCAGCAGGGATTCATTAAACTCACCCTGTTCCAGCGTGAGCATCCCTTCCTGAGCCCAGACCTCAAACTGTGGGGCGAAGTCGAGGGCGTTGACGGTCAAGCGAGCACCTGCCTCTAACAGCAGGCGTGCTTTGCGTTCAGCCACGTCTCCGCCGCCCACGAGCAGGCAGTCGCGGTTGCGTAATTGACAAAAAATCGGCAGGTGATCCACGACGTTACCTCGCAGCATTCATGGAGGGGGTAATAATTGACGTCAGGATAACAGCAGGAATCGTACAGAACATACGGTTTTTCCTGCCGTTACCCATAAGGGGTCATAAGCTTTTCGTATTGAAAAGGCGGGGGATTAGCCTTTCAGCTGCACCTTGCCGCCCTTCACGCGGGCGTCGTAGTGCTTCACGGAGACATTTTCGTCTTCCATGCAGCGTCCGTCAGTTAAGCTGAAACGCTGCTTTTTCAGCGGGCTGGCAACCCACAGTTCGCCCTGATGCTCGGCAATCAATCCACGGGAGAGCACGCTGGCCTCGAAGAACGGGTCAATATTGCTGATGGCAAAAACCTGTTCATCGTGGCGAGGGCGGAAAATCGCGACCTGTTCTTTGCCCAGCAGCGCGCACACGCCTGTGGCAGGAATGATGTCGTTAATATCGCAAATGTCTATCCACTGGCTCATGCGTTTTCCTCCACCAGCGTCACCGGAATACGTTCATACGGCGTCGCCGGACGGTGCTGTTCACGCTCCGGCACTACCTGCACGTTCGGGTCGCGCTGGGTGCTGTTGATAAAGTGTTTAAAGCGCGTCTGCGCCGCAGGCGTGTTCACGGTTTCAGTCCACTCGCAGATCACCGCCTCGCGCAGGCGAGCCATTTCGGCTTCCAGCTGTTCGTTCAGGCCCAACTTGTCGTCGATGATGACGGACTTCAGGTAGTCGATGCCGCCTTCCAGGTTATCCAGCCAGGAGGCGGTACGGGTCAGCTTATCGGCGGTGCGGATGTAGAACATCATGAAGCGGTCGAGATACTGAATCAGCGTGTCGCGATCGAGATCCGCTGCCAGAAGGTCCGCGTGGCGTGGTTTCATCCCGCCGTTGCCGCAGACGTACAGGTTCCAGCCTTTCTCGGTGGCGATGATCCCCACGTCTTTACCCTGCGCTTCCGCACATTCACGGGTACAGCCTGAGACGCCGAACTTCATTTTGTGCGGGGTGCGGATGCCTTTGTAGCGGTTTTCCAGCTCAACGCCGAAGCCCACGCTGTCGCCGACGCCGTAGCGGCACCAGGTGCTGCCCACGCAGGTTTTCGCCATGCGCAGCGCTTTGGCGTACGCGTGGCCGGTTTCAAAGCCCGCTTCAATCAGCTGACGCCAGATTTCCGGCAGGTCGTCCTTCTGCGCGCCAAACAGGCCGATACGCTGGGAGCCGGTGATCTTGGTGTACAGGTTAAATTCACGCGCAATACGGCCCACGGCAACCAGCCCTTCCGGCGTGATTTCGCCACCGGCTGAGCGTGGAATAACGGAGTAGGTGCCGTCTTTCTGGATGTTCGCCAGGAAGTTGTCGTTGGTGTCCTGCAGCGGCGTGTGTTCCGGCTTGAGCACGTACTCGTTCCAGCAGGAGGCCAGCAGAGAGCCGACGGTCGGTTTACAGACTTCGCAGCCGTAGCCCTGGCCGTGCTTCGCCAGCAGTTCGTCGAAGGACTTGATGCCCTCCACGCGGATCAGGTGGTACAGCTCCTGGCGAGAATACGCGAAGTGCTCGCACAGGTTGTTGTTCACTTCGATGCCCTGTTTCGCCAGCTCGGCGTTCAGCACCTGCGTGACCAGCGGAATACAGCCGCCGCAGCCGGTACCGGCTTTGGTTTCCGCTTTCAGCGCCGACACGGTGTGGCAGCCTTTGTTGATGGCGGAGATCAGCATGCCTTTGGTGACGTCGAAGCAGGAGCAAATCTGCGCGCTGTCCGGCAGTTTATCCACGCCGATAGACGGCTTGCCGCTGGAGGCGTGAGCCGGGAGGATCAGCGCGTCCGGGTTTTCCGGCAGTTCGATGGCGTTCAGCACCAGCTGCAGCAGGTTGCCGAAGTCGCTGGTGTCGCCCACCAGCACCGCACCGAGCAGGGTTTTATTGTCCTGGCTGACGATGAGGCGTTTGTAGACTTCTTTGCTTTCGTCGAGATAGACGTAGCTGCGGGAATTCGGGGTGCGGCCATGCGCATCGCCAATACCGCCCACGTCCACGCCCAGCAGCTTCAGCTTGGCGCTCATGTCTGCACCGGTAAATGCGTTTTCGCTGCCGAGGATATGGTCCACGGCGACCTGCGCCATTTTGTAGCCCGGCGCCACCAGGCCGTAAACGCGGTTGTTCCAGCTGGCACATTCGCCGATGGCGTAGATATCCGGGTCGGAGGTCTGGCAGGCATCGTTAATCATGATCCCGCCGCGCTGCGCCACGGCCAGACCACACTGGGTCGCCAGCTTGTCGCGGGGACGAATACCGGTGGAGAAGACGATGAAGTCCACTTCCAGCTCGCTCCCGTCGGCAAAGCGCATGGTTTTGCGCGCGTCGGTGCCTTCCTGCACGATCTCTTTGGTGTTCTTGCTGGTGTGAACCTTCACGCCCATGCTTTCGATTTTACGGCGCAGCTGGTCGCCGCCCATGTGGTCCAGCTGTTCGGCCATCAGCATCGGGGCAAATTCGATGACGTGGGTTTCAACGCCGAGGTTTTTCAGCGCGCCAGCCGCTTCCAGACCCAGCAGGCCGCCGCCGACGACCGCGCCGCGTTTGCTTCGACGGGCGCAGGATTCAATGGCGTTGAGGTCTTCAATGGTACGATAAACAAAGCAATCCTGCGTTTCCGAGCCTTTGATAGGTGGGATCCACGGGTATGAGCCAGTCGCCATGATCAGCTTGTCGTAAAAAACCGTACGCCCGGCGCTGGAGTGGATCACCTTTTCCTGACGGTTGATGGTGATGGCGCGTTCGCCCACCAGCACTTTTACGCCATGCTTCTCATAGAAACCTTCACGCACCAGAGAGAGCTCTTCGGCGGTATGATGGGAGAAGTAGGAAGACAGGTGCACGCGGTCGTACGCCTTGCGGGGTTCTTCACAGAACACGGTAATGTCGAAACGGTCGGCGTCGGCTTTATCGAGAAGATCCTCAATAAAGCGGTGGCCGACCATGCCGTTACCGATGATAGCGAGTCTGACTTTGCTCATTTTTGCCTCGATTTCTTTTCTATTACTGCCTACCTTAACGATTCAGCAGGGGCACTTATTGATGCAAATCAAATACGTCTTCGCCTACCCACAAGGTGGTATATAGCTGATTTGTCAGGATTTTTATAAGTTATGGAATTTGCTGGCTTTTCGTATTCGTCGATTTTGTGTACAAAATAGGGTGCGTTTTTTAAAAATGCGTACTCCTAAATATCAGCCGTGTTTTTCGGGAGAAAGGTATGTCTACAACACCGCTTTGGCTTGTCCAGAATGTTCGCTTACCGGGTCGGGAAGGGCTGTGGCAAATCGCCATTGAGAACGGTCGTTTTGGTGATATCACGCCAATGGACGATACCCATGCCGAAAGTTACGAAATCCTGAATGCGCGCGGCGGGCTGGCGATCCCCCCGTTTATCGAGCCGCATATTCATCTTGATACCACCCAGACGGCGGGGGAGCCGAACTGGAACCAGTCCGGGACCCTGTTCGAAGGCATTGAGCGCTGGGCCGAGCGCAAGGCGCTGCTCAGTCATGAGGATGTGAAAGCGCGCGCCTGGAAAACGCTGAAGTGGCAAATTGCCAACGGCATCCAGTTTGTCCGCACCCATGTGGATGTCTCTGACCCGACGCTGACCGCCCTTAAGGCGATGCTGGAGGTGAAGCAGGAGGTGGCCCCGTGGGTGACGCTGCAGATCGTCGCCTTCCCGCAAGAGGGGATCCTCTCTTACCCGAACGGCGCGGCGCTACTTGAAGAGGCGTTAAAGCTGGGGGCCGACGTGGTGGGGGCGATCCCGCACTTCGAGTTCACCCGTGAGTATGGTGTCCAGTCGCTGCATATTGCTTTCGATCTGGCGAAGAAATATGACCGCCCGCTGGATATCCACTGCGATGAAATCGACGACGAACAGTCTCGGTTTGTCGAGACGGTGGCGACGCTGGCATATGAAGCAGGTATCGGCCCGCGCGTGACGGCCAGCCATACCACCGCCATGCACTCCTACAACGGCGCGTACACCTCGCGGCTGTTCCGCCTGCTGAAAATGTCGGGGATTAACTTCGTCGCTAACCCGCTGGTGAACATCCACCTGCAGGGGCGCTTTGATGACTACCCGAAACGTCGCGGCATTACGCGGGTGAAAGAGCTGCAGGAAGCAGGCATTAACGTCTGCTTTGGTCATGACGATGTTTTTGACCCGTGGTACCCGCTCGGGACCGGCAACATGCTGCAGGTGCTGCACATGGGGCTGCACGTCTGTCAGATGATGGGCTATCCGCAAATCGACAGCGGCCTGAATTTGATCACCCACAACAGCGCCCGTACCTTTGGCCTGAGTGATTACGGTATTGCGACGGGGAACCCGGCAAACCTGATTATTCTGCCTGCGGAGAGCGGGTTTGAGGCGGTACGCTGTCAGGTGCCGGTGCGCTGGTCGATCCGTCAGGGACGCGTGATTGCCACAACGCAGCTGGCGCAGACGTGGATAAAAATGGACAGCGGGGGAGAAGAGTTGTTCTTTACCAAAAACAGCCCCTTTACCGAACGCAAAGGGGCGTAGAAATTAGTGAGACGCCGCGGCTACGTTGTGCTGGCGGTGGCGTGTCACGAAGCCCAGAACGAAACACATGATAAACACCACGGCATACAGGCCGTTCGCAGTGTGCAGCGCCGCCAGCGGACCGCTGTGGGCGACAATCGGGCCCGTCACCACGAAGGTCAGCATGGTGCCGATGGTGCCGCAGGTCAGGACGAAGTTAACCAGCTTCGGCGAGGCCACTTTGGTCTGCAGGGAACCCAGGGTGATGATCGAGGTGTAAATGGCGCTGGAGAAGAAGCCCAGGGTCAGAATGAACCACGGCATATGTTCCGGTGAACCGTTGATGAACAGGTACATCAGCACGGTCGCCATACCTGCCAGCACGGTCAGAATACGCTGCAGGTCGAAGAAGCGCAGAATGAAGCTAAACGCCCACATGCCGAACATGTAAGACATCCAGAAATCGCTCACCAGCTTACCCGCGTCGTTCAGGCTCATGCCCAGCCCTTTCGCGTATTCCGGTACCCAGGAGATAAAGCCCAGCTGGCCCAGGATGTAGCACAGGGCGGCAACGGAGAGGAACAGCACGCCGATGCCCCACTTTTCTTTCGCCACAGGCTCTGCGGTAGTTTGCGCTTTCTTGCCCAGCACCGGGAACTCACAGCCGAAGGTGAGAATAAAGATCGCCACGTAGACCAGACCGATGCAGGCATAAACCCAGTACCACTCGATGCTGCGCGCCAGCAGCGCGGCGGCCACCATCGGGAAAATCATCCCGGCCATGCTGAAGAAGGAGTCGGTAAATAGCAGACGCGCGCCGCGCTGGCGGCCTTCATACATATGGGTAATCAGGAACGTACCGATCGACATGGTGATCCCGCTGACCAGACCGAGCACGAACATGGCGGCGGAGAACAGCGCGATGCTGTGGCTCAGCATCAGGCCCGCCACGGCGGCGACCATCAGCACAAAACCAAAGCGCAGCTGGGTTTTCAGCGGCACAATTTCCATCAGCCAGGCATTCAGGAAGATAGAGATCAGGATCCCCGCGTTGAGGAAGGTAAAGGTGTTACTCATGCTGGAAACGGGCAGCTGGAAGTAGTCTGCGATATTTCCCATCACCATCCCGGTGACGATCACCAACGCGCCGGTCAGGGCGTAGGAGAAGAAGCTGATCCATGTGAGCTTGATGCGATTGCTGTTAGTCATGTCTGGCCTGTTCATAAAAAGAAAAGCGCCGGGAAGGCGCTGTGAGCGGGCAGATTTTAGACTTGAAAGTGATCTAATTAAATCTTTTCAGAAAATATTGATCGCATTTGCATATTTTTGTGTGATGCAGATCACGTAAAATGGCGCTATTACCAATCGTTTGCGCGGTAACAACTGTTTCAATTTCGTAAAATTAGGTAAAAGGCTGGTCTCCGTTCATACTGCTCTTTAGAATCAAGCCATTCGCTTTTTATACTGCGCTTTGTTAAGGAATTCTCATGCTCAAATCAACACTGGCGGCTGTTGCAGCTGTGTTTGCTCTTTCTGCCGTTTCCCCTGCTGCGCTGGCAGCCAAGGGTGACCCTCACGTCCTGCTGACCACCTCCGCAGGGAATATTGAGCTGGAACTGAACAGCCAGAAAGCCCCTGTTTCTGTGAAAAACTTCCTCGACTACGTGAACAGTGGGTTCTACAACAACACCACCTTCCACCGCGTGATCCCGGGCTTTATGGTGCAGGGCGGCGGCTTCAACGAGCAGATGCAGCAGAAGCAGCCAAACCCGCCGATTAAAAACGAAGCGGACAACGGCCTGCTGAACAAGCGCGGCACCATCTCCATGGCGCGTACCGCAGACAAAGACAGCGCGACCAGCCAGTTCTTCCTCAACGTGGCGGATAACGCCTTCCTTGACCACGGCCAGCGTGACTTTGGCTATGCCGTCTTCGGTAAAATCGTGAAAGGGATGGACGTAGCGGACAAGATTTCTCAGGTGCCTACTCACGACGTCGGCCCGTATCAGAATGTCCCGTCAAAACCGGTCGTTATCCTCTCCGCGAAAGTTCTGCCGTAACTCTTCTGAACGCGGGTTTCTTCTGCCCGCGTTATGTCACCCTCCCTGCGAAAGCGCGTTTTGCTGCTTATACTTGTGGCAAACGGACTATTCAGGGAGGCGTTAAGTGAAAAAACTCACCGACAAGCAAAAATCCCGTCTCTGGGAACAGCAGCGTAGCGTCAATTTGCAGGCCAGTTGTCTCCTTGAAAAAGGTCATGGTCCCTCAGCGCCCCATATTGAGACGCTGGCGCTTGGGCCATCCGCGCCCGGGTTGCCCCATCTGTGCCTGATTCACCGCCATCTGTACCACAGCGAGATGAAGCAGGCCGGCGAATTCCGTACCGACGATATTTTTAAGGGTGACATTCCCTTCTGCCATTTCGAGTACATCGAGAAGATGGGCAACGAGCTGATGGCGGCGCTGGAAAGCGAAAAGTATCTTGTGGGTCTTGAGAAGGCGGCGTTTGTTGACCGGGTTAGCCACTATTATTGCGAAATTAACATGCTGCATCCTTTTATGCGCGGCAACGGTATTGCCCAGCGCGTTTTCTTCGAGCAGCTGGCGCTCCACGCGGGCTACGCGCTGGACTGGCGCGATATCGATCCTGAGCAGTGGGTGGCGGCTAACCGAAGCGGCGCAACGGGAGATTTGACCGCGTTAAACGCTATCTTTGCCAAAGTAGTGAGCGAAGCGCGGGAATCTGAGTAGAATAGGGCGGCATTTTTTCGGGAGCCGCCATGATTCTGCTGATTGATAACTACGATTCCTTCACCTGGAACCTTTACCAGTATTTTTGCGAACTGGGTGCTGAGGTGGTTGTCCGCCGCAACGACGAGATCGATCTCGCCGATATCGAGACGCTGGCTCCGCAGAAAATCGTGATTTCGCCGGGGCCGTGTACGCCGTCGGAGTCGGGTATTTCTCTGGATGTAATCCGCCACTATGCCGGCAAGCTGCCGATTCTGGGCGTCTGCCTGGGCCATCAGGCGATTGCTCAGGCGTTTGGTGCCACCATCGTGCGCGCCGCCAAAGTGATGCACGGGAAAACCTCTCCGGTCACGCACTCCGGCACCGGAGTATTCACGGGGCTTAATAATCCGTTAACCGTGACGCGCTACCATTCTCTGGTTATTGACCCGCCTACGCTGCCCGCCTGCTTTGAGGTCACCGCCTGGAGCGAGACGCAGGAGATCATGGGTATCCGCCACCGCGAGTGGGATCTCGAAGGCGTGCAGTTCCACCCGGAAAGTATCCTCAGCGAGCAGGGGCACGCGCTGCTGGCAAATTTCCTCAATCGCTGAATATCTGTTGCCTTGCTGTGATTTTTTATGCATATTTTGTGATTATATTTTCACAATCACTGTGACATAAAAATGGATGGTCATGACATGGCAACTGAACAACCAGCAATTACCCGCGCAACATTTGATGAAGTGATCCTGCCGATTTATGCACCGGCTGAGTTTATCCCGGTGAAGGGGAAAGGCAGCCGCGTCTGGGATCAGCAGGGCAAAGAGTATGTTGATTTCGCGGGCGGCATTGCGGTGACGGCGCTGGGCCATTGCCATCCCGCGCTGGTGGAGGCGCTGAAAACCCAGGGCGAAACCCTGTGGCACACCAGCAACGTGTTCACCAACGAACCGGCGCTGCGCCTGGGACGTAAGATCATCGATGCCACTTTCGCGGAACGCGTGCTGTTTATGAACTCCGGCACCGAAGCCAACGAAACGGCGTTTAAGCTGGCGCGCTACTACGCCACAACGCGCCACAGCCCGTACAAAACCAAAATCATCGCCTTCCACAATGCCTTCCACGGACGCTCTTTCTTTACCGTCTCCGTTGGCGGCCAGCCGAAATACTCAGACGGATTTGGCCCGAAACCGGCCGATATCGTCCACGTGCCGTTTAACGATCTGCACGCGGTGAAAGCGGTAATGGACGACCACACCTGCGCGGTGGTGGTCGAGCCTATTCAGGGCGAAGGCGGCGTGACCGCTGCGACGCCGGAATTCCTGAAAGGGCTGCGCGAGCTGTGCGACGAACATCAGGCACTGCTGGTCTTTGATGAAGTCCAGTGCGGGATGGGGCGTACCGGGGATCTGTTTGCCTACATGCACTACGGCGTGACGCCGGACATCCTGACCAGCGCCAAAGCGCTCGGCGGCGGTTTCCCGGTGAGTGCGGTGCTGACGACGCAGGAGATTGCTTCCGCGTTCCACGTCGGCTCTCACGGCTCCACCTACGGCGGTAACCCGCTGGCGAGCGCCGTGGCGGGAGCCGCGTTTGATATTATCAATACGCCTGAGGTGCTGAACGGCGTTAGCGCGAAGCGTGAGCTGTTCGTGAAGCATCTCCAGCAGATTAACGATGAATATAATGTGTTCAGCGAGATCCGCGGCATGGGGCTGCTGATTGGCGCCGAGCTGACGCCGCAGTACAAAGGCCGCGCGCGTGATTTCCTGCACGCCGCCGCGCACGAAGGGGTGATGGTGCTCAATGCCGGGCCGGACGTGATGCGCTTTGCGCCGTCGCTGGTGGTGGAAGACAAAGACATCGAAGACGGGTTAACCCGCTTTGCCGCGGCGGTCGCGAAGATCGTTAAAGGCTAATACTCGGTTCGCTTTAACCGGCGCGTTAACCAAATACCGTGATGCGGGCGCTGACGCCATGCCACCGACGAAATGGTGTGCATGGTGTTCAGATGCCCGAGAACGCGCTGCAAATGCTGCTCCAGCGTGCTCATTGGCCCGTGGGTTAACGTCTCCGGCGCTTCCAGAATATTCGAATCCCCCGCCTCGCCCGGCGAGTCATACTCCAGACGCTGCTGGCACCGCTGCAACGCAATTTCACACGACTGCAAATAGCGCTGCGCCAGATCCGGCGTCAGCATCGTGTGCTCGCGCGCCAGTGTGGTCATGGCGTTAATGTGCTCGACGATAAACTGGCTGTGCGTCACCCACAGCTTCATGTCTGCCAGATAGTGCGAGTTAAAGCCCGGCTCCTGCATCGCCTGGTTGAGCGAGTTAAACAGGGCGTTGTGCGCCTGGTTGACCTTCATCCGCTGATACGCCAGCGGGGAGGGCTGCGGGTCGTCGCTGAGGATCAGGCGAATGGCCTGCTGGTCGGCCTCCAGCGCATCATGGGCGTTCTGCCTGAGCAATCCGCTCTGCCACTGCGGCCACAGCCAGACCATGCCGCCGAAGGCAATCAGGCAGCCAATCAGCGTATCGACCAGCCGAGCCACGATAAACTGCTCGCCGTTGAGCGTGAGCAGCTGCAGGGTGTACACCGCCGTGACCGTAAAGCCCACCATTGCCCAGCCGTAGTTTTTACGGATGATCAGATAGCTCACCATGGTGATCGCCAGCATCCCGACCAGCGTATAGCCTTCCGGCACGTGGAAGTGCAGCGTCACGCCCGCAATAATCAGCCCGGCCAGGGTTCCGCCAGCCCGGTGGAAGATACGCACTCGCGTGGCCCCGTAGCCGTTCTGCGTCACAAACAGCACGGTCATTAAGATCCAGTAGGGTTTCGGCAGGTGCAGCGCCATGCCCATCAGGCTGGCAATGCTCAGCATCACGCTTATCCGCGCCGCGTTGCGCAGGGCGGCGGATTTCAGTGACAGATAGCTTTTGAGCGCGGGCAGCAGCGGCAGACGTTTCTGCTTATCCGCCATCAGGTCACGCGGATAAAGCGGGCGCTGCGTGCGCAACACGCGGGCGATGCGGCTGAAGTGCCAGGCGGCAAACTGGCCTACCGGGTTATCCGGATGCTGACGGGCGATTTTCTCCAGCGCGCCGAGCTGTTTGTCCATGTTGAAGCGCGTGGGGTAGCGGTGATAGAGGATATCGTCAGCCAGAACCCTCAGCCGCGCGGCGACGGTCTGCGCGTTCCAGCGGATCACCGCTTCGGCATGGCTGCGCTCCACCAGCTTTTGCACCTCCTGCGGGTGGTGAAGGCTGACGGAGATATGCTCCTGCAGGTCCAGCCCCACCTGGAAGGTGCGCAGCAGCCGTTTGTATTCGTGGTTCTTGTTGGCGGCGAGCATGTGCAGCTGTTGGTAGCACTGGCTAATCAGGTCTACAACCTTTTGCTGGCGCGTCAGCAGCGGCGGCAGGGATTTCTCCGGGTCGGTATGCTGGGTGAGCAGGGTGTATTTGGCCTCGCAGTAATCCGCAAGCTGCACATAGAGCAGGCTCAGGGATTCACGCAGCGGCTGCTCCCGCCACAGCCAGAACCAAAACCAGTTAAACACCCCGTACCAGAGCGTGCCAAGGGCGTAGATCAGCAGCGGCTCCCACACCGGCATATTCCCGGCGAGGCTTAGCGTGAAAATGGCCGCAATCAGCGAGGCGGGCAGCAGTCGCGCGTGCAGCGAACTGATTTCCGCCGTCACGCCAAGCGTCATCGCCAGCACGGTCAGGATCAGCGGCAGCGGGATATCACGGGCAAGCAGGAGCTGTACCGCGAGACTACAGCCAGCAAACAGGCAGCCACCGATAATGAGGCGTTTGAAAAAGCGCTTATGCGGCGTGTCCAGACCGGCAATGTTGCAGCAGGCAGGCACGAGGGAAAACAGCAGACCTTGCTGAAGATGTCCGAGGATCAGGCCTATGGCCACAGGAAGGCACAACACCAGCGTTTGTCGCAGTGCGTAGTTAACTTCCGGGTGATAGATCAGCCTGCGCCACATGGGGAGTAGAGACAAAAACGGCGTGACACCTTGCGATGGCACGCCGTTTGAGCGGAATTAACGCGTTCCGTAAACCACGATGGTTTTACCGTGGGCGGAGATCAGGTTCTGGTCTTCCAGCATTTTCAGGATACGGCCCACTGTTTCACGGGAGCAACCGACGATCTGACCAATTTCCTGGCGGGTAATTTTAATTTGCATGCCGTCAGGGTGGGTCATGGCGTCTGGCTGTTTCGCCAGGTTCAGCAGGGTCTGCGCGATACGGCCGGTCACGTCCAGGAAGGCGAGGTTACCCACTTTCTCAGACGTCACCTGCAGACGGCGTGCCATCTGGGAAGAAAGACGCATCAGGATGTCAGGGTTAACCTGAATCAGCTGACGGAATTTCTTGTAAGAAATTTCAGCCACTTCACATGCTGTCTTTGCACGAACCCAGGCGCTACGTTCCTGGCCCTCTTCAAACAGGCCCAGTTCACCGATGAAATCGCCCTGGTTCAGATAAGAAAGGATCATCTCTTTCCCTTCTTCATCTTTGATCAGCACTGCCACCGAGCCTTTAACGATGTAATACAACGTTTCCGCTTTTTCACCCTGGTGAATCAGCGTGCTCTTCGATGGGTACTTATGAATGTGGCAATGAGACAAGAACCATTCGAGAGTCGGGTCTGTTTGCGGTTTGCCAAGCACCATGCGCTGTTATCCTCTGTTATAAGCTGTCACCAGAGTCATCAGATGCATCCGGACTCTGGGGTTGCAATCGAATTCTTACCCATACCCTGGGAAGTCGGCTGTCGTAACGTTTCGCAGCCAGTAAAGTTTGATGTCCTCTGCATACATGTGTAACGTCAATGTATTACTGTAGCATCCAGAGTGTTTTAGCATAGCTTTTGCCGCGTGTCTCCTGGTGTCTCGCTTCAGCATGATGCAGGTCGCCTTCCGTTGCGAGAAATGTAATGCACGCGTAATCTGTCACCAAAAATGCAACGTTGGAGTTAATGAATATGCAAGCGCGTGTGAAATGGGTTGAGGGTTTAACGTTCCTGGGCGAATCTGCTTCTGGACATCAGATTTTGATGGACGGTAACTCCGGCGACAAAGCCCCAAGCCCGATGGAGATGGTGCTGATGGCGGCGGGCGGATGCAGCGCAATTGACGTGGTGTCGATTTTGCAAAAAGGCCGTCATGATGTGACCGATTGCGAAGTGAAGCTTACTTCCGAACGTCGCGAAGAGGCGCCGCGCCTGTTCACGCACATTAATCTGCACTTTATCGTGACCGGTAAAGAACTGAAGGATGCCGCAGTATCGCGCGCCGTAGACCTTTCTGCGGAGAAATACTGCTCAGTGGCGTTAATGCTGGAGAAAGCGGTAAAAATCACGCATTCGTATGAAGTGATCGAGGCGTAAAAACAAAGCCCGGTGGCGCTGCGCTTACCGGGCCTACAACTGCACGAACGTAGGCCGGATAAGCGAAGCGCCATCCGGCAACAGACGTTACGCGATCTGCTTCCCTTCCATCAGTCGCTGGACCAGCGGCGTCATAATTAACTCCATCGCCAGCCCCATTTTTCCGCCCGGCACCACCAACGTATTCATGTGCGAAATAAACGAGCCCTGCAGCATCGCCAGCAGCCAGGGGTAATCAATGCCTTCGAGGTTGCGGAAGTGGATGACGACAAAGCTCTCATCCAGCGACGGGATGCTTTTAGCCGCAAACGGGTTGGAGGTATCTACCGTCGGCACGCGCTGGAAGTTGATGTGGGTGCGGGAGAACTGCGGCGTCAGGAAGTTAATGTAATCTTCCATGGAACGCACGACGGAATCCATCACCGCTTCGCGAGAATGCCCGCGCTCGCTCATGTCACGCGTCAGCTTCTGGATCCACTCAAGGTTAACGATCGGCACCACGCCGACCAGCAGATCCACGTGGCGCGCGACGTCATGTTGAGGCGTGACCACGCCGCCGTGTAGCCCTTCGTAAAACAGCACGTCGGTCGGCTCCGGCAGCGGCTGCCACGGGGTGAACGTCCCCGGTACCTGGTTCCAGGGAACTGCTTCGTCGTAGGTGTGCAAGTATTTGCGGGACTGCCCGGTCCCGCTCTGCCCGTATTCGCGGAAGGTTTGTTCCAGCAGGCCGAAATCGTTGGCTTCCGGCCCGAAATAGCTGATGTGCTTGCCCAAATCGCGCGCCTTGCGGATGGCCATGTCCATTTCCGGGCGCGTGTAGCGGTGAAAGCTGTCGCCCTCCACCTCTGCCGCCCGGAGATTCAGCTGTGCGAAAATCTTGCGAAAAGCGAGGCTAGTGGTGGTGGTTCCCGCCCCACTTGAGCCCGTAACGGCAATAACCGGATGTCTGGCAGACATAGCAACTCCCTGACTGGAAAGGTTTACAGATCAGCCGTGAAACGCGTTGCGGGGCATGATATTGACCGTCTCATGCAGTTCGGACCACACCAGCACCACGTCGCCGCTTTTCAGCTGGCGCTTAACATCGCTGACCTTTTGTTCGAGCGAACGTTCTTGTTCACCATAATCGGTGCCTTCACGTAATACAAAGCTTTCAATCAGATTATCGAGCGTTTCGGGAGCGAGATCCTGCCAGGGGATAATCATTTTTTACCGTCCAGAAAAGAGGTGAGCCAGTCAGGGATGCGGGTTTCCAGCCACATTTTCGGCCTGCGCAGCGTGCCGCCAACAAAGCCCACGTGCCCGCCGTACTCGGTGAGCTGATACTGCACGTTGGCCGGTAAATGCTCCGGTGCCGGAATGGAGTGATGATCCATAAACGGATCGTCTTTGGCGTGGATGATGAGCGTCGGCGTGGTGATTTGATTCAACAGCGGCATGGCGCTGCACTGACGGTAATAGTCAATCGCATCGGCAAAGCCGTGGATCTTCGAGGTGATCAGATCGTCAAACTCACGCAGACGCTTCACGCGCTTGAGCTGCTGCAGGCTAACGGGCAGGGTGTCCGGGTAGGCCTTCAGCTTGCGCGCGGCGTTGGCCTTCAGCAGGTTGAGCAGATAGCGCTGATAGACGCGGGAAAACCCTTTTTCCATGTGGTAGCTGCACTGCTCCAGCATAAAGGGGGCGGAGACAATAACAGCGGCATCCAGCGGGACCGCATCACCCTCTTTCGCCAGCAGGCAGGCCAGCATATTACCGCCCAGCGAGTAGCCCACCGCCGCCGTTGGCACCGTGCCAAAGTTTTCTCTCAGCCAGTGCAAAAACCAGGTGCCGTCTTCGGTTTCGCCGGAGTGATAAATGCGCTTCTGGCGATTCGGCTCGCCGCTGCAGCCGCGAAAATGCATCACCACCGCCAGCCAGCCGCGGGCTTTCGCCGCCTCGATTAAACCGTGGGCGTAGGGACTGTGCAGGCTGCCTTCCAGACCATGAAACACCACCAGGCGAGGTTTGTGTCGGGCCTGCTCCGGCGCTTCGCTCCAGGCGAGATCTAAAAAGTCGCCGTCCGGCAGATCCAGGCGCTGCCAGTGCGGGGTGAACTGCACCTTGCGGCGGATCAGGCGCGGCAGCATGGTTTGCAGGTGGGGGTTAGCCACGCCGCGCATGGGCACGAACTCTGCGCTCTCTTCGGCTGCAATGTCGAAGTCTGATGGAATGATTTGGGTCATAAGGGCGATGCTGATTCTTGTCAGAAATTTACTATACCTTCCGAATTGTACCCCGTTTAGCCTGGATTTCCGAACCATGAACTGATCCCGATCACAAATCTTTACCTTGATTATTACTCTCAGGCTAATGATTCAGCTCTACGCTTAATTGATGCCTTTCTCGCCAGAGCGCAGACTTTACTCAACGTTAAGCAAATCAGAATGATTAGCTGAATCAGGAGGTTAATAATGTTATCTGGGCAAACACCCACCCGGCACTGGAACACGCGACGCTCGGAAAAAGCGCGTCGCCTGGCCTCCGTACCGGTGCAGGGCAAAGTACTGCCAACCGGCGATCTTGTCGCCATGCTGGAAAAACTGATCGCCCCGGGCGACAAGGTCGTGCTGGAAGGCAACAACCAGAAGCAGGCGGATTTCCTTTCCCGCTCGCTCGCTGAAGTGAACCCGCAAATCGTTCACGACCTGCATATGATCATGCCAAGCGTTGGCCGCAGCGAGCATCTGGATATCTTCGAGAAAGGCATCGCCCGCAAACTGGACTTCTCCTTCTCCGGGACGCAAAGCCTGCGTATTTCGCAGCTGCTGGAAGACGGTCAGCTCGAAATCGGTGCGATTCACACCTACATCGAACTTTACTCACGCCTCTACGTCGACCTTTCGCCAAACGTGGCGCTGATTGCCGGTTTTAAAGCCGACCGCAAAGGCAACCTCTACACCGGGGCGAGTACCGAAGATACCCCGGCGCTGGTGGAAGCCGCCGCGTTCCACGACGGCATCGTCATCGCGCAGGTGAACGAGCTGGTGGACGACGAGTGCGATCTGCCGCGCGTCGATATTCCGGGCTCCTGGATCGACTACGTGGTCGTTGCGGACAAGCCGTTCTTTATCGAACCGCTGTTCACCCGCGACCCGCGCCTGATCAAACAGGAACATATCCTGATGGCGATGATGGCGATCAAAGGCATCTATGCGGAACACCAGGTGCAGTCCCTGAACCACGGTATCGGCTTTAACACCGCGGCGATTGAGCTGCTGCTGCCCACCTACGGCGAACAGCTCGGCCTGAAGGGCAAAATCTGTAAACACTGGACGCTGAACCCGCATCCGACGCTGATCCCCGCCATTGAAAGCGGCTGGGTGGAAAGCGTGCACTGCTTCGGCGGCGAGCTGGGGATGGAAGAGTACATCCGCGCCCGTCCTGATGTCTTCTTTACCGGTGCCGACGGCTCCATGCGTTCCAACCGCGCCTTCTGCCAGCTGGCAGGCCAGTACGCGGTGGATATGTTCATCGGCTCTACGCTGCAGGTTGACGGTTACGCCAACTCCTCAACCGTGACCCGCGGCCGTCTTTCCGGCTTCGGCGGTGCGCCAAACATGGGCCATGACCCGCACGGTCGTCGTCATGCGACCCCGGCCTGGCTGAACATGATCACCGAGCCGGACCCGATGCAGCGCGGTAAAAAACTGGTCGTGCAGATGGTGGAAACCTTCCAGGCAGGCGTGAAGCCAACCTTCGTGGAAAAACTTGATGCCGTTGACGTGGCGAAAGCCTCCGGCATGCCGCTGGCACCGGTGATGATTTACGGTGATGACGTGACCCACGTGCTGACGGAAGAGGGCATTGCCTACCTCTACCGGGCGAAAGATCTGGAAGAGCGTCGGGCCATGGTTGCCGCCGTCGCGGGGATCACCGATATCGGCCTGGGCGTTGACGCCAAACGCGTGGCGGAACTGCGCCAGAGCGGCAAGGTGGTTTATCCGGAAGATATGGGGATTCGCCGCACCGACGCCACCCGCTCTCTGCTGGCTGCTGGCAGCGTGTCTGACCTCGTGGAGTGGTCCGGCGGTCTGTATAACCCACCTGCGAAATTCCGGAGCTGGTAATGAAACTTCTGCCCCAGATTCAGGTTGAAGGCGGTGCCGAATGGCTGGCGCGAACCGCCACGCAGTGTCTGATTGACGAAGCACGTTTAAGCCCGAAACCCGGTCTGGTGGACAGTCGGGGGAACGGCGCGCACCACGATTTATCGCTTGCGCTGATGGAGCGCTCCGCGCACAGCCTGACCCCCACGTTTCAGGCGCTGGCACAGCAGAGCTGGCAGCGTCCGGCAGATATTGCGCTTCGGCAAAGCGTTGGCCGTCTTGGCCGCGAAGGCGAGCAGCAGATGATGGCAGCCACCGACGGGGTGAATACCCATCGTGGCGCGATCTGGGCGCTGGGATTGCTGGTGAGCGCGGTGGCGATGCTGGGCGGGGAGGCAACTGCGCAGGTCGTCGCGAATACCGCCGCTCAGCTGGCGAAACTCCCGGACGACGCGGCACCAAGGGTGTTCAGCAAAGGCCTGCGCGCCACGCACCGCTACCGCGTGCCGGGCGCACGCGAAGAGGCGCAGCAGGCGTTCCCGCACGTTATGCAGCGCGCATTGCCGCAGCTTCGCCTCAGCCGTCTCAACGGCAGCAGTGAAACGCAGGCCAGGCTCGACGCGCTGATGGCCATCATGACCTCCCTCACCGACACCTGCGTGCTGTCACGCGCCGGAATGGAGGGGCTGGACGCCATGCAGAGCGGTGCCCGTGCGGTACTGAACGCCGGAGGGTGTGCAACGGCGGCGGGCCAGCAGGCGCTGGCGAGCCTGGACCGTGAGATGCTGGCGCTTAACGCTTCACCGGGCGGCGCTGCCGACCTGCTTGCCGCCACGCTGTTTCTCGACCGCGTCGAAACGCCTTATTCAAAGCATTAAGAGGATGTTATGGAAAAAATTACATTAACCGTGCCCGCCAGCCGCGAAGTAAGCGGCAGGGCGCTGGCAGGGGTTGTCGGCTCCGGGGATATGGAGGTGTTGTTCGCCGCCAAACCGGGCCAGACCTTAACCATTGATATCACCACCTCAGTCGACAACAGCCGTGGCCGCTGGGAGGCGCTGTTCAACCGCCTGCAAACGGTCAGCAGCCTGCCGGCAGGCAAACTGACCATTCATGACTTCGGCGCGACGCCGGGCGTGGCGCGCATTCGCATCGAACAGGTTTTTGAGGGGGTGAGCCATGCGTGATGACAGCAGCTTTATCGAACTAAAAGCGCGCCAGCGCGCGCAGGCCCTGCTGGATGACGGCAGCTACCGCGAACTGCTGGATCCGTTTGAGGGCATTATTTCTCCGTGGCTTGGGCCGCAGGGCATTGTCCCGCAGGCCGATGACGGCATGGTGGTGGCGAAAGGCACCATCAACGGTCAGCCTGCGGTCGTGGTCGCGATTGAAGGCGCGTTCCAGGGCGGCAGCATGGGCGAAGTGTCCGGCGCCAAAATGGCGGCGGCGCTGGAGCTGGCGGCGGAAGATAACCGCAACGGCATTCCGACTCAGGCAGTGCTGTGCCTCGAAACCGGCGGCGTGCGTCTGCAGGAGGCTAACCTCGGCCTGGCGGCGATTGCCGATATCCACGCCGCGATCGTTGACCTGCGCCGCTATACCCCGGTGGTCGGGATTGTTGCCGGGACCGTGGGCTGCTTCGGCGGGATGTCCATCGCCGCGGCGCTGTGCAGCTACCTGATCGTGACCCGTGAAGCGCGTCTTGGCCTCAACGGCCCGCAGGTTATCGAGCAAGAAGCGGGCATTGAAGAGTACGACTCCCGCGACCGTCCGTTTATCTGGAGCATGACCGGCGGCGAAGTGCGTTATCAAAGCGGTCTGGTGGATGCGCTGGTAGGCGACGGCGTAAACGCGGTGAAAGCGGCGATGAACGAGGCGATAGCGAAAGGCGTACCGGCGAAACACCGCACCGATAACTACGACGATTACCTGAACCGTCTGACCCATTTCGACACCCGCAAACAGGCCGATGCCGAACAGATTAACGCGCTTTTTGCCCGGGAGGTGAAATGATGACTAACTCAATGAGCCGTGGCGAACTCTGGCTGGATATTCTCGCCCCGAATGCAAAACGTGTGGAAGGGCTATGCCCGTCCGTGCAGGCGGTAGACGCCGAGCTTAACGGCGAAGCGGTGCGCTTTGTTGCCGTGGTTCCGGATGCCAATAACCACTTCCCGCGCGCCGCGAAGGGTGAAGTCGGTCTGCTGGAAGGCTGGACGCTGGCGAAAGTGGTCAGCGAAACCGTCGCGGCGGACGCCGATAAGGCCGTTAAGCGCCCGATTGTGGCGGTGATTGACGTTCCAAGCCAGGCCTATGGCCGTCGTGAAGAAGCGTTTGGTATTCACCAGGCGCTGGCCGGTGCGGCGGCAGCCTATGCGAACGCGCGCCTGGCCGGTCATCCGGTGATTGGCCTGATCGTCGGCAAGGCGATGTCCGGCGCGTTTCTGGCGCACGGCTACCAGGCTAACCGCCTGATTGCCTTTAACGACAAAGGTGTGCTGATCCACGCGATGGGCAAAGAGTCTGCGGCGCGCATTACGCTGCGTACCGTCGAGGCGCTGGAAAAACTGGCGGCAACCATTCCGCCAATGGCGTATGACATCAGCAACTACGCCACGCTGGGGCTGCTTTCTAACCTGTTGGACATCAGCAACCCGGATGCCCCATCCGATAACGATCTGGCGCAGGTGAAAACCACCCTGCAGCAGGCCATCAGTGACGCACGTCAGGATATCACCTTGAAAAACCGTCTGGGTGCTGACAACCGCCGCAGCTCGGCGCTCGTACGCGAACGTATGCGAGCCAGCTGGTAAGTAAAAAAGAGACCTGCCAGAGATGCAACCCCCCGTGGGCGCGCGCGCTGCGCCCGCGTGGGAGCCTGCATCCTGAAAAATAATAAACATCGCACCAGTGCTAAAACTTTTTTTACTACAGGTGATTTATGACTTACGTAATTGTTCATGCTCTTGCACCGATTTTCGTCATCATGCTGCTGGGATTCTGGGCCGGTAAGGCAAAGATGGTCGATAACAAAAACGTTTCCCTGCTCAATATCTTCGTGATGGATTTTGCACTGCCTGCCGCGCTGTTTAGCGCCACCGTGCAAACTCCGTGGACCGGCATCGTGGCGCAGTCGCCGCTGATCCTGGTGCTGACCCTGGCGATGTGGATCACCTATGCGGTCATCTACTTCCTTGCCACCAAAATCTTTAAGAAATCCCCGCAGGACGCGGCGGTGCTGACGCTTACCGTTGCCCTGCCGAACTACGCGGCGCTTGGCCTGCCGATTCTGGGCAGCGTGCTGGGTGAAGGATCTTCCACGTCGCTTTCCGTTGCGGTCTCTATTGCCTGCGGTTCGGTGCTGATGACCCCGTTCTGCCTGCTGATCCTGGAGCGCGAGAAAGCGCGCGCCGAGGGGAATAATTCCGGCTCAACGCTCTCCATGCTGCCGGTGCTGATGTGGCGTTCCATTAAAAAACCGATCGTGATGGGTCCGCTGCTGGGCGTGATTCTCTCCGCCATTGGCATCAAAATGCCGGAACTGGTGCTTGCGGCGATTAAACCGCTGGGGCTGTCCGCCACCGCTGCGGCGCTGTTCCTGACCGGGGTGATCCTCTCTGCCCGCAAGTTGCAGATCAACACTATGGTGATTACCTCAACCATCGCCAAGCTGCTGATTCAGCCCGCGATTGCCTGGGGTATCGTGCTGATCTTCGGTCTGCACGGCTCGGTGGCGATTACCGCTATCCTGATGATTGCGCTCTCCGCGGGCTTCTTCGGCGTGGTGTTCGGTAACCGCTTTGGCGTGCAGTCGCCGGATGCTGAAGCCGTGCTGCTGTTAAGCTCCGTACTGTGTATCCTGTCGCTGCCGCTGTTTATCTCGCTGACTTCAGGAATGTAATCATGACTACAACATTACGCCCGCACGACCTCATCTGGCTTAGCGCGCGAGACGCGCTGGAAGGCATCACCGAATCCTGGGTGGAGGCGGCCTGGCATACCGGCCTGCCGGTGGTGGTGCGGCGTGATGTTGATAGCGAAGGCCGCATTCCCGTTGGCGTGCGCGGATTGCGCCGCGACCAGCGGGCGGCCGGGTGGGTGAAGCCCGAAAACGTGCTGCGCGTGGTGTCGCCGGAAGACCTGTGCGCCACCGCCGATCTGCTGCGTTCGCCGTTTGTCTCCCAGCCGCCGGTTCAGGTGGCGCTGCAGCTTGCGCAGCAGTCGTGGCCGTGGACGTGGGGCATCACCGGCAGCACCGGCTACGCGCTGGCGACCGGTATTCCGGTTATTCATGCCGACAGCGATCTTGATCTGCTGATCCGCGCGCCGCAGCCGATTTCCCTCGATGCTTTTACCGCATGGCAGTCGCAGCTGAGCCGCGCACTGTGTCGGGGGGATACGCAGGTCGATACCTCAGAAGGAGGCTTCGCGCTGGCGGAGTGGCTGCGCGACGGCAAAACGCTGCTAAAAACTCAATGTGGACCCCGCCTGGTGGCGGATCCGTGGAGCAGGGAGGAGTGATGAAAATACTGTTTACCTTTCCGGGACAGGGCACGCAGCATGAAGGAATGCTACAAAACCTGCCGGGAACGGAGCTGGAGCAGGCGCGAGAGGTGCTTGGCGACGAAGTGGATACGCTGGACAGCGTAGACGCGTTAACCCATACCCGCGCGGTTCAGCTTTCGCTGCTGATTACCGGCGTGGCCTGGGCGCGCGAGCTGGAACGTCGCGGCGTGACGCCGGATATCGTCAGCGGGCTGTCCATCGGGGCATATCCGGCGGCGGTTATCGCGGGCGCGCTGGATTTTTCGGACGCGCTGAGGCTGGTGGCGCTGCGCGGTGACCTGATGGAGCAGGCGTACCCGCACGGCTACGGCCTGACGGCAATCATGGGTTTAACCCTGCCGCAGGTGGAAACGCTGATTGAAGGCACCGGAACCTATATTGCCAACCTGAACGCTGAAACGCAGATCGTGATTGCCGGAAGTGATGACGGGATGGCGCAGGTGGCGGCGCGAGCGCTGGCAAAAGGGGCGAGCAAGGCCAAACGGCTGGCGGTAAGCGTGCCGTCCCACTGTGAACTGCTGGCGGAACCGGCACACAAGCTGGCGGCGGCGTTTGAGTCCGTCACGCTGGCACGTCCACGCTGCGCCTACCTTAGCGGCAGTACCGGCCGCGTGCTCTGGCAGCCGGAAAAGATTGCAGACGATCTGGCGATGAACATGGCGCGAACCGTGCGCTGGCAGGAGGCGGTGATTTCCGCTAACGAACGCGAAGCGCGGCTGGCGATTGAAATGCCGCCCGGCGGCATACTGACCTGCCTGACACGTCAGGCTGCGTGGGAAGGGGAGACTATCTCGCTGGAGCGCAGCGGGGTGGACGTGGCGGTGCATCTGGCGGGGGGGCTTCGTGCGTGAGTTTTTTTGCCGGGTGGCGGCTTCGCCTTACCCAGCCTACGGGTTCGGTTGTCTTATTTTGTATCACACACTTTCCTGTAGGCTGCGCGCATACATCCGCCCTTCGGCGGCTAATGCCCGCAGGCTCGGGTCCTGCTCGCGGTTACGGGCAAAGACAATCGCGATCAGTTGCTGCATCTGGTACGGCTCAGCCAGCTTCAACAGCTGCACCGAATTCTCGTAGACCTTCTTCATCCTGCCCGGCATCAGCGTAAAGCCAACGCCCGCCTGCACCAGACTCAGCATCGAGAAGATGTCATTCACCCGTGTGACGATTTCCGGCTCGAATCCGGCGATATGAAACGCATCCTGAAACCCTGCATAGGTGGCGAACCCTTCCGCCAGGGCGACAAATTTCTGGTCTTTATAATCACGCAGATCCGCAGGTCCGCTGGTATTCAGCGTGGCGGAAGCCGGTGCGGCAAGGAAAATGTCGTCGTGGAACAGGGGCAGCACTTCGAGGCTGTTACGGTCGATATCGCTTTCGGAGATGGAGATAAGAATCGCGTCAAGCGAGCCTTCGTCCAGCATGTGCAGCAGGGTGTCGTTGGAGCCCATCGTCAGATCCATCTCCAGATCCGGACGGCGCAGCTTCATGCCCATAATCAGGCGCGGCACGGTTTCCAGCGTCAGGGAGTAGAGCGTGCCCACGCGCAGCCGCCCCTGGCCGATTCCGGCAATTTTGCGGGACTCTTCCAGCCCGCGCTCCATCACCTGCATTACTTCCTGGCAATACTCCAGCAATGTCCACGCGGAGGGGAGCGCAATCAGGTTGCGCCCCTTGTGGGTAAAGAGCGGACAGCGCACGTTCTCTTCCAGCGTGTGCAGCGCGCGGTGCACGCTGACGCCGCTCAGCCCCAGCGTTTCGGCGGTACGCGCGATATTCCCTTTCTCCATAAAGGTCATGAAGATGCTGAGCTTGCGGAATGTAATATCGCTCGTGGTATCGAAACGCATAACCCTCCCGATGGTTTAGTCGGCCTGCAGCATGGCTTCCAGCTGTTCCTGCGCGTCCAGCCACGCCATTTCGCACTCTTCGAGGCTGGATTTGGCTTTCGCCTGGGTTTGCAGGCAGTCGGTCAGTTCCGCTTTGCGGCTCTGATCGTATAGTTCGCTGTCGCCCAGCTTCTCTTCCACGGTAGCCAGCGTGGCGTTGAGCTTTTCCATCTCCTTTTCAAGACGGGCAATCTCTTTACGCAGCGGCTGCGTCTGGGTGCGCAGCTCCGCTTCACGGCGCTTCTGGTCTTTACGCGACTGCGCGCTGTTGGCGTTGTCTTTCGCTGACTCTTCCGGCTGGTTTTCCTGCTTCTGCACGTCCGTCAGCCACTGCTGATAATCTTCCAGATCGCCGTCGAACGGTTCAACTTTACCGCCGTGCACTAAATAGAGATCGTCCGTGGTGGAGCGGATCAGGTGACGGTCGTGCGAGACGACAACCAGCGCGCCTTCGAACTCAATCAGCGCTTCGGTCAGCGCCTGGCGCATGTCGAGATCCAGGTGGTTAGTCGGTTCATCGAGCAGCAGCAGGTTCGGACGCTGCCAGACGATCAACGCCAGCACCAGACGGGCCTTTTCGCCCCCGGAGAAACGCTCGGTGTTTTCAGTTACCTTATCGCCCTGGAAGCCAAAGCCGCCGAGATAGTCGCGCAGCTTCTGCTCCATCTCCTGCGGCGCCAGACGCGCGAGGTGCTGAATCGGTGATTCATCCGCGCGTAAAAATTCCAGCTGATGCTGGGCGAAGTAGCCCAGCTTAATGCCCTTCGCCAGGCCGATTTCACCGCTGACCGGGTTAAGCTCGCCCGCAAGCAGCTTGATCAGCGTCGATTTACCGGCGCCGTTACGCCCCAGCAGGCCAATGCGAGAACCCGGCACCAGGTTGAGCTTGATGGAATCGAGAATAATGCGGTCGGCATAGCCCGCGCTGACCTTCTCCATCTTCAGCAGCGGGTTCGGCAGACTTTCCGGCTCGCGGAAGCTGAAGTGGAACGGGTTATCCACGTGCGCCGGGGCAATCATCTCCATGCGTTCCAGCATCTTGATGCGGCTCTGGGCCTGCTTGGCTTTTGAGGCCTTGGCCTTAAAGCGATCCACAAAGCTTTGCAGGTGCGCCACGCGCTGCTGCTGGCTTTCGTACATCGACTGCTGCTGGGCAAGACGCGTCGCGCGCTGGCGCTCGAAGGAGCTGTAGTTGCCGGTGTACTCGAACATCGTTTGCTGTTCGATATGAATGATTTTATCCACCACCGGGTCGAGGAAGTCGCGGTCGTGGGAGATCAGAATCAGAGTGCCCTGATAGCTCTTCAGCCACTTCTCCAGCCAAATAACCGCATCAAGATCGAGGTGGTTGGTCGGTTCATCGAGCAGGAGCAGGTCAGAGCGGCAGATCAGCGCCTGCGCAAGGTTGAGGCGCATACGCCAGCCGCCGGAGAAGTCGCTGACCGGGCGTTCAAGCTGTTCGTTGCTGAAGCCCAGGCCGTGCAGCAGGCTGGAGGCGCGGGAGCGGATGGTCCACGCGTCGATGGCGTCCAGCTTGCCGTGAACGGTGGCGATGGCGTGACCGTCGTTGCGCTCGTTCGCGGCGTTGAGCTCTGCCTCGAGCTTGCGGTATTCACGGTCGCCGTCGATAACATAGTCGAGCGCCGGTTCGCTCAGCGCAGGCGTCTCCTGGTTTACCCAGGCAAGCTGCCAGTTCCCCGGGAAGGTAAAGTTACCGCCATCCGCGCTAATCTCGTTTTTCAGCAGCGCCAGCAGGGTGGATTTACCGCAGCCGTTTTTGCCGACCAGGCCCACTTTTTGGCCTGGGTTGATGGTAGCAGTGGCGTTATCCAGCAGAACGCGCACGCCGCGACGAATTTGTAACGAGGAGAAAACAATCATAGAAGCGCCGTATGTTCCGACTATGTTAATTTGTCATTATGATAATGTAAGGTGTGGGCCATTTTCCGCACCGGGCCGCCATGGTAGCCCAAAACAGCGACGATACACAAAAACAGAAACAAGACCGGGAGGGGAATGATGTCTCAGACAGCAAAGGTGCTGCTGCTGTATGCCCATCCGGAATCTCAGGACTCGGTGGCGAACCGGGTGCTGCTTAAGCCGGCTACACAGCTCAGTAACGTAACGGTGCACGATCTCTACGCGCACTATCCTGATTTCTTTATTGATATTCCTTACGAGCAGGAACTGCTGCGTCAGCATGACGTCATTGTGTTCCAGCATCCGCTTTATACCTATAGCTGTCCGGCGCTGCTCAAAGAGTGGCTGGACCGCGTGCTGAGCCGGGGCTTTTCCAGCGGGGTGGGGGGCAACCAGCTGGCGGGAAAGTACTGGCGTAGCGTCATCACGACCGGTGAGCCAGAAAGCGCTTACCGTCACGACGGGCTGAACCGCTATCCGATGAGCGATATCCTGCGTCCCTTCGAACTGACGGCGGCGATGTGCCGTATGCACTGGATGAGCCCGATTATTATCTACTGGGCGCGGCGACAGAAGCCACAAGAGCTGGCGAGCCACGCCAGAGCCTACGGTGAATGGCTGGCCTCACCGATTCCGGCAGGAGGTCGTTGATGGAAGGATCGAATTTACTCCTTGCCGGAGTGCTGTTTTTATTTGCGGCGGTTGTTGCGGTGCCGCTTGCGGCACGTATCGGTATCGGTGCGGTGCTGGGGTATTTGTTGGCGGGGATCGCCATCGGCCCCTGGGGGCTGGGATTCATCAGCGATGTGGATGAGATCCTCCACTTCTCTGAACTGGGCGTCGTGTTCCTGATGTTCATCATCGGACTCGAGCTGAACCCGTCCAAGCTGTGGCAGCTTCGCCGCTCCATCTTCGGCGTGGGGGCGGCACAGGTGCTGTTCAGCGCCGCGATTCTGGGCGGGCTGCTCATGTTGACGCAGTTTTCCTGGCAGGCGGCGGTGATCGGTGGGATTGGCCTCGCGATGTCCTCCACGGCGATGGCGTTGCAGTTGATGCGCGACAAAGGGATGAACCGTAACGAAGCCGGACAGCTGGGCTTTTCGGTGCTGCTGTTCCAGGATTTGGCCGTCATCCCGGCGCTGGCGCTGGTGCCGCTGCTGGCAGGATCCGGTGACGATCATTTTGACTGGGTAAAAATCTCCATGAAGGTACTGGCCTTCGCGGGGATGCTGATTGGCGGGCGTTTCTTACTGCGTCCGGTGTTCCGCTTTATTGCCGCCTCGGGCGTTCGCGAGGTGTTTACCGCCGCGACGCTGCTGCTGGTGCTTGGCTCTGCGCTGTTTATGGACGCGCTGGGGCTGTCGATGGCGTTGGGGACGTTCATCGCCGGGGTGCTGCTGGCGGAGAGCGAATATCGTCACGAGCTGGAAACTGCCATCGATCCGTTTAAGGGGCTGCTGTTAGGTCTGTTCTTTATTTCGGTCGGCATGGCGCTGAACCTTGGCGTGCTTTATACCCATCTGCTGTGGGTGGCCGTGAGCGTGGCGGTGCTGGTGGCGGTGAAAACGCTGGTGCTCTACGTTCTGGCCCGTATTTACGGGCTGCGCAGCTCGGAACGCATGCAGTTTGCCAGCGTGCTAAGCCAGGGAGGAGAGTTCGCGTTTGTGCTGTTCTCGACTGCATCCTCCCAGAAGCTGTTTAAAGATGACCAGATGGCGCTGCTGCTGGTGACGGTCACGCTGTCGATGATGACCACGCCGTTGCTGATGAAGCTTGTGGATAAGCTGCTCTCGCGTCGGTTTAACCCGGCCGACGATGAAGACGAGGCGCCCTGGGTGGAAGATGATAAGCCACAGGTGATTGTGGTGGGGTTTGGCCGTTTCGGACAGGTGATTGGACGCCTGCTGATGGCGAACAAAATGCGCATCACGGTGCTGGAGCGCGATATCAGCGCGGTCAACCTGATGCGCAAATATGGCTATAAGGTGTATTACGGCGACGCGACCCAGCTTGAGCTGCTGCGCTCGGCGGGGGCGGAAGCGGCAGAGTCCATCGTGATTACCTGTAACGATCCGGAAGATACGATGAAGCTGGTGGAGCTGTGCCAACAGCATTTCCCGCATCTGCATATTCTGGCGCGTGCACGGGGACGTGTTGAAGCTCACGAATTGTTGCAGGCGGGTGTGAAACACTTCTCCCGTGAGACGTTCTCCAGCGCGCTGGAGCTGGGACGTAAGGCGCTGATCTCGCTTGGCATGCATCCGCATCAGGCGCAGCGTGCCCAAATGCACTTTCGCCGGCTGGATATGCGGATGTTGCGCGAGCTGATGCCGGTCCATACCGATACGGCGCAGATCTCCCGCGTGCGGGAAGCGCGTCGTGAACTGGAAGAGATCTTCCAGCGTGAAATGCAGCAGGAGAGACGCCAACTGGACGGCTGGGACGAATTTGAATAAAGGGTAACGAAAGATGGCTGTACGTAAACGCTTTATCGCGGGGGCAAAATGCCCGACCTGCCAGGCGCAAGATACTTTGGCAATGTGGCGTGAGAATAATATTGATGTTGTTGAGTGTGTTAAGTGCGGCCACCAGATGCGAGAGGCCGACAAAGAAGCGCGCGATCACGTTCGCAAAGAAGAGCAAGTGATCGGCATTTTTCATCCGGACTAGCGATATGCCCTGAGTTTTTTTAAGCTAAAGGGTACACGGGTGCAGATTTCCGCTACAATCTGCGCCAGCAATTTTCCCACGCTCAGGAGATATCATGAAAGTAGCAAAAGACCTGGTGGTCAGCCTGGCCTATCAGGTACGTACAGAAGACGGTGTGTTGGTTGATGAGTCTCCGGTGAGTGCGCCGCTTGACTACCTGCATGGTCACGGCTCCCTGATTTCTGGCCTGGAAACAGCGCTGGAAGGTCATGACGTTGGCGACAAATTCGACGTTGCTGTAGGCGCGAACGACGCTTACGGTCAGTATGACGATAACCTGGTTCAGCGCGTTCCTAAAGACGTCTTCATGGGCGTTGACGAACTGCAGGTTGGCATGCGCTTCCTGGCGGAAACCGACCAGGGCCCGGTGCCGGTTGAAATCACTGAAGTTGAAGACGACCACGTTGTAGTTGACGGCAACCACATGCTGGCTGGCCAGAACCTGAAGTTCAACGTAGAAGTTGTTGCGATCCGTGAAGCAACCGAAGAAGAACTGGCTCATGGCCACGTTCACGGTGCGCACGGTCACGACCATGACCACGATCACGGCCACGACGGCTGCTGCGGTGGTCACGGCCACGATCACGACCATGGTCACGACCACGGTAAAGGTGGTTGCGGCAACGGCGGCTGTGGCTGCCACTAATTCCGTCATGCGGAAAATAAAAAAGCGGGAGATTCCCGCTTTTTTTACGCCTCAATAATGAGGTGGTGGCGTCTCTTCAGCCTGAGAGGCGATGTGCGACGACTGTGTGGCCTTCACTTTTTCTGTGAGCAGGCGCATCAGATCGCGCAGTTTTGCCATTTCAAGTTCATGGGCGGTCACGGTCTGGTTAAGCTCTTCGATGGTGATGTCCTGAAAAGCCAGTCGGCTTTCCAGTTCAGCCAGTCTCGCTTCAATCAATGTGTCCTTCATGGTTCACCTCGTCAATTTCACACTCGCCATAATGGGCCTGCGGCGGCGAAGTTTAACTGAGTTTATCCCCAAGTGCAGTATCCATCCCTTTGGCAAGAAACTTATTTAAACAAAAATAGTCTGAAAAGAGACGAGAATCGGGAGAGTCTGTCTGTAGATTTCTTCCGCAACGATTTATAGTACGTCACTCATTTACGTTTAATGCTGGGGTGAAAGTCCCCAGGCCCTGGAGATATGGATGAAATCACTGTTCAAAGTAACGCTGCTGGCGACGACAATGGCTGTCGCACTGAATGCACCGCTGTCTTTCGCTGCTGACACCGCAGCGAAGCCTGCTGCAACTGCAGACAGCAAAGCGGCGTTCAAAAATGACGACCAGAAATCCGCCTACGCACTTGGCGCATCTCTGGGTCGTTACATGGAAAACTCTCTGAAAGAGCAAGAGAAACTGGGCATCAAACTGGACAAAGCTCAGCTGATCGCGGGTGTTCAGGATGCGTTTGCGAATAAAAGCAAACTGTCTGACCAGGAAATCGAACAGACTCTACAGGCGTTCGAAGCGCGTGTGAAAGGCGCTGCTCAGACCAAGATGGAAGCAGATGCCAAAGACAACGAAGCGAAAGGCAAAGCCTACCGCGATACCTTTGCTAAAGAAAAAGGTGTAAAAACCTCTTCTACTGGCCTGGTGTACAAAGTTGAGAAAGAAGGTACCGGTGATGCGCCTAAAGACAGCGACACCGTTGTGGTTAACTACAAAGGTACGCTGATCGACGGTAAAGAGTTCGACAACTCTTACACCCGTGGTGAGCCTCTTTCCTTCCGTCTGGACGGTGTGATCCCGGGCTGGACCGAAGGCCTGAAGAACATCAAAAAAGGTGGCAAGATCAAGCTGGTCATCCCACCGGATCTGGCTTACGGCAAAACCGGCGTTCCGGGTATCCCTGCGAACTCTACGCTGGTCTTTGACGTAGAGCTGCTGGACATCAAACCAGCACCTAAAGCGGATGCTAAGGCAGATGCTCCGGCTGACGATAAAGCCGCTGCTGCTAAGAAGTAATGCTGAAAAAAAACCGCCGCCTCTGAGGCGGCGGTTTTTTTATTGTGGGGCAGATATAATTAACACTGGAAAGCGCTATACACGCTGTATTAATTTAGTTGTCCGTGTAGATAATGAGCCTGCCCTGAAAACCTAACGACAGGCTCCTGAAAAGGAGTGTTTTTTTCATGTCCAGGTCGCTTTTAACCAACGAAACCAGTGAACTTGATTTGCTGGATCAACGTCCTTTTGACCAGACCGACTTCGATATTCTGAAATCCTACGAGGCGGTGGTGGACGGGTTAGCGATGCTCATTGGCTCCCACTGCGAAATCGTATTGCACTCCCTGCAAGATCTGAAGTGTTCCGCCATCCGCATTGCTAATGGTGAGCATACTGGCCGTAAAATTGGTTCGCCAATCACCGACCTTGCATTGCGTATGTTGCATGACATGACCGGCGCGGACAGCAGCGTCTCCAAATGTTACTTCACCCGCGCCAAAAGCGGTGTGCTGATGAAATCAGAAACTATCGCCATTCGAAACCGTGACCATCGTGTCATCGGTTTGCTGTGCATCAACATGAACCTTGATGTACCGTTCTCGCAAATCATGAGTACCTTTATTCCACCAGAAACGCCAGATGTGGGCTCTTCTGTGAATTTTGCCTCCTCTGTTGAAGACCTGGTGACCCAGACGCTTGAGTTCACCATTGAAGAGGTGAATGCCGACCGCAACGTCTCGAATAATGCCAAGAATCGTCAGATCGTACTGAACCTCTACGAGAAAGGGATTTTTGATATCAAAGACGCCATCAACCAGGTGGCCGATCGTCTGAACATCTCAAAGCACACGGTTTACCTCTACATTCGCCAGTTCAAAAGCGGTGATTTTCTGGGGCAAGACAAGTAATGCGTTTTGCGTTAATGGTGACAGGCCCGGCGTATGGCACTCAGCAGGCCAGCAGCGCGCTGCAGTTTGCTCATGCGCTGCTTGAGGCTGGACACGAACTGGCGAGCGTCTTCTTCTATCGGGAAGGTGTCTATAATGCGAACCAGTTTACGTCACCGGCGAGCGATGAATTTGACCTTGTCCGCGCGTGGCAGGCATTAAACGAAAAGCAGGGCGTTGAGCTGCATATCTGCGTGGCGGCGGCATTACGTCGCGGCGTGACGGATGCGGCTGAAGCGGGACGCCTTGGCTTGCCAGGGGCTAACCTGCAGCCCGGTTTTTCATTGAGTGGTCTGGGTGCACTGGCACAGGCGGCATTAACCTGCGACAGAGTGGTGCAATTCTGATGAAGCGCGTGGCATTTGTTTTTACGTCTGCGCCGCACGGCAGCGCTTCTGGTCGAGAAGGGCTGGATGCACTGCTCGCGACATCAGCATTAACCGAAGATATTGGCGTATTCTTTCTGGGCGATGGCGTATTCCAGCTTCTGGCGGGGCAACAGCCTCAGGCAATCCTGGCGCGTGATTACATCTCGACGTTCAAAGTGTTACCGCTTTACGACATTGAAACCTTCTACGTGTGTGCTGACTCTTTGGCTGCGCGTGGTCTCAATGATAAGACGCCTTTCGTGCTGGATGTCACGTTCCTCCCCGCTGGCGAGCTTCGCGAACAACTCTCTCATTATGATACTGTTCTGACTTTCTGAGGCTGACATGCTCCATACCCTGAGCCGTTCCCCGTGGCAATGTGATATCGACGCGTTACTGAGCATGTTGCGCGAAGGGGATGATTTGCTGCTGATTCAGGATGGCGTGCTCGCCGCACTTGAAGGCAGTCAGTTCGTTGAAATTCTCAGCCGCGCCCCCATATCCATCTCTGCGCTGAAAGACGATCTTGAGGCGCGAGGTCTTGCTGGTCAAATTTCAGCCAAAATTGACGTGGTTGGCTATACTGATTTCGTCAATCTTACTGTGACACACCCCAGTCAAATGAACTGGTGATTTGAGATCGCTGTATATTTCTTGACACCTTTTCGACGTAGCCCTAAAATTTCGCGTCCTCATATTGTATGAGGACGATTTATTACGTGTTTACGAAGCAAAAGCTAAAACCAGGAGCTATTTAATGGCAACAGTTAACCAGCTGGTACGCAAACCACGTGCACGCAAAGTTGCAAAAAGCAACGTGCCTGCACTGGAAGCCTGCCCGCAGAAACGTGGCGTATGTACTCGTGTATATACCACCACTCCTAAAAAACCAAACTCCGCACTGCGTAAAGTATGCCGTGTGCGTTTGACTAACGGTTTCGAAGTGACTTCCTACATCGGTGGTGAAGGTCACAACCTGCAGGAGCACTCCGTGATCCTGATCCGTGGCGGTCGTGTTAAAGACCTTCCGGGTGTTCGTTACCACACCGTTCGTGGTGCGCTCGACTGCTCAGGTGTTAAAGACCGTAAGCAGGCTCGCTCCAAGTACGGCGTGAAGCGTCCTAAGGCTTAATGGTTCTCCGTTAAGTAAGGCCAAACTGATTTATCTTAATGTCACACTAAACTCTTTGAGTTTTGGACAATCCTGAATTAACAACGGAGTATTCCCATGCCACGTCGTCGCGTCATTGGTCAGCGTAAAATCCTTCCAGATCCGAAATTCGGATCAGAACTGCTGGCAAAATTTGTAAATATCCTGATGGTAGATGGTAAAAAATCTACTGCAGAAGCAATCGTATACAGCGCGCTTGAGACCCTGGCTCAGCGTTCTGGTAAAAATGAACTGGAAGCTTTCGAAGTCGCTCTCGACAACGTTCGCCCAACTGTAGAAGTTAAGTCCCGCCGCGTTGGTGGTTCTACTTATCAGGTTCCAGTTGAAGTTCGTCCGGTTCGTCGTAATGCTCTGGCAATGCGTTGGATCGTTGAAGCTGCTCGTAAACGCGGTGATAAATCCATGGCTCTGCGTCTGGCGAACGAACTTTCTGATGCTGCAGAAAACAAAGGTACTGCAGTTAAGAAACGTGAAGACGTTCACCGTATGGCAGAAGCCAACAAGGCGTTCGCACACTACCGTTGGTAATCCCTTCGGAGTATTAGTCACCAGGCGGGCGCTTCAGCGAAGCTGCCCGCTCTGGGTAACTTAACTGAACGCCTAAAGAAACAAACGAGGAATCAAATGGCTCGTACAACACCCATCGCACGCTACCGTAACATCGGTATCAGTGCGCACATCGACGCCGGTAAGACCACTACTACCGAACGTATTCTGTTCTACACCGGTGTAAACCACAAAATCGGTGAAGTTCATGACGGCGCAGCCACCATGGACTGGATGGAACAGGAGCAGGAGCGTGGTATTACTATCACCTCCGCAGCGACTACTGCATTCTGGTCAGGTATGGCTAAGCAGTACGAACCGCATCGCGTAAACATCATCGACACCCCAGGCCACGTTGACTTCACCATCGAAGTAGAACGTTCCATGCGTGTTCTTGACGGCGCGGTAATGGTTTATTGCGCAGTTGGTGGTGTTCAGCCACAGTCTGAAACCGTATGGCGTCAGGCGAACAAATATAAAGTTCCACGCATCGCGTTCGTTAACAAAATGGACCGTATGGGTGCTAACTTCCTGAAAGTTGTTGGTCAGATCAAAACCCGTCTGGGCGCGAACCCTGTTCCGCTGCAGCTGGCAATTGGTGCTGAAGAAGGTTTCACCGGTGTTATCGACCTGGTGAAAATGAAAGCCATCAACTGGAACGAAGAAGACGCAGGCGTTACCTTCACTTACGAAGATATCCCAGCAGACATGCAGGACCTGGCTGACGAATGGCACCAGAACCTGATCGAGTCCGCAGCGGAAGCTTCTGAAGAGCTGATGGAGAAATACCTGGGTGGTGAAGAACTGACTGAAGAAGAGATCAAGAAAGCTCTGCGTCAGCGCGTTCTGAACAACGAAATCATCCTGGTAACCTGTGGTTCTGCGTTCAAGAACAAAGGTGTTCAGGCGATGCTGGATGCGGTAGTTGACTACCTGCCATCCCCAGTTGACGTACCTGCGATCAACGGCATCCTGGACGACGGTAAAGATACTCCGGCTGAGCGTCACGCAAGTGATGACGAGCCGTTCTCTGCACTGGCGTTCAAAATTGCTACCGACCCATTCGTGGGTAACCTGACCTTCTTCCGCGTTTACTCTGGTGTGGTTAACTCCGGTGACACCATCCTGAACTCCGTGAAAGCGGCGCGTGAGCGTTTTGGCCGTATCGTACAGATGCACGCTAACAAACGTGAAGAGATCAAAGAAGTTCGTGCGGGCGACATCGCTGCAGCTATCGGTCTGAAAGACGTGACTACTGGTGACACCCTGTGTAACCCAGATCACCCGATCATTCTGGAGCGTATGGAATTCCCTGAGCCGGTAATCTCCATCGCGGTTGAACCAAAAACCAAAGCTGACCAGGAAAAAATGGGTCTGGCTCTGGGCCGTCTGGCGAAAGAAGACCCATCATTCCGCGTATGGACTGATGAAGAATCTAACCAGACCATCATCGCTGGTATGGGTGAGCTGCACCTGGACATCATCGTTGACCGTATGAAGCGTGAATTCAACGTTGAAGCGAACGTGGGTAAACCTCAGGTTGCTTACCGCGAAGCGATTCGTGCGAAAGTTACCGATGTTGAAGGTAAACACGCTAAGCAGTCTGGTGGTCGCGGTCAGTACGGTCACGTTGTGATCGACATGTACCCACTGGAGCCGGGCTCTAACCCTAAAGGTTACGAGTTCATCAACGACATCAAAGGTGGTGTAATTCCTGGCGAATACATCCCAGCCGTTGATAAAGGTATCCAGGAGCAGCTGAAAGCGGGCCCTCTGGCTGGCTATCCGGTTGTTGACATGGGTGTTCGTCTGCACTTCGGTTCTTACCATGACGTTGACTCCTCTGAACTGGCGTTTAAACTGGCTGCGTCTATTGCCTTTAAAGAAGGCTTTAAGAAAGCAAAACCAGTTCTGCTTGAGCCAATCATGAAGGTTGAAGTAGAAACTCCTGAAGAGAACACCGGTGACGTTATCGGTGACTTGAGCCGTCGTCGCGGTATGCTGCGTGGTCAGGAATCTGAAGTAACTGGCGTTAAGATCCACGCTGAAGTTCCGCTGTCTGAAATGTTCGGATATGCAACTCAGCTGCGTTCTCTGACCAAAGGTCGTGCATCATACACCATGGAATTCCTGAAGTATGATGATGCGCCTAACAACGTTGCTCAGGCCGTTATTGAAGCCCGTGGTAAGTAATCCACAGGATTAAAACCTAAGTCCCGTGCTCTCTCCAAAGGGGAGAGCACTATAGTAAGGAATATAGCCGTGTCTAAAGAAAAATTTGAACGTACAAAACCGCACGTCAACGTTGGTACTATCGGCCACGTTGACCATGGTAAAACTACCCTGACTGCTGCAATCACTACCGTTCTGGCTAAAACCTACGGTGGTTCTGCTCGTGCATTCGACCAGATCGATAACGCACCAGAAGAAAAAGCTCGTGGTATCACCATCAACACTTCCCACGTTGAATACGACACCCCGACTCGCCACTACGCACACGTAGACTGCCCAGGCCACGCCGACTATGTTAAAAACATGATCACCGGTGCTGCGCAGATGGACGGCGCGATCCTGGTTGTTGCTGCGACTGACGGCCCAATGCCTCAGACTCGTGAGCACATCCTGTTGGGTCGTCAGGTAGGCGTTCCTTTCATCATCGTGTTCCTGAACAAATGCGACATGGTTGATGACGAAGAGCTGCTGGAACTGGTAGAGATGGAAGTTCGTGAACTGCTGTCTCAGTACGATTTCCCAGGCGACGATACCCCAATCGTTCGTGGTTCCGCGCTGAAAGCGCTGGAAGGCGAAGCAGAGTGGGAAGCGAAAATCATCGAACTGGCTGGCTTCCTGGATTCTTACATCCCAGAACCAGAGCGTGCGATTGACAAGCCATTCCTGCTGCCAATCGAAGACGTATTCTCCATCTCCGGTCGTGGTACCGTTGTTACCGGTCGTGTAGAGCGCGGTATCATCAAAGTTGGCGAAGAAGTTGAAATCGTTGGTATCAAAGAGACTGCTAAGTCTACCTGTACTGGCGTTGAAATGTTCCGCAAACTGCTGGACGAAGGCCGTGCTGGTGAGAACGTTGGTGTTCTGCTGCGTGGTATCAAACGTGAAGAAATCGAACGTGGTCAGGTTCTGGCGAAGCCAGGCTCAATCAAGCCACACACCAAGTTCGAATCTGAAGTGTACATCCTGTCCAAAGACGAAGGCGGCCGTCATACTCCGTTCTTCAAAGGCTACCGTCCACAGTTCTACTTCCGTACAACTGACGTGACCGGTACCATCGAACTGCCAGAAGGCGTTGAGATGGTAATGCCAGGCGACAACATCAAGATGGTTGTGACTCTGATCCACCCAATCGCGATGGACGACGGTCTGCGTTTCGCAATCCGTGAAGGCGGCCGTACCGTTGGCGCGGGCGTTGTTGCTAAAGTTCTGGGCTAATTAATTATCCCTGAATGAAAAAGGACGCTTCGGCGTCCTTTTTTGTTTTCTGGCGTTTTGAACCCGTCACAAATTTTCGCATTTTTTGCCTGCTTCCGTTTCGAATCCTGGTGTTTGTGCTATTGTAATCATAACCATTCTCACTTACACTTTGCGCATATTTTGAACGGGAGTTTTTATGTACGTTTGTTTATGTAATGGTGTGAGTGACAAAAAAATACGTCAGGCCGTTCGCCAGTTTCAGCCACAGTCTTTCCAGCAGCTTCGCAAGTTTGTTCCGGTGGGAAATCAATGCGGTAAATGCGTTCGCGCAGCGCGTGAGATTATGCAGGATGAACTGATGCAGATCCCGGAATTCAAAGAGATCGCGTAAGCCCGTATCTTTTTTTTGACATCCCTGTAGCCCGATCTACGCTTCAATGAGTGGAAGCGGAGGGACTATATAATGAAAGGTGATGTTAAAATCATAAGTTATCTCAATAAATTATTGGGAAATGAGCTTGTCGCAATCAATCAGTATTTTCTCCATGCAAGAATGTTCAAAAACTGGGGACTGACTCGCCTCAATGATGTTGAATACCATGAGTCCATCGATGAGATGAAGCACGCCGATAAATATATTGAGCGTATTTTATTCCTCGAAGGCATTCCAAACTTGCAGGATCTCGGCAAACTGGGCATCGGTGAAGATGTTGAGGAGATGCTGCGTTCCGACCTCAGACTAGAGCTCGAAGGCGCAAGAGATCTCCGTGAAGCCATCGCCTACGCGGACAGCGTCCATGATTATGTTAGCCGCGACATGATGATCCAGATCCTCGCCGATGAAGAAGGCCATATTGACTGGCTGGAGACTGAGCTGGATCTCATCGCCAAAATTGGCCTACAGAACTACCTTCAGTCGCAGATCAAAGTGGAAAACTAACCAGGTTTTCCCAGCCAACGCATAAACCCGCTGCCGCCAGAAATGGCCCAAAAGGCAGTGGGTTTTTTAATGTCTGTTTATCAGGGTTCAGTAAAGAGAGGATAAGAAGGCACAAAAGTGCCATCAGTGCGGCGACTAACGCAAGCAGTGGTAATACACACCAGCCATGCCAGGCGCCCAGTGCCGCCAGATATTTAACATCGCCATAGCCCATGCCTTCACGCCGAAAGATAAACCTATAGCCCCAGTAAATAACGGCAAAGCCAACATATCCCGCCATCGCGCCCACCACTGCACTCGGCAGAAAATTAGGATGGATACAAAGCTGAAAGAGCATGCCCGCCCATAGCAGCGGGCAGAGAAATTTATCGGGAAGCAGGCCGCAGCGAATATCTGCATGTACAAGCAAGGCAGTCAGCAAAAGATAGAACAGCAGAAAGGGGAGGGTGCTTAACATGGGAAAGGCCTCAACAGAATTTGAGCGCATACTCGTTATAATCGGCCTGGCAGACAATCTACAAAAACCGCAATTGCGTAGGGGTTCCAGACAAAGATGAGAGAAGGGATACATTGCGTAAAAAGTTGCGTGCCTCTACGCATACTGCGCCTTTAGCGCTTAATTTCTAAACGGCACTTGCGTCTTTCTCTGATTTACGTATAATGCGCGGGCTTGTCGTAATTGACGGCTGGTTCGAACTGAACCGGAGTAGCTCATTTTGTTACTCAACAATGCTCCCAATTGGGGAGCTACGTAAGAACGGTTACACTCTCCCATCAATCGTAATGGGTTTGAGGAGTAATCATTTTCGTTTATAAAATAATTGGAGCTCTGGTCTCATGCAGAACCAAAGAATCCGTATCCGCCTTAAAGCGTTTGATCATCGTCTGATCGATCAATCAACCGCGGAAATCGTCGAGACTGCTAAGCGCACTGGTGCGCAAGTCCGTGGTCCGATCCCGCTGCCGACCCGCAAAGAGCGCTTCACCGTTCTGATCTCCCCGCACGTCAACAAAGACGCGCGTGATCAGTACGAAATCCGCACTCACAAGCGTCTGGTTGACATCGTTGAGCCAACTGAGAAAACCGTTGATGCTCTGATGCGTCTGGATCTGGCTGCCGGTGTAGACGTGCAGATCAGCCTGGGTTGATCAGGTCATCGAGCGATTGAGAGGTTGATACAATGATTGGTTTAGTCGGTAAAAAAGTGGGTATGACCCGCATCTTCACAGAAGATGGCGTTTCTATCCCAGTAACCGTAATCGAAGTTGAAGCAAACCGCGTTACTCAGATCAAAGATCTGGCTAACGATGGCTACCGCGCTGTTCAGGTGACCACTGGTGCTAAAAAAGCTAACCGTGTAACCAAACCAGAAGCGGGTCACTTCGCTAAAGCTGGCGTTGAAGCTGGCCGTGGTCTGTGGGAATTCCGTCTTGCTGAAGGCGAAGAGTTCACCGTAGGTCAAGACATTAGCGTTGAGCTGTTTGCTGACGTTAAAAAAGTTGACGTAACCGGTACCTCTAAAGGTAAAGGTTTTGCTGGTACCGTTAAGCGCTGGAACTTCCGTACCCAGGACGCTACTCACGGTAACTCCTTGTCTCACCGCGTTCCGGGTTCTATCGGTCAGAACCAGACTCCGGGCAAAGTGTTCAAAGGCAAGAAAATGGCAGGTCAGCTGGGTAACGAACGTGTAACCGTTCAGAGCCTGGACGTAGTACGTGTTGACGCTGAGCGCAACCTGCTGCTGGTTAAAGGTGCAGTTCCGGGTGCAACCGGTAGCGACCTGATCGTTAAACCAGCTGTGAAGGCGTAAGGGGATAGCAATGGAATTAGTATTGAAAGACGCGCAGAGCGCGCTGACTGTTTCCGAAACTACCTTCGGTCGTGATTTCAACGAAGCGCTGGTTCACCAGGTTGTTGTTGCTTATGCAGCTGGTGCTCGTCAGGGTACTCGTGCTCAGAAGACTCGTGCTGAAGTAACTGGTTCTGGCAAAAAGCCATGGCGCCAGAAAGGTACCGGCCGTGCGCGTTCAGGTTCTATCAAGAGCCCGATCTGGCGTTCAGGTGGCGTGACCTTCGCTGCGCGTCCACAGGACCACAGTCAAAAAGTTAACAAAAAGATGTACCGCGGCGCGCTGAAAAGCATCCTGTCCGAACTGGTACGTCAGGATCGTCTGATCGTTGTCGAATCATTCTCTGTAGAAGCGCCTAAAACTAAGCTGCTGGCACAGAAACTGAAAGACATGGCTCTGGAAGATGTGCTGATCATCACCGGTGAGCTGGACGAGAACCTGTTCCTGGCCGCACGTAACCTGCACAAGGTTGACGTACGCGATGCGACTGGTATCGACCCGGTTAGCCTGATCGCCTTCGACAAAGTCGTAATGACTGCTGATGCTGTTAAGCAAGTTGAGGAGATGCTGGCATGATTCGTGAAGAACGTCTGCTGAAGGTGCTTCGCGCACCGCACGTTTCTGAAAAAGCGTCTACTGCGATGGAAAAAACAAACACCATCGTTCTCAAAGTTGCTAAAGACGCGACCAAAGCAGAAATCAAAGCTGCTGTGCAGAAACTGTTTGAAGTCGAAGTCGAAGTCGTTAACACCCTGGTTGTTAAAGGGAAAGTTAAACGTCACGGACAGCGTATCGGTCGTCGTAGCGACTGGAAAAAAGCTTACGTCACCCTGAAAGAAGGCCAGAATCTGGACTTCGTTGGCGGCGCTGAGTAAGTCGGAGGAGTAATACAATGGCAGTTGTTAAATGTAAACCGACATCTCCGGGTCGTCGCCACGTAGTTAAAGTGGTTAACCCTGAGCTGCACAAGGGCAAACCTTTTGCTCCGTTGCTGGAAAAAAACAGCAAATCCGGTGGTCGTAACAACAATGGCCGTATCACCACTCGTCACATCGGTGGTGGCCACAAGCAGGCTTATCGTATTGTTGACTTCAAACGCAACAAAGACGGTATCCCAGCAGTTGTTGAGCGTCTTGAGTACGATCCGAACCGTTCCGCGAACATCGCGCTGGTTCTGTACAAAGATGGCGAACGCCGTTACATCCTGGCCCCTAAAGGCCTGAAAGCTGGCGACCAGATTCAGTCTGGCGTTGATGCTGCAATCAAAGCAGGTAACACCCTGCCGATGCGCAATATCCCGGTTGGTTCTACCGTTCATAACGTAGAAATGAAACCAGGTAAAGGCGGTCAGCTGGCACGTTCCGCTGGTACTTACGTTCAGATCGTTGCGCGCGACGGTGCTTATGTCACCCTGCGTCTGCGTTCTGGTGAAATGCGTAAAGTCGAAGCAGACTGCCGCGCTACTCTGGGCGAAGTTGGCAATGCTGAGCATATGCTGCGCGTTCTGGGTAAAGCAGGTGCTGCACGCTGGCGTGGTGTTCGTCCTACCGTTCGCGGTACTGCGATGAACCCAGTCGACCACCCACATGGTGGTGGTGAAGGTCGTAACTTTGGTAAGCACCCGGTATCTCCGTGGGGCGTTCAGACCAAAGGTAAGAAGACCCGCAGCAACAAGCGTACTGATAAATTTATCGTACGTCGCCGTAGCAAATAATTTTAGAGGATAAGCCATGCCACGTTCTCTCAAGAAAGGTCCTTTTATTGACCTGCACTTGCTGAAGAAGGTAGAGAAAGCGGTGGAAAGCGGAGACAAGAAGCCCCTGCGCACTTGGTCCCGTCGTTCAACGATCTTTCCTAACATGATCGGTTTGACCATCGCTGTCCATAATGGTCGTCAGCACGTTCCAGTCTTTGTTACCGACGAAATGGTTGGTCACAAACTGGGTGAATTCGCACCGACTCGTACTTATCGCGGCCACGCTGCTGATAAAAAAGCGAAGAAGAAATAAGGTAGGAGGAAGAGATGGAAACTTTAGCTCAACATCGCCATGCTCGTTCTTCTGCACAGAAGGTTCGCCTTGTTGCTGACCTGATTCGCGGTAAGAAAGTGTCGCAGGCCCTGGACATCCTGACCTATACCAACAAGAAAGCTGCGGTATTGGTCAAGAAAGTACTGGAATCTGCCATTGCTAACGCTGAACACAACGATGGCGCTGACATCGACGATCTGAAAGTCGCGAAAATTTTCGTAGATGAAGGCCCAAGCATGAAGCGCATTATGCCGCGTGCGAAAGGTCGTGCAGATCGCATCCTGAAGCGCACCAGCCACATTACTGTGGTTGTGTCCGATCGCTGAGACTCTGGAGACTAGCAATGGGTCAGAAAGTACATCCTAATGGTATTCGCCTGGGTATTGTAAAACCATGGAACTCTACCTGGTTTGCGAACACCAAAGAATTCGCTGACAACCTGGACAGCGATTTTAAAGTACGTCAGTACCTGACTAAGGAACTGGCTAAAGCGTCTGTATCTCGTATCGTTATCGAGCGTCCAGCTAAGAGCATCCGTGTGACTATTCATACTGCTCGTCCTGGCATCGTTATCGGTAAGAAAGGCGAAGACGTAGAAAAACTGCGCAAGGTCGTAGCGGATATCGCTGGCGTTCCTGCACAGATCAATATCGCTGAAGTTCGTAAGCCTGAACTGGACGCTAAATTGGTTGCTGACAGCATCACTTCACAGCTGGAACGTCGTGTTATGTTCCGTCGTGCTATGAAGCGTGCTGTACAGAACGCAATGCGTCTGGGCGCTAAAGGTATCAAAGTTGAAGTTAGCGGCCGTCTGGGCGGCGCGGAAATCGCACGTACCGAATGGTACCGCGAAGGTCGCGTACCGCTGCACACTCTGCGTGCTGACATCGACTACAACACCTCTGAAGCGCACACCACTTACGGTGTAATCGGCGTTAAGGTATGGATCTTCAAAGGTGAGATCCTGGGTGGTATGGCTGCTGTTGAACAACCGGAAAAACCGGCTGCTCAACCTAAAAAGCAGCAGCGTAAAGGCCGTAAATAAGGAGCGTCGCTGATGTTACAACCAAAGCGTACAAAATTCCGTAAAGTGCACAAAGGCCGCAACCGTGGTCTGGCGCAGGGTACGGATGTTAGCTTCGGCACTTTCGGTCTGAAAGCTGTTGGCCGTGGTCGTCTGACTGCACGTCAGATCGAAGCAGCACGTCGTGCAATGACCCGTGCAGTTAAGCGTCAAGGTAAGATCTGGATCCGTGTATTCCCGGACAAACCGATCACCGAGAAGCCACTGGAAGTTCGTATGGGTAAAGGTAAAGGTAACGTGGAGTACTGGGTTGCCTTGATCCAACCGGGCAAAGTCCTTTATGAAATGGACGGTGTTCCGGAAGAGCTGGCCCGTGAAGCCTTCGGCCTGGCAGCAGCGAAACTGCCTATCAAAACCACCTTTGTAACTAAGACGGTGATGTAATGAAAGCAAAAGAGCTGCGTGAAAAAAGCGTTGAAGAGCTGAACGCTGAGCTGCTGAACCTGCTGCGTGAGCAGTTCAACCTGCGTATGCAGGCTGCAAGTGGCCAGCTGCAACAGACTCACCTGCTGAAGCAAGTGCGTCGCAATGTTGCACGCGTTAAGACTTTACTGACTCAGAAGGCGGGTGCGTAATGACCGATAAAATCCGTACTCTGCAAGGTCGTGTTGTTAGCGACAAAATGGAGAAATCCATTGTTGTAGCTATCGAACGTATTGTGAAACACCCGATCTACGGTAAATTCATCAAACGTACGACCAAACTGCACGTACATGACGAGAACAACGAATGTGGTATCGGCGACAAGGTTGAAATCCGTGAATGCCGTCCACTGTCCAAGACTAAGTCCTGGACGCTGGTTCGCGTTGTAGAGAAAGCGGTTCTGTAATACAGTACGCATTCTCAATACGAATAAACGGCTCAGCGATGAGCCGTTTATTTTTTCTACCCATATTGTAGAAGCGGTGTTATAATGCCGCGCCCTCGATATGGGGCTTTTTAACGGCTCTGATTTTAGAGTCTCAGGTAGTAGTTGACATTAGCGGAGCACTAAAATGATCCAAGAACAGACTATGCTGAACGTCGCCGACAACTCCGGTGCACGTCGCGTAATGTGTATCAAGGTTCTGGGTGGCTCGCACCGTCGCTACGCAGGCGTAGGCGACATCATCAAGATCACCATCAAGGAAGCAATTCCACGTGGTAAGGTCAAAAAAGGTGATGTGCTGAAGGCGGTAGTGGTGCGCACCAAGAAGGGTGTTCGTCGCCCTGACGGTTCTGTCATTCGCTTCGATGGTAATGCATGCGTTATTTTAAACAATAACAGCGAGCAGCCTATCGGCACGCGTATCTTTGGGCCGGTAACTCGTGAACTTCGTACTGAGAAGTTCATGAAAATTATCTCTCTGGCACCAGAAGTACTCTAAGGAGCGAATCATGGCAGCGAAAATCCGTCGTGATGACGAAGTTATCGTGTTAACCGGTAAAGATAAAGGTAAACGCGGTAAAGTAAAAAATGTTCTGTCTTCCGGCAAACTTGTCGTTGAAGGTATCAACCTGGTTAAGAAACATCAGAAGCCGGTTCCGGCCCTGAACCAACCAGGCGGCATCGTTGAAAAAGAAGCTGCTATTCAGGTTTCTAACGTTGCAATCTTCAATGCGGCTACCGGCAAGGCTGACCGTGTAGGCTTTAGATTCGAAGACGGCAAAAAAGTCCGTTTCTTCAAGTCTAACAGCGAAACTATCAAGTAATTTGGAGTAGTACGATGGCGAAACTGCATGATTACTACAAAGACGAAGTAGTTAACAAACTCATGACTGAGTTTAACTACAATTCTGTCATGCAAGTCCCTCGGGTCGAGAAGATCACCCTGAACATGGGTGTTGGTGAAGCGATCGCTGACAAGAAACTGCTGGATAACGCAGCAGCTGACCTGACAGCAATCTCCGGTCAAAAACCGCTGATCACCAAAGCACGCAAATCTGTTGCAGGCTTCAAAATCCGTCAGGGCTATCCGATCGGCTGTAAAGTAACTCTGCGTGGCGAACGCATGTGGGAGTTCTTTGAGCGCCTGATCACTATTGCTGTTCCACGTATCCGTGACTTCCGTGGCTTGTCCGCTAAGTCTTTCGACGGTCGTGGTAACTACAGCATGGGTGTCCGTGAGCAGATCATCTTCCCAGAAATCGACTACGATAAAGTCGACCGCGTGCGTGGTTTGGATATTACCATTACCACTACTGCGAAATCTGACGAAGAAGGCCGTGCTCTGCTGGCTGCCTTTGACTTCCCGTTCCGCAAGTAAGGTAGGGTTACTGAATGGCTAAGCAATCAATGAAAGCACGCGAAGTAAAGCGCGTAGCTTTAGCTGATAAATTCTTCGCTAAACGCGCTGAACTGAAAGCGATCATTTCTGATGTGAACGCTTCCGACGAAGATCGTTGGAATGCGGTTCTCAAGCTGCAGTCTCTGCCGCGTGATTCCAGCCCGTCTCGTCAGCGTAACCGCTGTCGTCAAACAGGTCGTCCACATGGTTATGTGGGCAAGTTTGGGTTGAGCCGTATCAAACTGCGTGAAGCCGCCATGCGCGGTGAAGTGCCAGGCTTGAAAAAGGCTAGCTGGTAATTACCAATTGAATCACGGGAGTAAAGACAGATGAGCATGCAAGATCCGATCGCGGATATGCTGACCCGTATCCGTAACGGTCAGGCCGCGAACAAAGTTGCGGTCACCATGCCTTCCGCCAAGCTGAAAGTGGCAATTGCCAACGTGCTGAAGGAAGAAGGTTTTATCGAAGATTTTAAAGTTGAAGGCGACACCAAGCCGGAACTGGAACTTACTCTCAAGTATTTCCAGGGTAAAGCTGTTGTAGAAAGCATTCAGCGTGTCAGCCGCCCAGGTCTGCGCATCTATAAGAAAAAAGATGAGCTGCCGAAAGTTATGGCTGGCCTTGGTATCGCAGTTGTTTCTACCTCTAAAGGTGTTATGACTGATCGTGCAGCGCGCCAGGCTGGTCTTGGTGGCGAAATTATCTGCTACGTAGCCTAATCGGAGGAAAGAATGTCTCGTGTTGCTAAAGCACCGGTCGTTATTCCTGCCGGCGTTGATGTAAAAATCGACGGTCAGGTTATTACGATCAAAGGTAAAAACGGCGAGCTGACTCGTACCCTCAACAAAGCTGTTGAAGTTAAACATGCAGATAACGCTCTGACCTTCGGTCCACGTGATGGTTTCGTGGATGGATGGGCTCAGGCTGGTACCGCGCGTGCCCTGCTGAACTCAATGGTTGTTGGTGTTACCGAAGGCTTCACTAAAAAGCTTCAGCTGGTTGGTGTAGGTTATCGTGCAGCTATCAAAGGGAATGCAGTAGGCCTGTCTCTGGGCTTCTCACACCCTGTTGAGCATCCGCTGCCGGCCGGTATCACTGCAGAATGTCCGACTCAAACTGAAATCGTGCTGAAAGGCGCTGATAAACAGCTGATCGGTCAGGTTGCAGCAGATCTGCGCGCCTACCGTCGTCCTGAGCCTTACAAAGGCAAGGGTGTTCGTTACGCCGACGAAGTCGTGCGTACCAAAGAGGCTAAGAAGAAGTAAGGTAACACTATGGATAAGAAATCTGCTCGTATCCGTCGTGCGACCCGCGCACGCCGCAAGCTCAAAGAGCTGGGTGCAACTCGCCTGGTGGTACATCGTACCCCGCGTCATATTTACGCACAGGTAATTGCACCGAACGGTTCTGAAGTTCTGGTAGCTGCTTCTACTGTAGAAAAAGCTATCTCAGAACAATTGAAGTACACCGGTAACAAAGACGCCGCTGCAGCTGTAGGTAAAGCTGTTGCTGAACGCGCTCTGGAAAAAGGCATCAGCAATGTTTCCTTTGACCGTTCCGGGTTCCAATATCATGGTCGTGTCCAGGCACTGGCAGATGCTGCCCGTGAAGCTGGCCTTCAGTTCTAAGGTAGAGGTGTAAGATGGCTCACATCGAAAAACAGGCTGGCGAACTGCAGGAAAAGCTGATCGCGGTAAACCGCGTATCTAAAACCGTTAAAGGTGGTCGTATTTTCTCCTTCACAGCTCTGACTGTAGTAGGCGATGGTAACGGTCGCGTTGGTTTTGGTTACGGTAAAGCGCGTGAAGTTCCAGCAGCGATCCAGAAAGCGATGGAAAAAGCCCGTCGCAATATGATTAACGTCGCGCTGAACAACGGTACCCTGCAACACCCAGTTAAAGGTGTTCACACGGGTTCTCGTGTATTCATGCAGCCAGCTTCAGAAGGTACCGGGATCATCGCCGGTGGTGCAATGCGCGCCGTTCTGGAAGTTGCTGGAGTTCATAACGTTCTGGCTAAAGCATATGGTTCCACCAACCCGATCAACGTGGTTCGTGCAACTATTGATGGCCTGGAAAATATGAATTCTCCAGAAATGGTCGCTGCCAAGCGTGGTAAATCCGTTGAAGAAATTCTGGGGTAATTGACCATGGCAAAGACTATTAAAATCACTCAAACCCGCAGTGCAATCGGTCGTCTGCCGAAACACAAGGCAACGCTGCTTGGCCTGGGTCTGCGTCGTATTGGTCATACCGTTGAGCGCGAGGATACTCCTGCTGTTCGTGGTATGGTCAACGCGGTTTACTTCATGGTTAAAGTTGAGGAGTAAGAGATGCGTTTAAATACTCTGTCTCCGGCCGAAGGCTCTAAAAAGGCGGGTAAACGCCTGGGTCGTGGTATCGGTTCTGGCCTCGGCAAAACCGGTGGTCGTGGTCACAAAGGTCAGAACTCTCGTTCTGGCGGTGGCGTACGTCGCGGTTTCGAGGGTGGCCAGATGCCACTGTACCGTCGTCTGCCGAAGTTCGGCTTCACCTCTCGCAAAGCAGCGATCACAGCGGAAATCCGTCTGTCTGACCTGGCGAAAGTTGAAGGCGGCGTTGTAGACCTGAACACGCTGAAAGCAGCAAACATTATCGGTATCCAGATCGAGTTCGCGAAAGTGATCCTGGCTGGTGAAGTTTCTACTCCGGTAACTGTTCGTGGCCTGCGTGTTACTAAAGGTGCTCGTGCTGCTATCGAAGCTGCTGGCGGTAAAATTGAGGAATAAGTAGCAGATGGCTAAGCAACCGGGATTAGATTTTCAAAGTGCCAAAGGTGGATTTGGCGAGCTGAAACGCAGACTGCTGTTTGTTATCGGCGCGCTGATTGTGTTCCGTATTGGCTCTTTTATTCCGATCCCTGGTATCGATGCCGCTGTACTTGCCAAACTGCTTGAGCAACAGCGAGGCACCATCATTGAAATGTTCAACATGTTCTCTGGTGGTGCTCTCAGCCGTGCTTCTATCTTCGCATTGGGTATTATGCCGTACATTTCGGCATCTATTATTATCCAGCTGCTGACGGTCGTTCATCCGGCCCTGGCAGAGTTGAAGAAAGAAGGGGAGTCTGGACGTCGTAAGATTAGTCAGTACACCCGTTACGGTACTCTGGTGCTGGCAATATTCCAGTCGATCGGTATTGCTACCGGTCTGCCGAATATGCCTGGTATGCAGGGCCTGGTGTTAAACCCGGGCTTTGCATTCTACTTCACCGCTGTTGTAAGTCTGGTCACAGGGACTATGTTCCTGATGTGGCTCGGCGAACAGATTACTGAGCGTGGTATCGGTAACGGTATCTCAATCATTATCTTCGCCGGTATTGTTGCGGGCCTCCCGCCAGCCATCGCCCATACTATCGAGCAAGCGCGTCAAGGCGACCTGCACTTCCTCCTGTTGCTGTTGGTTGCAGTATTAGTATTTGCAGTGACGTTCTTTGTTGTCTTCGTTGAACGTGGTCAACGCCGCATTGTGGTGAACTACGCTAAACGTCAGCAGGGTCGTCGTGTCTATGCTGCACAGAGCACACATTTACCGCTGAAAGTGAACATGGCGGGGGTTATCCCGGCTATCTTCGCTTCCAGTATTATTCTGTTCCCGGCAACCATCGCGTCATGGTTCGGGGGCGGTACTGGTTGGAACTGGCTGACAACAATTTCGCTGTATTTGCAGCCTGGGCAACCACTTTATGTGTTACTCTATGCGTCTGCGATCATCTTCTTCTGTTTCTTCTACACGGCGTTGGTCTTCAACCCGCGTGAAACAGCAGATAACCTGAAGAAGTCCGGTGCATTTGTACCAGGAATTCGTCCGGGAGAGCAAACGGCGAAGTATATCGATAAAGTAATGACTCGCCTGACTTTGGTTGGTGCGCTTTATATTACTTTTATCTGCCTGATCCCGGAGTTCATGCGTGATGCAATGAAAGTACCGTTCTACTTCGGTGGGACCTCACTGCTTATCGTTGTTGTCGTGATTATGGACTTTATGGCTCAAGTGCAAACTCTGATGATGTCGAGTCAGTACGAGTCTGCATTGAAGAAGGCGAACCTGAAAGGCTACGGCCGCTAAATGGTCGCCTGAGAAGTTACGGAGAGTAAAAATGAAAGTTCGTGCTTCCGTCAAGAAATTATGCCGTAACTGCAAAATCGTTAAGCGTGATGGTGTCATCCGTGTGATTTGCAGTGCCGAGCCGAAGCATAAACAGCGCCAAGGCTGATTATTTCGCATATTTTTCTTGCAAAGTTGGGTTGAGCTGGCTAGATTAGCCAGCCAATCTTTTGTATGTCTGTACGTTTCCATTTGAGTATCCTGAAAACGGGCTTTTCAGCATGGTGCGTACATATTAAATAGTAGGAGTGCATAGTGGCCCGTATAGCAGGCATTAACATTCCTGATCAGAAACATGCTGTGATCGCATTAACTTCGATCTACGGCGTCGGCAAGACCCGTTCTAAAGCCATTCTGGCTGCAGCGGGTATCGCTGAAGATGTTAAGATCAGTGAGCTGTCTGAAGAACAAATCGACACGCTGCGTGACGAAGTTGCCAAATTTGTCGTTGAAGGTGATCTGCGCCGTGAAATCAGCATGAGCATCAAGCGCCTGATGGATCTTGGTTGCTATCGCGGTTTGCGTCATCGTCGTGGTCTGCCAGTGCGCGGTCAGCGTACTAAGACCAACGCACGTACCCGTAAGGGTCCGCGCAAACCGATCAAGAAATAATCGGGGTGATTGAATAATGGCAAAGGCACCAGTTCGTGCACGTAAACGTGTAAGAAAACAAGTCTCTGACGGCGTGGCTCATATCCATGCTTCTTTCAACAACACCATCGTTACTATTACTGATCGTCAGGGTAACGCATTGGGTTGGGCAACAGCCGGTGGTTCCGGTTTCCGTGGTTCTCGCAAATCCACTCCGTTCGCAGCTCAGGTTGCAGCAGAGCGTTGCGCAGAAGCCGTAAAAGAATACGGCATCAAGAATCTGGAAGTTATGGTTAAAGGTCCGGGTCCGGGTCGTGAATCTACTGTTCGCGCTCTGAACGCCGCTGGTTTCCGCATCACGAATATTACTGATGTGACTCCGATCCCTCATAACGGTTGTCGTCCGCCGAAAAAACGTCGCGTATAACGCTCCGTTTTTTAGGTTAGTTGGAGATAGAAAATGGCAAGATATTTGGGTCCTAAGCTCAAGCTGAGCCGTCGTGAGGGCACCGACTTATTCCTTAAGTCTGGCGTTCGCGCGATCGATACCAAGTGTAAAATTGAACAAGCTCCTGGCCAGCACGGTGCGCGTAAACCGCGTCTGTCTGACTATGGTGTGCAGTTGCGTGAAAAGCAAAAAGTTCGCCGTATGTACGGTGTGCTGGAGCGTCAGTTCCGTAACTACTATAAAGAAGCAGCACGTCTGAAAGGCAACACAGGTGAAAACCTGCTGGCTCTGCTGGAAGGTCGTCTGGACAACGTTGTATACCGTATGGGCTTCGGCGCTACTCGTGCTGAATCACGTCAGCTGGTTAGCCACAAAGCAATCATGGTAAACGGTCGTGTTGTTAACATCGCTTCTTATCAGGTTAAAGCGAATGACGTTGTTAGCATTCGTGAGAAAGCGAAAAAGCAATCTCGCGTGAAGGCCGCTCTGGAGCTGGCTGAGCAGCGTGAAAAGCCAACCTGGCTGGAAGTTGATGCTGGCAAGATGGAAGGTACGTTCAAGCGTCAGCCAGAACGTTCTGATCTGTCTGCGGACATTAACGAACACCTGATCGTCGAGCTTTACTCCAAGTAAAGCTTAGTACCAAAGAGAGGACACAATGCAGGGTTCTGTGACAGAGTTTCTAAAACCGCGCCTGGTAGATATCGAGCAAGTGAGTTCGACGCACGCCAAGGTGACCCTTGAGCCTTTAGAGCGTGGCTTTGGCCATACTCTGGGTAACGCACTGCGCCGTATTCTGCTCTCATCGATGCCGGGTTGCGCGGTGACCGAGGTTGAGATTGATGGTGTACTTCATGAGTACAGCACCAAAGAAGGCGTTCAGGAAGATATCCTTGAAATCCTGCTCAACCTGAAAGGGCTGGCGGTGAGAGTTCAGGGTAAAGATGAAGTTATTCTTACTCTGAATAAATCTGGCATTGGCCCTGTGACTGCAGCCGACATCACCCACGACGGTGATGTTGAAATCGTCAAGCCGCAGCACGTGATCTGCCACCTGACCGATGAGAACGCAGCTATTAGCATGCGTATCAAAGTTCAGCGCGGTCGTGGTTATGTGCCGGCTTCTGCCCGAATTCATTCGGAAGAAGATGAGCGCCCAATCGGCCGTCTGCTGGTCGACGCATGCTACAGCCCTGTAGAGCGTATTGCCTACAATGTTGAAGCAGCGCGTGTAGAACAGCGTACCGACCTGGACAAGCTGGTCATCGAAATGGAAACCAACGGCACAATCGATCCTGAAGAGGCGATTCGTCGTGCGGCAACCATCCTGGCAGAACAACTGGAAGCTTTCGTTGACTTACGTGATGTACGTCAGCCGGAAGTGAAAGAAGAGAAACCAGAATTCGATCCGATCCTGCTGCGCCCTGTTGACGATCTGGAATTGACTGTCCGCTCTGCTAACTGCCTTAAGGCAGAAGCTATCCACTATATCGGTGATCTGGTACAGCGTACCGAGGTTGAGTTGCTGAAAACGCCGAACCTGGGTAAAAAATCTCTTACCGAGATTAAAGACGTGCTGGCTTCACGTGGTCTGTCTCTGGGCATGCGCCTGGAAAACTGGCCACCGGCAAGCATTGCTGACGAGTAACCGGATCACAGGTTAAGGTTTTACTGAGAAGGATAAGGTCATGCGCCATCGTAAGAGTGGTCGTCAACTGAACCGCAACAGCAGCCATCGCCAGGCTATGTTCCGCAACATGGCAGGTTCACTGGTTCGTCATGAGATCATCAAGACGACCCTGCCTAAAGCGAAAGAGCTGCGTCGCGTAGTTGAGCCGCTGATTACTCTTGCCAAGACTGACAGCGTTGCTAATCGTCGTCTGGCATTCGCCCGTACTCGTGATAACGAGATCGTGGCAAAACTGTTTAACGAACTGGGCCCGCGTTTCGCGAGCCGTGCCGGTGGTTACACTCGCATTCTGAAGTGTGGTTTCCGTGCAGGCGACAACGCGCCGATGGCTTACATCGAGCTGGTTGATCGTTCAGAGAAAGCAGAAGCTGCTGCAGAGTAATCTGTAGTAACGTAAAAAAACCCGCTCCGGCGGGTTTTTTTATATCCTCAGTATCACCACCTCTCTACAATATCTGTATCTTTTCTGTTCATCCGCGGAGATCATCATGTGGTTACTTGATCAATGGGTAGAGCGCCATATCAGCGATGCCCAACGCAAAGGTGAATTCGATAATCTTCCAGGAAGCGGCGAACCGCTCGTATTGGATGATGATTCGCACATTGCACCTGAATTACGTGCAGGATACCGCTTACTTAAAAATGCGGGCTGCTTGCCTCCTGAACTTGAACAGCGAAGAGAGGCCGTTGAGCTCCGTGATCTACTTAAAAGTGTTCGCAAAGACGACCCACGGCACAGTGAGCTCAGCCGCCGACTAACGCTGATTGAGCTTAAACTCCGCCAGGCTGGCATGAGCACTGACTTTTTGCACGGTGAATATTGTGGAAGGTTAATGCAGAGAATTAATGAGGAATAACGATGTATCGTATTGGTGAACTTGCAAAGCTTGCTAACGTAACTCCAGATACAATCCGTTACTACGAGAAACAGCAGATGATAGATCATGAGGTGAGAACGGAAGGTGGATTCCGTCTTTATACCGACAATGATCTCCAGCGTCTTCGGTTTATCCGCTACGCACGGCAGCTTGGTTTCACGCTGGAGTCGATCCGCGAGTTACTGTCGATCCGCATTGATCCGGCGCACCACACTTGCCAGGAGTCTAAAAGCATCGTCCAGGCCCGACTGGATGAAGTTGAAGCCCGAATTCAGGAATTGCAGACCATGCAGCGTTCCCTGCAAAGATTGAATGATGCATGCTGTGGTACTGCGCACAGCAGCATTTATTGCTCTATTCTTGAAGCCCTTGAACAGGGTGCCAGTGGCGAAAAGGAAACTCAGGGGTGTTGATTTTCCCTGAGCCCGGGCCTACACTCGCGTCAACATAAACCATGCTCAGGAGAAATTATGAGCCGCTATCAGCATACGAAGGGACAAATTAAGGATAACGCCATTGAGGCATTACTTCACGACCCGCTTTTCAGACAGCGCGTTGAGAAGAATAAAAAAGGGAAAGGGAGTTATCTGCGTAAAGGGAAACATGGGAATCGGGGTAGCTGGGAGGCCAGTGGCAAAAAAGCGAATCGCTTATTTACCACTGGCCTTCCTGCTTTTGGCATCCTGTCAGGAGCGGCTATTCTGCTCTTTTAACAGATCGCGAATTTCAGTCAGTAAAACTTCTTCTTTAGAGGGGGCTGGCGGTGCTGCTGCCGGTTCTTCTTTTTTACGGTTAAGCTTGTTGATGAGCTTGATGGCCATAAAAATGGCAAACGCCACGATCACGAAATCAAAGATATTCTGAATAAATACGCCATAGTGCATAACGACTGCCGGGATATCTCCCTGCGCATCCCGGAGCGTGACGGCGAACTGTTTGAAGTCAATGCCCCCAATTAATAGCCCCAACGGTGGCATAATAATGTCGGCAACCAATGATGAAACGATCTTACCGAACGCAGCACCAATAATGACACCCACAGCTAAATCTACTACATTCCCGCGCATCGCAAATTCGCGAAATTCTTTCATGAAACTCATTATGTTCTCCTTGTGCCAGCTGACGACTATAAGTTTAACAAATGATTAGCTAATTGCCATCGAGGATAAATAAAGGTTATGAAAAATAAAAGGCGCAGGAATTAAAAGGTTAATAATCAGGTGCTCTAACCCGAGCACCTGAATCATTACAGGAAGAATGGACTTGGCTGGAATAAACGTTCGACGTCTGTAATAAACTTTTTATCGGTAAGGAACATAATAACGTGGTCCCCTTGCTCGATGCGTAAATTATCATTGGCGATCATGACATCATTCCCGCGCACCACAGCCCCAATGATTGTGCCCGGTGGTAATTTGATTTCATCAATTGAACGACCCACAACGCGTGATGTCGTTTCATCACCGTGTGCCACTGCCTCAATGGCTTCAGCAACACCGCGACGAAGTGAAGAAACGCCGACGATATCCGCTTTACGGACATGGCTTAGCAGGGCTGAAATTGTCGCTTGCTGCGGTGAAATGGCAATATCAATAACGCTGCCCTGGACCAGATCGACATACGCCTTGCGCTGGATAAGCACCATGACCTTCTTTGCTCCCATTCGTTTGGCGAGCATTGCAGACATAATATTCGCTTCGTCGTCGTTGGTGACGGCAATAAACAGATCAACTTGATCAATATGCTCTTCAGCCAGCAATTCTTGATCGGATGCATCACCATAAAATACGATCGTATTCTGCAGCTTTTCAGCGAGTTCGGAAGCGCGCTGTTGATCGCGTTCGATCAACTTGACGCTATAGTCTTTTTCCAGTCGTCTCGCCAGACCTGCGCCAATATTCCCCCCCCCGACCAGCATAATGCGTTTATAGGGCTTTTCAAGACGCTGCAGTTCACTCATCACCGCGCGGATATGCTGCGATGCGGCAATAAAGAAAACCTCATCTCCGGCTTCAACAATCGTTGAGCCTTGCGGCCGAATAGGCCTGTCGTGGCGGAAAATGGCAGCGACGCGAGTATCGATATGTGGCATGTGCTCACGCATCGTAGACAAGGCATTACCAATCAGTGGGCCGCCGTAATAGGCTTTCACCACTGCCAGGCTTACTTTACCTTCCGCAAAATTCACAACCTGTAAAGCGCCCGGATATTCGATCAGGCGATAGATATTGTCGATAACGAGTTGTTCTGGCGCTATCAGATGATCAATCGGTACCGCTTCAGAATTAAACAGCTTTTCTGCATCGCGAACATAGTCCGGAGAGCGAATACGCGCAATACGGTTTGGCGTGTTGAAAAGCGAGTAGGCCACCTGACAGGCCACCATGTTGGTTTCGTCAGAACTGGTTACCGCAACCAGCATGTCGGCATCGTCGGCACCCGCTTCACGAAGAACGCGTGGGTGCGAACCATGACCCTGCACCACGCGCAGGTCAAACTTGTCCTGTAAGACACGCAGACGATCGCCGTTGGTATCAACAATTGTGATGTCGTTGTTTTCGCCAACAAGATTTTCCGCCAACGTTCCGCCAACCTGTCCTGCGCCCAGAATGATAATTTTCATATCTCGTGACCTGTTCTCTACATCACTCTTTGATTAGCTTAGCGTAAAAGAAGCCATCGCCCTCTTCGGCGCCGGGGAGATTCTGCTGGCCAGGACGTTCCGGCGTACCCGTATCGCGTAATGTCGCATCAGGTGTACGCTTAAGGAAGGCCGCAATTTGCTGGCTGTTTTCTTCCGGAAGTACGGAGCAGGTTGCATAGACCAGCGTTCCGCCGGGTTTAAGATGTGGCCAGATAGCATCGAGAATGTCGGATTGCAGTTGAGCCAACTCTGAAATATCGCGATCGCGGCGTAGCCATTTGATGTCCGGATGGCGACGAATCACGCCCGTCGCTGAGCAGGGAGCATCCAGCAAAATGCGATCGAATTGCGATTCGCCACACCATTCTGCAGGTTTACGTCCGTCGCCTTGCTTGACCTGAGCCTTCATTCCAAGGCGCTTCAGGTTATCGTAGACGCGAGAAAGACGTTGTTCATCAACATCTACTGCCATTACGTTCGCCTGCGGAGCAACTTCCAGAATATGCGTCGTTTTACCGCCAGGGGCAGCGCAGAGATCGAGGATCTGCTCACCATTTTGTGGCTCAAGCCAGGTCATACACCCTTGGGCAGAGGCATCCTGGACAGTGACCCAGCCGTCTTCGAAGCCGGGAAGCACGTGTACCGGTGCCGGAGAGGCTAAACGTACGGCATCCGGGTAGGCTTCATGTGTGAACCCGTTCATTCCAGCTTCTTCCAGCATAGCCAGCCATGCGTCCCGAGTATGATGATTACGGTTGACGCGTAACCACATCGGTGGACGTTGGTTATTGGCGTCAGCAATATCCTGCCACTGCTGCGGATAGGCTTTTTTCAGGCGCTTCAACAGCCATTCCGGGTGCAGGAAACGTGTTTCGCTTTGGGTGAATTCAGCCAGGAGCTCTTCCTGTTGTCGCTGGAACTGACGCAGTACGCCGTTGATCAAACCCTTGAGTTGAGGACGTTTAACCGCAACGGCACCTTCCACCGTTTCAGCCAGCGCAGCATGAGGAGGAATACGTGTATGAAGCAGTTGGTAGAAGCCAACCATGATCAAATAATGAATGGTACGTTGCTTGCCGGTCATGGGGCGTGACATCAGCTTGCTAATCAACCACTCAAGCTGAGAAAGGGTGCGTAGCACGCCAAAGCATAGCTCCTGAAGCAGAGCTTTGTCTTTATCGGACACTTTCTGTTGCAGTGGGGGCAGGACATTACTGAGTGACTGGCCCTGTTCGACAACTTGCTCAACGGCCTGTGCCGCCATACTGCGTAGATTTTGTTTTTTCATAGCCGTAAAAATAAAAATGCCCGGAAACACCGGGCCTTAAAAATGAAAGGGGTCAGGCAAGACGGTTGCCAGGAATAAACCATTCGCGACGGGAATTTAACAAATCCTGGGCGCTCATTGCTTTCTTACCCGCAGGTTGCAGAGACTCAAGACTTAGAATGCCTTTCGCGGTTGCGACCAGAATACCCTGCTTGCTGGCTTCAATAATCGTGCCGGGTTCTGCAGAGGTATCACCATCAATAATGGAGGCTTTCCAGACTTTCACCGGCTGATCGTCAATCATCATCCAGCTCATAGGCCACGGATTAAACGCGCGGATACAGCGTTCAAGTTGAGCTGCAGACAGTGACCAGTCGAGCTGAGCTTCTTCTTTGCTGAGTTTCTCGGCATAGGTTACCAGCGCTTCGTCCTGAACTTCAGGTGTCGCCGTATTATCAGCAAGTTGTTGCAGCGTCTCAATGAGACCCTGAGGGCCCAAATCTGCCAGTTTGTCGTAAAGAGTGGCACTGGTATCTTCTTTAGTGATTGGACAGGCCAGCTTATACAGCATGTCACCGGTGTCTAAACCTACGTCCATCTTCATGATAGTGACGCCAGTTTCAGCATCGCCAGCCCACAGAGAGCGTTGAATAGGTGCCGCTCCGCGCCAGCGTGGAAGAAGAGAGCCATGCACGTTGACGCAGCCCAGGCGTGGCATATCAAGCACGGCTTTTGGCAAGATTAAACCGTAAGCCACTACCACCATGACATCCGCGTTCAGGTCTGCTACCAGTTGCTGATTTTCCTGAGGACGCAAGGATGCGGGCTGGAAAACGGGTAAACCATGTTCTTCGGCCAGCACTTTCACCGGGCTCGGCATCAGCTTTTTCCCACGACCTGCCGGACGGTCCGGCTGGGTAAAGACGCCAACAACCTGGTGACCAGAAGATAACAGCGCGTCGAGATGACGCGCTGCAAAATCAGGGGTACCCGCGAAAATAATGCGTAGTGTTTTAGACACGTTGATCCTTGTATCCGGGGGGATCTTAGGCGCGAGAGCGCAAACGATCCAGTTTCTCTACTTTCTGACGAATACGCTGCTGCTTCAGTGGAGAGAGGTAATCGATAAACAGTTTACCGACCAGGTGATCCATCTCATGCTGAATACAAATCGCCAGCAGGTCGTCTGCTTCCAGCTCGAACGGTTTACCGTCACGGTCCAGAGCGCGAATCTTCACTTTTTCCGCACGCGGTACTAAAGCACGTTGTTCCGGAATGGAGAGACAGCCTTCTTCAATACCCGTTTCTCCGCTCTTTTCAAGCAGTTCAGGATTGATCAGCACCAGGCGCTCATCGCGATTCTCAGAGACATCAATCACGATAATACGCTTGTGAATGTCTACCTGAGTCGCCGCCAGGCCAATACCTTCCTCGGCGTACATGGTATCGAACATATCATCGACGATACGCTGAATTTCTGCATTCACTTCTTTAACCGGTTCAGCGACGATGCGAAGGCGCTCGTCCGGAATATGTAACACTTGCAAAACTGCCATAAATTTCCAGAGTCGTGTTCAGGAGTTGATAAGAATACTATCTCTATTCTAGACAAATCCCTCATCGATTGACAGCATCAGTGACCAATCGCAATGATTGCGGAGGCTGCTTGTGGCAGGGGAAAGGATGACATCGACAGAGATATGGTTACGGTTAATTCACATAGGTCCTCTTTGTGGTGATGCAATGCTGGAGGTCGCATCACAGCTCAGTAAACAGACAACGATTGATGGCGTGACGCTCCGTGAAGCCGGATTATCAGCAACGCATGCTGGGCGATTTCTTGCTCTCAGTGAAGATGAACTTGAGCGTAGCCTGGTGTGGCTGGAGCAGCCGGGAAACCATCTCTTAACTGCTGACCATCCCCTTTATCCCCCTTTGCTTCGCACTTTTCCTGATTATCCCGGGGCATTATTCGTGACGGGGAACCTCGAGGCGCTTAATGGCGTTCAACTTGCTGTTGTCGGAAGTCGTGCGCCCTCCTGGTATGGTGAGCGATGGGGAAGGATCCTGAGTGAACAGCTCTCACAATGCGGTTTCACCATCACCAGCGGTCTGGCCTGCGGCATTGACGGTGTGGCCCACAACGCTGCATTGTCAGTACAAGGCGCGAGTGTGGCCGTGTTGGGGAATGGGCTTTTTAGCATTTATCCCCGTCGGCATCAGACCCTGGCTAAGCGGCTTATTCATTCGGAGGGGGCGGTAGTGTCTGAGTTCTCTCTTTCTACGCCCCCAAGACCAGCGAATTTCCCTCGACGTAACAGGATTATTAGTGGGTTAAGTCAGGGCGTGCTGGTCGTAGAGGCTGCTTTGCGAAGCGGTTCGTTGGTTACGGCAAGATGTGCGCTTGAACAGGGGCGAGAAGTCTTTGCTTTACCTGGCCCTATAGGAAATCCAGGATGTGAGGGGCCGCACTGGCTAATAAAGCAAGGCGCAACGCCTGTGACTTGCATAGAGGATATCCTGGAAAATTTACGGTATGGCTTGAACTGGTTAACAGATGAACCTAAAAAGCAACATTATTCGTCAGATCAGGAGAAGGTGGCATTGCCATTTCCCAAGCTCCTGGCTAACGTAGGAGATGAGGTAACACCTGTTGACGTTGTCGCTGAACGTGCCGGCCAACCTGTGCCAGTAACGGTAGCACAGCTACTTGAACTGGAGTTAGCAGGGTGGATCGCAGCTGTACCCGGCGGCTATGTCCGATTAAGGAGGGCATGCCATGTTCGACGTACTGATGTATTTGTTTGAGACTTACATCCACAACGAAGCAGAAATGCGCGTGGATCAGGACAAATTGACACGGGATCTTACCGAAGCAGGATTTGAGCGGGAAGATATTTACAATGCGTTGATGTGGTTGGATAAACTGGCTGATTATCAGGACGGCCTCGCCGAACCGATGCAGCTTGCTTCCGATCCCTTATCTGTACGCATTTACACCGCTGAAGAGTGTGAAAGGCTGGATGCCAGCTGCCGGGGATTCATCTTATTCCTTGAGCAGATTCAGGTGCTAAACCTCGAAACGCGAGAAATGGTGATAGAGCGCGTCATGGCGCTGGATACGGCAGAATTCGAACTGGAAGACCTTAAGTGGGTGATCCTGATGGTTCTGTTCAATATCCCAGGCTGTGAAAATGCCTATCAGCAAATGGAAGAATTACTCTTTGAAGTGAATGAAGGTATGCTGCACTAATTCAATGTGCGGGACCAAGAGTTGTTATGGCCAAATCAGCACTATTCACGGTGCATAAAAACGAGCCCTGCCCACAGTGCGGGGCTGAGCTCGTCATTCGGTCCGGGAAACACGGCCCGTTTCTCGGTTGTTCACAGTATCCGGAATGTGATTATGTCCGTCCCCTGAAAAGCCAGGCGGATGGACATATCGTGAAAATTCTGGAGGGTCAGCATTGCCCACTCTGCGGTGGCGAATTAGCACTGCGGCAGGGTCGTTTCGGCATGTTTATTGGATGCAGCCGCTACCCTGAATGTGAGCATACGGAACAAATTGATAAGCCAGATGAAACGGCAATTGCGTGTCCTCAGTGTCAGTGCGGTCAGCTGGTACAACGCCGTTCCCGTTATGGTAAGAACTTCCATTCGTGCGATCGCTACCCTGAATGCCAGTTCGTTATCAATTTTAAACCGGTAGCGGGAACCTGCTCTCATTGCAATTATCCGCTGCTTATAGAAAAGAAAACCGCGCAAGGCATGAAACGCTTCTGCGCCAGTAAACAATGTGGAAAGCCGGTTTCGGCGGATCAAAACAGTGAATAATAACCTGCCATCAGGCTCCATTGCCCATGCTGTGGACGTACTGAGAAATGAACAAGTCATCGCCTATCCAACAGAAGCTGTTTTTGGGGTCGGTTGCGATCCTGACAGCGAGACCGCTGTGAGCCGATTGCTCACCTTAAAGCAAAGACCTGTCGAGAAAGGGCTAATTTTGATCGCTGCGAATTACGAGCAGCTTAAACCCTATATCGATGACTCCATGTTGACGTCGGCGCAGCGCGAAACCATCTTCTCCGCGTGGCCTGGGCCGGTGACCTTCGTTTTCCCGGCGCAGCCGACTACGCCGCGCTGGTTAACCGGACGCTTTGATTCCCTCGCCGTTCGCGTAACTGACCATCCGCTGGTGGTTGAGCTTTGCCAGGCATTTGGTAAACCGCTAGTCTCAACCAGCGCCAACCTGACCGGATTGCCACCTTGTCGGACAACCGAAGAAGTACTGGCACAGTTCGGGAATGACTTCCCTGTCGCTGTCGGTGAAACGGGAGGGCGCCTGAATCCGTCTGAAATTCGCGACGCTTTGACCGGCGAACGTTTTCGCCAGGGGTAATCTCATGGAAACCTATGCTGTTTTTGGTAATCCGATTGCACACAGCAAGTCACCGTTGATTCATCAACTGTTTGCTGAACAACTGCAGATAGATCATCCTTATGGTCGCGTGCTGGCCCCTGTCGATGCGTTTGTGACGACGCTGAATGCCTTTTTCGAGGCGGGAGGTAAAGGTGCGAATGTAACAGTCCCCTTTAAGGAAGAGGCTTTTGAACGCGCGGATGAATTGACTGAGCGTGCGGCGCTTGCTGGTGCGGTAAATACGCTTAAACAGCTTGAGGATGGTCGACTTCTGGGTGATAACACCGATGGGATTGGTTTACTCAGCGATTTAGAAAGACTCTCATTTATTAAGCCTGGTTTCCGGATCCTGCTGATTGGCGCGGGCGGGGCATCACGGGGCGTGCTGCTTCCTCTTCTTTCAATGGATTGTGCGGTAACGATTACCAACCGAACATTCTCCCGTGCAGAAGAGCTGGCTGCGCTGTTCGCCCATACCGGTAGCGTCAGTGCTGTAGCGCTTGATGACCTTGCCGACCATGAGTTCGACCTTGTCATTAATGCGACTTCCAGCGGTATTGGCGGTGAAGTGCCCGCGATCCCTGCTTCGTTGGTTAGTGCCCACGTCTATTGCTACGACATGTTCTATCAGAAAGGTAAAACACCTTTTCTGGCCTGGTGTGAACAACACGGCGCGAAGCATCTGGCTGATGGTCTGGGCATGCTGGTGGGCCAGGCGGCTCATGCAGTACTGCTCTGGCACGGAGTGTTGCCTGCAGTCGAACCCGTGATCGAAAACCTGAAACAGGAATTGATGGCGTGAATCAGGCGATCCACTTTCCTGACAGAGAAGTCTGGGATGAAAATCAGCAAGCGGTTTGTTTCCCGGTGCTGGTGCACGGAATGCAGCTGACTTGTGCGATTACTGGAGAAACGCTACTGCGTCGTTTTGGCGGTTCAGACCCGTTGGCGGTATTTTGCGAAAATCGCTGGGATCTTGAAGAGGAAGCCAGCGATTTAATCCGCGATCAGCAGGAAGACGATCAAGGCTGGGTCTGGTTGTCCTGATTCAGATAGTCATTCTTCCATTTGACGTAGTTATTTGCTGAGTATTTTAATCCTTCGATTTCCGCTTCTTTTAAGGGGCGGATCTGTTTTACCGGGCTGCCTAAATAGAGATAGCCGCTTTCCAGACGTTTATTTTGCGGGACCAGACTACCAGCCCCAATCATCACATCATCTTCTACTGTTACGCCATCCAGTAAAATTGAACCCATACCAACAAGCACCCTGTTACCTATCGTGCAGCCGTGGAGCATCACTTTGTGACCGACGGTAACGTCTTCTCCAATGATCAGAGGATTACCTTCCGGATTATAAGAAGATTTATGCGTCACATGCAGAACGCTACCGTCCTGGATATTGGTGCGTGCACCGATGGACACAAAGTTAACATCTCCCCTGACCGCAACCAGTGGCCAGATACTCACATCATCGGCTATGCGGACATCACCAATCACCACGCTGCTGGCATCGATCATCACGCGATCGCCTTTTTGGGGGAACAGATCTTTATAAGGGCGGAGTACTGCAGACATATCTACCTCGACAGATGGGCACTATACAGAAGACTTTGATCATATTTCGAGATCGTGGCAAGGCAAAATACGTCAATATTTAAGCAGATCGGGCGGGATTTCAGCGAAAAGCGCGGAAAATCAACAGTTGGAAAAAAAGATCTAAAAAACACTTGTGCTAAAAATTGGGATCCCTATAATGCGCCTCCATCGACACGGCGGATGTGAATCACTTCACACAACAAGCGGTTCGGTTGAAGAGAAAAATCCTGAAATAACGGGTTGACTCTGAAAGAGGAAAGCGTAATATACGCCACC
>NZ_JAIHAZ010000120.1:0-581 GCF_019718755.1 Enterobacter sp. RIT637
TCCCAGACGCCGTTGAACACCTCCTGGGAGACCCGCAGTTCGACATCAGAAAAATGACGATAGAAATCCACGATCATTTGCCGGGTCCGTTCCGGCTTAACGATATTATCCACCGCGATGGAGAGATGGCCTCGCCAGCCGTTAGCGATCTGCTGACACTGCTCGCGGGTGATCTGCATTTTTTTGATGACAGAACGCCCTTCCTTCAAAAACCACGCGCCGGCAGGCGTTAATTCGACGTCGCGATGACGCCGCTCGAACAGCGGAACCGCCAGCCACTCTTCCAGCTGACGCACGGTGTAACTGATCGCCGAGGGTACGCGGTGTAACTCCTGCGCGGCACCGGTGAAACTGCCGTTACGGGCAACAGCATCCACAACTTCAAGAGAATAATCTGACCACATGTTCTGCCTGCAAAAAATTTGAATGCACTCTGCAAATATTAGCGTTTCACAAGCCGCTTTGCACTCCCTACACTCTGCGCCAACGTACACCTGCCTCCTCAGGAGAATAAAACAATGCAACCCAGGAAAGGATTTTTAGTCTGGCTCGGCGGCTTAAGCGTGCTGGGCTTTTTAGCG
>NZ_JAIHAZ010000121.1:0-578 GCF_019718755.1 Enterobacter sp. RIT637
GAAAAAATACCGGTCAAAGAGAAAATAGGCTATAGCCTGGGAGATGCAGCAAGTCATATTGTATTTGACTCATCGGTTGCCATTCTGGCGTATTACTATACCGATATTTATGGCTTACCGCCGGCCATAATGGGCACCATGTTTCTTCTGGTGCGTTTATTAGATGCGATTACCGACCCGGTGATGGGGGCGATAGCCGATGCAACGTCGACGCGCTGGGGGCGCTTCCGTCCCTGGCTGCTGGCGATATGCGTTCCCTTTGCGGTCAGCTGCGTCCTGGTCTATTCCATTCCGAATTTTACCGAAACCGGAAAAATTTATTATGCCGTCGGGGCATATATATTTATGACCCTGATGTATACCGCCATAAATATTCCATATTGCTCTCTGGGCGCTGCGCTAACGTCCGATCCGCGTGAAAATCTCTCCTTGCAGTCCTGGCGCTTTGCCATCACGCCGATTGGCGGGGCGCTCGGAACGGCCCTTATTTTGCCCCTGGCGGATTACCTCTTCCCGGGCGACAGGGCGACCGGCATACAGGTGGCGATGGCGCTCTTTGGCTCGATCGGCTGTCTGAT
>NZ_JAIHAZ010000122.1:0-578 GCF_019718755.1 Enterobacter sp. RIT637
CTGAATACCCGCGCGAATAATTTCCGAATAGTACGCCGCCTCAAACATTGAGAACGCGACCATGGCAGAGATCAGGCGGATATCGGTTTTCGGCGACAGCCCCAGCACGTTTTGCAGCAGGCCGGGGACGATCAGATAAAACCACAGCAGCACCATCACCAGCGGAATGGAGCGGAAGACGTTGACGTAGGCGGTAGCGAACCAGGCGAAAGGCTTGAAGCTCGACAGGCGCATGACCGCCAAAATCGTGCCCCAGACAATACCAACCACGATCGCAATGGCGGTGATTTTTAAGGTAATAACCAGCCCGTCGAGCAGATAGGGCATGGCGGGAACAATGGAACTCCAGTCAAACTCGTACATTATTTGCCCCCCAGATTGCCCGGCAGGCGAGTTTTACGTTCACCCAGGTTCATCACCAGCATGATGAAAGCGTTAATCAGCACATAGGCCACGGTAATGGCGGTGAAAGATTCCCACGCGTGGGCGGAGTAATCCAGCAGCTTGCCCGCCTGCGCCGCCATATCGACCAGACCAATGGTGGAGGCGATGGCTGAGTTTTTCACCAGGTTCATCAT
>NZ_JAIHAZ010000123.1:0-577 GCF_019718755.1 Enterobacter sp. RIT637
GTTTAGCTCTGGATTGCCTTTCTGTGCAAGTAAATAGCAAAGCTTGCGGACCAGAACTTCAAACAGGTTAAGGCGTACTGCTTGGCAGCCTGTTTTTTTGCGTGCGAAATCGATCATGGTTCAATCCTCGTTGGTGCCATTTGCGTCTGGCTGACGGAACGGTAAATCCTGCTGCGCGTAATTTACTGTCATCTCATCCGGTGTTTCGTATGCCGCCGGCAGCTACTTCGTGGGCGTCCTGCCTTGATGACTGATTTTCTAAAATCAGACTACAAATTTAGTTTTCATTGGTCAAGGTTTTATTGAAGATAAAAACTTCAATGAAGGTAATGATATTTACAAAATGTGAATTTAAGGCGAAAAAAAAGCCGCTTGCGCGGCTGTTTTACAAGGTGTCATTCAGCTATCAGAGGATGGTGGCTCGATTTTTCTCTTCTTAAGGAACTCGGCCATAAACTTATCTAGCTCGTCAAGCCTATCGTTTGCAAGAGCTATAAAGCGATCTTGCTCTACTCCTGGCAACTGATCGAACACTTCATGTAATCGTCGTTGCTTGTCATTGAGGACTGTTTTGCTC
>NZ_JAIHAZ010000124.1:0-577 GCF_019718755.1 Enterobacter sp. RIT637
ATCACATACTGTTCCGCAGCGTGCTGATCCGCAATCGGCTCCACGTTTACGGCGCAGTATTTATACTCCGGCGTTTTGGTTATCGGGCTTAAGTTCTCCGTCACCAGCTCGTTGCAGGCGCCAATCCACCACTGGTAGGTCATATAGACCGTGCCTTTATTCGGACGGTCGCTGACCTGCGCACGGGTGATGATGCGGCCCTTACGCGAGTTCACCCACACCAGCGCTTCATCCTCAATGCCGAGGCGCTCCGCGTCGGCGGTGTTGATTTGTGCGTATCCCGGTTCGTCCGCCAGCGCCGCCAGCGCGGCGCAGTTACCCGTCATCGAACGACAGGAGTAGTGGCCCACTTCACGCACGGTGGAGAGCACCATCGGATACTCATCGGTGAGCTTATCGATTGGCGCGACCCAGTCGCAGGTGAAGAACTGCGCCAGTCCGTTCGGGGTATCGAATTTTTCTTTGAAGAGGTACGACGTTCCCTGGTCGGCTTCGGACTCATCGCGACACGGCCACTGGATGTAGCCCAGCTCACCCATTTTTTCATAGGTTGCCCCATAAAAATCCGGACACAGAC
>NZ_JAIHAZ010000125.1:0-576 GCF_019718755.1 Enterobacter sp. RIT637
AAGAGTCTTTGCAGCAAAGATTGGCAACAGAATTCAGGCTGCTATCATAGGACGCCATTTACGCTGACCGAGGAGCCGCTTTGTTTGCAGGAAGCCTGACAAGAAATCCCCTGATTGCCCTTTTTTGCCTGATGCTGACGCTCATGCTGGCAGGCTGTTCGGGCAGTAAATCAGCGGATTCGGGAAGCTACTCCGGCGCGGTCTACACCGTTAAGCGCGGCGACACACTTTATAAAATTTCGCGCTCAACCGGAACGAGCGTGAAAGACCTGGCTCGCCTGAACAATATTTCTGCACCTTATACCATCGAGATAGGGCAAAAGCTCAGGCTCAATAGCGGTAGCTCGACGGCGAAAAAATCCTCTTCCTCGAAAGGTAAAACCGCCAAAGTGACGCCGTCTTATGCGGTGCCGCAATCGTCCTGGCCGCCGGTCGGGCAACGCTGCTGGGTGTGGCCTGCCAGTGGGAAAGTGATTATGCCGTACTCCACCGCCGAAGGTGGCAACAAAGGCATTGATATTGCGAATGCGCGCGGAACGCCGGTCTATGCGTCGGGTGCAGGGAAGGTGGTTTACG
>NZ_JAIHAZ010000126.1:0-576 GCF_019718755.1 Enterobacter sp. RIT637
TCCCAGCTCTTTCAGCTTCCGCGTCAGGGTATTTCGCCACCAACCCAGCAGCCGTGCCGCTTACTGTTTATGCCCCTGTGTATGGCGAAGCGCGGTCGTCAGTAACGTGCGCTCCATTTCAGGCTGCGCTTCGGAAAGCAGGTTTTGATGACCGGAACGCAGCGCGCGATCCGCTCATTGCGCCAGCAGCGTCGACCAGCTGTCAGGTAACGACTGTCCGGTGCTGCTTTCGGGCGCGGTAGATTCAAACAGTTCACCCGGTAAATCCTGAATCAGCACTTCCTGCCCGGCAGCCATAACGGTGAGCCAGCGGCAGGTGTTTTCCAGCTGACGCACGTTGCCCGGCCACGCCAGTCGCGTCAACGCGGCATCGGTTTACGGGTGCAGCAGTTTGGCTTCCACGCCCAGTTCGCGCGCCGCCACCTGCAGGAAATGGCGCGCCAGACGCGGAATATCTTCCCGGCGTTCGCGTAGCGGCGGGAGATGGACGCGAATCACGTTCAGACGGTGGAACAAGTCTTCACGGAATTTGCCTTCCTGCACGCGCTGTTCAAGGTTCTGGTGCGTGGCCGCGAT
>NZ_JAIHAZ010000127.1:0-573 GCF_019718755.1 Enterobacter sp. RIT637
TTTTTAATATTGTTATTAACCGGTTTAACATCCCGTAACTGCTGGCGAAGCAACTCCTGCTCATGCTTCAGACAGTCCACTTCATTACTGTTACGTATAAGCACAATGTAGTCGTTCGATATTTTCACTGTCAGATGTGGGCCCGTCTCAAATCCCGACTCACGCAGCCATTTAGCCTTTTAATTAATATTCGGTGTGCTGTTGTCACCACAACTTTAAAGCCTAAGAGGAAAATTTGTCCGGGTGGTAAACGCGCATAACACCGCCTGGAAGTACGATGTGAACGGTCGTCTGGTGGAGAAACTGGTCGATAAAGGCGGCTACCGCCCTCTTCTCTGGCGCTATCGGTGGGACGCCCGGAGCCAGCTCTCAGGTATCGAAACGCCGGATGGCGAACGCTGGGAATACAAATACGACCCGTTCGGCCGGCGCATCAGTAAACGCTGCACCAGCCACAACAAACCGGGGATGGATTTTCACTGGAACGGCGACCAGCTCACCGACGAAGTTCCGGTCGGCTCTGACGGCAAACCGGATGATGAAAACGCCATTCGCTGGATATACGAACCAGGC
>NZ_JAIHAZ010000128.1:0-568 GCF_019718755.1 Enterobacter sp. RIT637
CCCATTTTTTTCTCAAAAATGGCGGTGGTGAGATCCGTCACCCAGCCGCGGAAGAAGTTGGTGACCAGGCCAACCAGCAGATATCTCACCGCCAGCGGGCCGAGCGGCAGGCCAAGTGTGGTCAGGCCGCTGGCAATGCCGAGGTAAACAAACAGTTCGCCGGGGTTGATGTGCGGGAACAGGCCGTTCATGGAGTGGCAGCTATAGGATGCGGCGGCGTAATAACTCGGCTTGTACTTTTCTGGCATAAAGCGGCCGAGGCTTAAGGTCATCGGGTTGCAGAAAACAAAGGTTCCGATGAAGGGCAGAACAAGATAGCGGGACAGCGGGTTGCCGGCGCAGCGCTGAGCGAAGCGTTCGATACGCTGCTGGCCGATAAAGTTAATCAACGCATTCATGATCACTAAGAGGCTTATCAGCAGGGGCAGGATGCCGGTCACCATACCGGTGAACACCTCTCCGCCTTTCTGAAACAGCCCGATGAACCACTCGGCGCCGTGGGTGATGGTTTCTATCATTCTTCTCTCCTGTGGGGCTTTTTTGTTTTTGTATGACTGCGGCTAATAAT
>NZ_JAIHAZ010000129.1:0-566 GCF_019718755.1 Enterobacter sp. RIT637
GTGATATTGAGAACCCGAAAGAGAGCGAAATTTTCGCCAGTTATCCACGTATTCTCGCTGACGCGATGATGCTGGATTTTATCGTCGATTATCTTCGACTCATCATCAGCGGCAACATGAACACCTTCGAGATTGAAGCGCTGATGGACGAAGAGATCGAAACTCACGAAAGCGAATCCGAAGTGCCGGCTAACGCCCTGGCGCTGGTGGGGGATTCACTGCCGGCATTCGGTATCGTCGCGGCGGTGATGGGCGTGGTACACGCACTGGCCTCCGCCGACCGCCCGGCCGCAGAGCTGGGGGCACTGATTGCCCACGCAATGGTTGGGACATTCCTCGGTATTCTTCTCGCCTACGGTTTTATCTCGCCGCTGGCAAGCGTGCTACGCCAGAAGAGTGCGGAAACTACCAAGATGATGCAGTGCGTGAAGATCACCTTGCTGTCAAACCTGAACGGCTACGCACCGCCAATCGCGGTGGAATTCGGGCGTAAAACCCTGTACTCCAGCGAGCGTCCATCGTTTGTCGAGCTTGAAGAACACGTTCGCGCTGTGAAGAACCCTAAT
>NZ_JAIHAZ010000012.1:0-139309 GCF_019718755.1 Enterobacter sp. RIT637
ATCTGGTATCTGCTGCTGTTTGTGGTGAGCCTGTGGCTCCAGCTTGGCCTTCCCGCCGAGCTTTCACGCTTTACCCCATTTTGCCTTGCGCTGCCGATCATTGCCCTGGCCTGGCACTACGGCTGGCAGGGAGCGCTGATCGCGACGCTAATGAACGCCATCGCGCTGATTGCCAGCCAGACCTGGCACGATCATCCTGTGGATCTGCTGCTTTCCCTGCTGGTCCAGAGCCTGACCGGGCTGCTGCTCGGCGCGGGCATACAGCGCCTGCGCGAGCTGAACCAGTCCCTGCAAACCGAGCTGGCGCGCAACCGCCGTCTGGCGGAGCGTCTGCTGGAAACCGAAGAGAGCGTGCGGCAGGAGGTCGCCCGCGAGCTGCACGACGATATCGGCCAGACCATCACCGCTATCCGCACGCAGGCGGGCATTGTTCAGCGCCTGGCGGCGGAAAACGCGGGCGTGAAGCAGGGCGGGGCGCATATCGAACAGCTTTCGCTGGGCGTCTATGACTCCGTTCGTCGACTGTTAGGACGGCTGCGCCCGCGCCAGCTTGACGACCTGTCGCTTGAGCAGGCGGTGCGTTCCCTGATGCGCGAGATGGAGCTGGAAAGCCGCGGCATTGTCAGCCATCTCGACTGGCGTATTAACGAGCCTGCGCTGAGCGAAGGCCAGCGCGTGACGCTGTTCCGCGTCTGTCAGGAGGGGCTGAACAATATCGTCAAGCACGCCAGCGCCAGCGCGGTCACGATCCAGGGCTGGCAGCAGGACGAGCGCCTGATGCTGGTGATTGAAGACGACGGCTGCGGCCTGCCGCCGGGATCCGGCCAGCAGGGCTTTGGCCTGGCGGGCATGCGCGAGCGCGTGAAGGCGCTCGGCGGCACGCTGAGCATCTCCTGCACTCACGGGACGCGCGTCAGCGTCAGCCTGCCGCTACGGAGTTATCATGTTTAAAACCCCTGCCAGCGCCGCGCCGATAGGCGACAAAGCGGAAATCGACGCCCGCTACCGCTACTGGCGTCGCCATATCCTGATTACCATCTGGCTCGGCTACGCGCTGTTCTACTTCACCCGCAAAAGCTTCAACGCCGCCGCGCCGGAAATCCTCGCCAGCGGCGTGATGACGCGTACCGATATCGGCCTGCTGGCGACGCTGTTTTACATCACCTACGGCCTGTCGAAGTTCTTCTCCGGCATCGTCAGCGACCGCTCCAACGCGCGCTATTTTATGGGCGTTGGGCTGATCGCCACCGGGGTGGTGAACATCCTGTTTGGTTTCTCCACCTCGCTTTGGGCCTTTGCCCTGCTGTGGGCGCTGAACGCCTTTTTCCAGGGCTGGGGCGCGCCGGTCTGCGCTCGTCTGCTCACCGCCTGGTACTCGCGCAACGAGCGCGGCGGCTGGTGGGCGATCTGGAACACCGCGCATAACGTCGGCGGGGCGCTGATCCCGATGGTGGTGGGCGCGGCAGCGCTGCACTACGGCTGGCGCGCGGGGATGATGATTGCCGGTGGCCTCGCGATTGTCGCCGGGCTGTTCCTCTGCTGGCGCCTGCGCGACAGGCCGCAAACCGTCGGCCTGCCGCCGGTGGGCGACTGGCGGCACGACGAGATGGAGATTGCCCAGCAGCAGGAAGGCGCGGGGCTGACCCGCAGGGAGATCCTCACAAAATACGTGCTGAAAAATCCGTACATCTGGCTGCTGTCGCTCTGCTACGTGCTGGTCTACGTGGTGCGCGCGGCCATCAACGACTGGGGCAATCTGTACATGTCCGAGACGCTCGGCGTGGATCTGGTGACCGCTAACTCGGCGGTGACCATGTTCGAGCTGGGCGGGTTTATCGGCGCGCTGGTGGCGGGGTGGGGATCGGACAAGCTGTTCAACGGCAACCGAGGCCCGATGAACCTGATTTTCGCCGCCGGGATTTTGCTCTCCGTCGGCTCGCTGTGGCTGATGCCGTTCGCCAGCTACGTGATGCAGGCGGCGTGCTTCTTTACCATCGGCTTCTTCGTGTTTGGCCCGCAGATGCTGATCGGCATGGCGGCGGCGGAGTGTTCCCACAAAGAGGCGGCAGGCGCGGCGACGGGCTTTGTCGGGCTGTTTGCCTACCTTGGCGCATCGCTCTCCGGCTGGCCGCTGGCGCGGGTGATCGACGTCTGGCACTGGAGCGGGTTCTTTGCGGTGATCGCTATCGCGGCGGGGATATCCGCTCTGCTGCTGCTGCCGTTCCTGCACGCGCAGGCGCCGCGCGAGGTGAGCGAAGCGTGATGCGTCTCACCTTTTCACCCCGAATGGCGCAAAACTAAGAAATTTTCCCGGTTTTACCTGGACGCTGTCTCAGGCATCTCTCCCGGCTGATTTTTACAATGCTGCAAAAATCAGCTCAGGAGTAACTCAGTCATGCTGGCCTTCTTAAATCAGGTGCGCAAGCCGACCCTGGATCTGCCGCTCGACGTGCGGCGCAAGATGTGGTTCAAACCGTTCATGCAGTCCTATCTGGTGGTCTTCATCGGCTACCTGACCATGTACCTGATCCGCAAAAACTTTAACATCGCGCAGAACGACATGATCTCAACCTACGGGCTGAGCATGACGCAGCTGGGGATGATTGGCCTGGGCTTCTCCATCACCTATGGCGTAGGTAAAACCGTCGTTTCCTACTACGCGGACGGCAAAAACACCAAACAGTTCCTGCCGTTTATGCTGATCCTCTCCGCCATCTGTATGCTCGGCTTTAGCGCCAGCATGGGCGCGGGCTCCGTCAGTCTGTTCATGATGATCGCCTTCTACGCCCTGAGCGGCTTCTTCCAGAGTACCGGCGGGTCGTGCAGCTACTCCACCATCACCAAATGGACCCCGCGCCGCAAGCGTGGTTCCTACCTCGGCATGTGGAACATCTCCCACAACCTCGGCGGGGCGGGTGCGGCTGGCGTAGCGCTGTTCGGCGCAAACTATCTGTTCGACGGCCACGTGATCGGCATGTTTATCTTCCCGTCGATTATTGCCCTGATTGTCGGCTTTATCGGCCTGCGCTACGGCAGCGACTCCCCGGAATCGTACGGCCTTGGCAAAGCCGAAGAGCTGTTCGGCGAGGAGATCAGCGAAGAGGACAAAGAGACCGAAGAAAACGAGATGTCCAAATGGCAGATCTTTGTTGAGTACGTGCTGAAAAACAAAGTGATCTGGCTGCTGTGCTTCTCAAACATCTTCCTCTACGTGGTGCGTATCGGCATCGACCAGTGGTCGACCGTGTACGCCTTCCAGGAGCTGAAGCTCTCTAAAGAAGTGGCGATTCAGGGCTTCACCCTGTTCGAAGTGGGCGCGCTGGTCGGCACGCTGCTGTGGGGCTGGCTCTCCGACCTCGCCAACGGCCGTCGTGCGCTGGTGGCCTGCGTCGCGCTGGCGCTGATTATCGCCACGCTCGGCGTCTATCAGCACGCCAGCAACCAGTACGTTTACCTGGCGTCCCTGTTCGCGCTCGGCTTCCTGGTGTTTGGTCCACAGCTGCTGATCGGCGTGGCGGCAGTGGGCTTCGTCCCGAAAAAAGCGATCGGCGCCGCCGATGGAATTAAAGGCACCTTCGCCTACCTGATCGGCGACAGCTTCGCCAAGCTGGGCCTGGGGATGATCGCCGACGGCACGCCAATTTTCGGCCTCACCGGCTGGGCGGGCACCTTCGCGGCGCTGGATACGGCAGCAATCGGCTGTATCGTCCTGATGGCGATGGTCGCGGTGCTGGAAGAACGTAAGATTCGCCGTGAGAATCGTGCGCAAAAGCAGAAATTGAAAGCAGCCTGAGTGTGCAGGTGACTTCTTTGCCCGGTGCTATGCCGGGCTTTTTTATTTACAGGCTCTACCTTTACCCCGCTTTACACACCCGCTCCTCTCCATGCTCTAAAGTGTTTTTGCTGCCGCCATTCGTGCAGCCTTAGAATGGAGAACCTGCATGTTGACCCGACGATTGTCCTGCCTGGCGCTGCTGATGGCGCTGGCGTCCCCCGCGATGGCCGCGGATAACTCTACCTACGGCGAGAAACTGGAAGGTTTTGACTATGGCTGGCCGGTAAAAAACTTTGCCTTTACCTCGCAAAACCAGCCTCTGGATATGGCCTACCTGGACGTTAAGCCGGAAAACCCCAATGGCCGCACCGTGGTGCTGATGCACGGCAAAAACTTCTGCGCCGGTACCTGGGACGGCACCATCCGCGCGCTGTCGGCCAGCGGGTATCGGGTGATTGCTCCCGACCAGATCGGCTTCTGTAAATCCACCAAGCCGGAGCGTTATCAGTACACCTTCCAGCAGCTGGCGGATAACACCCACGCGCTGCTGAAATCGCTCGGCGTCGATCGCGTGACGGTCATCGGCCACTCGACCGGCGGCATGCTGGCGACCCGCTACGCGCTGATGTGGCCGCAGCAGGTGGAACAGCTAGTGATGGTCAATCCGATAGGCCTGGAAGACTGGAAAGCGCGCGGTGTGCCGCATATTACGGTCGATCAGTGGTACCAGCGCGAGCTGAAGGTCAGCGCCGACGGCATTCGCCAGTACGAGAAAAACACCTACTACGCCGGGGAGTGGAAGCCGGAATACGAGCGCTGGGTGACCATGCTTGCCGGGCTGAACAACGGGCCGGGTAAAGAACGCGTGGCCTGGAACTCGGCGCTGCTCTACGACATGATTTATACCCAGCCGGTGATCTACGAATTTAGCGACCTGAAGATGCCGGTATTATTGATGATCGGAACGAAGGACAACACCGCCATCGGGAAAGATCTCGCCCCGCCGGAGATCCGCAAGACGCTTGGCAACTATGCGGTGCTGGGTAAAGAGACGGCGAAACGCATTCCGCACGCGACGCTGGTGGAATTTAACGACATGGGCCACGCGCCGCAGATGCAGGATCCCGCACGCTTCCTCGAGGCGCTGCTGAAGGGGCTTCAGGCGCGCTGACTGGTCTCCAGCAACAGCCCGCGCAGCCACGCCTGCGCGGGATTGCGGTGCGTTCTGCCGTGCCAGGCCATGCTTTTAGTAAAGCCGGGCACGGGAACGGGCGTCTCGCAGACGAACATTCCCGTCTGGTTTTCCGCTATGCGTGACGGCACGACGGCAATCATATCGCTGAGGGCCAGCACGTCCGGCAGCACCAAAAAGTTGCTCACCGAAAGCCCCACGTGCCGCATGCGGCCAATTTTCTCCAGCGCGCCATCGGTAACGCCACGAAAACCGTCGCCTTCGTAAGAGACCAGCACATGCTCCAGCGCGCAAAATCGGTCTAAGGTCATGGTCTTTCCTGCATCCGGGTGGTCGGCGCGCATCATGCAAACGTACCGTTCATCATAAAGCGCCCGGCTGTGAAGCTCATCGGGCGTGGTATGTGGGGTGATCAGCGCCACGTCAACGCTGCCCTGTTCAAGCTGGCTGACCAGGCGACCCGATTCTACGGGCACCACGCGCACGCGAATGCCAGGCGCCTGCACTTTAAGGGCGGCGATAAAGGGTACGACCACCGCGCGCAGGGCGTAGTCGGTCGCGGCGAGGGTGAAGGTGAGCGTTGCGGTGATCGGGTCAAACGCCACGGGCTGTAGCAGCACGTCGATATCAGCGAGAATGCGCTTCACCGGAGCGGCTAACGCTTCGGCGCGCGTGGTTGGCACCATCCCATGCGGGGCGCGGATGAAGAGCGGATCGTCGAAGTAATCCCGCAGGCGGTTGAGCATGCCGCTTACGGCGGGCTGAGTCAGGGCAAGACGCGCCGCCGCGCGGGTGACGCTGCGTTCATCCAGCAGGGCGTCGAGCGTTTTCAGCAGGTTAAGATCCAGCGTGCGCAGATCTGCTTTCATGACGTTTTTCCACCTCTTTTCCGTTCACTATTATGGTGCTGCCCGCTGTCGACGCGCTGCGTTTCCCGCTATGATGAGCGGCTAGTCTAAGGAGAACGCATGGTCTGGATAATGCTGGCAACGCTTGCCGTGGTCTTTGTGGTTGGATTTCGCGTCCTGACCTCAGATTCCCGCCGCGCCATCAAACGTTTAAGCGAGCGTCTGGGGATCACCCCGATGCCGGTTGAGTCGATGATCGACCAGTTTGGTAAAACATCGGGCAATGAGTTTATCCGCTACCTTGAACGGCCGGACGAGGCGCATCTGCAAAACGCGGCGCAGGTACTGCTGATCTGGCAGGTCTGCATTGTCGACGGTAGCGAAGAGAACCTGCATACCTGGCACCGCCTGCTGCGTAAAGCTCGCCTGGCCGCACCCATTACCGATGCGCAAATTCGTCTGGCGCTTGGCTTCATGCGCGAGATGGAGCCCGACCCGCAGGAGCTTAACGCCTTCCAGCTACGCTATAACCAGCTCTTCCTGCCGGAAGAGGGTGTGTTTTACCTGCACTGATATCACGAACCGTGATGAAGAGTATAAAGCATCGTCATTAGATTTATACCACTCACGGGCGCACCATCACCTCATCCACTAAAACGATGAGGTGAACCATGAAACAATCCGCAATTATCTGGCCGAACGACTACCTGCCAGGCACCACCGATAACTTTGCATCTAACGAAATCATCGTCGCCGGGCTGAGCGCGAAAGAGATCTGGGCGCAGCTCAACGACACCACCCTGTGGCCGTCTTATTACAGCAACGCCGAGGATATCCGTTTCCATGACGGCAGCGGCCCGGCGTTGAGTGCTAACGCTCGCTTTCGCTTTACCACCTTTGGCTTTCCGGTTGAGGCGCAGGTAACGGAGTATGTTCCACCTGTGGACGGTGAAGCCGCGCGTATCGCGTGGCACGGCTGGGTGGAAGGGGATGCGAATTCTCGTCTGGATGTGATCCACGCCTGGCTGTTTGAAGACCTGCCCGGAAACCGAGTGCGCATTCTGACTCAGGAATCGCAGAAAGGCGCACCAGCGCAGGAACTTGCTCGCACCGTGCCGAACCCGATGATTAACGGGCATCAGGAGTGGATCGTCGGGCTGGCGAATGCGGCGATGCAAGAAAAGTTGTCAAATCGTTAAATCCGTCACACTTTTGATGATAAACTGCGCGACTTTTCCGCACGTTTTTATCTTCAGGTGACGCCATGACAGAACATATCCAGCCCACGATCAGACCGCAGACCAAAGAGGTTTCTCGCCCCAACTGGTCGGCGGTTTTCTCCGTGGCGTTCTGCGTCGCCTGCCTGATTACCGTTGAGTTTCTGCCGGTAAGCCTGCTGACGCCGATGGCGCAGGATCTGGGCATTTCCGAGGGCGTGGCGGGGCAGTCCGTTACCGTCACCGCCTTTGTGGCGATGTTCGCCAGCCTGTTTATCACCCAGGTGATTGGCACCATCGACCGCCGCAAGGTGGTCATCCTGTTCAGCGTGCTGCTGACGCTCTCCTGCCTGCTGGTCTCCTTTGCTGAAAGCTTCACCCTGTTGCTGCTCGGTCGCGCCTGTCTGGGGTTGGGGTTAGGCGGCTTCTGGGCGATGTCGGCTTCGCTGACCATGCGCCTGGTGCCCGCGCGCACGGTGCCAAAAGCGCTGTCCGTTATCTTCGGTGCGGTCTCTATCGCGCTGGTGATTGCCGCACCGCTGGGCAGCTTCCTCGGCGGGATTATCGGCTGGCGTAACGTCTTCAACGCCGCGGCGGTGATGGGCCTGCTCTGCATCATTTGGGTGTGGAAAGCGCTGCCGTCGCTGCCGGGCGAAGCGGCGCATCATAAGCAGAACATGTTCGCGCTGCTGAAGCGCCCTGGCGTGCTGGCGGGGATGACCGCCATCTTCATGGCCTTTGCCGGGCAGTTTGCCTTCTTCACCTATATCCGCCCGGTGTACATGACCATGGCGGGTTTTGACGTTGACGGCCTGACGCTGGTGCTGCTGAGCTTCGGTATCGCCAGCTTTGTCGGCACCTCGCTGTCGTCGCAGTTCCTGAAACGCTCCCTGAAGGTGGCGCTGGCGGGCGCGCCGCTGGTGCTGGCGGCGAGCGCCACGGTGCTGGTGCTGTGGGGCAGCGATAAGTGGGTGGCGTCTGCCATCGCGATTATCTGGGGCTTTGCCTTTGCGCTGGTGCCGGTGGGCTGGTCGACGTGGATCACCCGCTCTCTGGCCGATCAGGCGGAAAAAGCCGGGTCGATTCAGGTGGCGGTGATCCAGCTGGCGAACACCTGCGGTGCGGCCATTGGCGGCGTGGCGCTCGACCATCTGGGGCTGACGTCACCGCTGGTGATTTCCGGTACGCTGATGCTACTGACGGCGCTGCTGGTGGCAGGGAAGGTGAAGGCACGCTGATTGATAAATAGTCACTTCATCGATATACTTGTACCGTAACTTGTACAGGAGGAAATATGCAGGTTGTGACGTTTACCGAAGCACGAAGCCGACTCAAAGATGTGTTGGACGACGTGAATGACAATGTGGAGACAACCATCATCAGCCGCCGAAACGGGGGAGATGCGGTGGTGATGTCTTTACAGCACTACAACTCGATGATGGAAACCATCCATCTGATGAGTTCGCCTGCCAATGCCAGTCGACTGATGGAGTCAATCGCACAGGTAAACACCGGAAAAACCACGCAGAGGGATTTGATAGATGACCAGGCTACTGATTTGGACTGATAACGGCTGGGATGATTACCTGTGGTGGCAGGAGCAGGATAAGAAAACGCTTCGCAGAATCAATAAATTGATTGAAGATGCGAAGCGTCAACCCTTCGATGGCCTGGGTAAGCCGGAACCGCTTAAGGGTAATCTTTCCGGATACTGGTCCCGCCGGATCAATGATACTGACCGTCTGGTTTACGGGGTGTCGGATAGCGCTCTCACTATTTTAATGTGCCGCTATCATTATTATTCGTAGATCATGCCGATGCCTTCACCCGTCTTCTCGAATCCATCGAAATCAGCACCACCGACGACACAATCAGCAGCGTCCCCAGCCAGTCCGGCAGGGTGAACGCCACGCCCAGCAAAATCACCGACAGCAGCGCGCTGCTCAGCGGCTCGGCGCAGCTCAGAATGCTCGCCTTCGGTCCGCCAATCATCTGCGCGCCTTTCAGGTACAGGCTGAACGTCAGCGCGGTGCCAATCACTACCAGATAGAAAAACGCCAGCAGCAGGCTGCCGTCAATCACGAACGTGGTCCCGCGCCCGGCGTAGAACGGCGTCAGCATTAACCCGGCAATCAACATGCTCCAGCCGACAATCGGCAGCGTGCCGTAGCGGGCGATCAGCGTTGACGGATAGGTGGTGTAAAACGCGGCGGCAAACGCCGAGGCGATGCCGAAGAACAGCGCGGCAGGCGAGATGGAGAGCGAGGTCGGGTCGCCGTGGGTGACCAGCAGGAAGGTACCGACAAGCGACGTCATGATGGCCGACAGCACAAACAGGCCGGGACGCTTTTTCCGCGCCAGGGCGAACCACGCCACAATGATGGTCGGTGACAGGAACTGCAGCACGGTAGCGGTCGCAGCGTTGGATTTTTCAATCGTCAGCAGGAAGGTGAGCTGCACGGTGAGCGCACCGACCAGCGAGAAAATCAGCAGGCTGAGGGCGTCTTTGCGATGTTTGATGACCGAGAAAATCTTGTCGCCGTGAACGAAGGAGAGCGTCAGCAGGATCACGCCGGTAAACAGCAGGCGAACCATGGTCAGGTAAGGCGAAGAAATGTGGCTTTTCTCCATGATGTACTGCGCGCAAACGCCTGAACTGCCCCATAAAACGGCGGCGATCAGGACGTTCAGCATCCCTTTACGTGTGGAACCCATGTTCTCCCCTGCGATGTTAATTTTTTTCTAGCATAACATGGGATCTTGCCGGGTGGCGCTGCGCTTACCCGGCCTACAAGGTTTTGTAGGCCCGTGCAAGCGCAGCGCCGCCGGGCGAAACAAACGGCGCCGTACTAGAACCACGCCTCCCACATCGCCCCGACGTTGAAGTCGTCGAGGGTTTCGTCTTTGGTGTTGTTCACGCGCGCGGTGCGTTCGTTATCCACTTTGCCGCCGGTCACGTAGAAGCGCAGCATCGGGCGGAACTCCGGCCCCATGGCGATAGACATGTTCTGCGACAGGGTCAGCTTCCAGCCCTTGTTGTCGCCGCCGTTGTCGTAGTCAACGTGCTGCCAGCCCGCTTCCAGCCAGGTGGAGTGAACGTCGTTCCACCAGTGCATTGGACGCACGATGGCGTTGTAGTTCTTACGGTTGTCGGTGCTGTCACGGCTGTTGTCGTAGTCGTGGAAGGCGAGGATGTACTCCACCTGCGTGGCCTGGGTGAATTTGTACAGCCCTTCGAAGCTGGCGTAAACCGTGGTCAGATCCTCGGTTTTGTTGAACACGCTGTTGTCCGCGTTATCGGAGTAGCGGGCAATCACCTTGTTCACGCCGCTGTCGTTGGTGTGGCTCAGCACCACGCCGCCCTGCCAGGCGTTCAGACGCTCGTCGCTCTCCACCGCTTTGGAGTCAAAGCCGTAGTTGGCGTACAGCTCCATGTCGATCGGGCCAAGCTTCATGCCGTGGATTTTTGATGTCGCGGCATAGTTACCTTTGTCGCCCGTGCCGGAACCGCCGGTACAGGTGATGCGCGACGGGTTGGCCTCATCTTCCATCACTTCCGGGCTACAGGATTCCACTGCCGCAACGGCGGCCACGTCGAACTGCACGCCGCCGATGTCGAAGTTCTTCACCCCGGCGCCCTGGCCGTCGTGGTTCATCCAGAAGTAGTCGTTGATGCCCTGCTGCGGACGCTGGTGGAAGTCACGGCCTGCCCAGAAGTAGGCGTTCGGGTTGGAGGCCATAATGTTGGTCACCCCCGCGTAGGCTTTTTTCAGGTTAACTTCGTCGCCCCAGTGGTCGATCATCACGTTGATGTCCCAGATGGCGCCGTTTTCACCCTTGAAGGCCTTGGAGAGCTGGAATTCCCCGCCGTTGCCTTCGTTGCCCAGACGACCAATGGCGGACGCGCCGTTGTAGGAGCCGTCCACCGCGACGTATTTCTGATCGGCGGCCTGGAAGTGCGCGCCGTAGCGGGCGTAGCCGGTAAATTTAATCCCGAATGGGATCGCCATGTCCGGAGACTGCGCCGCGCTTTGCGGTTCGGTTACCACGTCCGCTTTTTTCGCGACCGCCGCATCCATTTTGGCCTGACGTTCGGCCAGGGCTTTATCCACCGCTTTCGCCACAATGGCGTCGATTTGCTCCTGCGTGAATTCTTGTGCGAGCACGGAAATTGGGCAAAGCGCGGCGATAACCGCCATGGTTAATGGAAGTTTTTTAATCGTATTCATGGTTATCTCAATATAGTTTAATTTTATTCAGACAATAACCATCCCGCTCCGATCTGACAGAGTATGTCGCTATCATCAGAACAAGTGGATCTCTATTTAGGGTACAGAGGTATTACAGTAATTATTTCGCCATAGATTATCTCTGGTATAAATGAATAATTTCTTCGGATAATTCACGCGCTAATAAGGAATTCATTAAATGATCCTGCGCGTGCACCATAATTAACGTCATCGGCTGGCGGCCTTCGCCCGCATCCTGCTCGATCAGTTTGGTCTGCATCTTGTGCGCCTGGCGCGCGTAGCCGTCGGCTTCGCGCAGCAGGCTTTTGGCCTCGTCAATGTTGCCCTGGCGCGCCGCGTGCAGCGCTTCAAAGCACAGGCTGCGGGACTGTCCGGCATTGACGATAATTTCCATTACGGCTTCTTCTAGTGCGATCATCATCATTACTCTTTATCAAAACTATTATTTAACGCGGTGGCGGCAAACCACTCTCCGCTTTTCTTAATGGTGCGTTTTTGCGTCTCTAAATCGAGCTGAATAAATCCGTAGCGATTTTTATACGCGTTGCACCACGACCAGTTATCAATAAACGTCCACATATGGTAACCGAGACAATTGCACCCTTCGCTAATACCCTTATGCAGCCAGGCTAAATGTTCGGAAATAAACTCTATGCGGTATTGATCGTTAATCTGGCCGTTTTCAATAAAGCGCTGCTCGTTTTCGACGCCCATGCCGTTTTCAGAAATAAAGCAGCGTGGATTGCCATAATTGTCGCGCAGGTTAACCAGAATATCGTAAATACCCGGCTCGTAGATTTCCCAGCCGCGGTACGGGTTCATCTTGCGGCCCGGCATCTCGTAGCTATCAAAGAACCACTCCGGCATAAACGGCGCCTGCGGGTTCACCGCGCTGTCGCGACACTTCACGCGACGCGGCTGATAGTAGTTCACGCCGAGCAGGTCGATTTTCCCTTCCGCAATCAGGAAACCGTCTTCCGGTTTACAGGCGGGTAATTGATCGTAGGATTTCAGCAGCGCGACCAGGTCCGCCGGGTATTCGCCGCGCAGTACCGGGTCGAGGAAACTGCGGTTAAACATCAGGTCCGCAATGTGCGCCGCCTTCACGTCCGCCGGGTTCTGCGAGCGCGGGTACGACGGCGTCAGGTTCAGCACGATGCCAATCTCCCCCGCGTAATGCCCGGCGCGGTAGGCCTGAACCGCCTTCGCATGGGCCAGCACGGTGTGGTACGCCACGGTGGCCGCCCGACGAAAATCCACCACGTTCGGATAGTGGAAGTCGTACAGATAACCGCCTTCCACCGGCACGATCGGCTCGTTAAAGGTGAACCAGTGCAGCACGCGATCGCCGAACAGCTCGAAGCAGATTTGCGCATAGCGGGCGTAGGCGTCCACCACGTCGCGGTTTTCCCAGCCGCCAATTTCCTGCATCGCCATCGGCATGTCGAAATGGAACAGGGTGATAAACGGCGTGATGCCCTGTTCGTTCAGCTCATCAATGACCTGATTGTAAAAGTCGACCGCTTCCGGGTTCACTTCACCGATACCGTCGGGGATCAGGCGCGCCCAGCTAATCGAGGTGCGAAAGCTGTTGTGGTTCAGCTGCTTTAACAGCTGAATATCCGTTTTCCAGTGCTGATAAAACGTGGAGGTCTGCTGCGGCCCCACGCCGTTGTGAAAACGGTTCGGCTCGCGGGCAAACCAGTAATCCCACGTGGTTTCCCCCTCTCTTGCCCCTTCCGTCTGGAGAGCGGAGCTTGCGCTGCCCCACCAGAAGTTATCGGGAAATGCGTATTTCATGACCATTCCTCTTTGACTTAATTGCTTGCGGCTTCAGCGTTACCAACAGTTGCCTGGGCTTTTTGCTCTTCGTTTTTCATCAACGTACGCTCATAGGCGCGCAGGAAGGGCAGATACATCAGCGCGGACATCACCATACAGACCAGACACATGATCACCGGACTGAGCGCCCAGTTTGCCGCCCATGACGCGCCAATCGGTGCAGGCGTGGTCCACGGAGTCAACGACACAACCTGCGCCAGCCAGCCGAGCTTGGTTGCGCCGTACGCCAGGCAGGCGTTGACCAGCGGAACGAACACGAACGGGATAAACAGCATCGGGTTCATGATGATTGGCGCGCCGAACAAAATCGGTTCGTTGATGTTAAAGAAGCTCGGCACGATGCCCATTTTGCCGATGGTGCGCAGGTGGGTGGCGCGGCTGCGCAGCAGCAGGAACGCCAGCGGCAGGGTGGAGCCTACGCCGCCAATCAGCAGGTAGTGATCCCAGAAGCCCTGCAGGTAAACGTGCGGCAGCGCCGCGCCTGCCGCCAGCGCCGCCTGGTTTGCGGAGAGGTTTGCCATCCAGAACGGGTTCATGATGCCGGTGACGATCAGCGAGCCGTGGATACCGGCGAACCAGAAGATCTGGCACAGCAGCACGGAGAGCAAAATGGCGGGCAGGGAGTCAGAGGCGGACACCAGCGGCTCCAGCAGGTGCATGATTGCCTGCGGGATGATCATTCCGGTCTGCGCTTCGATGAACAGGTTCAGCGGGTGCAGCGTGCCGATCACCACCATCACCGGGATCAGGATCTCAAACGAACGCGCCACGCCGGTGGGCACTTCCTTCGGCAGGCGGATGGTCACGTTGTTCTGCTTCAGCCACGCATAGACGCGGGTGGAGTAAATCGCGGTGATAAGCGCAGTGAAAATGCCCTGGCCGGAGAGATACTGGGTCGAGATTTTGCCGTCGGCATAGGGCGCGGCAACCAGCAGGAAGGCCATAAAGGCCAGCAGGCCGGACATCACCGGGTCGAGGTTGAACTGACGCCCCAGGCTCGCCCCAATCCCCACCGAGATGAAGAAGGTCATCACGCCCATGCTGAGGTTAAACGGCAGCATCAGCTGCTCGCGGTAGGTCTGGGAAAAATCCAGCCAGCCGCGGGCGAAGCTGTTGGTGGTATCCGCCGAGAACGGCGGGAAGATGAACACCAGCATAAACGAGCCGATGATCATAAACGGCAGCGCGGCGGTAAAGCCGTCGCGGATGGCAATCACATACTTTTGCTGACCCAGCTTCGCGGCCAGCGGGGTAATTGACTGCTCAATCACCGCGACCATGGATTGATATAACGAACTCATGTGAACACCTTTTAGTGTGCCGCTTCGATAAGCGACAGAGCATAGTCCAGTACCTTATCGCCACGCTGCATGCCGTAGTCCATCATGTCGATGGGCTGTACCGGAATGCCTTGCGTCGCCGCCTTGTCTGAGAGTGTCTTTAACATGTATTTCACTTGCGGTCCGAGAAGGACAACCTGGTATTGCGGAAACTGCGTATCAAATTCGGAAACACCGTACGCATCAATCTTCACCGGCAAACCACGTTCTTTCGCGACATCGACCATTTTGCTGACCAACAGGCTGGTGGACATCCCGGCAGAGCAGCACAGCATAATCTTGAACATCGACAACCATCCTCTAAATGTAAAAAGTTATTGCGAGGATGATTGGACATGATACGGAAACCGGTTTCCATTCATAAAAGACAGAAGTGTGACAACCATCAAGATCCCTTACTTATGAGGCTAATTAACCGGATGTGCATCACATAATTTGGCTGTTTTGACATCATTTTGAGTGGAAACGGAAAATCGGTTTCCATGAAAAACGGAAACGGATATACTCCGTTCTGGCTATAATCTGAGCCGTAGCGGTAATGGAATTTGCAGGCGTGAAGTCGGCCTGCCAGGGGAGAGAGATGTCTACAATCAACGATGTATCACGTCTGGCCGGGGTGTCCAAAGCCACGGTATCACGGGTGTTGAGCGGGTCGCGTGGCGTAAAGGAAGCCAGCCGTCAGGCCGTTCTGAAAGCGGTGGATGAGCTGAACTACCGGCCTAACGTGATTGCACAGTCGCTGCTCAGTCAGTCGACGGGCTGTATTGGCGTCATTTGCGCGCAGGAAAACATTAACCAGACCACCGGTTATCTGTATGCGCTGGAAAAACAGCTCAGCCAGCATCAAAAACACCTCCTGCTGCGCTTCGCGCATAGCAAAGCGGAAGTGATGCACGCCCTCGAAGAACTCTCCTGCGGCCTGTGTGACGACATCCTGGTGATTGGCGCGCGTTTCCCGCTGGATGTGGATATGGACAACATCATTCTGGTTGACTGTATGGAAGCCGAAAACGCCAACAGCATCCAGTTCGATCACGCTTTTGCCGCCGAAACCGCCTGTAACTACCTCACCAGCCAGGGGCGTCGCCAGATTGCGCTGATCCACCCGCACGGCAGCGGTTTTGCCGACCAGGTGCTGCTCGGCTACAAGCACGCGCTGGAGAAAAATTTCCTGCCCTTTAATCGAAGCCTGGTCTTCATGGATGCCACCTCCTCGTCCGTTGCGCTGCAGGAGCTGCTTAACAACGCCAGCACCCTGAATTTCAACGCGCTGCTGGTGGCGGACGAGCAGGAAGCCCAGCGGGTGATCCCGCAGCTGCAGGCGTTTAATAAATCGGTGCCGGACGATATTATGGTCTTCAGCCTGGGCGGGTCGCTGCATCTGCCGGGTATTCCGGTGATCCCGGCGATTGAATATTCCATGGACGCGATGGCTGCGCGCATTGTGAGCTGGCTGACGGAGAAAACGCAGATGCTGGGGTCGTACGTGCTGCGCGGGGATTTAATTATTCCGGACATGCGTAAGCGCTAAAAATATTTTCCAGGCCGGGTAAGCGCAGCGCCACCCGGCAAGCAGTTCTCAATAATCTTCCATACAATCCACCTGACTGACGGCATCCCAGTAGGCGTCCAGATTGTCGCGCTTCACGGCGGTGATGGCGTTTTTGATCAGCAACTGGTTGGCCTCCGACGACAAAATCATTGCCTGCCAGGCCTTATCGCTCTGCTTTTTCTGTGGCGTGCAGGTTTTCTTCACATCTTTCAGAACCTGCTGTTTTATCTGGGCATCTTTCGCCGGATCGTCCTTCTCCTGAGCGTGGACAAACGCGGCGAACAACAGGCAAACGAGCAGGCAAACCAGGTGCGCAGCTTTCATCGAAACCTCCAGTTAACGTCACATGCTTCCCATGAAATATATCGTTACATTCAGTGTAGCGATTCCAGCCGAAAGTATGAATTTACGCTTTCTGCGTCTAAGACCCGACTGCCAGCGCAATACAGTAGCTCAACAGTTACAACAGGTAGGTTTTCGGAGAATCCTTCAATGTCTTTAATTTATTGCGCACACACCAGTATTTTCTGCTTCTGTAATCAAATGATAAATCAACATACACTGCCATTAACGCAAGTATTACGCCTACAGCTAAACCATTATAATAAAAAACAGCTTTATAAGGTAAAATCAGAGCAATAAATTCATTGTTACATTCCCATATGCTCACGAGCTTTATCACCATAAAACCAGGTAAAAAATGCCCCCATACCACAAAATATAACTATGCATAGAACAGCCACTATAATTAAAAACCAGCCGGATATAGATTTACCGCCCTCACCAAAAGTGCCAATGGTTATCATAATTCCAAAAAAGAACATCAGCCCGGCGATCCCACAAACTTCCCACGGTGTCGTGTATCGTTTCTGCTGGGGATAATCAGGTTGGCGAGTTAATCGGGACGACAGAGCCGTCATTGAAAACCTGTTCTGTTCGGAAGCTGCCACCAGCTGATCACCCTGCGCATACACCACTGCATCTGATGCCAGTGCCAGCATCAGCCAGACGTACCCGGCAGAATGCTCACCGAGTGACATTTCAAGATCCAGCCTGTCCGGTACGGCCTTTTTCTCATCCAGCACTTCCAGCAGCGGGTACTTCTCCGTGCGAGAGAGTCCGGTATACCAGAGTTGTTTTGGTTTACTGACAGCTTCCGCTCGCAGATAAACAGGTACTGTTGTTTCAACGTCTGTAACCCCCGTCATCGGCTGGTAAAGATAAACCCGTTTTTCTCCTTCTGTTTTGACGTAGTAATTCGTGAAGAGAAGCGCAGTAACATTTTCCATCTGTTTTGACTCTTCTTCGTCAGAATGAAGGTCTACACTGATAAGCAGCCGTTCAACAACATACCCGTTAGTCTGCTTTATCCATTCCGTGACTTGCGTATAGTCCGGACATTCAGGCAAAAAAGTAATTTTTTTAGCAGAGATTGCTAACCGTTCGAGCACACGACGGAGTTCATCGCTACAGGATACGTCCCCACCGCGAACCCACACAAGCGCTTCAATCTGCTGATACTTAGAAAGTTTTCCTGCCATCGGCTCCAGAATGTGGATCATTGCCTGCCCGGCTCTCGTGAAATCGAACGATGCTTCCAGTTCGATTTTCAACCGCATTTTAGCGGCCAGCGGAAACTCCCCCTCCAGTTTCAGCATACTCAGCGCCAGTTCTTTCGTTGCCTTTGGAGGAGTCAGCACGGACCAGCCTGCCAGGGTAATGTTGCCCCTGGCGTAGCTGACAACCTTATATTCCTGTTCGGCCGCAATCAGCAACCGCGTTTCCATGTAGTGCCTGAGCCCGTGATACACGGCAGAGAACACTTGTACGAACCCCGTCAGGAAAACAACCGGAATCACCACAGACTGGGCAAGAAAATCGAGATCGACATGTTTATTACCCGGCCAGGTGACAGCCCTGACGGCCAGGCAGATAACCACGACGACCACATATAAGAGACATATCCAAAGATAGGGATACTTCTCATCAAATTCATTCTGTTTTGAGAATAACCACCAGTTCATCAAACAGCCCCCGCAGTGGGGAGCGTGGTGCGAATGGCACAGCCGCACGCGGCTTTACAGCCATCCACGACCACGCCACGGCCGTTCATCGTCCAGGTCGGGTGGCATTCGTTGATAGGGAACGTTCCTTTGTGCTCAGGGCACATTACCAGATCGTTTTTTAGGGCCACAGGTTTTCCCATAAAGTCCGCGCCGGACGCTTTAATCACTTTTCCACCGCTCACTAGCGGATCATTGAGTCGAATTACGCCATTCATGGTTATGTCCTTATTTACCTACAGTACCCATCCCAAATGGAATGATGAAAATCTGCACTGGAATGGTCACAGCATCAAGGAGAATAGTCACTGGATAAAGTAACATTAAAGCATAAGAGCTGAGAGGCGTGTGCTCAGTGTATCTTTTCATGTTTAACACTAGTGGTTTTTGTAAATGAATGACATTTTGCTCTTCAACTCTAACTGGCTTTTGATTATAATCACCCATTAAATCACTAATTTCAAAAACACATTCCTTTAACGCATTTGGTTGACATTCCGTTTTAGAAAGTAACTCATTACTTCCAGCTTCATCTGTGTTTGAGAATGAATAAAGTACATCAATTTTCACATAAATTTTTGTATAATCGCTATCTTTATACAGACTGAATCCACCATTCTGTTTTAATGATAAATTATTGACATTCATTAATGATGAGGAAAGAAGTGTTTTTAATCCGGCAGAACCATCAAGTACCAAAAAAGAACTATTCATTCCACCCAATTGAATGCTATGTGATGAATGTTTGCTAACATAAATATCAGTTACAGTATCGAATAGTGATTCCTCAGTGTAATATTTACTATCTCTAATAGTATTTGACAAGTTAATTGTAAGGCAGCCTGTTAAATTAAAAACAGAAAGAACGATCAAGGCAGTTCTTAAAATATTCATAACTATCGTCCCGCATCCATATTACACTGCATATGATTCCAGCCCGTGTACCCCTTAACTTCCGGTACCTTTTTCGGTTGATCCTGCCAGTTGGACTGACGTTCCTGAACCGTTCCCTTCAGCCCTTGCTTAGTCATATAAACCATTCCCCAAGCCCATCCCCCGGTACCGGGCTTAATATTTCCATTTGTTCCATCGGCAAGTTTATATTGAATCCCCGCCCCCCCCGGCAATAAACGAGGGTCATCGAACGGCTTTGACGACATATACAGCCGGTGTTTGGTCTGTAAAAAACCCTGATCGTTGACGACCGTGAAGGATACTGCGTCTTCCGCTGGCGCTCGGTTATCACCATTCGGTTCATTCCCCGAAGGAGAAAAACCTACAGCCTTCCAGGTTTGCCCATAATCTTTGGAAACCATAAATCCATCCACCTCCCAGTTTGGAACAGCAATATAGCGCTGGGATGGGTGTTCAAACTTTTTAGTGAATATCCGGTAAAATTGAAAAAATGGCTGAGAATGAATCCCTCGTTCTGTGTCCGTGTACCAGAGTTCACCTTCACAGTCCCAGCCTTTCAACTCCAGATAACGATGGTCATCAAATCGGTAAACCACCTGTGTTGGCGGTTCTGAAGCCTTACAAGCTGCCGCAAATAAAACAGCGGTAGTAATAATCCCTCCACATAATCCTTTCATGAGTTATTTCCCCACGTCCATGTCACACCGCATATGGTCCCAACCGGTGTACCCCTTCACTTCAGGCACCTTGTCCGGCAAGCCCTGATAGTTAGCCTCACGGCGCATGGTTTTTCCCTGTAAACCTTCCTGTGTAAAATAAACCATTCCCCAGGACCATCCTGGCGCGTCTGGCGTAATTTCATCCATTTCACCAGTGTCTAAACGATATTGAATCCCCGGTCCGCCCGGCAAAATTCGCGGATCATCAAACGGTTTTGACGACATATACAGCCGGTGTTTGGTCTGTAAAAAACCCTGATCATTAACGACGGTGAAGGATACTGCGTCTTCCGCTGGCGCTCGGTTATCACCATTCGGTTCATTCCCCGAAGGAGAAAAACCTACAGCCTTCCAGGTTTGCCCATAATCTTTGGAAACCATAAATCCATCCACCTCCCAGTTTGGAACAGCAATATAGCGCTGGGATGGGTGTTCAAACTTTTTAGTGAATATCCGGTAAAATTGAAAAAATGGCTGAGAATGAATCCCTCGTTCAGTGTCCGTGTACCAGAGTTCACCTTCACAGTCCCAGCCTTTCAACTCCAGATAACGATGGTCATCAAATCGGTAAACCACCTGTGTTGGCGGTTCTGAAGCCTTACAAGCTGCCGCAAATAAAACAGCGGTAGTAATAATCCCTCCACATAATCCTTTCATGAGTTATTTCCCCACGTCCATGTCACAACGCATATGGTCCCAACCGGTGTAGCCTTTTACTTCGGGGATCTTGTCTGGTAATCCCTGATAGTTGGTCTTAAACTGAGCCGTATCTTCTTTCAGACCTTGTTTGGTAATGTAATCCAGTCCCCAGGATGGACCGGCGTTACTCGACTCCAGCTTGCCGTTTACCTTACCTCCCATACCGTCATCCACGGTATATTCGATCCCAGGACCACCAGCAGCCAGACGCGGATCATCGAACGGTTTTGACGATATATACAGCCGGTGTTTGGTCTGTAAAAAACCCTGATCATTAACGACGGTGAAGGATACTGCGTCTTCCGCTGGCGCTCGGTTATCACCATTCGGTTCATTCCCCGAAGGAGAAAAACCTACAGCCTTCCAGGTTTGCCCATAATCTTTGGAAACCATAAATCCATCTACTTCCCAGTTTGGAACAGCAATATAGCGCTGGGATGGATGTTCAAACTTTTTAGTGAATATCCGGTAAAATTGAAAAAATGGCTGAGAATGAATCCCTCGTTCTGTGTCCGTATACCAGAGTTCACCTTCACAGCCCCAGCCCTTCAACTCCAGATAACGATGGTCATCGAACCGATACACTACCTGCGTCGGTGTTTCCTGAGCCTGACACGCAGCTACCAGAAAAATAGCGGAGACCGCCAGGCCAATACATAATCCTTTCATGTCTTACCCTTAAGCCAGCTGGCTGTCACTTTTAGGTTTAGGCATTTCCCATTGAAGGAGCTTTATCTTCTGGAAATCTTCCGGTCTGACGGTTCCCATCTCAATATCCATCAGGTTACGCGAACGAGGTCGAATACCGATATAATCATTTTCCACACCAAAATCGCCCAGCGGCAGTACCTCATCAGGCTTATTCATAAAGTTTTTAGTCCCGGCAACTGGCAATCTCCCAGAACGATAATATTCTCTCGCATCAGCATTACCATTCAACGGATCACGCCAGTCGGCACGATGCAACAGGCTTTCCCAGAATTTACCGGCTTTGTAGTCAAATGACTTGCACTGGCCGATTGCCAGGTCGAACGCCATCGCGTGCGAAGGTGCGAACTCGCTCATAACAATTGACGAATGCTGGCTGTAGCTTACCGGGTCAGCTTTTTTCCATTCTTTTTCAAGTTCTTCACGGGTTTTCATCCAGGTAATGGACAAAACAGGATAATCTTTAGAACCAGTAACTTCCCCGTGAATAACGGTATGCTCCCGGCCATTACTTTCCACATTCAGCTCAGCTGGTGTTAAAACGTGCCCAGGCTTCCAGCTAATACGCTGATAACTGTTAAGCATATACATCGCAGAATCCGTGCGTTTGATGGCACTGGCTTTAGCCGAATACGATATATAGGCATCAGGGCTCTCCGGGTCGATATAATACGTATACGGCTTGTCACTCGTTTTAGGGTCATTATCCGGATGGTTATCCTGCCCCTGTAGTTTGAAAATAAAGGGCTCCGGCAATTCTTCACCGTTTACCACTACGTCATGGGCGCGGTAGCTGGCATTCGGGAGAAACGAATATTTTGCATCACCCTCTTTTCGTTGTGGCAACTCAAAGGGTTTAGTGTCAGGTGCTTTCCCTACTTCGCCGTGTTGATAAAAAACTCGCTGGAACAGGTTAGGGATGCCATCTGCAATTTTCTGAGGGATCCCTCGCCAGCCAAATCCCTGCACATTTTCCAGCGATACAACGCCATCATTTGGACAGAAGTAGTTATACACTTTACCGTTATTGTTACGTCCATAGCGGTCATCAGCCCGCAACGGATTATCAGAAGGTTTACGCAGCGTACAGGAGGCTTCAAGGGCAAGTAATTCATCCTCGTCTAATATCCCTCCTCCTTTCCACTGCGTATGCATCAAGCTACAGAAGTTTTTGAATGTCTTCTGCCTGGCGGCATCCGTCTGTTGATATCCGGGCTGAATATTTTCAGCCATGCGGGACTCCAGTGAATAAGGGGAATGATTAAGGATGACGCAGTTCACCGGATCCATTGTTTCTTGTTTGACGAGCATATTCGCCAGCATGGTGATGATGGTACCCTGGCTATGGGCTACCACGTTGATCACATCCTTTGCCGTTACCGGGTTTCGGCGGATGGTAAGAATCAAGTCCGCTAGCCGCTGAGCCGCAAAAACTGATAGATTCGGTGCGGGTTTTCATAAATGGGGTGAGTGTAATCCCCGTCGTTCATATGCAGTGATGCAAATCCCACCGCTGCCACGCCAAAACCTCCCGCTCCTGGCCCCAGCATATCGGGAATGTTGGTAGTCGCATTGGCGAACGTACCGCCACCTTTTGCAAAATTTGAATCAAGACCATTCTTGAGGTTGTCATTCTGATACTTAAACGAACCCTTACCGTCATTACCCAGCGCGGCCTTGTTCGTCTCGTTATCTTCCTGATAGGCGTCATAAGGCAGCTGGGCACCGGAAGAAAGTTTTCCGACTTCATCCCGGTACCGCTTCTGGTCTGCCCGGTAGTCTTCATGTGTAACAGGCTTATACCCCCAGTAGAATGGGATAACAGGCGAACGGCCAGGATGGGTAATGCGGTACTCTCCCCATTCATGCGCGTAAAAGTCCTGACGATTAAGACGTTTACTCAGACCGGCAAGAATGCCTTTCTCCTGATTCTGGTACGCTTCGCCCACGTCGTTCACTCCGTGAATCAGAATCACAATCCCCGGCATCGGGCGCGGTACACCTACGCGGCGCGTCTGGGCAACCTCACCCAGACTTTTATGTACCGGGATATCCCCTTCAGAAATCACCCGTGGCGCGTACGGGCTTTGTTTGGCTTCCGTCATTCCATTAACTCCATTTTGTAGGTATCCAGGTCATCGGCATCGAGCAACGATGAATGACCGTTGCTGTCCGTCACGCCTTCCACCACTTTCCCGGCCGAGCTGGTCAGTCTGAATTTTTTGTTCGCGAGAATTTGCTCCGGATCGTCTCCGGCATGCAGCTGGTAGCGGAGTTTAAACGCACCCTTATTGAACGGCGGGACAGTGACCTGCGCACTTTCCGGGCCGTCGTACTTCAGGTTTGGCGCTTTCAGTTCGATTCCCGTCGGTGAGAAGAGTGTGACCAGACCATTAGGGCTGATACGGATCCCGCCGCCACCGCAGACAAACTGCATCCCCTCTTTAGCGCTGCCGTTCATCTTCCCGGCGGTACTCGCCATCGTGAAATCCTTCTGCGAAAGCAGGTGCATTTCGCCGCGCTGGGCCTGCGTCGTGATGTCACCGGCACCGGCAATCATCTGAATGCCGAGCTTGCGGGCGAACAGCGAGAGTTTTTCCCCCACGACCAGCGAGAATTTTCTTACTACGTTCACGCTGGCATCACTGCCTGCCGTGGCAATAAGGTCTTTTCCGGCTGACAGCTGCAGGCTGTCTGGCGTGACATGCGCCTGCCCTTTTTCGGCATAGGTCAGCAGGCCCGCACCAGTGAGGTTTTTCAGCATCTGGCTCAGCTGGTTTTGCTGATCGGTTTCCACATTCCCGGCCCCGGCCGTCGCCGCTGATTGTTGCAGCGTCATCGCCAGTGACAGCGCTTTTTCCAGTTGTGCAATGGCGGCCGTCATATCCAGCTGTTTGCCTGCCGCGCGCGGCTGGGCCTCCGTGGTGAGTAATACCCCTTTAGCGGCACGCAGCGCCATCCAGTCATCGGTACGGGCCTCCAAGCCTTCCCCGCGCTTTTTCCCTTCGGCGTCCACCAGGTGGCCGACGCTGACCTGCCCCTTACCGTGCTCCGTGGAAATTTTGATGTGTTCCTGCCCGCGCCGGTCCTCAAGACGAATCTTGTTCGACGCAGCCGTACGGATCACGTTGCGGGTGTCGTTGCGGTTTGTGACCAAATCCGGATGACTGCCGTCATGCATGACGTGCGCGATATACGGCCTGTCCGGATCGCCGCCTTCAAAGGCAACAGCCACTTCTGTGCCGTCCAGCAGCGGGAAGTGAAAACCGAACACATCCCCGCCGTACGGCCTGCCCAGACGCATCAGCGCGCTTTCAAAACCGTCCCGTTTTTCATCAAGATCAAAATCAAACTTCACGCGGTAGCGGCCCTGCGCATCGACTCCGGCATATGTATGATCGCGATTGATGGCCGCCACGCGGCCGGGCACCGTACCGGCTATTACCGGCCGCGGCAGATACTCCGGACGGTAGCTGTAGCCGTTCAGATAAGGGATACCCTTCAGGATGGCGCGGTAGTGCTGTGCGCGACTGCCGGATAGCGTCATGGTGGTCACAAGAAATCCGGGCTTAAACCCGTCAGGAATATCCCCTGTCGGGTGAAACATCACGCCCGGCAGCAGTTCCGGATCGCTGGTTGTCACCCCCAGTACGCTCTGTTTGTTCAGCAGGCGTTCATAACGCAGACGTGCGTAGAACGAGGCTGTTTCTGCCTCCTGGCCGTAAAAGTCACCTGCAGCCATAAAGTGATCGGCGTAGTGGTACTGTTTTCCACGGGTTATCCCGTGAGGAATGTCGTTCCCTGCAATGGTTTTATCCGCCTGTGGGGAAAACGGATCGCGGTAGTTATAGGTGCGGACCAGTACATTTTCGGGGATGAGCTGGTACTGCTCTTCGAGTTCGGTTACATACTCTTCATGACTGGTCATGCCGGAATGGCGGACGTATGGCAGCTGCTTATTGCTGAAAACATAGCGGCGACCACCGTCACCGAAAATCACCACCGTTTCACCTTGTACTTTGTCGTGATTTTCAAAGCGGAACCAGATCCCGACTTCGGCCAGCAGACGGCGGATAAACTGGAGATCGGTTTCCTTCCACTGGATAATCATTTCACGGCTGGGGTAGTTGTGGCTCAGTTGGTCAAAATCGATGTTGTAACCCTGAAAATGCCCGCTCTCCTTCATCAACTTCGTGACGAGCTCAGGCACTGTCATGTCCATGTACACGGCCGAACGGTAGTTCCGATCCAGCAGCGCCAGTTCATGCTCCAGCACGCACTCATACAGGGCTTCATCGGCGGACGACTTCAGACGGGAAAATGATGTGATCACGCCATTAATCTGGCGCACCGGCAACCAGGATTCCTGATTGTGCCAGGTCGATTTCGCTTTCGGGTTAGGCGCGCGCAGAATAAATTCAGCCATCTGGTTCAGAACGTCTTTCACTGCAATGTTCGGATTCGGACTGGTGAAGCGAATGGTATAACGGTAGGGCTTACTGAGTTCTTCTTCCCCGCAAAAAGAATGAACATCCGGTGAAACGTTTTTACTTCGTGGGAAATACAGTAAATAACGATTCAGGGTATCCTGTTGTTGAACCGTGTCTGATTGTCCTGCCATCGTCAAAATCCTTTTGATAAAGCAATAAGGTTCATCAAAATAATACGCTTTCAGGCTGGTTATTAAAATACCATTCCACAAAGTAGAGTAAAATAGTACAAAACATTATTTATTCACTGAATAAATAAATATATAACAAGCATTCACGAATCAAATTAAATGCTGAGGGGAACCCCCGCATAAATATAACAATGCAGGATATTCAATTAAGCACTTCGGGGCGGCAAGAAATCTTTGCAGATTGGGATAAATACATCCATTAATATTTGATATCTGTGGTTAACGGATTATTTGGGCCTGTTCTGATATAAATCAGATAGGAGGTACCGGCCATCTGCTTATGCGAGTTATCCACCGTTGTAATATCAATCCGTAAATCACCTGCTACGGTAGAGCAGACAAACCAGCAGGCAGACCAGGTGCGCAGCTTTCATCAACAACCCCCTTTAGAAGTCACATGCTTCCCATGAAATATATCGTTACATTCAGTGTAGCGATTCCAGCCGAAAGTATGATTTTCTCTTTTCTGCGCATGAGAATCGCCCACCGATGAGGTTACTGGATCCCCCCGCCCAGCGACTGCCACAGCGTGATGCGGTTTTCGAGGTCGGTTTGCTGCAGCGCAATCAGTGATTCCTGCGCTGACCACAGCGACCGCTGCGCGGTCAGTACCGTCAGATAATCCCCCGCGCCCGCCTTATAGCTGCGCGTTGCCACATCCAGCGTTTTTTGCTCCGCCGCGACGTACTCACGCTGGGCGTCGAGCTGCTCGCTCAGGGTTTCACGACGCGCCAGCGCGTCGGCCACGTCCTTAAACGCGCTCTGGATGGCTTTCTCGTAGGTGGCGATCAGCCCCTTCTTCTCCGCTTCCGCGTAGCGCAGCTGTGCCAGGTTGTTCCCGCCGCTAAACAGCGGCAGGGTGATGGACGGCGCGAACGACCAGACCTTCATACCGTGGCTGAACAGGGAGGAGAGTGAGTCGCTGCCGACGCCCGCGCTGGCGGTCAGCGAAATGGTCGGGAAGAAGTTGGCGCGCGCCGCGCCGATGTTGGCGTTGGCGCTCAGCAGGTTATGCTCGGCTTCCTGAATATCCGGGCGGCGCAGCAGCGCGCTGGAGCTGACGCCCGCCGGGATCAGCGTGATGGCGTTGTCGCTCAGGCTCTCCAGCGTGCCGGGCAGCAGGTTCTCCGGCACCGTATCGCCCGCCAGCAGATTGAGGGCGTTTTTGTCCTGCATCACCAGCGTCCGATAGCTCGCCACGCTGGCGCGCGCCTGCTGGTACACCGCCATCGCTTCACTGACGTCCGTCGCCGCCGCCACGCCAACGTCCTGCTGGCGCTTCACAATCTTCAGCGAGTTCGCGGCGCTCTCCATCGTGGATTCCGCCAGCGCCAGGTTGCTGTTATCCGCCGCCAGCGTCACCCAGGCCGTGGTCAGCTCGCTAACCATCGTCAGGCGCGTATTCTGCGCAGTGAATTCGCTGGCAAGCCAGGTTTCACGCGCGGCGCGGGAGAGGCTCTGGTTGCGGCCAAACAGATCCAGCTCGAAGCTGGAGACCGCGCCGTTGGCTTCGTCGCTGGTGGTCACGCCGCTCGCCAGCGTGCGGCTGCGGGTGTGGCTCAGCTCGGCGTCCACCGTCGGGAACAGGGACGAGCGCGTTTCACCGTACTGGGCGCGGGCGGCGTCGATATCCGCAATCGCTTTTTGCACGTCGCGGTTGCTGTTCAGCGCCATCGTCACCACGCTTTTCAGCCGCGCGTCGTTCATCACCTGCTGCCACTGGCTCACCACGGCCGTGGCTTCACCGTGCGCGCCGGGTAAGGTTGCCGGGACGGGGGCGTCCGGGCGTTGATACGTCGGGTCTAACGACACACAGCCTGCGCTCAGCAGGGCTAACGCTAAAATAGATACACGAAACATTATGACCTCCGGTTCGCGTGTTTACCGGAGAACAGACGTTTCACCAGTACAAAGAATAAAGGGACGAAGAAGATCGCCAGCAGCGTCGCGGCCAGCGTCCCGCCGATAATGCCGGTACCAATTGCCACGCGGCTGTTGGCGCCTGCACCGGTTGCCACGGCCAGCGGCGTCACCCCTGCGATAAACGCCAGCGAGGTCATGATGATCGGACGCAGACGCGTCTGAGCGGCACGCAGCGCAGCGCGGGTCAGTGAGTAACCTTCCGCGACTTTGGCTTCGGCAAACTCGACAATCAGGATGGCGTTCTTCGACGACAGGCCGATGGTGGTGAGCAGCGCTACCTGGAAATAGACGTCGTTGTTGAGGCCGCGCAGGGAGGCGGCGACGGCCGCGCCCAGCACGCCAAGCGGGATCACCATGATGACCGAAATCGGTACTGACCAGCTCTCATACAGCGCTGCCAGGCACAGGAACACGACCAGGATGGAGAGGGCATAGAGGCTCATCGCCTGACCGCTCGCCAGTTTTTCCTGCAGCGACAAACCGCTCCACGCCCAGGTGCTGCCGGACGGCAGATTATTCGCCAGCTGCTCCATTTTGCTCATCGCCGTGCCGGAGCTTGCGCCGCTGGCGTTTTCGCCCTGAATCTCATACGCCGCCGAGCCGTTGTAGCGCACCAGGCTTTCCGGGCCGTACTCCCAGCGGGTGGTGGCGAAGGCGGAGAACGGGGTCATGGTGCTGTCGCTGCCGCGCACATACCATTTGTTGAGATCCGACGGCACGGCGCGATAGTCGCTGTCGCCCTGGATGTAGACCTTTTTCACGCGGCCGCGATCGATAAAGTCGTTCACGTAGGTCCCGCCCCAGGCGCTGGAGAGGGTGTCGGTGACGTCGCTCAGGGACAGCCCCAGCGACACGGCCTTGTTGTTGTCGATATCCACCTGAAGCTGCGGCATCTGCGGCAGATCGTTGGCGCGCACGGCGTGCAGCGAGCTGTCCTGGTTGGCTTCGCCAATCAGCTGGTTACGCAGCTTCAGCAGGGCGTCGCGGTCGGTGCCGCCGCTGGCCATCAGCTCAAAGGTAAAGCCGTTGCTCTGACCCAGACCGTCCACCGCAGGCGGCGTCATGGCAAAGATGGTCGCATCGCGGATGGTGCTCAACTCCTGTGTGGCGCGCAGGGCGATGGCCTGAGCGGTATTCTCATCGCCTTTACGCTCTGACCAGTTTTTCAGGGAGACAAACGCCATCCCGGCGTTCTGGCCGCTGCCGCTGAAGCTGAAGCCTTCAATGGTGAAGATCACGTTGGTGTTGGCTTTCTCTTTGGTGAGGAACCACTCGCGCACCTGGCGGCTGACTTCGGCGGTACGTACCGTCGTCGCACCGGCGGGCAGGGTGTACTGCACCATGATTTCGCCCTGGTCTTCCGTCGGCAGGAAGCTGCCCGGCAGCTTGAGCATGGCGAAGCCCATCGCGCCGCAGAGCAGGGCGTAGATGACCAGCATGCCGCCGGAACGGCGCAGAGCGCGCAGCACCTTGTTCTGATAGCCGCGCTCGGTCCTGCTGTAGAAGCGGTTAAACGCGCCGAAGAAGCCCTTTTTGTGCGGCGTCGTGTGGCTCAGGATCGAGCCGCAGAGCGCGGGCGTCAGGGTCAACGCCACCACCACGGAGAGGAACATCGCCGAAATAATGGTGACCGAGAACTGACGGTAAATCACCCCGGTGGAGCCGCCGAAGAAGGCCATCGGCAGGAATACTGCAGAGAGCACCAGCGCAATGGCGACCAGCGCGCCGGAGATTTCGCCCATTGATTTTTCAGTGGCTTCCCGGGCGGGCAGCCCCTCGTCGCGCATAATACGCTCGACGTTTTCCACCACCACGATGGCGTCATCCACCAAAAGTCCAATCGCCAGCACCATCGCAAACAGCGTCAGGGTGTTGATGGAGTAGCCGAACAGCGCCAGCACACCGAAGGTGCCCAGCAGAACGACAGGCACCGCCAGCGCCGGGATCAGCGTCGCGCGGATGTTTTGCAGGAACAGGTACATCACCACCACTACGAGGATAATGGCTTCGAACAGGGTCTGAATCACGTCCTCAACGGAGATCTTAATGAACTCTGTGCTGTCTTTCGGGTAGGCCACGTCGTAGCCTTCCGGCATCGACTTTTTGAACTCAGCAATCTTGTCTTTTACCGCCGTCGCAGTGTTGAGCGCGTTCGCACCCGGTGAGAGCATGACTGCCATACCCGCCGCTGGGTGGCCGTTGAGCTTCGCGGTGGCGGTATAGTCTTCGCTGCCCATCTCCACGCGGGCGACGTCGCTGATGTGCACGACCGCGCCGTTGGACTGGCTCTTCACGATGATGTTTTTGAACTGATCCACCGTCTGCAGGCGAGACTGGGCGCGCACGGTGGCGGTCAGCTGCTGGGCGTTCGACGAGGGCAGCGCGCCGATTTTACCGGCGGAAACCTGCACGTTCTGCGCTTCAATTGCGCTTTGCACGTCGGACGGCATCAGCGAGAAGGACGCCAGCTTCGCCGGGTCGAGCCAGATGCGCATCGCATATTCTGCACCGAACACCTGCAGGCTGCCGACGCCCTCCACGCGCGCCAGCGGGTCCTGCATATTGCTCACCAGCCAGTCGGCGATATCCGAGCTGCTGGCGGTGTCGGTTTTATCGTACACGCCCATGATCAGCAGGAAGTTGCTCTGGGATTTCTCGACGGTAATGCCGGACTGCTGCACCTCGGTTGGCAGGCGCGATTCCGCCTGCTGAACCTTATTCTGCACCTGCACCTGCGCGGTGTCCGGGTCGGTTCCTTGCTCGAAGGTGACGTTGATGCTCACCGATCCGTCCGAGCTGCTGGTGGAGGTGAAATAGAGCAGGTTATCCAGCCCGGTGAGCTGCTGCTCGATCACCTGCGTCACGCTGTTTTCCAGCGTCTGCGCGGAGGCGCCGGTGTAGGTGGCGGAGATTTTGATCGACGGCGGGGCGACGTCCGGGTACTGCGCCACCGGCAGCGAGCGGATCGCCAGCATCCCGGCGAGCATGATAAGAATGGCGATAACCCAGGCAAAGACCGGGCGACGCACGAAGAAACGTGAAAACATCAGGCATTTCCTCCGCTGGCTTTCATCTCTTCGGCCTTCACTTCCTGCCCGGCGGTCACTTTGTCGGTGCCTTCCACAATCAGCTTATCGCCCGCCTTCAGGCCGCTCAGCACCAGCCATTTGTCGCCGTAGGTGTCGCCCGTCTCCAGCTGGCGCTGCTCGACCTTGTTGCTGGCATTGACCACCAGCGCGGTGGCGGTGCCTTTGGCATCGCGGGTGATGCCCTGCTGAGGAGCCAGGATCGCGTCGTTCATGATGCCTTCATCCACCCTGGCGCGAACGAACATACCCGGCAGGAGCTGATGATGCGGGTTCGGGAAGACGGCGCGCAGCGTGACGGAGCCGGTTGATTCATCCACCGCCACTTCGGTTAACGCCAGGCGGCCTTTCTCGCTGTAGGTGCTGCCGTCTTCGAGGATTAACGACACGCTTAGCGTATCGCTATTGGTGGCGAGGGTTTGCTTGCGTAAACGCAGCAGATCGGCGCTGGAACGCGTGAGATCGACGTACATGCTGTCCAGGCCGCGAACGGTGGCGAGTGCGGTATCCTGCTGGGCGGTCACCAGCGCGCCGGGGGTCACGGAGGAGATGCCGATGCGTCCGGCAATCGGCGCGGTCACCGTGGTCCAGTTGAGGTTAATGCGCGCGCTCTCCTGCGCGGCCTTCTTTGACTCGACGCTGGCCTTGTCCTGCGCGCAGGTGGACTTCGCGTCCTCTGCGTCCTGACGCGACACGCCGTCGTCTTTTACCAGCTGCGCATAGCGCTGGGCCTTCTGGCAGTCGGCCTGCACCAGCGCCTGCGCCTGCTTCAGCGCGGCGGCGGCTTCATCGTAGGCGGCGCGGTAGCTGGAAGGGTCGATTTGATACAGTGCCTGCCCGGCCTTGACCGTATCGCCTTCGGTGAACAGGCGCTTCTGGATAATGCCGCCTACCTGCGGGCGCACTTCGGCGCTCATGGCGGCGGTGGTGCGGCCCGTCAGCTCGCTGACGACGGACACCGGCTGGCTCATGAGCGTGACAATCCCCACTTCCGGAAGAGGACGCTGGGGAGCAGATGTTTGCGCATTATCGCACCCTGTCAGGAGGAGTAATGCCGCGATGGAGGTTGTTATGGTTTTCATAATCTTTTTCCAGGGTGAACGATGCCTGCCCTGTTAATCGCTTAACAGGGAGGAGGGCTAGTTAAAGGCACAGCGATACCGCATCTCTGGCTGAGCCAGAAATGTAAAAAAGGGGAATTACTTATTCCCGCTAATTATTCATATGCGATTACTTCGCAGTGAAAAGCATATTTAAAATATCCTGATAAAGAGGTTCTAATTGTTCTGACGGTACTTTTAACGGCGCGAGTCGACGGTAAATCGTTCCTTCGATCATCACGGCGGTAATCTCCACACAGCAGCGAATATGCTCATCGCTCAGGTGCGGAAACTGCTTTTTCAGGTGCGCGCAGGCGTTGGCGAACATGCGCGATTCGGCTTCGATCAGCATGGCGGCAACCTGAGGATTACGCGTGGCCTCGGCGGACATTTCCAGCATCAGGGCATCGTCATCCTCGTTGAGCGTTTGCCGCCAGGCGAGGGCCTGCGGCATCCCTTCAACCAGCGTTTTGCCCTGCATCTCCTCGATGCGCGAGTCGATGATGCGGCGGATCATCTCTTCGATAATCGCGTCTTTGTTACTGAAATAACGGTAAATTTGTCCGACGCTGAGCTTCGCCTCGCTGGCAATCTGCGACATGCTGGCGGCGTGAAACCCGCTGGCGCGAAAGCAGCGGCGCGCGGCGGTGATGATCTCGTCCTGGCGCAGTTTTTGTCGTTCTTCCAGCTTTGTGCTCATCGTCGGCTACCGTGTAAAAGTGAGAATGATCGTTCTCATTATACGTTTTAGGTGCGTATTGGAAAGGCTTTTTTTATTTACATATTGAATGAATATTTCCTGGATTAAACAATGGAGGAAATAAGGAGTTTTTATGAAGGTTAAGCTGTGAGATATTCAAATTGCGCTGAAAATAAGGAGAGCAATATGCAGTTGAGCATCACTAAAAAAGTCACACCTGAAGAGAAAGAAGAGTTATTTGTAGGGTTAAGAGCCTATAACGGGCAGTTTTTAGATATGGCGAACTTTAGTGGCGACATTGGCGTTTACGTACGTGACGATAATGGCGTAATGCTGGGCGGGTTAATCGGGGCGCGTAAAGGAGAATGGTTGAATATAGATTATCTCTGGGTCAGCGAATCCCTGCGCGGCTCCGGCGTGGGCAGCAAGCTCATCAAAACGGCAGAAGATGAAGCCCGACGCCAGGGCTGCAAGCACGCGCTGGTCGATACCGTCAGCTTCCAGGCGCGCCCGTTCTATGAAAAACAGGGCTACCGGCTGCAGATGTCTTTGCAGGATTATCCCCATGCGGGCATGCAGCGCCACTATCTGGCAAAGGCGCTTTAACCGCCGATCCCGGTGCCGATTACGGCAAGCGCATGACGGACAATAATCTCCGGCGAGAGGGATTTTAGCCTCTCGTCATTGCGCATGCGTGAAAACGGCACCAGCACCAGGCTCAGCAAGGTGGTAAACAGCAGCTCCGGTGCCAGCGCCTGATTCAGCTTCCCTTCCTGCTGCCAGCCTTTGATGGTGGCAAGCGTCGCCTGATACTTCTCGTCACCAAACCGCGCCTGAAGATGAGTGCGCAGTACCGGCATTTCGCCAATCACCTCCTGCATCCACAGCGGTGCAAACCAGTGATACTGTTCCGCCAGTTCGGCCAGCACCTTAACCATTTCCGTCAGGGCGTTCACCGGCGAATTCCGGTTATCGGCGAAAATCGTCCCGATCCGCTCGCGTAACGGCAGAAAACGCTCCTCAATCATCGCATCCAACAGTTGCTCACGGGAGTTGAAGTAATAGTGCAGCATCGCGGGCGTGACGCCCGCTTCTTTGGCAATGGCGTTGAGTGACGTGTTGGCGATCCCCTGACGGGAAAAGAGGTTCAGGGCGATATCCAGCAGCTGTTCGCGGCTGGCGGTGACGCGTTTACCCCCGCGAGGGCGGCCGGGGCGGCGCGGTTCAGAATTGTCTTTTAATGCTGGCATGACCACGGTGCCTCTTGATCTTATTCATTACTTCCACAAATATTAATTATGCAATTAATTAATTTCAAGCGATCTCTTATGGAATCCGACGTAATGACTCAACCCGCGCAAAAAGCGCCGTCGATTAAGCTGCTGTTCAGCGCGCTGCTGCTGGTGATGCTGCTTTCTGCGCTTGATCAAACCATCGTCTCTACCGCGCTGCCAACCATTGTCGGTGAGCTGGGCGGCCTGGATAAGCTCTCCTGGGTAGTGACGGCGTACATACTCAGCTCCACCATCGTGGTGCCGCTGTACGGTAAATTCGGCGATCTGTTTGGCCGCAAAATCGTCCTGCAAATCGCCATTGTGTTGTTCCTTGCGGGCTCCGCGCTGTGCGGGCTGGCGCAGAACATGACCCAACTGGTGCTGATGCGCGCCCTGCAGGGGCTGGGCGGCGGCGGCCTGATGGTGATCAGCATGGCCGCTGTGGCGGACGTGATCCCGCCTGCCGATCGCGGGCGCTATCAGGGGCTGTTTGGTGGCGTGTTTGGGCTGGCGACGGTCATCGGGCCGCTGATCGGCGGGTTTATCGTTCAGCACGCCTCCTGGCGCTGGATTTTCTACATCAACCTGCCGCTGGGGCTGTTTGCGCTGCTGGTGATTGGCGCGGTATTCCACGGCAGCGCGCGGCGCAGCAAACATGAGATTGACTATCTGGGGGCGATTTACCTCAGCATGGCGCTGCTGTGCATCATCCTGTTTACCACCGAAGGGGGCACCGTTCGCCCGTGGAGCGACCCGCAGCTGTGGTGCATTCTGGCCTTTGGCCTGACGGGGATCGCCGGGTTTATCTATGAGGAGCGGCTGGCGTGGGAGCCGATTATTCCGCTGTCGCTGTTCCGCGACCGCAGCTTCCTGCTCTGTAGCCTGATTGGCTTTATCATCGGTATGTCGCTGTTTGGCTCGGTCACCTTCCTGCCGCTTTATTTGCAGGTGGTGAAAGACGCTACGCCAACGCAGGCAGGCCTGCAGCTCATTCCGCTTATGGGCGGGCTGCTGCTGACCTCCATTATCAGCGGGCGGATCATCAGCCGTACCGGGAAATATCGCCTGTTCCCGATCCTCGGCACGCTGCTCGGCGTGGTGGGGATGTTTTTACTGACGCGCATTTCAATCACCTCGCCAACCTGGCAGCTTTATCTGTTCACCAGCGTGCTGGGGATGGGGCTGGGCCTGGTGATGCAGGTGTTGGTGCTGGCGGTGCAAAACAGCGTGTCGGCGGATCAATACGGTGTAGCGACGTCGGGCGTTACGCTGTTCCGCTCCATCGGTGGGGCGATCGGCGTCGCGCTGTTTGGCGCGGTATTCACAAATATTCTGCAATCGGGGCTGATGGCCAGCCTTCCGGAAGGCGCAGAACTGCCGCGCGAGCTGAACCCGACCGCCATCCATCATCTGCCTGACGCTCTGAGGCTGGACTACCTTGATGCGTTCGGCTCGGCCATTCACGCGGTGTTCCTGCTGGCGGCAGGGATTATGGTGCTGGCGTTTGCGCTGTCGTGGTTTTTACGGGAAGCGCCGCTGCGTCGGCAGGCGTGATGCCCATCGCCCGGTGGCGCTTTGCTTACCGGGCCTACAACACCTGCGCGCGTAGGCCGGGTAAGCGCAGCGCCACCCGGCAATAGGCCGCATATAACTTATCCTTCTTATTGATTCCTTTTCGTTTTTTAGCGCGTCGTCGCGTTGTCGATATAGTCTTCAAAACGTTTAACAAAAGGAACTGTCTCGTGAAACTTCGACTGGGTGCGCTTCTCCTGACTGGCCTGCTGCTCGCGGGCTGTGACCAAAACAGCAATGATGCCAAACACATTAAGGTCGGCGTGATTAACGGTGCCGAGCAGGACGTGGCGGAGGTCGGTAAAAAGGTGGCAAAAGAGAAATACGGTCTGGACGTGGAGCTGGTGGGCTTTAGCGGATCGCTGCTGCCCAACGACGCCACTAACCAGGGGGAGCTGGATGCCAACGTCTTCCAGCACCGCCCGTTCCTCGCAGAAGATAACAAGGCGCACGGCTACAAGCTGGTGGCCGTTGCAAACACCTTCGTCTTCCCGATGGCTGGCTATTCCCGCAAGATCAAATCGGTGAATGAACTGAAAGACGGCGCAACTATTGCCATTCCAAACGACCCAACCAACCTCGGTCGCGCGCTGCTGCTGCTGCAAAAAGAGAAGCTGATTGCCCTGAAGCCGGACGTTGGCCTGCTGCCGACGGCGCTGGATATCACCGCCAACCCTAAAAATCTGAAGATTATGGAGCTTGAAGGCGCGCAGCTGCCGCGCGTGCTGGATGATCCGAAGGTGGATGTCGCCATTATTAGTACCACCTACCTCCAGCAAACCGGCCTGTCGCCGGTTCATGACAGCGTCTTCATTGAAGATAAAAATTCGCCGTATGTGAACATTGTCGTGACGCGTGAGGACAAGAAAGATGCGGAAAACGTGAAGGAATTCATACAGTCGTATCAGTCGCCTGAGGTGGCAAAAGCGGCCGAAACGATTTTCAACGGCGGCGCGGTGCCAGGCTGGTAAGTTTGGCCCAATTCCATCGATGATCGCCCTTTAACCCACATCGTAACGCGTGGTCGCGGGCTATTCTCCTTATCACACCCACCGGAGGATAGCCCATGAACATTACTCAGATTCGCAATGCCACTCAGCTGATTACCTACGCGGGAAAACGTTTTTTAGTTGATCCCATGCTCGCGCCGAAAGGTGCTTATCCGGGGTTCCCCGGTACGGCACGTGCGGATATACGTAACCCGACCGTTGACCTACCTGTTGAGGTTACTACGCTGCTCGATGCCGACGCGGTGATTGTCACCCACACGCACGACGATCACTGGGATCAAACCGCCATTGCGCTGATCGCCAAAGACAAGCCGATCTACGTACAAAACGACAGCGACGCCGCGCTGCTGCGCAGTCAGGGATTTACCCACCTGACGGTGATGACCGAAGAGACCGCATTTGATGACGTAAGCATCGTGAAAACCCACGGCGGCCAGCACGGTACTGACCGCGCTTATGCCGTGCCGGACCTGGCGGAGCGCCTGGGCGAGGCCTGCGGCGTCGTCTTCCGTCATCCTGACGAAAAGACGCTTTATCTCGCCGGGGATACCATCTGGCGTGAAGAGGTGGCGGCCGACATGCAAAAGCATCAGCCGGATGTGGTGGTACTGAACGCCGGCTACGCGCATGTGATTGGTTTTGGCCCCATTATCATGGGCGAGCAGGATGTGCTGAACGTGCATTTTCTGTTGCCTGAGGCGCAGATTGTGGCGACCCATATGGAGGCCATCAACCACTGTCTGCTGACCCGCAGCGCGCTGCGTGAATACGCCGAAGCCAACCAGTTTAGCGATGCGTTGAGCATTCCCCAGGATGGTGAAAGCGTTATATTCTGAGCACCACAAAGGGAAGGAGAGAGTGATGTCACTATTACATGTTGCCATTGTCGCGGTGGACGGGTTTAGCCCATTCCACTACTCCGTTCCCTGCATTTTGTTTGGCGATACGGTATCGGGCGAAAAGCGCTTTAATGTCACGATCTGCGCCGAAACGCCGGGTTTTCTCACCTCAAAAGACGGGTTCGCCCTCAATGCCACGCAGGATTACACCGCCATTGGTCAGGCCGATATAGTCGTCGTTCCATACTGGCAGCACGTCCTTGAACGCCCGCCTCAGTCGCTGCTCGACAGCCTGGTACAGGCAAGAGACAACGGGGCGGAAATCGTCGGGCTGTGTCTTGGGTCGTTTGTGCTGGCCTATGCGGGCATCCTCGACGGCAAACGTGCGGCCACCCACTGGGAGTTCGAGCGCCAGTTTCAGTCGCTCTTCCCAAACGTCCGGCTGGATATCAACGCCCTCTACGTGGATGACGGCAATATCATCACTTCCGCAGGCACGGCCGCCGCGCTGGACTGCTGCCTGTATATCATTCGCCAGCGGTTTGGCAGCGTCGTCGCCAACCAGATTGCCCGGCGGATGATTGTGCCGCCGCACCGCGAGGGCGGTCAGGCGCAGTTCATTGCCCAGCCAGTGCCAAAGGATACCCGCGACGCGCGGATTAACTTTCTGATTGACTATCTCCAGCAGCACATCACCGAACCGCATAATCTGGACTCGCTGGCGGAAGTCGTCTCGATGAGCCGGCGCACGCTGACGCGTCATTTTGTTAAAGCCACGGGGATGAGCGTTGCCGACTGGCTTACCGCCGAGCGCCTGCGGCGCAGCCAGATCCTGCTTGAAGCCGGCAATATGCCGATTGAGCGCGTGGCCGAGCTGGTGGGGTTTAACTCTGCTGTCACCTGGCGACAGCAGTTTAAAGCGCGTTTTGGGGTCAGCCCGGCGGAGTGGCGGAAGACGTTTCGTCTGCAGAACTAGCGTGCAAGTTCTGTCATAACGACAGGTTAAGAAATTCGAGTATTCAGGAACCTACAGAAACTAGTGGTTACAGTCCTTCACCAGTTTGCCGCATTCAGATAGAGGAAAATAATGATTACTACAAAGGTAAAATTATTCTTATTACTGGCCGCTGTTTGGATAGCAGGAATATTTGCCACGCTTTTATTTGGACGTTTGTTGATTGCCCTGGTCAGCTTCTTTTTCATTGGACAATTTGATTTTCCAATCAGCGATCTTGTTGAAGCTATTACCCTTGCCATTAGTGGTGGGATCCTCATTGGAGGAATACAGTGCATTATGGCGAAGGAAAAGAACCGATCCGAAGACCCACCCAGGTAAGTTGGGTATGAAGAGATTGAGCTACCCCAGCCGATACTAAGCAGGGTGAGGAGCCTGATACAGGAGAGCACATAGCGGAAGAAGAAAATGTGTGGCGTACGAAGTCTCAACCAAACAAACCTGATGCCGATAAGATACTTTCTTACCTGTCGAAGAACAGATAGGTATATTGAATGAGGCGGCAAAAAGGACTCATGAAATGATTTATGTATTATTAGGAATTGCATTTTTCGCTTTTGTAGTTGGAACGGTCGTGTTTCTTCGCTTTAGTAAAGTGACGGGAAGAAGCGTCCAGTCACCTTTTACCTCTATGATTTTCTTTGATGCGCTCTTTTTTGGGCTGGGCAGTAAGCGAGACATGAATATCGCAGCATGTTCGTTTATCGTCTTTTTACTAAGCGTATGGGGATTAACTTATTTAAAATTAAGCGCACATTTTTGGGGGAGTCGAGAAAGCTATTTTGGTCTCGGGATTGCCGGGATTTTCTTTCTAATTATGCACTGTCGCTATTGCGCAAAAAATGTCGTTATCAAAAATGATGGGCTTGCACCCATGAGAGAATTGACAAGTATTAGGTTGTCCAGCCTCACTAGCCCCTTTTTATGGTTAAGTCGGGCCGGGTATCTGGGGTTCTTTATCGGAATGATACGTTGAAGCGAAATAGGGATAAAGAGAGAGTCTCAATCTCGACGTACTGCCAAACGAAATATCAATATCACGAAAGCGATTGTGGTAGTTATAGAAATGATGATTAATCCTCGATTAAAACTTTTCCTGTTACTGGTATTACTCTGGGTATCAGGCCTCTTTATCACCATGGCTGGTGGCCGTCTGCTAATTGCAGCGGCCTCCTATCTCTTCCTTAATGATTTTGATTTCAAGTGGAGCGACTTGATTACTGCGCTCAAAATCTCTGTAGGCGGAGGGTTCATCATTGGAGGGGGGCAGTCCCTGCAGGTGAAAGAGAAAAAATGAAAATTTCATTTTATTGGGCTTCAAAGGAAGAGAATGCGGCTTACCCCAGCCTCTCCACCCGCGTCTCCCCCTCCACCATCGACAGCTGATACAGTGAAAACGAACGATGTTTCTCAATTAAATTCGCCAGCTCCGGCGAGTGGCTGGTCAGCCAAATCTGCGAGTAGCGACTGGCCTCGGCAATCAGGCTCGCCAGCGCGGGCAGCATCTGCGGATGCAGGCTGTTTTCCGGTTCGTTCAACGCGATAAACGCCGGTGGGCGCGGGCTGAGCAAGGCTACCGCCAGGCACAGAAAACGCAGAGTGCCGTCGGAGAACTCCGCCGGTTCCAGCGGTCTGCTCAGCCCCTCGCGCTGCATCATCATGCGAAAACGTCCGCCGGTGTTGTCGCTGTAAAACACGCAGCCGGGGAAGGCCTGGTCGAGAATGCGCTTCAGCAGCAGTTCGTCGCCAATTTCGACGATGGTCTGAAACGCCGCCGCCAGGTTTGCGCCGTCGCTCGCCAGCACCGGGGAGCGGAAACCAACCTGAGGCGCGCGCATGGCCGAGCCGATTGATACAGAAAACTCATGGTAAAAGCGCCAGTTACGCAGCGACTCGCGCATCTGCGACACTTCCGGGTAAAGATGCGGCTCGCCAAGCTGGCCGAACACCGATTCATTCTCATACAGCGTGCCGCTGTGGGTGACTTTTTCGTGATGCACGTTGTTCAGAAATACGGCCTGATTTTTACGCTTCATCAGCTGTGACGAAGGCCGACGGTGCTGGCCGCTCAGCCAGATGGACTCTTCTTTGATCACCGGATCGAGTTGAAACTGTGAGGGGTAAGGCAGTTTTTCGACAAAGCCTACCTGCAGCTCGTATTCGTAGGTTTCTGTTTCAACGGCCAAATTCATCCGCCGCAGCTGGTCGCTGCGGGTTTTGCCTGCCCAGAACACTTTTAAAATCCCACCCTCGTTCGCCAGTGCCTGCGAAAACTGCCCCTGCGCGGCGCTGTGCATCAGGTGGATCGCCTTATAGATATTGGATTTTCCGGTGCCGTTTGGGCCAAAGACGATGTTGAGCTGTTCCAGCTCCAGCGACATTTCGCGAATCGAGCGGTAGTTTTGAATGTGCAGGGTGGTGATCACAGGCAGTCCCTTTTTTGCGTAACAATCCTGTATATAATTACAGTCTTTTGTGTGGAATGCAAAAAAGAGACGACAGTGAGGATGTCGTCTAAACGGGGTACTGCTTTGGGCCTCTATGGGTCAATTGGGCCTTCGCATTTTTATCATCAGGTTACTGCCAGACGCAGACCCAAATCATCAGGATAGGGATCAAAGTAGTTTTGCGTCATCAGATACCGGTCAGGGTATTCGGCCATGTAGTGTTTCAGCAGCGTCAGCGGCGCGAGGATGGGCAGCAGCCCGTCGCGATAGTGCAGGATCACATCGCGCAGTTCGACGCGCTGGCGGCTGTTCAGCTGGTTACGGAAATAGCCCTGAATATGCATCAGCACGTTGGTGTGGTTTTTCCGCGAGGCGGGTTTTTTCAGGATCGCCATCAGCTTTTCGCGGTACGCCACGAAGAAGGCGTCCAGATCTTCCCACTCGTGCAGCGACGCAACGAACGGGCCGATCTCGCGGTAGCCCGCCTGATGGTGCGCCAGCAGCTGCAATTTATAGCGGCTGTGGAAATCCAGCAGCCCACGGCGCGTCAGACCTTTAGCGCGCAGCGTGTTCAGCTCGTGCAGGGCAAATACCCGTTCGATAAAGTTTTCCCGCAGCACTGGGTCATGCAGCCGACCGTCTTCCTCCACGGGCAGCCACGGATAGGTTTCAAGAAGGGCAGCGGTGAACAGCCCGACACCCTCCTTGCGGCCCCGGTTGCCGTTTTCATCATACAGCCGCACGCGTTCCATGCCGCAGCTTGGCGATTTCGCACAGACGATAAATCCCGACAGATCGCCGATTTTTGGCAGATAGTCCACCGTAAAGTCGGCCATTTTCTGCGTAATGTCATCATGAGGCGGCTTGCTGAAGCGCAGCTGCGTTTCGCCGCTGTCCGCCAGCGTCAGGCGTATGGCCGGGCGTGGCGTCGGCAGGCCAATCGCCATTTCCGGGCAAACGGGCCTGAAGCTCACCCACTGGGCCAGTTCATCCATGACAAAGCCCATACGCTTGTGGCCGCCGTCGAAGCGAACGGCAGACCCGGTCAAACATCCGCTAATACCGAGCACAGGTTTCGTTGTCATGGTGTGGTCCTCCCGTTCTTCTCTTTTAAAACTTACACAACATGGCTAATTTGTCCAAGTATTAGCGGAATTATTTTTTATTTCCCTTTAAAATCAATGCGACTTAACTGCCCTTGTAAGTTGAATAACCGTACTGGCTCAGCAAGAGAGGGATGTGCAGCTTTTCGTTGGTGCGGGTGACGGTGAACAGCACCGGGATCTCCGGGAAGAAGGAATCCAGCTTCTTCCCGTGGAAGTAATCGGCGGTTTTAAACGTCACTTTATAGACGCCGGGCTGCATATCCTGATCCTGCGGATAAAGCGATTTGATGCGGCCGTCATGGTCGGTTTTGCCGCTGGCAATTGGGGTCCATTTGTCCTGCTGCTGTTTTTCCAGCGTGACGGTGACGTCCGACGGCGGCATCCCGGTTTGCTGGTCGAGAATGTGTACGCTCAGCGTGCCGGCAGGGGCGCTAAAGGCGGCTGGGGCAAAGGCCAGGGTGGTCAGCATCAGCAGAGAGGCAGTTTTTTTCATTGTGTTTTCCTGTGGAGTTGTCAGTCACAGGAAAACGTTAGCATTTGTGGCGCGGGAAAATATTCAACTTTTCGTGAACATTCCCGCAGGAGAAAATGATTAGAGCATAATCACTTCAAGCGATACCTGCTGCTGCCACTGTTCCACCTGCTTTTTGCGCGCGGCGGTGAGTTTACCGCGCGTGACCAGAAGCCAGTGGCGGTCCGGGAAAATCTCCGGAGCCAGCGTGGCGGGCGGCGTGGGTAAAATATCAATACGGTGACCTTGTCCGGTGCGTGTTAAGGCTTCGAGCCAGACTTCGCACGGGTCATTCAGGTACCAGCCGCTGAGCAGGATGTTGTCGCCCGGCGCTTTTTTATCGCCTTCCAGGCAAAACGAGGTGTAGGCGATGATGATGCCGTCGAGGATCTCGCGCAGGGTCATGGCGGCGGCGACGTTTGCCGATATCTGACTGCGCAGCGGGCGCAGCACGTTCGCAACCAGTTCTGGTCTGGGGTACTCGCGACCGGCATCGTAAATCATCTGGCGCAGGGACTCGATTTTGCCGTCCTGCAGGCGCTGTAACATGCTCTGCTGCAGCGTGAGCCAGTTGTTGGTCAGGCGCGACGTGGGTCGCTCCAGCAGCGGTTTGACCTGACCAATCGGGACGCCTTTTTTTACCCAGTCGAGGATTTTTAGCGCCTGCTGGACGTCCTCATCGCTGTACTGGCGGTGGCCGCCCTCCGTGCGCTGAGGCTTGAGTAAGCCGTAGCGCCGCTGCCAGGCCCGCAGCGTAGTGGCGGTGATCCCGCTGAGTCTGGCGAATTCGCCGATGGAGTAAGCCATGTCCGTGTCCAGAGTTGAGGAATACTCTCAATATACTACGAATTTTCGCGGACGGGATGAAGCGCCGCCGCGGTGCACTACACTTAATTTCCAATCGTGCAAATGAAAGGAATTCTCATGAAGCTATGGCCTGTTGTGACCGGTGTTGCCATTGCCCTGACGCTGGTCGCCTGTAAATCCCCCACGCCGCCGAAGGGCGTGCAGCCGATTTCTGGTTTTGACGCCAGCCGCTATCTCGGCAAATGGTACGAAGTCGCCCGCCTGGAAAACCGCTTTGAACGCGGCCTGGAGCAGGTTACCGCCACCTACGGCAAGCGCAGCGACGGCGGGATCAGCGTGCTTAACCGCGGCTACGACCCGGTGAAGAACAAGTGGAACGAGAGCGAGGGTAAAGCCTACTTTACCGGCGAACCTACCACGGCTGCGCTGAAGGTGTCGTTCTTCGGCCCGTTCTACGGCGGGTATAACGTGATCAAACTCGACGATAAGTATCAGTACGCGCTGGTCAGCGGCCCGAACCGCGACTACCTGTGGATCCTGTCGCGCACGCCAACCATCCCGGATGCGGTGAAGCAGGATTACCTGAATACCGCGCGCGGTCTGGGCTTCCGAACCGATCAATTGGTGTGGGTGAAGCAATGAAGATCGTGCTTTCTTCGTAGGGTATTACTGGCCCGCCTGGATAGACTTCCGTTAAAAGCCTAACGGAGGGAAGACGACATGAACTGGCAGCCTTTTCGCGGCGATGCACCGGAAAATATGACGATTTTCAGTGCGTCCTTCCCCGACGTCAGCGATCGGTGGCCGATGAAAGGCGATGCCGTCCGGGAGATAAATGCCCTCGATCGGGCACTGAAAGCCGATCCGGCACTCCGCCCTCCGTTTGTTGAGTGGGAAGAGGGCGGCCAGGCGGTGCTTGTCCCGCAGAACCGTTATTCCGAACAGGCCTTTCGCAACCGCCCGGCGCTCACCGCGTGGCGCACCCGGCTGGTGCCCTCCGCGCTGGCGCTGTTTGTGGTGCAAAACCCGCTGGAAGACCGCCTGCCCGACGGCACAAAAATGGACAGCGACAGCCGCCAGTGGTTTATCCACGCCAATGATGCCATCGGCGTGCGCTCCCGCGCCCGCGTGCTGGCCGCGCTGGTGGAGAAGTACATTCACAACGAAAGTGAAAATAACTGGGTCAGCCTCGCGAGCGGCGCCGCCATCCCGGTGCTGGAGGCGCTGCGCGAAGCCAGGCTCGACGGCCAGCAGGTCTATCTCACGCTGGTAGACAAAGACCCGGTGGCGCTCAGCTGGGCCGAAACCATGGCGGCGCAGGAAGGGATTGTGGTGGGTGAACAGCTGACGCTGCTCAGGCGCAACCTGCTCCATACGCTGGTGCGTAACGAGGACCTGCTGCTTGAGCTGGGCGAGCATCAGGCCGAACTGGTCGACGCGCTGGGGATCTTCGAATACTTCAACGATACCGATGCGGTGATTTTTCTCCAGCGCGCCCTGCGGCTGGTCAAACCCGGCGGGGCGGTGATTGTGTCGAACATGCTCACCAGCAGCCCGCAAATTGACTTTGTGCTGCGGGGTATCGGCTGGGAGGATATTTACCCGAGGTCGTTACAGCAGCTGCAGGATATCCACCTCGCGGCGGGCGTACCGGTGGAAAACGTCACCGTGGTGGTGCCGAAGGACGGGGTGTATGCGGTGATGGAGATTAGGGTTTAGCTCGATCTGTTCCCTCTCCCTGAGGGAGAGGGTTAGGGTGAGGTGGGAACAGGGCGCACGGAGTTACTTGAATTAACGTCCTAAACCGCACATGATCCCCCCATGAAAATAGAAACCGCACTCCCCACACACTTCGAACGTCTGGTCGCGATCTGGGAATCCTCCGTTCGCGCCACCCATCACTTTTTACAGGAAAGCGATATTGCGGCGCTGCGCCCGCTATTGCTCAACGCCTATCTGCCTAACCTCAAGGTCGTGTTAGCTCGCGATGACGCAGGCGTTATTCACGGCTTTTTAGGCGTGGATGAAAACCGCATTGAAATGCTGTTTGTGGACGACGCGAGCCGTGGGAAGGGCGTCGGGAAACTACTGCTGCAATACGCCATCGCAGAGTTCGGCGCGAACGAGGTGGACGTGAATGAGCAGAACCCGCAGGGCGTCGCGTTTTATCGCCATATGGGGTTTGAGCAGGTCGGACGCTCGGAACTGGACGGGCAGGGGAATCCGTTTCCGTTGCTGCATATGCGGTTGGGTGAGTATAAATAATCAGTAGATAATTTAAAACGTTACCGTAATTTCTGAGGAATATAATTACACCCTTATCATTCATTAAAAAAATAATTGTATTAAGTTACGGTGATATTAATATTGCTCTCGTAAAAGGAGAGTGCAGATGAGTGATGGAATAAAAATTGGCGGAGTACGACTGCTAACACTCGGTGAAATCAATCTTGCCAAAACGCTTTATGGTTTAAGTATTCGTTATAATGAAGTGTGGATTCATCGGGGAAGTTATTTGCCCTTCAATATACAGAACTTCAGAACCGCAATGACGCCAAATGGTGAGATTTACTTTATGGAAGGCACGTATGAAAACGACTTTTCCATGTCCCATCAAAGAATGTCTCGTATCGTCGGAGCACATCTTTTTCTGCATGAAATGATGCATGTCTGGCAGCATCAGCACGGTATGATGGTACGCCTTCGTGGAGCTTTCTCCTGGGCTGTCGACTATTCCTACCATTTAGATAAAGATCATTTGCTCGATTACGGTCTCGAGCAACAAGCCTCTATCGTCAGTGATTTCTGGCTGCTTAATACCTATGGATTTGATCCCCGCAGCAACCTGCATAAACTCATTGATTACGACCCATCGGAAGAAAAGCAGGATCTCCTCAGGCGGTATGAAGCTATTTTAGGGGACTTTCCACAGTGAAACTAAAAATTCTAGTCATTCCGATTATCTCAATGCTGACCGGTTGTCCTGGTGAAAATCTTAATATTCCTGAGCAGCGAGCGGTCATGATAAATGGAAATCATATTTGTTTTAGTGTTGACGAAAAAGAGATAATGAATGGATATTCTGTTTCGTCTGTGCAACACGGCGAATATAAAGAGCTTGCTACCGCTGAATTTGAAAACCGTTCATATCCTGATAGTTGTATTGATATTGCCTTGCCAGCTGGCTATGCCTATGAAATCTCTTATACCTTGAATGAGCGAAATTATTATTATCCATTTTTTAAAGATAATGATGGCAGAGTCATAAATTATCATTGAGAGGAAAATCAATGTCATTACCCGCATATATGTTTCTTTATGATGAAAATGGAAACCCGATCAAAGGCAGCTGCAACGTTTCGGGCAGAGAAGGCGCGATTGAGATCCTTAACAGCAATTACCACATACATCAGGTTTGCAGCGCCAGCACAGGCAATCTTATGGGGGCCAGAGAACATGGGGCATTCACAATCCATAAGCAGATCGACAAAACGTCCCCTTACTTTGCTGATGCCTTATGTCAAAGCAAAAGGCTACAGAAAGCGGTTATCCATTACTACGATGTGAACGAAGCAGGATTGGAATTCGAGGTTTACCGCATAACGTTGGATAGTATCGTGATTATGTCCGTCGATGCTGCCCATACCTGGGTTCCAGGGGCGCCTGGCCACAATATGATGGAAAGCATCGGGATCCGTTATCGCGGTATCGAGTGGTTTTATCTGGAGGGACACATTAAATATGAGGATCACTGGAATAAGGTGCCTCAGTGATGCCGTAGTTAAGATGGACCCCTCTCCCTATAGGGAGGGGTCTAAATGAGTTAGTTAGCGTACTGAACTTAATAATTGTAAAGAGCAGTTATGGTCTTTTTGATAAAAGAATGTAGAAGCCTACGATTGTAATAAAAATCCATATTAAATTCATTGCGGTTTTTTCTGGTAGCCATGTTACGGCAAACAAGGCAAAAATAATGACACATAGTAATGGCACTAAGCCTCGAAGAATGAAGAGAACTTGTTCTTTTAACCAGAGCTTAATACTATTCATTATAGTCCACTTTTAGAATGGCCATCTCAAATATTCTCATGATTTTTACTTCTTCTTTTTATATGGTGCCTTGTTCAAAATAAAAATTATCCGTCGATGTTGGTCTCACTAAAATCTTAATATACGAAGCGAAATTAAAATGTGACTGGACTTGCAAAGCCTCCAACAATAAATTCGATAAAACATTAACAATTAGTGCAATGAATATTTTCTATCTATCAATAGATAGAAAGAATGTGCTAAAGCTTATTGAAAAATAAAAAGAGGATTTCATGTAGGGAGACATCTCATATGTCGCCTCCCTCTTTTTAAAGATTAACCCAACTCACTTGTAGTATGCCAGAAACAGCCGCTAAGCTAGGACGTTTGTATTTGATTTTGCGAGGCGCTTTCCAGCATGCGGAATTTGGATCGCTGCAAGCGCGTTCTCTATCTCAATAAGCTTTGCTTTCGTCCGTTTATAATCATCCTGCAACCTCTGCTCCTGCTCGTTATACGCCACCTGAACGATGCACCCTTTCATGACCTTTACCGTGACCTGCTGTCCGGTATCAAAGCCCGCTGCGCGCAGCCACTTGCCGGAAAGAATGATTTTCGGCGTGGATTTGTCGAAAACATTCGGGCGGTATCCCACAATTAACGAACGCTCGGTTCCGGATTGGTCGGTGTCTGAGGTAGAATGCGAATCAGCAATAATCAACTCCTTGATAGTTGGTGAGGTTAGACGCCCTTTAGTGCTCCAACACTGCTGGGCGTTGTCAGAATTCTAAATCCATGTGGTAGGTACCACATGCAGATAAATTAACCGAAGTGGTACCTACCATGCAAGAAAAAAAGAAACCAAATTTTGACCGCACTAAGAGCACGATGAAGAACATTCGGTTTGAGGATGAGCTTTTAGAAAAGATTGAGAAGGCCGCGGGGAAAGGGAATTTTAGTAAGTGGGTGAAGGAAGCTTGTAAATTAAGGCTCAACAAGCAATAGAGTATACATCTATAACTGTTATGAATAAGTCTTTTGAGTGAAGTGCTGTTTATTTAAACAGCATTGTTACTTACCTCTAATCGTTGTAGATTAATCAAATCAAAATTAATTCTTTCTTTCAGAATAATATTTTTTTCAGTTAGACAGTTATTCATTATTTCAAAGAATAAGGGCTGATTTATATGAATAATAAAAATATTGTTAGAACACAAGATGATGTTGATTGGGGATGTTACTATGATGAATTAACCAGCGCTGAAGTAATGGTGAAAATATGTGTAATAAGAATAAAAACCATAAATAAAATTGCAGAAGAATTAACGAAAATAGTTTTGGATAAATCATGGATGATGGATTTGGATGCTCGTACACAAAGATGTTATAGGTATACTGTAGAGGAAACTTCGAAATTATTAGTTGATATATTCAACAAAATAAAAGCTCAATCTTCATCTGAAAAGGATATTGGCGTTGAATTTGGTGAGATAATGGTTTCAATGGGAGCGTCAAGGGCATTAAATAAACTTTTCAATCATGTTTCTCTTCCAATAGCAGAGCTTTGGAAACCTCAAAAAAAACAGAATGAAGGATTTGATTTTCATACAGTTTGTCCTAAAAATATGGTCAATTTTGGTGAGGCAAAGTATTCAGGTATTTCTAATCCCCATGGTGATGCTTTAACACAAATTATTGATTTTATAAATGTAGAAAAACATCTAAGAGATGTACTTCATTTGGAAAATTTGGCTGGGGAAGAAGCTTGTGACAACCTAGACAACGAGTCTTTCGGTGTGGTTGCTGCATTTTCTATAAACTCTGAAAACTATGATCTTATTATTAAAAATGCTTTAGAAAGTGTGAAGCAAAAAAATCTCTTAAGTAAGTGCAGGGTAGTATATCTTGTGGGGGTGATTTGTAAATGAAAACAGCAATTCTGAAGATAAAAGAAGATGTAAATCCCAGCGAGAGTATTGAATCTTTGCTTCTGCAGCTACATACAAAAGGTCCAATAGACAACAAATTATTAGAAAAGTTAACCTATTATAAATTATTCCATCAAAAAGATTTTTCTTTCTATGAAGATAGGATAGTTTTGGAGTTAGGGTTGTTTTATAAAAATACTAAACCAGATGATTTGTTTTCATTTATATTGTCAGGAATCGGAAGAACAAACCACAGTCTTTTTAAGGAATACTTAACGCCTGTCCAGGCTAGTATAAGATTAGCGATTCAAGAAGAAAAATATGTTTCTATTTCCGCGCCAACAAGTGCTGGAAAATCATTCTCTGTAAAAGACTACATTGAAGAATTAAAAGGGGATGTTGTTATAATTGTTCCTTCGAGGGCCTTAATTGCTGAATATATAAATAATCTCAGGGATAAATTTGGAAAATCAAAAAATATAATGATATCCTCTTTTGCTGACATAATATTCAACAACAGAATAGGTCTGCGACACATTTTTATTTTAACCCCTGAAAGAGCAAGAGATTTATTCCCAATCCGCAATAAGTTAAGAATAGACTTATTTTTCTTTGATGAAGCACAAGTCTGTGAAGAAAAGGAAAGAGGAGTTACATTTGATGCTCTGGTAAGAAGAATAAAGTCAAATTTTGAAAATGCGAAATTGGTTTTTGCCCATCCATTTGTTGAAAATCCTAATGCACAAATGCAAAAACATGGATTGGATCTCAGCAAGTCTTACTCACACGCTTATCCGCATAATACTGTTGGGAAAGTTTTTGTTTTTAAACATTCGAATGAGAAAGATTATTACTTCTCTCCTTATATAAAAAAAGGACATTTACTTAATAAAGCTGTTCCTTTCGATGGTTCATTCGAAGATTTTGCTTTTGATGGTTCAAAATCAGTACTAATATATGTATCGAAAGCTTCATTATACAATGGTCATTTCAAAAAGGATTTTGAAAAGTTTATAAATCGCTTTAATGCTATCTCTAATAAAAAAGCTCTAAATATTATATCTAAAGTTGAAGAGTTATTGGGCGCTAATAACCACGGTCATAAATCAACCTTAGTTGATCTTCTTAAAATTGGTGTCGTGATTCATCATGGTTCAGTTCCATTGGAAGTAAGATTTCTTATTGAGGATTTTATCAGGAGCGGTTATGCAAAAATCTGTTTTGCTACAAGCACATTAGCTCAAGGTATAAATATGCCGTTTGATATTATTTGGCTAGTGAACATGCGAATCCAGGCTGATAATGATAAAGAGCGAGGATTAGCATTTAAAAATCTAATAGGACGAAGTGGCAGGTTAACAAAAGAAAATGTATTCGACTATGGTTATGTTTATACAAAAAGCCCAGAGTTGCTTGCTCAGAGAATAACTTCAATATTTAAAATGAGTGAGAATTCAATTTTGGAAAATGTTTTAGATGATCCCACTCATGACATGAATGAGTTTGTTTCTTCAATTTTTGATGGTTCATTTGATGAAAATTATAATCTTCCAGTTTCAAGAATAAATAGAATATCTGGAGTGGACGTTATTTTTTGTATTAAAGAGGCATTAGGTATCATATTTGAAAATGCTGATGGCAGTTCTCTTAAAGGTGAACGCAATAAAATAAAAAGAGAGATAGTTCGTTCAAATCTAAAGTTTGTTTTTGAGTCTTATATCGGCAGGGATTTATTGAAAGGAGAGAGTAACGTCTTTGATAATGCAATAACAATACTCTTTTACCTTATCCAAGGTAAATCTTTTAAGGAAATCGTTGGGATGAGATATAGCTACGCTTCTAATCGTGATGAAAATAGAAATGGTGATGCTCCATTTATACAACCAGCGAGTAAAATCCCCGATATTAATTTAGAAAATGCATATTCAATGTTCAATAATATTAAAGCTAAGAATGTAAGTTATGATCGAATTGTATTCGACACGTATGACTATTTAGATACTGTAATCTCATTTTCACTCACGGATGCGTTTATGGGAGCATTCCGCGTTTATTATGAAAAGACTAAAGATAATAATGCCATGAAAATAATGGGGTTGCTTAAATATGGAACATTAAATCCTATTCATACTTTATTACTTAGATATGGTTTTTCTCCTGAAGATATTGATTTAGTCGAAGAACATATTAAATATATTAGTGAGGATGATATTGTTTTTAATAAAGTAGAAAATATCCCTATTGACATACAAGATAAGATTTCGTGGTATCTACCTGAATAACATGGCGAAGTTTTACGATATAAAGTTTGTGAATAAAGGATAAAATTATCTGAGTAGAAATTTTTGGCGGAAGATCACAGGAGTCGAACCTGCCCGGGAACGCTGGCGTCCCCAACTGGATTTGAAGTCCAGCCACCTCACCGGAGATGACGATCTTCCGCGCCTCGATTGCTACATGGAGGCGGGGCGCATTATAGCTACTTTCAGACATTTACCACATACCCCACACCACTTTTTTCACCTCTCTTTTGACCTGTACACCCCTGTTTCAGTTAATTCCTAAGAAAATCCTCATGTTAGCCCACCGTGCTCTCAACATTTACCGCGATCACAAAAAACAAGAAACGTAATCTGCTAACCAGAAAACGCAATACCCGCCTTTGAAACAATGGTTTAAAACCAATGCAACCGGTCTCAGCGCCCCCTACAGCGTGAAGGATAAAAAAAGATGAGCGAAGTATTGTCAGTAAAAGAGAAGATTGGCTACGGCATGGGAGACGCTGCCAGCCACATCATTTTTGATAACGTCATGTTGTACATGATGTTTTTCTACACCGATATTTTCGGCATTCCCGCCGGGTTTGTCGGCACCATGTTCCTGCTGGCGCGCGCGCTGGATGCGATTTCCGACCCGTGCATGGGCCTGATTGCCGACCGCACCCGCAGCCGCTGGGGCAAGTTCCGTCCGTGGATTTTGTTCGGCGCTATCCCGTTCGGCATCGTCTGCGTGCTGGCCTACACCACGCCGGACCTCAGCCTCAACGGCAAAATGATATACGCCGCCGTTACCTACACCCTGCTGACCCTGCTCTATACCGTGGTCAATATTCCGTACTGCGCGCTGGGCGGCGTGATCACCAACGACCCGACGCAGCGTATCTCCCTTCAGTCCTGGCGCTTTGTGCTGGCGACCGCGGGCGGCATGCTCTCCACGGTGCTGATGATGCCGCTGGTGAACTTGATTGGCGGCGACGATAAGGCGTTCGGCTTCCAGGGCGGCATCGCCGTGCTGTCGGTAGTCGCGTTCCTGATGCTGGCGTTCTGCTTCTTTACCACCAAAGAGCGCATCCAGGTGCCGCCGAGCACCACCTCCATGCGGGAAGACCTGCGCGACATCTGGCACAACGACCAGTGGCGCATCGTTGGCGTGCTCACCATCCTCAACATCCTCGCCGTCTGCGTGCGCGGCGGCGCGATGATGTACTACTGCACCTGGATCATGGGCTCGCCGGAGGTGTTCGTCGCGTTCCTCACCACCTACTGCGTCGGCAACCTGATTGGCTCCGCGCTGGCGAAACCGCTCACCGACTGGAAGTGCAAGGTCAGCATCTTCTGGTGGACCAACGCTGCGCTGGCGGTGGTCAGCGTGGCGATGTTCTTCGTCCCGATGCACGCCACCGTGCTGATGTTCGCCTTTATCTTCGTCATCGGCGTGCTGCACCAGCTGGTGACGCCGATTCAGTGGGTGATGATGTCCGATACCGTCGACTACGGCGAATGGACCAACGGCAAGCGCCTGACCGGCATAAGCTTTGCGGGCACGCTGTTCGTGCTGAAGCTCGGCCTGGCGCTGGGCGGGGCGATGATCGGCTGGATGCTGGCAGGCGGCGGCTACGATGCGGCAGCCAAAACCCAGAACAGCGCGACCATCAGCATCATTATCGGCCTGTTTACCCTGGCCCCGGCGGTCTGCTACGTGCTGAGCGCCATCATCGCCAAACGCTACTACACGCTGAAAACCCCTTTCCTGACCAAAATCCTGGGCGAGCTGGCGCAGGGCGCGCGCCGCAACCAGCAGGAGTTTGAAAACCTGCCGGTCAGCAAAGAATTACAGAACTAAGAGGACGAGAGTATGAAAATCAGTGATGGAAACTGGCTTATTCAACCGGGACTGAACGTGACGTATCCGGTGCAGGTGTTCGACGTGGAGCAGCAGGGCAATGACCTGGTGGTGTTTGTTGCGCCGCGCGACGTGCGCGAACGCACCTGGCAGCTCGACACGTTGATGTTCACGGTGCGCCTGTTTGCCCCGCAGGAAGGGATTGTCGGGGTGCGCATTGAGCACTTCCAGGGCGCGCTGAATAACGGCCCACACTATCCGCTGAACGTTCTGAAAGACGTGAAGGTAGAGATTGAAAACAACGCCGAGTTTGCCGAGCTGAAAAGCGGCAGCGTCAGCGTGCGCGTTACCAAAGGCGAGTTCTGGGCGCTGGATTTCCTGCGTAATGGCCAGCGCATTACCGGCAGCCAGCTGAAAAACAACGGCTACGTGCAGGACAGCAACACCGACCGCAATTACGTGTTCGAACGGCTGGATCTGGGCGTGGGGGAAACGGTCTACGGTCTGGGCGAGCGCTTTACCGCGCTGGTGCGTAACGGTCAGACGGTCGAAACCTGGAACCGCGACGGCGGCACCAGCACCGAGCAGTCCTACAAAAATATCCCGTTCTACCTGACCAACCGCGGCTACGGCGTGCTGGTGAATCATCCGGAAAACGTCTCGTTTGAAGTTGGCTCCGAGAAGGTCTCCAAAGTGCAGTTCAGCGTGGAAGGAGAATATCTCGAGTACTTCGTGATCGACGGCCCGACGCCGAAAGAGGTGCTGAACCGCTATACGCAGTTCACCGGGCGTCCGGCGCTGCCGCCTGCCTGGTCGTTCGGCCTGTGGCTCACCACCTCGTTCACCACCAACTACGACGAAGCCACGGTGAACAGCTTTATCGACGGCATGGCCGAGCGCGACCTGCCGCTGCACGTGTTCCACTTCGACTGCTTCTGGATGAAGGCCTTCCAGTGGTGCGATTTCGAGTGGGACCCGGTGACCTTCCCGGATCCGGAAGGGATGATCCGACGCCTGAAAGAGAAAGGGCTGAAGGTCTGCGTGTGGATCAACCCGTACATCGGCCAGAAGTCGCCGATCTTCCGGGAGCTGAAAGAGAAGGGCTACCTGCTCAAGCGCCCGGACGGCTCCCTGTGGCAGTGGGACAAATGGCAGCCGGGGCTGGCGATTTACGACTTCACCAACCCGGAAGCGTGCCGGTGGTATGCCGACAAGCTGAAAGGCCTGGTGGAGATCGGCGTCGACTGCTTCAAGACCGACTTCGGCGAGCGTATCCCGACGGACGTGCAGTGGTTCGACGGGTCCGATCCGCAGAAGATGCACAACCACTATGCCTACATCTATAACGAGCTGGTGTGGAACGTGCTGAAAGAGACGGTGGGAGAAGAAGAGGCGGTGCTGTTTGCCCGTTCGGCGTCCGTAGGTGCACAGCAGTTCCCGGTGCACTGGGGCGGCGACTGCTACGCCAACTATGAATCGATGGCCGAAAGCCTGCGCGGCGGGCTGTCGATTGGCCTGTCCGGATTCGGGTTCTGGAGCCACGATATCGGCGGGTTCGAAAACACCGCTCCGGCGCACGTTTACAAACGCTGGTGCGCGTTCGGGCTGTTCTCCAGCCACAGCCGCCTGCACGGCAGCAAATCCTACCGCGTGCCGTGGGCGTACGATGACGAGTCCTGCGACGTGGTGCGCCACTTCACGCAGCTGAAGTGTCAGCTGATGCCGTATCTGTATCGTCAGGCGGCGCTGGCGCGCGAGTTCGGCACGCCGATGCTGCGGGCGATGATGCTGGAGTTCCCGGACGATCCGGCGTGCGATTATCTCGACCGTCAGTACATGCTGGGGGATTCGGTGATGGTTGCGCCGGTGTTCTCCGAAGCGGGGGACGTGCAGTTCTATCTGCCGGAAGGCTGCTGGACGCACCTGTGGCACAACGACGAAATTCTGGGCAGCCGCTGGCATAAGCAGCAGCACGATTTCATGAGCCTGCCGGTCTACGTGCGCGACAACACGCTGCTGGCGCTGGGTAGCAATAACCAGAAGCCGGACTACGCGTGGAACGCGGGGACGGCCTTCCAGCTGTTTAACCTGGACGACGGCGCAACGGCGGTGAGCGAAGTGCCTGCGGCGGACGGCTCCGTGGCGTTTACGCTGAAGGCGTCACGCCGGGGCGACACCGTGACCTTTACCGGCGCGGGAGACGCGCAAAACTGGTCGGTGTGCTTGCGCAACGTGCAGAAGGTGAGCGGCGTAGAAGGTGGTTCACACGCGGGCAGCGAGTGGGGTGTGGTGGTGAAAGCGGAGGGGGAAGTGGTGGTGGTTCACTTCTGAGCCGTAAAAATGCCCGGTGGCGCTTCGCTTACTGTGTCTACGATAATTGTGCGGTCTGATGCCCTCACCCTGACCCTCTCCCACAGGGAGAGGGAACCAAAACCTCGTAGGCCGGGTAAGGCGCAGCCGCCACCCGGCTTGTTTATTGCACTGGTGTTGAAACCACCCCGCCCGTCATCGTCTGCTGCACCTGCTGTTTATCCATATTCACCGCGTTCAGCTTGCCGTTCACCATCGGCTTCAACGGGGCATTCGCCTGCACGCTGCCGCTGGCGGTGAGCTGAATATTGCCGTCGCCCGTAATCGGTAGCGCAGGCCAGCCCCACTGTTGCAGCACGTTGAGCGGCACGCCGCGCCCGTTCAGGCTCACCGTGGTCTGCCGCTGCGGAAGCTGTGAAACCGTCGCCGTGGCTTCCAGAATACCTTTCTCGGTAAAGGCGCTCAGGTCGGTAATGTTCACCGTGGCGGCGTTGGCATTCAGCGCCAGCGACGGACGGCGCACGTCCACGCGGTTAAAGGTCGCCGCCGCGCCGTTCAGGGTTGCGCTGCCGCCCCAGACGCCCCACTGGCGATCTTTCGCCAGCTGAAGGTTTGCGCCATAGCCGTCCAGAGAGGTGATCTGCCACGGGAAGGTGGGATCGATGTCGATCACCAGATTGCGGCTCAGGCCGAATTTTTTCAGCGTCACGCTGTTCAGCCATTCCGGCAGGGGATCCATCCACAGCGTTTTCCAGTTGTCAGGCAGGGTGTACTCCAGCCCGGCGATGGCAACATCGTCCAGCACCAGCGCTTTACCGTCGCGCAGCCAGTTGCCGGAGGTGCGTACCATCCCGCCCTCCCAGCGGGAGGTGAACTGGCGCAGCGCGATACCCTGCGGGGAGAATTCCGCGTTCAGAATCGGGTCGAACAGATGCAGCGAGCCGTAGATAAACTCGCTGGCGTTCATGGACAGGCGGCCTTCCTGGCTCTGCCAGTCGCCTTTGCTGAGAGTCAGGTTGCGCAGGCTCAAATCAAGATCCGTCACCGCCCAGTCCGGCCCCTGCAGGCGCGCGTCTGTTACTTCCAGCCGACCAATCTGCAGGGAAGGGAGCGTGGTGATGGGAGCAAAGAAATCCATCAGCGATTTATCACTTTGCAGGCGGATTTCATTCAGACGCATGCTGTCGATAATCCAGCTGCCGTCAGCGTTACGCAGGGCGGAACCGGTGAGCGAGCCGCGCGCCATATCCGCGCCAATGGTGCTCAGCACCACCTCTTTACCGTTGAGCTGCCCCTGAATCAGGACGTTGCTGGCCGGGACGCCGTTCAGAGTGAGCGAGCCTGCGCTCATCTGAATCTGCGCGTTTTTGCCCAGCACGTTGCCCGCCTCAGGCTGCCACGGGCTGACGCCGCCCGTGACTTTCTGCGCGCTCAGGTCCCATTCCGTATTCGGGCTGTTAAAGGCCATGTTGTTTAGCTGCAAGCGGTCCGCCTGGAAAGGCAGCGGCGCGGTTTGCGGAGAGAGGTTCAGCGTGCCGTCGAACAGGGTAATGGTGTCCATATGCAGCGGATCGGTTACCTGACGGCTGCTCAGACCAATATCGACTTTTTTTGCTACCAGAGTGGCGGGTTTGCCGTCACGACCAAAGGTGACATTTTCCAGAATGAGGTGAGAAGGGGATGAAAAACGGTGATCCATCAGGTCAAAGTTGAGTTCGTAATCGGTATTTACCGTAACCCAATTGCTGACCTGCGACGCGCCCCAGCGGGTCTGAAGCAAAATATAAAATGCCAGCACTACCACAAGCAGAGCTAACAGAAGATAGATGATCAGCTTTCCAATAAATTTCATGGTCTTCCATCCCGCAAAACGCACATAAAGGAGTTATGCACGATTTATACGCAATGCTCAAGGCGGGAATGGTGTAATTAGATGTCACGGCAGGCATTGACTGCCTGCCGTGAGAGAAATCAATTTTTCTCAGGCGGGAAAACGAGGTTCAGAACGATAGCGGTGATACCGCCCGCGGCAATGCCGGAAGAGAGCAGGTTTTTCACCCAGTCAGGCGCAAACTGCAGGATCAGCGGCTGCTGGGAAACGCCCAGACCGACGGCCAGCGACAGCGCGATAATCATGATCGCGCGGCGGTTCAGCGGTTCGCGGGAGACGATACGCACGCCAGAGGCCGCGATAGTGCCGAACATCACCAGCGTCGCGCCGCCCAGCACAGGCTCAGGGATGTGCTGCACAAAGCCGCTCACTGCCGGGAACAGGCCGAGGACGATCAGCATCAGCGCCACCACAAACCCGACGTAGCGGCTGGCCACGCCGGTCAGCTGGATCACGCCGTTATTCTGACCGAAGCAGGAATTCGGGAAGGTGTTGAATACGGCAGAGACAAACGAGTTCAGGCCGTTCGCGAGCACACCGCCTTTCAGGCGCTTCATGTACAGCGGGCCGGACACCGGCTGCTCGGAGACGTCCGAAGTAGCGGTGATGTCCCCGATGGTCTCCAGAGAGGTGATCATAAAGACCAGCATCAGCGGCAGCAGCAGGCCCCAGTCAATGCCAAGACCGTAGTACAGCGGCGTAGGAACGGTGATCAGCGCGCTGTTGGTCGGCGCGGTGTTCTCCGGCAGCATGCCCAGCGCCCACGCCAGCAGGTAACCCGCCGCCATGGCGATCACCAGCGAGGCGACGCGCAGGTAAGGGTTACGCTGACGGTTAAGCAGAATAATGATCGCCAGCACGACACCCGCCAGCAGCAGGTTTTTCGGCGCGCCGAAGGTGTGGTCGCTCATTGCCGCATAGCCGCCGCCGATAGACGTCAGGCCCACCTGAATCAGCGACAGGCCGATGATCATGACGACCACGCCGGAAACGAGCGGGGTGATGACGCGGCGAGCCAGGTGCAGAACGCGGGAGATCACCATCTCCGTGCAGCTTGCCAGCATCAGCGTGCCGAACAGCGCCGCCATCATGGTCGGGACATCCGCACCGCCGGTTTTCAGCGCCGTACCGCCCATGATCAGCGGTGCCACGAAGTTAAAGCTGGTGCCCTGAATCGACAATAATCCCGACCCTACCGGACCCCAGGCTTTAATTTGAATAATAGAGGCGACGCCGGAGGCAAAAAGAGACATGCTGATAATGTGCTGCGTGTCCTGCGCCGGTAAACCGAGCGCCTGGCAAATCAGCAGCGCAGGGGTGATCACCGCAACAAACATCGCCAGAAGATGCTGGCAGGCGGCGAAAAGCGTTTGCGGCAGCGGCGGGCGGTCTTCAAGGCGGTAAATCAGTTCGCTATTTTGCTTCTGCGCAATCGGTTGCGCATCAGGCGACTCTATGGTGTTAACGGACATCGGCGGCAATCCCACGGTGGAAAAGCGGGCATTTTATCTGACCACCTGGTAAAAGCAAACGATTGCCAACAAAAAAAGACAAGAAAATCTGCCGCTGTGAGCAGGTTTTCTACAACCCATCGGAAAAAAAAATTACACTTTTTGCGCCGGTGACTCATGACGAGCGCAAACCGGCCCAGGATAACGCCGCGTGTGTATGGAACACGCGCATAACAGGAGCCTTTTATGATTCATCTCGATACGTTGTCGACCCTTGTTGCCGCAACGCTGGTTCTTCTGCTTGGTCGCAAGCTGGTACACAGTGTTTCCTTTCTGAAAAAGTACACCATTCCTGAACCTGTCGCCGGCGGTCTGCTGGTGGCGCTGGCCCTGCTGATACTGAAGAAAAGCATGGGCTGGGAAATTGATTTTGACATGTCCCTGAAAGACCCGTTGATGCTGGCTTTCTTTGCCACCATCGGCCTGAACGCCAACCTCGCAAGCCTGCGCTCGGGCGGTAAGGTGCTCGGCGTATTTCTGATTGTGGTGGTGGGGCTGCTGCTGATGCAAAACGCCATCGGCATCGGGATGGCGACGCTGCTGGGGCTGGACCCGCTGATGGGGCTGCTGGCAGGATCAATTACCCTGTCAGGCGGTCACGGTACCGGGGCGGCGTGGAGCAAGTTGTTCATCGAGCGCTACGGCTTTGAAAATGCGACTGAAGTTGCGATGGCCTGCGCCACCTTTGGCCTGGTGCTGGGTGGCCTGATTGGCGGCCCGGTGGCGCGGTATCTGGTTAAGCACTCCACCACGCCGAACGGCAGGCCGGACGATGAAATGGTGCCGACCGCGTTCGAAAAGCCGGACGTCGGGCGCAGTATTACCTCGCTGGTGATGATTGAAACCATCGCGATGATCGCCATCTGCCTGACCGTAGGAAAAGTGGTTGCACAATGGCTGGCGGGCACAGCCTTTGAACTGCCGACGTTTGTTTGCGTGCTGTTCATTGGTGTGATCCTGAGCAACGGTCTGGCGCTGATGGGCTTCTACCGCGTGTTTGAACGGGCGGTATCGGTGCTCGGCAACGTCAGTCTGTCGCTGTTCCTGGCGATGGCGCTCATGAGCCTCAAACTGTGGGAGCTGGCCTCGCTGGCGCTGCCGATGGTGGCGATTCTGGCGGTGCAGGCGCTGTTTATGGCGCTCTATGCCATGTTTGTCACCTGGCGCATGATGGGCAAAAACTACGATGCGGCGGTGCTGGCGGCGGGTCACTGCGGGTTTGGTCTGGGGGCTACCCCAACGGCTATCGCCAACATGCAGGCGATCACCGAACGGTTCGGGCCATCGCATACGGCGTTTCTGGTGGTCCCGATGGTTGGCGCGTTCTTTATTGATATCGTCAACGCGCTGGTGATCAAGCTGTACCTGATGCTGCCGATGTTTGCCTGAGATCAGGCGTTGGAATAGCGTTCGGTTTCCGGCATCCAGCGCTCAATTAACGCTGCCGCCTGTTCGGGGTAGCGTTCATGAATATGGCGTGCCAGGCGCTGAACTTCGGGGATCATCGCTTGATCGCGCAGCAAATCCGCCACTTTGAATTCCGCGTTCCCCGTCTGACGCGTGCCCAGCAGTTCGCCCGGGCCGCGGATCTCCAGGTCTTTTTGCGCAATCACAAAACCGTCGTTGCTGTCGCGCAGCACCTGCAACCGCATCTGGGCGGTTTTCGAGAGCGGGGCTTTATAGAGCAGTACGCAGTGGGAAGCCACCGCGCCACGACCGACGCGTCCGCGCAGCTGGTGAAGCTGGGCAAGGCCGAGACGCTCCGGGTTTTCGATGATCATCAGGCTGGAATTCGGGACGTCCACGCCGACTTCGATCACCGTGGTGGCGATCAGCAGATGCAAATCACCCTGTTTGAACGACTGCATCACCGCCTGTTTTTCGGCGGGCTTCATGCGTCCGTGAACCAGACCCACATTCAGCTCCGGCAGCGCCAGCTTAAGCTCTTCCCACGTGGCTTCGGCAGCCTGCGCTTCCAGCAGTTCAGACTCTTCAATCAGCGTACAGACCCAGTAGGCCTGACGCCCTTCTTGGGTGCAGGCGTTGCGCACGCGGTCGATGATATCGCTGCGGCGCGTGTCAGGAATGGCGACCGTTGTGACCGGGGTACGGCCCGGCGGCAGTTCGTCGATGGTGGAGGTATCCAGATCGGCGTAGGCGGTCATCGCCAGGGTGCGCGGGATCGGCGTGGCGGTCATGATCAGCTGATGCGGATGGAAGCCCTGCTGCAGCCCTTTTTCCCACAGCGCCAGACGCTGATGCACGCCGAAGCGGTGCTGCTCGTCGATAATCACCAGCGCAAGGCCGTTAAACTGCACCTGCTCCTGGAAGATGGCGTGCGTGCCGACAATCATCTGCACTTGTCCGCTGGCAATGGCCTCCTGCTGCGCAAGGCGTGCTTTGCCTTTTTGCTTCCCGGCAAGCCAGCCCACTTCAATCCCCAGCGGTGCAAACCAGGCGCGGAAATTGTTGGCGTGCTGCTCGGCCAGCAGTTCGGTCGGCGCCATCAGCGCCACCTGCTTGCCGTGGGTAATCGCGCGCAGGGCCGCCAGCGCTGCAACCAGCGTTTTACCGGAGCCTACGTCGCCCTGCACCAGGCGCATCATCGGCACGTCGAGCGCCATATCGCGTTCGATTTCGGCGGTGACGCGCGCTTGCGCGCCGGTGGGTTTAAACGGTAGCGAGGCCAGCAGCTTATCTTTGAGTTCATCATTCTGGCTTAACGGCTGGGCATGGAAACGCTGTGCGCCCGCGCGAAGCGCCAGCATGCTCAGGTTATGCGCCAGTAATTCCTCAAGGATAAGACGCCGTTGGGCGGGGTGTTTGCCGCTTTCTAAATCGCTGAGCTGCAGCGTTGGCGGCGGGCGGTGCAGGGTGCGCAGCGCCTCGGGCAGGCTCATCATGCCCTGCGCCAGCTCGGGCGGCAGCAGCTCGGTAATGGCGCAGGTATCCAGCAGCTCAAGCGCCTGATCGGTGAGCTTACGCAGCGTCGCCTGCTTGATGCCTTCCGTCGTCGGGTAAACCGGGGTGAGCGTCTCCTGCAGCTCTGGCGTGCTGAGATCGCCCTGTACGCGGTACTCCGGGTGGATCATCTCTGCGCCGTACTTCCCGCGTTTGGCCTCGCCATAGGCCAGCACCCTGCGGCCCGTTGCCAGGCTGTTTTTCATCGCCGCGCTGAAGTTGAAAAAACGCATGGTGAGAATGCCGGTGCCGTCGCTGATCTGGCAGGTCATCATCCGGCGTCCGCCGAAGGTGATGTTGCAGTTCAGGACTTCGCCTTCAACGGTGGCGTAAATGGCAGGAAGGAGATCGCCAATCTTGTAGAGCTGGGTGCGGTCTTCGTAACGCAGGGGGAGGTGAAGCAGGAGATCCTGCACGGTGTGCAGGCCAATTTTTGCCAGCTTATTGCTTTGCGCCGCGCCCACGCCCGTCAGGCTGTTTAGCGGGATGGCATCCAGCAGGCGGCCTTTCATCGCTTACCCGGCGTACTGCATGGTGGCCCACCACTCGGCATCGGCTTCAATTTCGCCCTGCGCGTTGACGTGGGGGTAAGGCAATTTTTTCTGCTTCGCAACGCGAGCCAGCACCGGATAACCACCTTCAAACAGCAGGCGCTGCTGTTCCTCTTCCGGCAGCATGCTGTTGCTGCGCTCGTACATCCCGGCGTTCTGACGCTGGCGCTGCGCTTCATACAGAATGAGCGCGGACGCCACGGAGACGTTGAGAGACTGGACCATGCCGATCATCGGAATGATGATATCCCGATCCGCCAGATCCAGCGCTTCCTGGGTGATCCCCGTTTTCTCCTGACCCATCAAAATGCAGGTCGGGCGAGTGTAGTCGATCTCGCGGAAATCTACGGCTTTAGCGGACAGGTTAGTGGCGAGGATCTGCATCCCGCGCCCTTTCAGGTGCGATACGGCTTCGCCAATGGTGTGATGATTTTTGACAGACACCCAACTGTTGCTGCCTGCCGCCGCCGAGACCGTATTGCGCATACGGCCGTCCGGCCAGACGGCATGCACTTCATGCACACCGACGGCATCTGCGGTACGAACGATAGCAGAGACGTTATGAGGTTTATGCACCTGCTCCATGCAGACCGTCAGGTCAGGCTGACGCCTGGCGAGCATTTCGCAGATACGTGCATAACGTTGTGAATTCATAAACCTAGTTTCGGTTTCGGGTGACTTTAATCACGTCCGGCATGACGCGGATCTTGCGCATAATATTCGCCAGATGCACGCGGTCGCGGGCGGTCAGACGAATAAAGGCGCTGTACACGCGGCCATCTTTTTCTTCCGTATTCAGGCTCTGAATGTTGGAAGAGGCCGTGTTGATTGCTGCCGTCAGATTCGCCAGGGCGCCCTGGTGATTGAACATATCCACCTTAATTTCGGTGATAAATTCCTGCGCGGTCTCTTTATCCCACTCGACGGCCATAAACTTCTCGGCTTCTTTCTGGTAGCCGCGAATGTTACGACAGGACTCGTGGTGGATAACCAGCCCTTTACCCGGACTGACGTGCGCAATAATCGGGTCGCCAGGAATTGGACGACAGCATTTTGCGAAGGTGATCAGCACCCCGTCCGCGCCTTTAATCGGCAGGTGTCCGTGGCTTTGCGTCGTTGCCGGCACCGCTGTCGTGTCGCCTTGCTGCAGGTTCTTCGCCACCACTACGCTCATGGCGTTGCCGAGGCCAATCTCTGCCAGCAGGTCATCAAGCGACGCGAGCTTCATGCGCTCCAGCTCACGCTGGAGGTTCTCCTGCGGAATTTCAGCCAGCTTACGGCTGCCGCCCAACGCGTGGTTGAGCAGACGACGCCCCAGGCTGACGGAATCATCGCGCTTGAGGTTTTTCAGCAGCTGGCGAATTTTGGCGCGTGCTTTGGAGCTCACGACAAAGTTCAGCCAGGCCGCGTTCGGACGTGCGCCCGGCGCGGTAATAATTTCTACCGTCTGGCCGCTGGAGAGTGGCTGAGACAGCGGATAAGGCTGTCTGTCGACGCGCGCGCCGACGCAGGCATGCCCGATGTCAGTATGCACGGCGTAAGCGAAGTCGACCGGTGTTGCCCCCGCAGGCAGTTCGACAATACGACCTTCTGGGGTGAAAACGTAAATCTCATCCGGGAAGAGATCGGATTTAACGCTCTCGATAAATTCAAACGAGCTACCCGCACTCTGCTGAAGCTCCAGCAGGCTCTGCATCCAGCGCTGGGCGCGGATTTGTGCGGTCGTGCTGCTTTCGCCACCGTGCTCTTTATACGCCCAGTGCGCGGCGACACCCATCTCTGCCATCTGGTCCATGTCTTCGGTGCGAATTTGCACCTCAACAGGCACGCCGTGAGGACCGATCATCGAGGTGTGCAAAGATTGATAGCCGTTCGCTTTTGGAATGGCGATGTAATCTTTCATGCGCCCCGGACGCGGTTTGTAGAGGCTGTGCATCTGCCCCAGCACGCGATAGCAGGTGTCCGAGTCGTGGACAATGACGCGGAACGCGTAGATATCCATGATCGAGTGAAAACGCTGCTCTTTGAGCACCATTTTGCAGTAGATGGAGTACAAATGTTTCTCGCGACCGCTGACGCGGCACGGAATTCCCGCTTCCTGTAAGCGCCCTTCGATTTCAGAGAGGATTTTTTGAATCATCTCTTTACGGTTACCGCGTGCGGCTTTCACCACCTCTTTAATCACGCGATAGCGGTTCGGGTACAACGCTTCAAAACCCAGCTCTTCCAGCTCGGTTTTAATGTGGTGAATACCTAAACGGTGCGCCAGCGGACTGTAGATTTCGAGGGTTTCACGGGCAATGCGGCGACGTTTATCCGGGCGAAGTGAGCCCAGCGTGCGCATATTGTGGGTACGGTCAGCGAGTTTGATGAGAATGACGCGGATATCCTGCACCATCGCCATAATCATCTTGCGAAAGTTTTCGGCTTGCGCCTCTTTCTTGTCGCGGAAATTCAGCTTATCAAGCTTAGAGACCCCTTCCACCAGTTCGGCAACGCTTTTGCCAAACAGCTGTTCCATGTCCTGATAAGTGGCAGGAGTATCTTCAATCACGTCGTGCAGCAGAGCGGCCATCAGCGTTTCATAGTCGAGTTTCATCTCGGCCAGAATACAGGCCACCGCTACCGGGTGCGTGATATAGGGTTCACCGCTTGAACGTGTCTGGCCCTCGTGAGCGTCACGTGCAACGAGATACGCCTGCTGAAGACGCTTAATCTGGTCTTCAGGCAGGTAGGTTTGAATCAGTTGATTCAGGCTTTCAAACAGATACAAGGGCGACCCGCAGGTTTAATTAACGACGACCTTCAGCAATAGCGGTTACGGCCTGCAGTTCTGCGGCTTCCTGCTCTTGCTGCTCCTGGCGCTCACGTACGTCGAGGATCTGGTTGTTGATCAGACCTTCTTCGATTTCGCGAAGTGCAATAACGGTGGTTTTATCGTTTTCTTCCGGTACCAGCGGATCTTTACCGCCTACCTGCATCTGACGAGCGCGACGCGCGGCGACCAGCACCAGGTCAAAACGGTTACCAATTTTCTCTACAGCGTCCTGAACAGTTACGCGTGCCATACTTAAAATGCTCCACAGGTGAAGAAATGACTGGGCATGATACTGAAAGTGGGTTCAGTCTGCCAACAGTTTGGTGATTAATGCGTCATGTCGCTGCTTCTGGCGGCTCATACGCAGACGTTCTGCACGAAGAATGGTTTTGAGATCGCTCAATGCGGCATCAAAATCATCATTCACAATAAGGTAATCATATTCCGCGTAATGGCTCATTTCTGCAACAGCCTGTTCCATACGCTTTGCGATCACTTCTTCGCTGTCCTGACCGCGGCCACGCAGGCGGCGATCCAGCTCATCTTTCGATGGCGGTAAAATAAAGATACTGCGCGAGTCAGGCATTTTCTTGCGAATTTGCTGTGCGCCCTGCCAGTCGATATCCAGGAACACATTCACGCCCGTGGCCAGAACCTGCTCAATGGTTTCACGCGAGGTTCCGTAGTAATTACCGAATACTTCAGCGTGTTCAAGAAACGCGTCTCTGCCGATCATCGCTCTGAATTCGTCGTGATCCACAAAGAAATAGTGTTCACCGTGCACTTCACCCGGACGCGGCGCTCGCGTGGTGTGAGAAACAGAAACCTGTGTGTCGTACAACGGTTGGGTTTTTAACAGTGCCTGAATAAGGCTGGATTTACCCGCGCCACTAGGGGCAGAAACAATATAAAGCGTGCCTTGAGCCATGAGAGTCTTTTGTATGTGTTAACGAAGAAGTCCTACATACGGGCTTATTATACACGTCGGCGCACCGTGACGTAGCCTTTGTCACACTTTTTCCCCTGGATTATTGAATTTTGCGTGCCGTTTTCAGGTTTTATCTGTGGTTTGCAGAAATAAAAAGAAACCCTGGATCGCGCCTCGTAAAGCGAAAGGTTGCCGTTAGCGTTGTTTCGATCGTCAGGTTATACCTCCCGCAACGCAAAGGAGGGGTAGCAATGTGGCGATGGATAAGCGGATTACTGGTGTTGTGGTGTGGCTATGGCGCGGCGGTGTGTCCGGTATGGTCGCAGGCAAAAGCAGAGAAAGAGATTGCGTCGTTAAGCGCGCAGATCAAACGCTGGGATGATGCCTACTGGAAGCAGGGGGCGAGCGAGATCAACGACGAGGTTTACGACCAGCTTCACGGGCGGTTAACGCAGTGGCAACACTGTTTTGGCAGTGAGATTTCAGAAGAGAAACTCCCCGCGCTGACGGGAAGCGTAAAACATCCTGTTGCCCACACGGGCGTGCATAAAGTGACCGGCAAAGAGGAGCTGAGGCAGTGGATGCGAGCCCGACGTAACCTCTGGCTACAGCCTAAAGTCGACGGTGTGGCGATAACGCTGGTCTATCGTGACGGAACGTTAATCCAGGCTATCAGTCGCGGAGATGGGCTAAAAGGAGAGGACTGGACGGCAAAAGTGCGTTTAATCCCGTCGGTTCCGCAAAAGCTCACCGGAACACTGGCGAATAGCGTATTGCAGGGCGAACTTTTCTGGTTACGCGACAACCACATTCAGAGCCAGATGGGAGGAATGAACGCTCGCGCAAAAGTGGCGGGTGCGATGATGCGACAAAAGGATAATGCGCTCCTGAGCAAGCTCGGCGTATTCATCTGGGCCTGGCCGGACGGGCCGAAAGATATGCAGATATCTTTAGCTGAACTGTCTAAAGCCGGTTTTACGCTGTCGGCACGGTATACGCTTCCCGCAAAATCTGTTGATGCCGTCGAGAAACAGCGCGCGGCCTGGCACGAGACCGGATTACCCTTTGCCACGGATGGCATTGTGGTGCGTTCGGAGGATGAACCTGCGGGCGAAAGCTGGTTGCCCGGTGAAGGACACTGGGTCGTCGCGTGGAAATATCCACCCGTTGCGCAGCTTGCTGAGGTAAAGAGTATTCAGTTTTCTGTAGGACGAACGGGCAAGGTGTCCGTCGTCGCAGGGCTTGAGCCTGTGCGACTGGATGATAAACAGGTGCGACGAGTCAGTCTGGGGTCGGTTGGGCGTTGGCAGAGCCTGGATGTCGCACAAGGCGATCAGGTGCTGATCAGTCTTGCCGGACAGGGTATTCCGCGCCTGGATAAGGTGGTCTGGCGAGGGACGAACAGACAAAAACCGCAGCCTCCTGCCTCGAAGTACCATTCATTAAGCTGTTTTTATGCCTCGCCGGACTGCATGGAGCAGTTTTTTGCCCGGCTAACATGGCTCAGTTCTAAACAGGGGCTGGATATCGAAGGTTTAGGGGAGTCCGGCTGGCGTACGCTCTGGCAGGCACATCATTTCGAACATATCTTCTCATGGCTGGTATTAACACAGGCGCAGCTTCAGGCCACGCCGGGGTTTTCCGCGGCGCGCGGGCTAGCGCTCTGGCATCGTTTTAATCAGGTGCGGGAACAGCCTTTTATCCGTTGGATTAGCGCGATGGGAGCTCCGCTATCCAAGGCGACACTGAACGCTATCGATGGGCGATCGTGGCAGGCGATGAGCCAGCGAAGCGCTGGCGACTGGCAAACCTTGCCGGGGACAGGTGAGGAGAAAACGCGGCAAATCATGAACTGGATGCGCGCGCCTCAGGTTGATGTGCTGGTGAAGTGGCTCGCTGAACAGCACATCAACGGATTTTGACATCAGTGCGCGCTGTGTTTGTAGTGAAAAACGGGCAGTCCGAGCTTCAAACGCAGCGCCAGCATGCGGGCCGTAAAGCCAAACAGCAGCGTCGAGATGACTACCACGTCATGGTTCGAAACGTAATGCTGCAGGGCGATATAAAGCACCGCTGCCGCAAAGGAGATACCGGCGTACAGCTCTTTTTGAAACACCAGAGGAATGCGTTTGCAGAACATGTCACGCAATACTCCGCCAAATACGCCCGTGACCACGGCGGCAATAGTGGCGATAACTGGCCCTTCTCCCATATCGAGCGCGATTTGCGCACCGATGATCGAAAATACGATCAGCCCCAGCGCATCAAGCACCAGGAACAGACGGCGCAGGTGGGGCATAACGGGTGCCACAATGGTGGTTAATACAGCAGCCGTCGCCACGATAATCACGTACTCAGGGTGTTTAACCCAGCCGAGCGGGTAATGGCCCAGCAGGATGTCGCGCACGGAACCGCCGCCCAGGGCGGTCGCGGTAGCAATAATGATTACACCGAAGGTATCCATACGGCGACGCCCGGCAGCAAGCGCGCCGGTCATGGCTTCTGCGGTGATGCCAATGAGATAAAGAATGTGAAGCAGCATATACCCTCCGGTGTGAACGCGGGGGAGGTTAACGATTTGTGCACAAGATCACGATTGAGTTTTTCTAAGGTGAGTCAGTTTGCCCTATAAATTTTTATAACGTTATATTGGGCAGGCTTGATGACAGGCGGTAACGCGTAAAAACGAGTCGTGATATGGATTAGAAATAATAATGGGTGGTGCAACCGACACCACCCGAAAGGCATTACTCGATATTCTGGATCTGCTCGCGCATCTGCTCAATCAGCACTTTCAGCTCAATCGCTGAATTCGTCACTTCTGCATTGATCGACTTAGACGCCAGGGTGTTCGACTCGCGGTTGAACTCCTGCATCATAAAGTCCAGACGGCGGCCTACAGCTTCTTTCTTCTTCAGAATGTTGTAGGTTTCTTTAACGTGCGCTTCCAGACGGTCCAGCTCTTCAGCGACATCAATACGCTGCGCCATCAGCACCAGTTCTTGTTCCAGACGGGTGTTTTCCAGCTGAACTTCCGCTTCTTCCAGTTTGGCGACAAGACGCTCGCGCTGCCATTGCAGCACTTCTGGCATATGGGTGCGAACTTTGGCTACTTCGGTGCTCACGCCTTCAAGACGCTGCTCAATCATCGCTTTCAGCGCCTGGCCTTCGGTTTCACGGGCAACGATAAAGTCGTCCAGCGTGCCGTCGAGGGCTGCCAGGATTTCAGCGGCAATGGCGTCCAGATCCTGCTCACCGGCGGCCATGACGCCAGGCCAGCGCAGAATATCAACCGGGTTGATTTCGCCTTCATCGCTCTGCATTTTGACCCAGTTCGCCGCATTCACGAGCTGTTTCGCCAGTTTTTCATTAAGAATCAACTCGCCTTGCGCGCTGGCATCAGGCTCAAAGCGCAGGTTACATTCCACTTTTCCGCGCGTCAGACGCGTACGGATACGTTCACGTACGACAGGCTCAAGGCTGCGAAACTGCTCCGGCATACGGAAATACGTTTCCAGGTAACGCTGGTTTACCGAGCGCATTTCCCATGTAGCGCTGCCCCAGCTACCCTTGATTTCACGCCGGGCGTAGGCGGTCATACTGCGGATCATAGATATTCCCGTTTTTAAAGGAGAGATGGGGGGATTATAGCTTTCAGGGCTTTGTCAGGATAGGAATAAGCGCGTTTAATCCGTATAATGCGCAGCCACATTCGTTTCAAGCCGGAGAATCCATCATGCGTCCATCAGGTCGTAGCGCCAACCAGGTGCGTCCCGTCACCCTGACCCGTAACTATACAAAACACGCTGAAGGCTCCGTGCTGGTTGAGTTTGGTGACACTAAAGTGCTGTGCACCGCCTCTATCGAAGAAGGCGTTCCGCGCTTCCTGAAAGGTCAGGGCCAGGGCTGGATCACCGCAGAATACGGCATGCTGCCGCGTGCGACCCATACCCGTAACGCTCGCGAAGCGGCGAAGGGTAAGCAGGGCGGTCGTACCATGGAGATTCAGCGTCTGATCGCGCGTGCGCTGCGCGCCGCCGTTGACCTGAAAGTTCTTGGCGAATTCACCATCACTCTCGATTGCGACGTCATTCAGGCAGACGGCGGTACGCGTACCGCGTCCATTACCGGTGCCTGCGTGGCGCTGGCTGATGCCCTGAACAAGCTGGTTGCGGCCGGTAAGCTGAAAACCAACCCAATGAAAGGCATGGTTGCGGCGGTTTCTGTCGGTATCGTTAACGGCGAAGCGCTTTGCGATCTGGAATACGTTGAAGATTCCGCAGCCGAAACCGACATGAACGTGGTGATGACCGAAGATGGTCGCATCATTGAAGTACAGGGCACGGCAGAAGGTGAGCCGTTCACCCACGAAGAGCTTCTCTCCTTACTGGCGTTGGCCCGAGGGGGAATCGAATCCATTGTAACGACGCAGAAAGCGGCGTTAGAAAATTGATTTTAAAGGCGACCAATGAGTCGCCTTTTTTTTGCCTGTAAGACAGAAAAACCAAAGGAGCGAATCCATGAAATCGTATCAGCGCCAGTTTATTGAGTTTGCGCTTAACAAGCAGGTACTTAAGTTTGGCGAGTTTACGCTGAAATCCGGGCGTAAGAGCCCCTATTTCTTCAACGCCGGGCTGTTTAATACCGGGCGCGATCTGGCGCTGTTAGGCCGTTTCTATGCCGAAGCGCTGGTGGATTCCGGGATTGATTTTGACCTGCTGTTTGGCCCGGCCTACAAAGGCATTCCAATTGCGACCACCACCGCGGTGGCGCTGGCGGAACACCATGACCGCGACGTGCCGTACTGCTTTAACCGTAAAGAAGCCAAAACCCACGGTGAAGGCGGGAATCTGGTCGGCAGCGCGCTGCAGGGCCGCGTCATGCTGGTGGACGATGTGATCACCGCGGGCACGGCGATCCGCGAATCGATGGAGATTATTCAGGCCAACGGTGCGACGCTTGCTGGCGTGCTGATTTCTCTGGATCGTCAGGAGCGTGGTCGCGGGGAAATTTCCGCTATTCAGGAAGTTGAGCGCGATTACAGCTGCAAAGTGACGTCGATTATCACCCTGAAAGACCTGATTGCTTATCTGGAAGAGAAGCCGGAGATGGCGGATCATCTGGCGGCGGTACGTGCGTACCGGGAAGAGTTCGGCGTGTAATTGAATTGCCCGGTGGCGCGACGCTTACCGGGCCTGCCTATTTCGTAGGCCGGATAAGGCGAAGCCGCCATCCGGCAACGGTGTTACTGCAACTGAGCAGCCACTAACGGCCAGCGGGCGTCAAAATCGTCCGTTGGACGGTATTTGAATTCGCTACGCACAAAACGGGAAAGCATTCCTTCGCAAAACGCCAGGATCTGGCTCGCCAGCAGCGTCTCATCGATGGTGTACCCTTCACCTTCACGCATTTTCTTCTCGCGCAGAACCTGACGCAGCTGCGCTTCAATACGTTCGAAAAGCTGGTTAATGCGGCCCTGCAGTCTGTCCTGCTCGAACATCAGCGCGTGGCCGGTCAGGATACGGGTTAAGCCCGGATTGCGTTCACCAAAGCCCAGAATTAACAGCACAATCAGACGCAGACGCGCGGTGGTGTCTTTTTCGTCTTTCAGAATCAGGTTAATGCGCGTGATCAGGCTGTCTTCAATAAACTCGATCAGGCTGTCGAACATCCGGGTTTTGCTCGGGAAATGACGGTACAGCGCCGCCTCAGACACGCCTACAGAGGCGGCCAGTTTAGCGGTAGTGATGCGTTGACTGCCATCGCTGGATTCAAGCATCAGAGCCAGAGACTGAAGTATTTCTTCGCGACGATTCCTTTTCGCGGTTTGTTTTTCTGCCATGTTACAAAATACCCCTGAAAATAAGCACTTGCCAGGCTGGCATCCACACAGCGACCGCAAACTGACGTTTGCGGTTTGTTATTGCATTATGGCGCTGTGAGATGCGTATCTATCGGACGGTTATTTACGCCCGGAATGGCCGAAGCCGCCTTCGCCACGGTCGGTGGCGTCGAAGTCAGCCACCAGGTTAAATTCTGCCTGCACAACCGGTACAAAGACCATCTGCGCAATACGTTCGCCAGGCTCAATGGTAAAGCTGTCCTGACCACGGTTCCAGACGGACACCATCAGCTGACCTTGATAGTCAGAGTCGATCAGGCCGACCAGGTTACCCAGTACGACGCCATGCTTATGGCCCAGACCAGAACGCGGCAGGATCACCGCCGCCAGCGACGGGTCAGCAATGTGAATTGCCAGGCCTGTCGGGATCAGGGTGGTTGCACCTGGAGCCAGTTCTACGGCGTCATCGAGACAGGCGCGCAGGTCAAGACCGGCAGAGCCGGAGGTGGCATAGGTTGGCAGCGGAAATTGCTCGCCAACACGCGGGTCCAGAATCTTAACGTCGATTTTTTTCATCATAACGGGTAACGATCTCGTCCAGTAATTGTTGGCCCAGGAGTTCCTTGCGCTCAAGCGGTAAGACTTTATCTCCATCCTGCCAGAAAAGGTGCAGTGCATTGCTGTCGCTGTTAAATCCTTGCGTGGCCAGCGATACGTCATTCGCGCAAATCAAATCGAGGTTTTTGCGAGTACGTTTTTGCCGGGCATATTCTTCCACATTATTTGTTTCTGCGGCAAACCCAACAACGTAAGGGCGATGGCTTTTCAGCGCTGCGACACCAGCAACGATATCCGGGTTTTTCACCATTTTTATCGTTAATTCATCACCTTGCTTTTTGATTTTGGCGTCTGCAATGGTCTCTGCACGGTAATCCGCGACGGCCGCACAGCCGATAAAAATCTGCTGGTTTTGCGCATGGGCCTGCACGGCGGCTTCCATTTCCAACGCGGTGGTGACGTCAATGCGCTGAACGAACGGGGGTGTCGGCAGTGAGACCGGCCCGCTCACCAGCGTGACGTTCGCGCCGCGTTTTGCCGCCGCAGCAGCAATGGCAAAGCCCATCTTGCCGGAGCTGTAGTTAGTGATGTAACGCACCGGGTCCAGCGGTTCACGCGTAGGGCCCGCGGTAATCATGATGTTGAGATGTTGCAGATCGTTGACAGGCGAAAAATGGGCTGCTGCCATATCAACAATCGTCAGCGGGTCAAGCATACGACCCGGGCCAACATCGCCGCAGGCCTGGCTGCCACTGTCCGGTCCCCAGATGAGTAGACCGCGTGAGGCCAGCGTCTCCAGATTGTGCTGGGTGGCCGCGTTACGGTACATCTGCTGGTTCATCGCGGGCACGACGGCGACAGGCGCAGGTGTCGCAAGGTAAATGGTCGAGACCAGATCGTTCGCCATGCCCGCCGCTACGCGGGCAATCAAATCGGCCGTGGCGGGGGCAAGAATCACCAGGTCTGCCCATTTCCCAAGCTCAATGTGGCCCATCGCCGCTTCTGCAGCAGGGTCAAGCAGGCTGTCGGATACCGGGTACCCCGAGACAGCCTGCAGGCTCAGAGGCGTGATAAAGGCTTTGCCACCTTCGGTTATCGCGACCCGCACATCCGCCCCGCGCTCGCGCAGACGACGCACCAGGTCCGGCGCTTTATAGGCTGCAATACCGCCGCTCACGCCAAGAACGATTTTTTTACCGGCCAGGCTCATCATGATTCTTTCCTGTTGGGTTTCACCAGAGAGCGGGCATTTTATCACAATCACAAAAACGGGGTGATTTTGTCCTTCGTTCACTTTGCGAGGCGTTACGCAAGAACGAAAAGTCAGCGTCGAGCCCCGGATTGGCCTGTGGCAGCATGATGGCAAACAGAAGGAGGCTGGGCATGGAAGAGACGGAACTGCTGTTACCGCGCGAAAAACTGCTGCGATATGGCGTCACCTTGTTAAAAGACGATGAGCTGCTGGCGCTCTTTTTGCGTACGGGTACGCAGGGGAAAACGGTATTTACGCTGGCAAAAGAGCTGATAGCACATTTCGGTTCGCTGCATGGTTTGCTGACCGCCGATCTGGCAGCGTTTGCGCACGTTGAAGGGATTGGCGTGGCGAAATATGCCCAACTGAGGGGGATTGCTGAACTTGCCCGCCGTTTTTACAATGTCCGTATGGAGGAGGAAGATCCGATCCTTTCCCCGGCGATGACCCGCGAATTCCTGCAAAGCCAGCTGTCAGATATGGAGCGGGAGATCTTCATGGTGATCTTTCTCGACAACAAGAACCGGGTGCTGAAACACAGTCACCTTTTCTCTGGAACCTTGACCCACGTAGAGGTCTATCCGCGAGAAATTGTGCGGGAAGCGATAAAAGTGAATGCAGCCGGCGTGATCCTCGCGCATAATCACCCCTCTGGCTGTGCAGAACCGAGCAGAGCGGACAAAGAAATCACCGAACGCATTATCAAATGCTGTCAATTCATGGACATTCGTGTGCTGGACCATCTGATAATTGGCCGCGGAGAGTACATTTCTTTTGCAGAGCGTGGTTGGATTTAGACCATTTCTCGCGATCCATCGGGATCTTTGTCTGTTCGGGACTTGAGCACACCGCCGAGTCAGCGTATACTACGCCACCTTTGAGAATCTCGGGTTTGGCATTTGGGCCTGGCAATCGAGAGTTCACTTAGAACTATGCGATGACCGGGCTGTAAAGCCTGACGAGGCGCCGATACCCCATACGAAGCTCGAGCTAATTTGATTTTTGGAGAATAGACATGTCCCGAGTCTGCCAAGTTACTGGCAAGCGTCCGGTGACCGGTAACAACCGTTCCCACGCACTGAACGCGACTAAACGCCGTTTCCTGCCGAACCTGCACTCTCACCGTTTCTGGGTTGAGAGCGAGAAGCGTTTTGTCACCCTGCGTGTATCTGCTAAAGGTATGCGTGTAATCGATAAGAAAGGCATCGATACAGTTCTGTCCGAACTGCGTGCCCGTGGCGAAAAGTACTAAGTACTTAAAGAGGAAATAAATCATGGCTAAAGGTATTCGCGAGAAAATCAAGCTGGTTTCTTCTGCTGGTACAGGTCACTTCTACACCACCACGAAGAACAAACGTACTAAGCCGGAAAAACTGGAACTGAAAAAATTCGATCCAGTTGTACGCCAGCACGTACTGTACAAAGAAGCTAAAATCAAATAATTTTAGTCTCCTTGTATTGAAAAACCCCGCATCTGCGGGGTTTTTTGCATTCTGCATCTCAACGGAGGAACCATGCCTGAATTACCTGAGGTAGAGACCAGCCGTCGCGGCATTGAGCCCCATCTGGTCGGCGCAACCATTCTTCACGCAGTTGTCCGTAATGGGCGCCTGCGCTGGCCGGTGTCCGATGAGATCCACGCGTTAAGTGACAAACCCGTCCTTAGCGTGCAGCGTCGCGCCAAATACCTGCTGCTGGAGCTGCCCGACGGCTGGATTATTATCCATCTGGGTATGTCCGGGAGTCTGCGCATCCTCACCGAAGAGCTGCCTGCGGAAAAGCACGATCACGTTGACCTGGTGATGAGCAACGGCAAAGTGCTGCGTTACACCGATCCACGGCGCTTTGGCGCATGGCTGTGGACGAAGGAGCTGGAAGGGCACAACGTGCTGGCGCATCTCGGGCCTGAACCGCTGTCAGATGCGTTTAATGCGGAATACCTGAAAGAGAAGTGCGCGAAGAAGAAGACCCCGATTAAGCCCTGGCTGATGGATAATAAGCTGGTGGTTGGCGTGGGGAATATTTACGCCAGCGAATCGCTGTTCGCGGCCGGGATCCATCCCGATCGGCTGGCCTCTTCGCTGTCGGCGCAGGAGTGCGAACTGCTGGTCAGAGTGATTAAAGCGGTGCTGCTGCGCTCGATTGAGCAGGGCGGGACCACGCTGAAGGACTTCCTGCAAAGCGACGGGAAGCCGGGCTATTTTGCCCAGGAATTGCAGGTATATGGCCGTAAAGGTGAACCGTGCAGAGCCTGCGGGACGCCAATTATTGCCACGAAGCACGCCCAGCGCGCCACGTTCTATTGCCGTCAGTGCCAGAAATAGCGTTACTTCAACTTTTCCATTAAGGCCTGGTGGACGTTAACCGGCAGGAAGTGGGTGACGTCGCCGTGATGACGCGCCACCTCTTTTACCAGTGTGGAAGAGATAAACGACCACTCTTTGGAGGGCATCAGGAACACGCTCTCCAGCTCCGGCATCAGATGGCGGTTCATGTGCGCCAGTTGCATCTCATACTCGAAATCTGCCACCGCGCGTAAACCCCGGATCAGGATGTTCGCCTGCTGAGCGCGGGCGAAGTTAGCCATCAGATCGCTAAACCCAACCACCTCAACGTTCGGCAGATGCGAAATGGCATCGATGGCGAGCTGTACGCGCTCGTTGAGGTCAAACATCGGCTTTTTGCTGGGGCTGGCGGCAATGGCCAGGATCACCTTGTCGAACATGCACGCCGCACGGGTGATGATATCAAGATGACCGTTGGTGATCGGATCGAAGGTACCCGGATAAATCGCTTTTGTGCTCATGGCTCACGTTTTCTCTGAGTAGCCGCGGCAGAGCGCCCACAGCTCGGTGTATTTGTTGAAAGTATACTGGGCATTCACGACCGCGAGTAACCAGCCCTGTTTACCATCCAGTACGCCGCCGCGCAGCAGCAGCGTTTTCAGGAACGCGCCCAGCGTGTGGGTGAAGATACCCGTCAGCGAGGCCTTCTTGCCGCGCTGGTGACGCTCCTGCGCCCATGCGGTGGCATAGCTGAGCTGTTTACGCTGGAAGCTCGCGAAATCACGGCAGGTCAGGTGCAGCAAATCGCCCGTCAGGGGGATGACCCGGGCGCTATCGCAGCTCAGGGATTCATGCACCAGATTGTCGTTATACTGATACCGCTCGCGCTCGTAGAGGCGTATCACGCGGTCAGGGTACCAGCCGCTGTGGCGCATAAAGCGGCCAAGGAAGTAGTTGCGGCGGGCAATGCTGTATACGGCACCCGGTTGAGGCGAGGAAAGCACTGCCTGAATAGCTTGCTGCAGTTCTGGCGTGATGCGTTCGTCAGTGTCGAGCATTAACACATAATCGCCCGTGGCATATTCCTGCGCGCGCTGGCGCTGAATGCCATAACCTTGCCAGTCAGTGTTGGTATAGATTTTCGCGCCTGCAGCGCGGGCGACGTCTACCGTGTTGTCCGTGCTGCCGGAGTCCAGGATGACGATTTCGTCAGCCCAGGCGACGGAGGCCAGGCAGTCCGGAAGCAGGTCGGCGGCGTTTTTGGCGATCATCACGACCGACAGACGCGTTGACATTAGTGGCTCCGCTGAGGCAGATAAGGTTGCAGAAGCTGCAGCAGACGGGTCAGTGCGCCCTGGTTCTGGTGCAGCACTTCGACGGCATGACGCCCGTACCACAGGCGATAATCTTCGTCAGTCAGAAGGGTAGACACCTCTTTGACCACTGAATCCGCGTCGGTCACGGTAATTAAACCATCGGCCTGCTGCAATTTCGCGCAGATATCTTTGAAGTTAAACGTGTGCGGACCCATCAGCACCGGAATGGCGTGTGCTGCCGGTTCCAGCGGGTTATGACCGCCGCGCTCGACCAGGCTGCCGCCGACAAAGGCGAGGTCAGCAATGCCGTATAAAAGCATCAGTTCGCCCATCGTATCGCCAATCACTACCTGAGTGCTGCCGGAAGGGATCTCACCGCTGCTGCGCAGGGTGTAGCTGAACCCCCCTTTTTGCACCATATCGCGGGCATCTTTAAAGCGCTCAGGATGGCGAGGCACGAGGATAAGCAGTAAATCAGGGAATGTTTCCAGCAGCTTACGGTGAGCCTGGAGGATGATCTCTTCTTCACCGTCGTGGGTGCTGGTCGCAATCCAGACCTGACGACGTGGGGCCCACTGGCGACGCAGTGTGATCGCACGGGCGGCGAGCTCAGGCGTGACGGAAATATCGAATTTAAGGCTGCCCGTTACCGCAAGCTGGTTGCGTTTCAGGCCCAGCGCGATGAAGCGCGCCGCATCTTCTTCATTCTGCGCCGCAATCAGGGTGATTTTGCTCAGCAGGCGACGCATAAATTTACCCAGCTTGCCGTACCCTTTCGCCGAACGCTCAGACAGGCGGGCATTAGCGATAACCAACGGGATCTTACGGGCATGGAGGGCGGAAATCATATTCGGCCACAGCTCGGTTTCCATCACGATCACCAGTTTCGGGCGAACGGTATTCAGGAAGCGGTTCATGGCGCAGGGCAGATCGTAAGGGAGATAGACGTGATGCACGTCTTTTCCGAAAGCGGATAACGCACGCTCAGAGCCGGTGGGCGTCATGGTCGTGACGGTGATCGGCAGTGACGGGTATCGGTGACGCAGGGCGCGAACCAGCGGGATAGCCGCCAGCGTTTCACCAACTGAAACGGAATGGAGCAAAATACCGTCCGGGGCAACTTTATTACGGCAGTAGCCATAGCGTTCAGCCCAGCGTTTTCGATACGCGGGTGCTTTACGGCTACGAAGCAACAGTCGCAGCCACACCAGTGGCTGAATGAGATAGAGCAGGGCGGTATACAACAATTCCAATCGATTATCCGTTTTTTTAGTTTCGGCGGGCAAATTCTAAGCATTTAAGCCAGGTAAAGCTATCTCTTATGCCAGATACCGCTTTAAGCGGAAGTAACGGCGGCCCAGTCGCCAGCGCAAACGCGGACTTTTTGCACTTTTCCAGATGAGTTTCCAGATCCCCGTTTCGAAGAACTCTTTAATAATCATAGATTTCTTCTTCTCATCCTTCATGTTGTCGAAGGTGTGAATAATCCCCAGCCCCTCTTTGGCGATTTGCCAGTGGCAGGCAGGGATACCTTTCACTTTATCCGGGTAGCGCTGATTGATGGCATCGAGCATCTGCAGGATTTTCATGTAATGGCGCGCCGAGCGAATGAGCGTGTCGTCATTGTCCGGCATATGGGACACCGATGCGGAGTGAATGTAGTAGTCATAATAACGTTCACTGGTGTACTGAACCCGCTCAGCCGCAAGCAGCACTTCAGTCGTCCACGGGATATCCTGATGGCGCAGGCCGGGTTCGAAATGGAAACTGTGTTTACGGATAAAGTCGTGGCGATAGATATTCAACCAGGTGACGTGGAGGAACTTACGAGAATCCAGCGCCATCTTTAACCATGCCGCGCCAGTCATAACGCCTGTCGAGGCCAGTTTGTCCTCAGGGAAAATCGGGCGCGAGGGTTTTTTGTTATTTTCCCAGACGTAGTTCCCGTTACAGGTGGCGACGTCCAGATCCTGCGTAACGGCCATATCCAGCAGATGCTGATACATGCCAGGTTTAAAGACATCATCAATATCCGGGAAGGAAAGGTATTGACCCGTCGCGATGGCCAGACCGCTATTACGCGCGATGGAGACACCCTGGTTTTGTTGTTCAATAACCTGCAGCTGCGGCAGTTTTTCTCGCCAGTTTTCGACGATCTCCATCGAGCGGTCAGTGGAGCCGTCATTGACGATGATGACTTCCATGCTGTCGATGCGTTGATTGACAAGGCAGGTAAAGAACTGATCCAGGAACGCTTCACCGTTATAAACGGCAACCACCACGCTTAATAATGGCGCTGAATTTTGCATAAGAAACCTGATTATTATGGATTGTCGACCAAAGCAATATATTGCTGGCAGATGGCATTGATGCCGAACGATGCGATCGTTGCGCGATCAACGACTGGCGGAGAGGCATAGATATCGGCCAGCGTTTTTGCCAGTGACTCATCATTTAATGCTGTCAGCCCGCGCGCTAAGTCGCCAGTGAGGATTTCAGCGGGTCCACCCGGGCAATTTGTGCTGACGGGCGGCGTCTGACAGATAATGGATTCGACCAATACATTACCAAAACCTTCACAGTCAGAGCTTAACACTAAGAGGCGTGCGCCTTTGATCCATGGATAGGGATTGGGCTGGAATGGACGGAAAACAATTTTGTTTTCAATGCCCAGCTCGGTGGCCAGCTGTTTGAGTTTTTGAATTTTAGCGTCGGCGCCATTTCCCATCATGACCAGTGTTGTATCTATCTGGCTCAGCGCAAAGGCGCGTAAGAGACGATCGTGACGTTTATGCTCGTGGAAGCGGCCGACGTGAATGAGGTAATCCTGTCCCTGCATCTCATAGGGTTCGTCTGCCAGACGCTGGATTTCTGGAATATCGAAAGGATTATGGATAACCGCCTGGCGACGAAGATCGATTGCCAGCGTTTCCGAGAGATCTTTCAACACGGCGGCTGAGACGGCGACAACGTTGCGTTTTTCGTAGGTATGACGAATCTTATAATGTTTAAACCAGCGCGAAAGACCGCTGCGATGGCGCAGATAGGAGAACGAGAACATGCCGTGTACGCAGAACCAGACTTTATCGCGTTCCAGTGCGCGGCAGTGCGCCACGATGCGGTCTGTTTTGTGCAGGTGGGAGAACACCGCATCAAATTTTCCACTGCGTTCAGCCTGCTTAATCGCATTATCCAACAGTCGGGCGCGGCGCGGGATCTCCGTCAGCTTACGCCACGGCTTTTTACACGTATCCTGAATAACCTGAAAATCGATGCCTTCCGGGATGGCGTAGTCGCACACTTTCCGCAGGGAGAACAGGGAGACCTGATGTCCCATTTCGATCAATCCGCTGGAAAGTGTAAGAACTGTTTTTTCAGCTCCTCCACCGGGTAAACCATCAATAATCATTAGGATGCGCATTTTTAATCCAGTAATTTTTGATAAAGCGAAATAAGCTGACTTGATAGTTTTTCAGGGGTGGCCTCTTTTACACGTTCATGTGCCGCTAGCCCCATATTGTTATTCTTTTCCAGAGAAGGAATGGCTGCTACTGCCTCCTTCAAAGTGTTGATATCAAGTGCGTCACAGTAAAATCCGTTGTTGCCTTGCTCAATAAATTCGGCTCCGCCGCAACTCTCTGAAGTAATGACAGGTAAACCGCAGGCCATCGCTTCGAGAATAACGTTAGGAAAGGGATCATACAGCGTTGGCAGCAGTAAACCATCGGATAGCTGGTAAAATGGCAACGTCTCTTTTTGCATCCCCAGGAAACGGATTTGCCCTTCACAGCCGAGTGAACGGGCGAGTTCACGATAACGATTTTCCGCTTTATCCTGCCCAACCACAATCAGCCACGCCGCGGTTCCCGCGATAGCGCGTATGGCGCTGGCTAATCCCTTTCGTTCAAATCCTGAGCCTACAAAGCAAAACACAACGGCGTCGGCGGGTAAACCAAACTGCTGACGCAGCGCGGCACGCTGTGCCTCCTCGGCCGGAACGAAGCGGCTGGAATCAATTGAATTATAAATCACATGTATCTTTTTTGCGTCAATATCAAAGTCTTCGACGATTTCGCGTTTGATCATCTCCGCATTACAGATAACGGCCTTCAACTCAGGAGCCTGGTACATTTCACGTTCGGCATTCATTACGTAGCGGTGGTAGCGATCGTGCATGAGCATTTGTGCGCGCCAGGCGGGCAGAATCCGCGCACGTTGCAGCAACCAGCGGCGATGAACGCCATCGCCTGCGCGATAAATGTCGCAGCCCGGGATACGCTCGTGGCTTTGCACAATATCAAATTGCTGCTGCTGCCACAGTGCGCGTGCGGCATGCGCAAAACCGCGTTCGCGGCTGATGCGTCCCCACTTGCGCGGGTCGCAAATGTGGATATGCCAGTCGTCCTGCTTTTCTCCCTGCCATTCGCGGGTGATAACGTTGAGCTCAAGATTTTGATTGCTTAACGCCGCCAGCGCTCGGGAGACGAAACGTTCCGCTCCGCCATCAGGGCGATATTTTTGGCGAACAATCGCCAGGCGATGGTGTTTCATTACAGGTATCTCTTTGCAGCAGAGACGACAGCATCCACGGGAATGGCGTCGAGATAGCGTTCTTTGGTGTTGGTATCAATGGCGTCCGGATTCGGGAGCGGGCCGTAGTCACCGGCCCAGATAACCTCCCCGTTGACCTGCCATGGCGACCAGAACGTTAGCTTTGAGGGGCCAAACAGCGCCACACAGGGTGTCTGAAGCGCCGCGGCCATATGCATCGGCACGGAATCCACGCCGATAAACAGACGCGCATGATCGATAAGGGATGCCAGTTGACGCAGCGTCAACTGACCTGCCAGCGAAACGACATCCGTTTTCGGTGAGGCAGCGAGAATGCGATCGATCATTGCCATCTCTTTTTTATCCGGGCCAGCCGTGAGAACGATGCTGTGGCCTTCCTGCTGCAGGGCGGTGATGGTTTGCGCCATCTTTCCTTCATCCCAGCATTTGAAGAACCAGCGCGACGTGGGTTGAATCACGATGTACCGCTCTCCCACACCTTTTTGCGTCAAGAGGTGGTGCGCGTGTTGCCAGTCATCCGGGCGGTAAGCCATGGTGACGGCGGGTTTGGGGTCAACCGGCAGCGCTGAGAGGATGGAAAGATTTTGCTCAACGGTGTGGAGTGACGGGTGATTCGCGACAGAGACCAAATTGCTATGACAAAAACGCCAGAATGCACTCTTGCGCTTGTTAAAAGCGAACCCGAGGCGAACCGGGGCGCCGGTGAAGCGCGTGACGATGGCGCTGCGCCACTGATCGGCAAGGTTAATCACCAGGTGATAACGCTGTCTTCTTAATGTGCAAAGCAGCTGCCACTCTTTCTGAAGATGCTTCAGCGTGCCCAGCTGCTTCCATTTGCGATCGATACCATAAATTGTGCCGATCGCCGGATGCGCGGCGAGCATATCGCGTGTCTCTTCATAAAGAAGCACGTCGATTTGCGCCCCGGGCCATTTTTGGCGTAACGAATCGATGACGGGTGTGGTGAGTAACATGTCACCATGATGGCGAAGTTTGATCAGTAAAATGCGCAAATCAGGCGTGTCAGGTAAGTTAGTCATCATCATCTTATCGGCGTTGTACTGTTGGCAATTCTAATAGACCTGGTAGCGACTTGCACTCTTTCTCCACAATGTCAGGAATTTCCCTGGAAGGGTTTACTCCTGCTTTAGGGAGTGCGTAACATAGCGCTAACTACTTTGTCTCGTGGACTCATTATGAAAAAACCAGCGTTTATCATCACGATCGATACCGAAGGCGATAATCTCTGGCAAAACCATCGGGTGATCAAAACGGAAAATGCGCGCTACCTGGCGCGCTTTCAGGCGCTTTGCGAACGTTTTGGTTTTAAGCCCGTCTGGCTGACAAACTATGAGATGGCAATCGAGCCCGTTTTCATTGAATTCGCACGGGACGTTATTGCTCGCGGCCAGGGGGAAGTGGGTATGCACCTGCATGCCTGGAATAGCCCGCCGGAGCACGATCTCACGGGTGATGACTGGCGCTGGCAGCCGTATCTGATTGAGTTTTCAGACGAGATGATGCGCGAAAAAGTCCTCTTCATGACCCGCCTGCTGGAAGAGACCTTCCAGACCAAAATGCTGAGCCATCGTGCCGGACGCTGGGCATTTGATAACCGCTATGCCAGGCTGCTTATTGAACTGGGCTATCAGGTTGATTGTTCCGTTACGCCGCGCGTGAACTGGCGCAACGCGAAAGGTGCCCCGCAGGGGAGTGGCGGAACGAATTATCAGCATTTCCCTGACCGTGCCTACTTCATGGACACGGATGATATTTCCCGGGCGGGTAATAGCCCGCTGCTCGAAGTCCCGATGAGTATTCAGTATAAACACCCGGCCTGGTTGAATACCGTCAAGCAGGGCTACGATCGTCTTCGCGGTAAATATCGCTCACCGTCCGTGAACTGGCTACGGCCGTCGGGTGGGAACGCCTCGCAGATGATTCAGGTTGCGCAACAGTGTTTATCGCAGGGGAATGATTACGTGGAGTTTATGCTGCATTCATCTGAGTTTATGCCCGGCGGGAGCCCCACGTTTAAGGATGATGCGGCGATTGAAGGCTTGTATCGCGATCTGGAAGCGCTGTTTACGTGGCTGTCAGATAAAACCGTAGGGATGACGCTGGCGGAGTTTTATCAGTACAAAAAAAATTAATGCCCGCCAGGCGGGCATTATCATCAGCGTTGTCTTGTTTGCGAAAAGGGCGTACTCAAGGCAAACAGGGTAACAAAGAAGATCAGGGCTTCTGAGCTCAACAATATCACGTCAGTCAGGCCATACAGTAAAAGCAGGAGCATGGTCGTTAGCAACAGGCCATTTTTATTTTTAAGCGCGTAAGCGATCATCGACGCAAAGAAAAAGAATAATATCACCAGCCCCGGGATACCCTGCAGCGAATATTTCTCAATAAATTCGTTGTGTAAATGCACGTTGATATATGTTAGTGCAGTAACGAGATGCGGATGTCCCTCTTTTATATAACGCTGCGTCCATGCCTGGCGATCGTCAACTGACTGCCCCAATGGATGCGCGAGCCCGTTCTGAATACCCACCGTCCACATAGAGAAACGCGCGCCGAGGGAGGTTTTGTCATACCCTTTCTCATACTTTTCTATTTCGATTTGCGTTTGCGTTATCTTTGGCGAAATCAATGGCTTGTAGCTAACGATGACAATCCCCGCCACAACACATAAAAAGATCAGTGTTGATTTGAGATGAATTCGTCTGAAGTGGTAAAGCGTGAGCACAATGGCCAAAAGCAAATACAGGCCCATTGCGGCACGCGTCCCCGTCAGAAGAATGACGAAGTAAGAAATTAAGATGGTGAGACCCGCAGCCACATACAGCTTCACGTTTTTCTGAAGATAAAGACTGTATACGAAAGCCAGAGATAACACGGAGTATACGTAAGCTGATACGGTCGCACGATTTATGGCCATCTCAACGCGTACCATTCCCTGCGATGCCTGCCATAAGCCATAACCCGTGGCGAGGACAAACCCCGCGCCTGCGGCATAGAAGAAATACTTCTGGAAGGAGGCCTTATCAACGTAAGACTTAAACCGGTCAAGATAGAAAATAAGGAAACTGGCTAAAATCAGCTTCTTACTTGAACCGAGATAATCGCTGTAAGCGTTTAAACCTTCACTATGGTATTCATAAACCATGTACCAGGCAAAATTAAGTAACCCAATCAACAAAATGGGCAGAGCTATTGAAAAGGGGCGCAGTGTGATTTTTTTATATTCGAGCGCTAAGCCGATAATGCTGGCATATATCGCGATATAGAAAAACTCTCGCTGTTTACCCGAACTGACCAGGGCCAATGCAAGCGAGATAAGGCTAAGAATTAGCGTCAGTTGATAAAGACGCAATTTTACTTTTTCCATAATGCCTCAATAACCCTTTTTTTATAGCTGAAGCGAACATCGCTGGATAAGAAAAATGATAACGAATAAAGCGCGTTTACCCGTGACTTAACGCATTTAAGCTGTTGCTCGGTAAGGTGTTGCCGATGGTTACTGTAGATATCAAACCAGTGACAATTAATCAGATTTTTAAACGCTTGCGGAAACGTTTTTTCCATCTTTAATGTACATTCAACAAGTGTCGTGATTTTACTGGCGTCGAGACGGCTCGACAAACTTTCACTACGTTTGATGTAATAGTAATGGCCCTGGCGTTGATAGCAGATTTTTTCTGACTGCATCAGCATGGCAGGAAATACCGCAAAGTCTTCGTAACAGACCATCGATGGAATGGGGTTGCTCTCGTACAACTTTCGATGAATAAACTGACCGATAAGATGTGCCTGAAACTCTTTATGCTGCAAGAAACGCTTTATCGCGTCTCTCTGGGATAAAGAAACGGGCGTAAAGCCCTGCCAGAATGCGGTGATTTTCCTGATATCACGAATTTCCAGCAAGCGCGTCAGTAGCATATCAGGACGCTGTGCTTTCAAAAACGCCACTGCATCCCTGAGGCTGCAAGGCTTCAGTCGATCATCACTATCCAGCATCGTGATGTAATCGCCTGATGCCAGAGACACTGCACTGTTTCGAACATGACCGACGTTACGGTACTCAACGTACCGGGATTGCGCGTGTGGGAACGCAGGCAACCATTTTTCGATAATATCCTGAGTGGCATCATCGGAACTGTCATTAACGATAATGACTTCAACAGCATCGCCCGCATTATCAATCGCGGCGTGCAGGCTTTCTAACGTAGCATGAAGCGTATCTTCGGCGTTATGCGCGGCAATAATGACGCTAAGAAAAGCCATAGAAATTAGTTTCCCTGAGCATCAATAGCATAGGTGGTTGCGTTAACGGTAGGTAACTCGCAGATAAAATGTTTAAGCTCGCGTAGCGCGTCTTCTGTTACCGCGAATAACGCTTCGCGTTCTTGTGAAAAATAATAACGTGTTTCAAACACATAAGAACAAATGTTGTCGTCATTACCAATCAACAACACATTGCCAAGCGGACGCTGTTCATGGTGACAGCATGGTCCAAACAGCAACACCACCGGCACACCTACCGCGTCGGCAATATAAACGTTCCCCGAATCCGATGCGATATAGCAATCCATCTTTGAAATCGCCCAGGGAAGCTCTTCAAGGGAGATTTGCCCAATCAGGTTGATGAGATTGGGCACTTCACCATAAGCACGGGTGATATCATCCATCCACGGCTGCTCATTGGGCGCACCAAATACATAAAATTCGCAGGGCAGGTCAGCGAGATGCTCAATAATTCGCTTCCAGATAATGGGAGGAACGGTTTTCGCTTTATTTCCCGCGGCGATACTGATGCCGATGCGGATAACGCCGGGTTTATCAAGGATTTCCGGCCAGGTCTGGGGCTTAAAAAGTGGCCTGGTAGCGTGCTTTGGGGAGTCTTGCCACGTAAGCGAGCGGTCTGCCAGCTTCAGATAGTTTGTGACCGACAACGTTTGTTTACCATGCTCAACGGTACCGTCAGCCGTAGCGTAAAAAATGCCGTGATACCATCTGCGCGTATAAGTGCTTAAAAATTGTTTGTTTTTTGCATTGCAGACGGAGGCGAAAAAGAGATTCACGCTATTGGGTTGCAGGAGGTACACGTTGTCATAGCGATTCATGATCCTGCAGGCAAAGCAGAGCTTGCGCCACAGATTGCGCTTATGCTGCTCGATAAAATAAATCTGCTCGATAGTGTCATCATGCTTCGCCAGCGCACCTACGCCGCGACTGATAAGCACATCGCTTTTTTGCAGGTACGCCAGGAGGGGCGTAGCATTAACAAAGTCACCGATTTTAGCTGTCTGAATGACAAGGTTTTTACCTGTGTCTTTGCGAAACAGCTTCCGGATGAGCTTCACCGGAAAGAGTAAAATCAGCAGAAATACATAACTCATGGGTTAAATATCCCTGTTGGAAAGCCAGCGGCTGCCCTGTAAAAATGAAAAAATCGCATCTGCGCTAATATCCTTTGTTTGCTGAGTCGGGCTGACCATCTGATGCTGGTTTTTACCGTAACCCCCAATCAAACCCGGATCGGTCGGGCCAAAAATCGTCATATTTGGACGATCCAGCGCAGCGGTTAGATGGCTTAATCCCGTATCAACGGAAACGACAGCATTCGCTCCCGCTAACTGCGCTGCAACCTGTGCCAGCGTGAGTTTTGGCAAAACCTCTACATGCGAAAATCCTGCGGCCAGACGCTCCGCACGCTGTCGTTCATGTTCAGCGCCCCACGGGAGTTTAATATGGATACCGCAAGGTTGCATTAGTTCAATCAGCCTTCGCCAGTGCGTTTCCGGCCAGTGCTTATCGTCGCGCGTTGTGGCATGCAGGAAGACAAGATAAGGCTCAGAGTCGGGGGCTGTATTGCGTAAAAAGTGCTGCGCAATGGCGTAATCGCCCTGATCGTCGGGTTTCGCATAGCCGAGGCTTTTCGCGAACAGCTCCCGGGTGCGTTCGACGGCGTGCTGCTGTTTTGCGATGTGGTGGCGACGGTTATAGAACAGGCTTGCCAGCGGTTCGCGGGCGGTGTGCCAGTCCATACCGTGCTTTACGCCGTGCGCCAGACGCGTCACCAGTGCGGCGCTTTTGACCAGTCCCTGCGCGTCGATGATGGCATCGTAACGCTGAGCCTGCACCGCATCGCGAAAGGCTTTGCGCTCGGCTTTAATGGGGGCGGAGAACCACGCTTTGCGCCAGCGGCGAATCGCCACCGGGATCACGCGATCAACCGCTTCATGCCAGGTGGGGATCTGCGCAAAGCCTTCTTCCACCACCCAGTCGAAACGAATGCCGGGAATGGCCCGCATGGCGTCAGTCAGCGACGGCAGCGTATGCAGAACATCACCCATTGAAGACGTTTTAACGATCAAGACCCGCATTCGTTATCCTTCTTCGCTCAACAGCAGTGCGTTGAGTTCTTCAAGGACGCGCTCTGGCGTGATGTCGATCAGGCTCTGATGATAACCCTCAGCAGCATCACCTTTGCGCACCTTGTGGTAGCCGGTGATGAGACGAATGACGCGCGCTTTATGCGACAGCGGCGGCGTGAAATCCGGGCTGCTTGGGCCATACAGCGCCACCAGCGGGCGGTCCAGCGCGGCGGCCACGTGCATCAGGCCAGAGTCGTTGCTGACCACGGCCTTACAGGCGGCGATCAAAATAACCGCCTGCTCAAGCTGCGTTTCGCCAGCCAGATTGCGGCACCAAGCCTGCTGCTCGTTGCTCAACGTGGCGAGAATTTCGTTACCCGCCTCGTGATCTTTCGCCGAGCCAAACAGCACAATCTGGTAGCCTTCGTCGATCAGCTGTTTCGCCAGTTCGGCGTAGTGATAGTGCGGCCAGCGTTTCGCCGGACCGAACTCTGCACCGGGGCAAAAACCAATCATCGGGCGTTCGGATGAAAGTCCAAACGCGTTGCAGGTGTGGGATTTCTCCCCGTCGTTAACCTGAAGCTGCGGCCAGAGCAGCGGCTGGGGCAGGTCTTTCGCGCTGCGCATCACGCCTTTGTCGTAGGCCAGCGCCACGTAGCGCTCCACCATCAGCGGCCAGGCCTCTTTATCCAGCACCCGCGCATCGTTCAGCAGGCCGTAGCGCATTTCACCGCGCCAGCCGGTACGGTGTGGGATGCCCGCAAAGAAAGGCACGAGAGCGGATTTAAAGGAGTTTGGCAGCACGTACGCGCGGTCATAGCGCTTTTCGCGCAGGCTATGTCCGAGCTTGCGGCGTTCACCGATTTCCAGAGCCCCGTGGCCGAGCGGCATCGGGATCGCCTCGTTCACTTCCGGCATACGCGACAACAGCGGACGGCACCATGCGGGTGCCATCACATCAATTATCGCCTGGGGATAACGCGCCTTGAGCGTGCGATAGAGACTTTGCGACATCATCATGTCGCCCACCCATGACGGGCCGATCACCAGAATCTTCATACTTACGCGTCGCGGTTCAGCCAGGCCATATATTCCGTTACGCCTTCGGCAACGGTCTTGAACGGCTTGTCGTAGCCTGCGGCGCGCAGGTTGGTCAGGTCCGCCTGAGTGAACGCCTGATAACGGCCTTTCAGTTTTTCCGGGAACGGAATGTACTCAAGGCTGCCTTTCTTGTGATACGCCAGCGCTGCATCGGCTACCGCCTGGAAGGATTCCGCACGGCCCGTACCCAGGTTGAAGATACCTGACACGCCGTTTTCCCAGAACCACAGGTTTACGGCTGCAACATCGCCCACGTAGACGAAGTCACGCTTGAAGCCGTCGCTGCCTTCGAACAGTTTCGGGCTTTCGCCGTTATTCAACTGGGTGTTCAGGTGGAACGCCACGCTCGCCATGCTGCCTTTGTGGCCTTCGCGCGGCCCGTAAACGTTGAAGTAGCGGAAGCCGACGATCTGCGAGTTCGCTTCCGGCAGAACCTGACGCACGTATTCGTCGAACAGGAACTTGGAGTAACCGTAGACGTTCAGCGGCTGCTCGTACTCGCGGGACTCGATGAAGTCCGAGGTGCGGCCGCCGTAGGTTGCCGCGGAGGAGGCGTACAGGAACGGAATTTCACGCTCCAGGCAGTAGTGCAGGATCTCTTTAGAGTACTGATAGTTGTTGTCCATCATGTACTTGCCGTCCCACTCGGTGGTGGAAGAACAGGCACCTTCGTGGAAGATGGCTTCGATCTCGCCGAACTCTTCGCCCGCCATAATCTGGATAAGGAAGTCTTCTTTATCCATGTAATCAGCGATGTTCAGATCCACCAGGTTTACAAACTTGGTGCCGTCTTTCAGGTTGTCCACCACCAGGATGTCGGTGATGCCTTTGTCATTGAGGGCCTTAATAATATTGCTGCCGATAAAGCCCGCGCCGCCGGTAACGATGATCATAACTGTAACCTTTGAAGTGTGGAGCCCGGGGACAATCCCGGACGCTAATATTCATATCATATCATTAGTATGGCGACCCTTCAGCCATTCACCGATATGCAGCAGGGTTACACGTGATTTATGCTGCAAAAACGAGAAGAGATACTGCGTCATCTCGTCATGAACTATAGGTTTGGGTAATATGTGCCGAAATTTGCCGAGTCTGGAGAATTGCAATGCGTGGTGATTTTTACAAACAGTTAAACAGCGACCTCGACACCGCACGTGCGGAAGGGTTGTTCAAGGAAGAGCGTATTATCACGTCTGCTCAGCAGGCGGACATCACCGTTGCCGACGGCAGCCATGTGATCAACTTTTGTGCGAACAACTATCTGGGTCTTGCGAATCACCCTGAGCTGATTGCCGCTGCAAAAGACGGCATGGACACCCACGGTTTCGGCATGGCCTCCGTACGCTTTATCTGCGGTACGCAGGACAGCCACAAGCAGCTTGAGCAAAAGCTGGCGAGCTTCCTTGGAATGGAAGATGCGATTCTGTACTCCTCCTGCTTCGACGCCAACGGCGGTCTGTTTGAGACCCTGCTCGGCGCAGAAGATGCGATTATCTCCGATGCCCTGAACCACGCCTCCATCATCGACGGCGTACGTCTGTGCAAAGCGAAGCGCTTCCGCTACGCCAACAACGACATGGTCGAGCTGGAAGCGCGCCTGAAAGAGGCCCGTGAAGCGGGGGCTCGTCATGTGCTGATCGCCACCGACGGCGTGTTCTCCATGGACGGCGTGATCGCCAACCTGAAGGGCGTGTGCGACCTGGCGGATAAATACGACGCGCTGGTGATGGTCGATGACTCTCACGCGGTCGGCTTTGTCGGCGAAAACGGCCGCGGTTCCCACGAATACTGCGACGTGATGGGCCGCGTGGACATCATCACCGGTACGCTGGGCAAAGCGCTCGGCGGCGCATCTGGCGGCTACACCGCCGCGCGCAAAGAGGTAGTGGAGTGGCTGCGCCAGCGCTCCCGTCCGTATCTGTTCTCCAACTCCCTGGCACCGGCGATTGTTTCTGCCTCCATCAAAGTGCTGGAGATGGTGGAGTCCGGCGCTGAACTGCGCGACCGCCTGTGGTCCAACGCCCGTCTGTTCCGTGAAAAAATGAGCGCCGCAGGTTTCACCCTGGCCGGTGCCGATCACGCGATCATTCCGGTGATGCTGGGCGATGCGGTCGTCGCGCAGCAATTTGCCCGCGAGCTGCAGAAAGAAGGGATTTACGTCACCGGGTTCTTCTTCCCGGTGGTGCCAAAAGGTCAGGCGCGTATCCGCACCCAGATGTCTGCGGCGCATTCGCCTGAACAAATTGAACGTGCGGTGGAAGCCTTTACCCGCATCGGCAAACAGCTGGGCGTAATTGCCTGAGGACGTGTGATGAAAGCGTTATCCAAACTGAAAGCGGAAGAAGGGATTTGGATGACCGACGTGCCGGAGCCGGAAGTCGGTCATAACGATCTGCTGATCAAAATTCGTAAAACAGCCATCTGCGGCACTGACGTTCACATCTACAACTGGGACCAGTGGTCGCAGAAAACCATTCCTGTCCCGATGGTTGTCGGTCACGAATACGTTGGCGAAGTGGTCGGTATCGGCCAGGAAGTGAAAGGCTTCAAAATTGGCGACCGCGTTTCTGGCGAAGGCCACATTACCTGCGGTCACTGCCGTAACTGCCGCGGCGGACGTACGCACCTGTGCCGCAACACCGTCGGCGTGGGCGTGAACCGTCCGGGCTGCTTCGCGGAATACCTGGTGATCCCGGCGTTTAACGCGTTCAAAATCCCGGACAATATCTCTGACGATCTGGCCTCTATCTTCGACCCGTTCGGAAACGCGGTACACACGGCGCTCTCCTTCGACCTGGTGGGTGAAGACGTGCTGGTCTCCGGCGCGGGCCCAATCGGCATTATGGCGGCAGCCGTAGCGAAGCACGTAGGGGCGCGCAACGTCGTGATCACCGACGTGAACGAATACCGTCTGTCGCTGGCGCGTAAGATGGGTGTCACCCGCGCGGTAGATGTCTCGAAAGAGAGCCTGACCGACGTGATGGAAGAGCTGGGCATGACCGAAGGTTTTGACGTGGGTCTGGAGATGTCCGGTGCGCCACCGGCGTTCCGCACCATGCTCGACACCATGAACCACGGTGGCCGTATCGCGATGCTGGGTATTCCGCCGTCAGATATGTCCATTGACTGGAACAAAGTCATCTTCAAAGGGCTGTTCATCAAGGGTATCTATGGTCGCGAGATGTTCGAGACCTGGTACAAGATGGCAGCGCTGATCCAGTCCGGTCTGGATCTGTCTCCGATTATTACTCACCGTTTCTCCATCGATGAGTTCCAGCAGGGCTTCGACGCGATGCGTTCCGGCCAGTCAGGGAAAGTGATCCTGAGCTGGGATAAGTAATCAAAAAGGGGCCTGAGGCCCCTTTTTTATTGATTCTTTTTCTCTTCGTCCGTCAGGTAACGCACCTTGCGGGTGTAGTCCTGACCTTTGAACAGCAGCGCGCTATCCGGCGATTCAAGATACTTCTGCCATTCGGAGAGAGGGAAACCGCCGTGTGCGCCAATCACCTCTTTCGGTACAACGGCTTCCTGGCCGCCGATCTTCTTGGAGACCGGCCAGTTCATCCAGTCGCCCAGGTTAACCGTTTTTATATCCAGCATGTCCAGCAGCGCGGCGAGCGGCAGCTGATCGGTCGGCGGCTGCGTGTCGTCCATCAACTCCCAGGTGTCCTGGAAAAGCGTCAGCCACAGCGGGCAGATACGGCGCCAGGTTTTTTTGGTTGCCGCAAGAAACGCGCCGTTAACGTGATCGACCAGATACGGACGCACCGTCTCTTTGTAATACGCCGGCACTTTCTCCGCTGGCGCGCCGTCCAGCTTGGCAATCATTTTGCCCTGACGGAAGCTGGAGTAGATGTGCATGTCGGCCATGTTGATTTCGGGCATTTTCAGCAGGTTGAGATCGGAGTCGATCATCAATACGCCTTCACCGCGCGCCTGTAGCGGGGCGTTAAGCTTCACCAGACGGCTGAGGTAGATCTGCTTATAGCGGTAGCCTTCCTCACGAACGGGAAGGTTCAGCGTCACTACGCGGGTTTTCGGCGGCAATACCCCGAAGGCGGATTCAGGCTGATCGCTGACGATGACGATTTCGCTCACCCCGGTGGCGTAACGTTCCGCAAACGTCGCTGACAATAACGCTTCTTCGACGAAATCTGCGCCCGTACACGGGATCACGATGGAATCCACTGCAACGAGATCGCGCGTGACCGGAAGGGAAGCGTACGGAATGTTATGTCGCCCGGTGATGTGGCGGTAGCGAGCATTCAGGAATTTAAACATGTTCTTCTCGTTTGGTTAGTGCGCGCCAAGAACGGCTTCGACACCGCTGACATAGTTTTCGATAGCGTAGGTATGACAGACGTTCTGGTATGCAGCCGCAGCCAGTCGCGCCCGCAGGTCTGCATCCGCCCAGATATTATTCAGATGCTGAGCAAGCTGTGAAACATCGCTCCAGGGGAAGAGCAGCCCTGTTGACTCATGGTCAATCAGTTCAGCCGTACCCGTTACCTGAGAGCCAATAACAGGGATTTTAAGCAGCATCGCTTCCAGCACTACGCGAGGCAGCCCTTCGCTTTTTGAGGCGAGTATAAACGCGTCGAACGTGGCAAGGTAGTCAAAAGGCGTATTCTGGAAGCCCGTGAAAATCACGTTTTTCTCAATGCCCAATTCTCTGGCTTGCGCGGTTAACGCGGCACGCTCTGCACCTTCACCCACCAGCACCATCTTCCATTTTGCGTCGGGTTCCCTGCGGCTGAACTGTGCCAGCGCCGCAAGCGTGTGGTGGTTGGCTTTGCGAGGAATTAACGACCCAATGCTGCCAAAGACAAACGTATCGTCATCAATGTTCAGGCGATGACGCATGGCGCGTCGATCCGGCAACGGCTGGTGGATATCGATGGCATTGTTGACCGTTGTGCACAGCTCAGGCCGGACGCCATGCTGAAGTAACACGCGCTCAACGCCGTGCGAGACGGCGATGATTTTTGTGGCATGGGCATTCACCAGCTTCACCAGCGGCGGCGTCAGTACCGGTTCAATACGGCAGTGCTGGATGATCCGGGTGCGCAGTTTAGCCCCCGCCAGGTAACCCTCTTCGTTAGAGCCTGGCTGGTTGTTCATGTACAGCGTATCGAAACCGCCTTCCCTGAAAATCGTCTCGATTTTGCTGACGTTGGGGCGAATACGCCAGAGCGTATCGATATGGCGCGTGACGGCCTTGCGGCCGCTGCGCGAGAAGAAAAGCAGGCTGCGACCCAGTTCTTTTGCAATCTTCGCCCATGCGGGCTGCTTTTGTTGCGGGATGACAATTAACGGGATGCCAATGCCATGCAACACCTGACCGATGGTTTGCCCTTCGGCCCGGCTGTAGTCGGAGTAAAAACAACAGGTGATATCAAACTTCTCGCGATTAATGCGCTTCAGAAGTTCGAGCATGCTGTTGGTGCCTCCTCCCCATTCTTTACCGGTATCGAGGAGCAGGATTTTGTGTCGTTGCGGCATCTTTCTACCTTAGTCACCTGTCGCGGGGAAGGGCTTTTTACCCCAACCTTGCCACTGATGCTGGAAGTATTGCACCAGCGTACTCTGGCTCACGCTTTCGCTAATTACTGTGAAGAAGCGGGTCGCATGCACCGGTTCAAGCGGCTGTTTTGGCTTGCAGTTTTTTACGCCGCTGAACGGATTACGCGGCTGCGTTGCTGGCGGCTGTGCGCTGCCAGGACGAGACGTATCCACCTGCGGTTCATTGAGCAGATCGCTCGGGCGTACCAGCGTGATATCAGCAGGTAAGGTTGGCAGCATCTGCTGTAGCACGCGCACCGTCGAAGGATGCGGATGGCCGATGGCAATGGCTGAGCCGTTGCGTCGGGATAGCTGTACAGCACGATTAAACTGCACCCGAATATCCGCTTCATTTTGCGTGTCATCCAGGAACACCTTGCGCTTAATCACCTTCACGCCCGTTCCCTGAGAGGCTCGCAGGGCCTGGCTGTTGCCGATGGTCATGCTGTCGAGAAAATAGAGGTTGTAGCGCTCCAGCGACTGCATCACTTTCAGCATACCGTACAGGCTGGATGTCATCGCGCTGCCCATGTGGTTATTCAGGCCCACGGCATACGGCACTTTATTGTAGGCGTCGCGGATAATGCGGTCGATCTCATCGCTGCTCATGTCCGGACGAAGCGTGTCTTTTTCCAGCGGCTGTTTGCTAAGCGGTGCCATTGGCAGGTGGATCAGGACCTGATGACCGCTGTTATGGGCCTTGGTCGCCATTTCCCGCGCGTGAGGCGCATTGGGGAGGACCGCAACGGAGATCGCTGACGGCATCGCCAGCACCTGATTTTCATAGTGCGGACGATAACCGAAGTCATCAATCACAATAGCGAGTTTGCCTGCGTATACCGGTGCAGCCAGCGCCAGCGCGCTGGCGACGGAGAGAATCATTCGACGAAATTGAAGCAAAACTTATCTTCCCAACCACGGCTGTGGATTGACCGCCTGACCCTGGCGACGAATTTCGAAATAGAGTGACGGGCGGCCCTGACCGCCACTGCTGCCCACAAGGGCGATGGGTTGACCTGCGCGCACCTGAGTGCCGACGCTGACCAGCGCGCTCTGGTTGTAGCCGTAAAGGCTCATGTCGCCTTTACCGTGTTCGACCACCACGACCAGCCCGTAACCCTGCAGCCAGTCGGCCAGGATCACGCGGCCATCGGCGATGGCTTTCACTTCGCTACCTTCAGACGCACCGATAACGATCCCTTTCCAACGTAGCTCACCCTGCAGCTGTTCGCCATAGCGATGCAGAATAGAACCGCGAACCGGCCAGTAGGCCTGACCGCGAGGCGAGCCTAAACCGCCGGTACGCGACATCAGAGAACGTTCGCTTTCGCTTGGTTTGTAGGTGGTGCCTTTACGTGATGCTTCCTGCTGCTTGTTGCGAACGGCCTGCGCCTCGCGCGCCTCTTTTTCCGCGCGCGCTTTCGCCGCGGCTTCCGCACGCGCGATGCTGTTACGCAGTTTAGATTCGTTAGCGCGCATTTCGCTCAGCTGGCTCTGGCCTTGCTGAATGGAAGACTCAAGGCCGGACAGGGTTTTCTTACGCTCGTTGCGCGCCTGCTCCAGCTTCGCCTGCTGGGCCTGCTGATCGTAGAGCAGCGTCTGCTGCTGGGTCTGCTTCTCTTCCAGCTCGGCTTTTTGAGTGGTGACCTCTTCGCGCGTCTGCTTCAGCTGCGCGATCGTCTCCTGACGCGCCTGATTCAGGTAGCCAAAGTAGGCCTGCAGACGCTGGCCGCGCTGGCTCTCTTCACCGCTGAGGATCAGCTGGAGTCCGGTGTGTTCACCCTGACGAAACGCGGCATCAAGCTGCGCGGCCAGATTGCGCTCCTGGGCATCACGCTGGCGTTCCAGTTTGGCTATCGACGCGTTCATCTCATCGATCTGTTTGTTCAGCTGGGCGAGGGTATTTTGCGTTTCACGGAGTTTGCGAGCGGCGGCGGAGATCGCCTCTTCCTGCTGCTTAAGCTGGGCGAGCAGGGCGGAGCGTTGCTGTTGCTGCTGGCGTACCGCTCGCTCTTTGGCGGCGATATCGGCCTGAATGGATTTCAGCTGGTCGCGGTCATCCGCGTGGGCGGATGCGGCGCACAGCAATACGCCAGCGCTGAGTGCGCTGGCGTAAAACAGAGGTCTGACTGATAACCTAAGCGGCTTCACGACCCATGTGATTGAAAAAATCGCCTTTCCCCTCATGGGGAGCGATTATTCCACGATGAACAGCGGCTTACCAGTCATCTCTTCAGGGATCGGCATGCCCATCAGCGTCAACATGGTTGGCGCGATGTCGGAAAGCTTGCCGCCTTCCACTGCTTTCAGTGATTTATCACCCACATAAATCAGCGGAACAGGCAGGTTGGTGTGCGCGGTGTGTGCCTGGCCGGTCGCCGGGTCGCGCATTTGCTCTGCGTTACCGTGGTCAGCGGTGATCAGCAGCTGGCCGCCAACGGATTCAACCGCTTTTGCTACCTGCTCAACACAGTTGTCCAGCGCTTCAACTGCTTTAACCGCTGCTTCCATCACCCCGGTATGGCCTACCATGTCACCATTCGGGTAGTTACAGATGATGGTGTCGTACTTACCGCTTTCGATGGCCGCAACCAGTTTTTCAGTCAGCTCGGCAGAGCTCATCTCTGGCTGCAGATCGTAGGTGGCCACTTTCGGCGAGTTGATCAGAATGCGCTCTTCGCCTTTGAACGGCTCTTCAACGCCGCCGTTGAAGAAGAAAGTGACGTGCGCGTATTTTTCAGTTTCGGAAATACGCAGCTGCGTTTTGTCATTCTTCGCCATCCACTCGCCGAAGGTATTTTCCAGCGATGCTGGCGGATACGCACAAGGTGCTTTGATGTCTGCGGCGTATTCGGTCAGCTGGATGAAGTCCAGTTTCACCACTTTCTTACGGGCGAAACCGTCGAAGTCGCTGTTCACGAACGCACGGGTGATTTCGCGCGCGCGGTCAGCACGGAAGTTCATGAAGATCAGCGCGTCGCCATCTTCCATGGCAGCATCAGCCTGGCCTTCAGCGCGAATGACGGATGCTTTCACGAATTCGTCGTTTTCATCACGTGCATAGGCCGCTTCCAGCGCTTCAACGGCGGTCGCGAACTGGAATTCACCTTTTGCCAGGGTCATCAGGTCATAGGCCTGTTCAACGCGATCCCAACGGTTGTCGCGGTCCATCGCGTAATAACGACCAATGATGGACGCCACGCGGCCTTTGCCCAGCGCGGCGAATTTCTCTTCAAAGGCTTGCAGAGAGCCTTTTGCGCTACGTGGCGGCGTATCGCGACCGTCCAGGAAAGCGTGCAGATAGATTTTTTCCGCACCGCGCTCGGCGGCCAGTTCAACCATCGCCATGATGTGATCTTCGTGGCTGTGCACGCCGCCTGCAGAGAGCAGGCCCATAATGTGCACGGCTTTACCTGCGGCCACGGCTTTATCGACCGCACCAGCGAGCGTTGGGTTGGAGAAGAAGGTACGTTCTTTGATTTCAACGTCCAGACGCGTCAAGTCCTGATACACGATACGACCCGCGCCCAGGTTAACGTGACCAACTTCGGAGTTGCCCATCTGGCGGTCCGGCAGGCCCACTTCCAGGCCAGACGCGTCAATCAGGGTATGCGGACGTTTTGCCCACAGTGCATCCATCACTGGCGTTTTGGCGTTGAAAATAGCGTTATCCTGGCTGTCTTCACGGTAGCCATAGCCATCCAGAATCACCAGTACCATAGGTTTTTTAGAAACCGACATTGCGACAACCTCATGCTCAAGAGACGAAAAATTTGCGTAATTTTACTACAGCTGAATCGATCAAATAGCCGCAGAAGATCAAAGAATGCGTAGGGGCAAGGCACTTCTCCAGACATTTTGAGGCTTTTTTTTCGTGGCATGCCGCAGAAAATCGATTAGCTTATTGTCGCTGGCTGTATTTGCCACAACGCACAGGTATACTCCTGTCCTGGTTTTTTTAATCACTTAGTCGGGAGTTGTTACCCCCCATGCAAGAAATTATGCAATTCGTTAGCCGCCACCCGGTTCTGAGCATCGCGTGGATTGGCCTGCTGGTCGCTGTGCTGTTCACCACCTTTAAAGGACTGACGTCTAAAATTAAGGTGATCACCCGCGGTGAAGCGACACGTCTGATCAACAAAGAAGACGCCGTCGTCGTCGATTTGCGTCAGCGCGACGATTTCCGCAAAGGTCACATTGCAGGCTCTATTAACCTGCTGCCTGCTGAAATCAAAGCGAACAACATTGGTGAGCTGGAAAAACATAAAGCTCAGCCGATCATCGTTGTTGACGGCACCGGCATGCAGGCGCAGGAATCTGCCAACGCACTGCATAAAGCAGGCTTCGAAAACGTAACGGTACTGAAAGAAGGTATTTCCGGCTGGAGCGGGGAAAATCTTCCTTTAGTTCGCGGTAAATAAGGAGTTCAGTGATGGCCAATATTGAGATCTACACCAAAGCAACTTGCCCGTTCTGCCACCGTGCGAAAGCGCTGCTGAACAGCAAAGGCGTAACGTTCCAGGAACTGCCGATCGATGGTGACGCGATTAAACGCGAAGAGATGATCCAACGCAGTGGTCGCACGACGGTTCCGCAGATTTTCATTGATGCGCAGCACATTGGTGGCTGTGATGACTTGTATGCTCTCGACGCCCGTGGTGGACTCGATCCGCTGCTGAGCTAAGAGACTTTAGGACAATTAAAAAGGGTTTTTCCATGTCAGAACAAAACAACACTGAAATGACTTTCCAGATCCAGCGCATCTACACCAAAGATGTCTCTTTCGAAGCGCCAAATGCGCCACACGTTTTCCAGAAAGATTGGCAGCCAGAGGTTAAACTTGATCTTGATACCGCATCCACCCAACTGGCGGATGATGTGTATGAAGTTGTACTGCGTGTGACCGTAACCGCATCTCTGGGCGAAGAAACGGCGTTCCTGTGTGAAGTACAGCAGGGCGGTATCTTCTCCATTGGCGGTATCGAAGGCAACCAGATGGCACATTGCCTGGGTGCATACTGCCCGAACATCCTGTTCCCGTATGCGCGCGAATGCATCACCAGCCTGGTCTCTCGCGGTACATTCCCGCAACTGAACCTTGCGCCAGTTAACTTTGATGCGCTGTTCATGAACTATCTGCAGCAGCAAGCTGGCGAAGGTGCCGAACAACATCAGGATGCCTGATGAGCACTGTTAATGCGTCAATGATTGTGATCGGTGCCGGCTCTTACGGCACCGCTCTTGCTATCACGCTGGCAAGAAATGGTCACGACGTGGTCCTGTGGGGCCACGATCCCAAACATATCGCGACGTTGCAACGCGACCGCTGCAACGTGGCGTTTCTCCCGGACGTTCCGTTCCCTGACTCCCTGCACCTGGAAAGCGACCTCGCGACCGCGCTGGCGGCCAGCCGCAACATTCTGATTGTGGTGCCTAGCCATGTCTTTGGCGAAGTTCTGCGTCAGATCAAGCCGCTGATGCGCCCGGATGCACGCATTGTCTGGGCAACAAAAGGGCTGGAAGCGGAAACCGGACGCCTGCTGCAGGACGTTGCCCGCGAAGCGCTGGGCGATGATATCCCGCTTGCGGTGATTTCCGGACCGACGTTTGCCAAAGAGCTTGCTGCTGGCCTGCCGACAGCGATTTCACTGGCCTCCACCGATCAGGCCTTCTCCGACGATCTCCAGCAGCTGCTGCACTGCGGCAAGAGTTTCCGCGTCTACAGCAACCCCGATTTCATCGGTGTTCAGCTGGGCGGCGCGGTGAAGAACGTGATCGCCATCGGTGCCGGGATGTCCGACGGTATCGGTTTTGGTGCGAACGCTCGTACTGCGCTGATCACCCGCGGCCTGACCGAAATGTCTCGTCTGGGCGCAGCGCTGGGTGCCGACCCGGCCACCTTTATGGGCATGGCGGGCCTGGGCGACCTGGTGCTGACCTGTACCGACAACCAGTCTCGTAACCGTCGCTTCGGCATGATGCTCGGTCAGGGCAGCGATGTAAAAAGCGCCCAGGAGAAGATTGGTCAGGTGGTTGAAGGCTACCGCAATACCAAAGAAGTCCGCGAGTTGGCGCACCGTTTCGGTGTCGAAATGCCAATAACCGAGGAAATTTATCAGGTATTGTATTGCGGAAAAAATGCGCGCGAGGCAGCATTGACCTTATTAGGTCGTGCGCGCAAGGACGAGCGCAGCAGTAACTAGTCGGAACCGTTGTCACCTGAATGACCCAGCCAGCGCAGAACTGGCTGGTCATTAACTATCGTCTGGAGTAAGCAATGCCGTGTGAAGAACTGGATATCGTCTGGAACAATATAAAAGCTGAAGCCCGGGCTTTGGCCGACTGCGAGCCTATGCTGGCCAGTTTCTACCACGCGACGCTACTCAAGCACGAAGACCTCGGCAGCGCCCTGAGCTATATGCTCGCCAATAAACTGGCTTCCTCCATCATGCCTGCTATCGCTATTCGTGAAGTGGTGGAAGAGGCGTATGCCGCTGACCCGGAGATGATCGCCTCTGCCGCCTGCGATATTCAGGCCGTACGCACGCGTGACCCGGCGGTGGATAAATACTCCACGCCGCTGCTGTATCTGAAGGGCTTTCACGCCCTGCAGGCTTACCGCATCGGCCACTGGTTATGGAATGAAGGCCGCCGCGCGCTGGCTATCTTCCTGCAAAATCAGGTCTCCGTGACCTTCCAGGTGGACATCCACCCTGCGGCGAAAATTGGTCGTGGCATCATGCTCGACCACGCCACCGGCATTGTCGTCGGTGAAACGGCGGTGATTGAAGATGATGTCTCGATCCTGCAGTCGGTCACCCTGGGCGGTACCGGTAAAACCAGCGGCGATCGCCATCCGAAGATCCGTGAAGGGGTGATGATTGGCGCGGGAGCGAAGATCCTCGGTAATATCGAAGTGGGACGTGGGGCTAAAATAGGGGCGGGCTCAGTTGTGCTGCAGCCAGTACCGCCGCACACCACCGCCGCTGGCGTACCGGCTCGCATTGTCGGTAAACCGGACAGCGATAAACCGTCGATGGATATGGATCAGCACTTCAACGGTATTCATCACACGTTCGAGTATGGCGACGGCATTTAGCCCGTCGGCAGTCATTGACAAAAAAGCCCGGTGCATTGACTCACCGGGCTTTTTGTTAGTTGCGGTATAACACTTTGATAATGTGGTATCCGAACTGCGTGTGCAGGGGGCCGGTTGGCTCCAGCACCGGGCAAGAGAAGACCACTTTATCGAATGCCGGAACCATCTGGCCCTGACGGAATTCACCCAGGTCACCGCCACGTTTACCTGACGGACAGATAGAGTGCTTCTTCGCCAGCTTGCCGAAGTCGGCGCCGTTTTTAATCTGTTCCAGAAGATCCTGTGCCAGTTTCTCTTCTTTAACAAGGATATGCAGTGCTGCTGCTGTTTTTGCCATGATCGTGCCTTGAGTCGACTAGTTTACGCTCGGTATACTACCACGCGTTTTTCCTCCTCTCCCGACTTTCATTGAGTGATCTTTTATGCGTTTAAACCCCGGACAACAACAAGCCGTCGAATTCGTCACCGGACCCTGCCTGGTGCTGGCGGGTGCGGGATCGGGCAAAACGCGAGTCATCACCAATAAAATCGCCCACCTGATCCGCGGATGCGGGTATCAGGCGCGGCACATCGCTGCTGTAACCTTTACCAACAAAGCGGCGCGCGAGATGAAAGAGCGCGTGGGGCAAACGCTGGGCCGTAAAGAGGCGCGCGGGCTGATGATCTCCACCTTCCACACGCTGGGGCTGGATATTATTAAACGCGAATACGCGGCGCTGGGGATGAAGTCTAACTTCTCGCTTTTCGATGACACTGACCAGGTGGCGCTGCTTAAAGAGCTGACGGAAGGGCTGATCGAAGATGACAAAGTCCTGCTGCAACAGCTGATCTCGACGATCTCCAACTGGAAAAACGATCTGATGACGCCAGCCCAGGCGGCAGCCAGCGCAAAAGGGGAACGGGATCGTATCTTCGCTCACTGCTATGGTCTGTACGATGCGCACATGAAAGCGTGTAACGTGCTGGATTTTGACGACCTGATCCTGCTGCCGACGTTGCTGTTGCAGCGTAATGAAGAGGTGCGCGAGCGCTGGCAGAACAAGATCCGCTACCTGCTGGTGGATGAATATCAGGACACCAACACCAGCCAGTACGAGCTGGTGAAATTGCTGGTAGGGCAACGCGCGCGTTTCACCGTGGTAGGCGATGACGATCAGTCGATCTACTCCTGGCGTGGTGCGCGTCCGCAAAACCTGGTGCTGCTGAGCAAAGATTTCCCGGCATTGCAGGTGATTAAGCTGGAGCAGAACTACCGTTCGTCCGGCCGCATCCTGAAAGCGGCGAACATCTTGATCGCCAATAACCCACACGTGTTTGAGAAGCGTCTGTTCTCCGAGCTGGGCTACGGCACAGAGCTGAAAGTGCTCAGCGCCAACAATGAAGAGCACGAAGCCGAACGCGTCACCGGTGAGCTGATAGCCCATCACTTCGTTAATAAAACGGAGTACAAGGATTACGCGATCCTCTATCGCGGTAATCACCAGTCGCGCGTCTTTGAAAAGATGCTGATGCAGAACCGTATCCCTTACAAAATTTCGGGGGGAACCTCATTCTTCTCGCGCCCGGAAATCAAAGATCTGCTGGCCTATCTGCGCGTGCTGACTAACCCGGATGATGACAGTGCCTTCCTGCGCATTGTGAATACGCCGAAACGCGAGATCGGCCCGGCAACGCTGCAAAAGCTGGGCGAGTGGGCGATGACCCGCAATAAAAGCCTGTTTACCGCCAGCTTTGATATGGGGCTAAGCCAGACGCTGACGGGACGCGGATATGACAACTTAACCCGCTTCACCCACTGGCTTGGTGAAGTACAGCGGCTGGCAGAGCGTGAGCCTGTGGCTGCCGTGCGCGATCTGATCCACGGTATCGACTACGAATCCTGGCTGTACGAAACCTCTGCCAGCCCGAAAGCGGCCGAGATGCGGATGAAAAACGTCAACCAGCTCTTTAGCTGGATGACCGAAATGCTGGAAGGCTCGGACATTGACGAGCCGATGACGCTGACTCAGGTAGTCACCCGCTTTACGCTGCGCGATATGATGGAACGCGGTGAGAGCGAGGAAGAAGCCGACCAGGTGCAGTTGATGACCCTGCATGCGTCCAAAGGCCTGGAATTCCCGTATGTCTATCTGGTCGGTATGGAAGAGGGCTTACTGCCGCACCAGAGCAGCATTGATGAAGATAACGTCGATGAAGAGCGTCGACTGGCCTATGTGGGTATCACCCGCGCGCAGAAAGAGCTGATTTTTACCCTGTGCAAAGAGCGCAGACAGTACGGTGAACTGGTGCGCCCTGAGCCGAGCCGTTTCCTGCTGGAGTTACCTCAGGACGACCTCGTCTGGGAGCAGGAGCGTAAAGTCATTACCGCGGAAGAGCGCATGCACAAGGGACAGGCTAACGTGGCGAATATTCGCGCCATGCTGGCAAAAGCCAAAGAGAAGGGATAATGATGTGTGGGCCGGGTAAGGCGAAGCCGCCACCCGGCATTGTTCAGCGACTTACTTTACCTCAAGCGCCCAGTGCACGTAGCTCTGCCACTGGCACTCCTGCTCGATCAGCTCTGCCCCAAGTGGGTGATTATCCAGCCAATTTTCCGGTAGCGTCAGCGTGAGCTTTTCATCGTCTGCCACCAGCGTAATTGCCGGGAGGAGATCGTCGCGGCGACGGCTGGCAAACAAAATCGCCAGACGAAGTAAACGGCACAGATGCTCGGCCACGCGCGGCGGCACTGCGTTTTGCTGGTGGAGTGAAGAGAGGTCCACGGCATTGGTCTGGTTTAGCAGCAGGGTAGCGAGCAATTTTTTCTGCGCAGGGGTATAGCCCGGCAAATCAAGGTTACGCACCAGCCAGGCGGCATGCAGCGGCGCTTGCTTGTACTCAACGCTCAGGCCAATTTCATGCAGCGCACATGCACTTAGCAGCAAATCGCGGCTTAGGGGTTCAATATCCCAACGCTGTTTAACCTGATCCGCAAAGAGCGACGCCAGCTGTCCCACCCGTTGCGCCTGCTCGGTATCCACTATAAAGCGGCGCTGGACGTTACGCAGCGTACGGCTGCGGATGTCCAGATCAACTGACAAATGCAGCATACCGTAGACCAGACCTTCGCGCAGCGCGCCGCCGGCAAGGGTCATGCACTGGATGTTCAGTTCGGTGAAAATCGCGATCAGAATGGCCAGACCGCTTGGGAATACCAACGCACGCTCAAGCGTAAGACCTTCAATTTCCAGCTCTTCCAGCCGACCACACTGAATAGCGCGTTGCTTCAGCTGCTGGAGTTTGGCAAGCGTGATCCGCTCATCCATCCCCTGCGCCATCATGATTTCCTGCAGCGCCTGTACGGTTCCGGACGCGCCAACGCACACTTTCCAGCCGTGGTAGCGCAGCTCGTCCATGACCGGACGCAGCACCTCGCGCGCGGCGTTTTCAGCCTCGTCGAAGTTCTCTTGCGCGAGATTGCGGTCGGTAAAGTAGCGCTCAAGCCAGGTCACGCAGCCCATCGACAGGCTGAACAGCGACGTCGCCTGGGCGCCCGTGCCGGTTACCAGTTCGGTACTCGCTCCGCCAATATCCACCACCAGACGGCGATCGTCACCCCCGGTGGTGTGCGCCACGCCCTGATAGATCAGACGCGCTTCTTCTTCACCGCTGATGACCTGCACCGGGCAGCCGAGAATTTCCTGCGCTTTGGCAATAAAATCCACGGCATTAACTGCCAGGCGAAGCGTCGCGGTAGCGACAACGCGGATTTGGGTATGAGGTATGTCCTGCAGGCGCTCAGCAAAGAGGCGCAGACACTGCCAGCCACGTTCCATGGCTTCGGGGGAGAGGTGATTGTCGCTGCTCAGGCCCGCCGCCAGGCGGACCTTACGCTTAATGCGCGTCAGCGTCTGTATGCTTCCCGCCACCTCGCGCACAACCAGCATATGAAAACTATTCGAACCGAGATCAATTGCCGCATATAGCGAGGTGGAACTGAGCATAATTTCTTAACCTGAACGACGACGATTACGCGGTGCGCCACCAGAACGACGCGGACCATTGCCGGAGCGTGGGCGAGTAAGACGCTTCGGCGGCGGCAGTTCGCTTAACAGCGCTTCCGGATTGTATTTGCTCTGCGGAATAGAGTGACCGATGTAGGTCTCAATGGCTGGAAGATTCAGCGCATACTCTTCACACGCAAGGCTAATCGAGTGACCGCTTGCGCCCGCACGACCGGTACGACCGATACGGTGTACATAGTCTTCGCAGTCGTCTGGCAGATCGTAGTTAAAAACGTGCGTCACGGCTGGGATGTGCAGACCACGAGCAGCAACGTCGGTTGCGACCAGAATATCGAGATCGCCACGGGTAAATTCTTCAAGGATACGCAGGCGTTTTTTCTGTGCGACGTCGCCGGTCAGCAGACCAACACGGTGACCGTCTGCAGCCAGATGGCCCCAGATATCTTCACAGCGGTGTTTGGTGTTCGCAAAGATGATGGCACGATCGGGCCACTCTTCTTCGATCAGCGTTTGCAGCAGACGCATTTTCTCTTCATTGGAAGGATAGAAGAGCTCTTCTTTAATGCGGTGACCTGTTTTCTGCTCTGGCTCCACTTCCACATACTCGGCGTTGTTCATTTGTTCGAACGCCAGTTCGCGAACGCGGTAAGAAAGGGTTGCAGAGAACAGCATGTTCAGACGCTGATTCGCAGCAGGCATGCGGCGGAACAGCCAGCGGATGTCTTTAATGAAGCCCAGATCGTACATACGGTCGGCTTCATCCAGCACGACAACCTGGATGGCACCGAGGTTGATATGGTTCTGTTTGGCGTAGTCGATAAGACGGCCAGTGGTACCGATCAGGATATCCACACCGCTTTCCAGCACTTTCAGCTGCTTATCGTAGCCGTCGCCGCCATAGGCCAGGCCAAGCTTCAGGCCAGTAGCCTGCGCCAGGGGTTCAGCGTCTGCGTGAATCTGTACCGCCAGTTCTCGCGTCGGGGCCATAATAAGCGCGCGCGGCTGGTTAACTTTGCGGTCTGCAATCGCTGGATGAGACAGTAAATAATGAAACGTTGACGTTAAGAACGCCATCGTTTTGCCAGTACCGGTTTGCGCCTGCCCTGCAACATCGCGACCGGCCAGCGTAAGCGGCAGGGCGAGAGCCTGAATGGGCGTGCAGTTATGAAACCCTTTATTTTCAAGGGCTTCGATCACTTTTGGGTGCAGGGCGAAGTCGGAAAACTTCTGTTCTGTTAAATGTGTTTTGCTCATAGTGTGGTAGAATATCAGCTTACTATTGCTTTACGAAAGCGTATCCGGTGAAATAAAGTCAACCTTTAGTTGGTTAATGCGACATCAACACGTCGTTGGTGGAGACAAAACCAACGTACCAGGCTTATTCCTGTGGAGTTATATATGAGCGATAAAATTATTCACCTGACTGACGACAGTTTTGACACGGACGTGCTTAAGGCTGACGGGCTAACCCTCGTCGATTTCTGGGCTGAATGGTGTGGTCCTTGCAAAATGATCGCCCCGATTCTGGATGAAATCGCTGACGAATATCAGGGCAAACTGACCGTTGCCAAGCTGAACATCGACCAGAACCCGGGCACCGCGCCAAAATACGGTATCCGTGGCATCCCGACCCTGCTGCTGTTCAAAAACGGTGAAGTGGCAGCGACCAAAGTGGGCGCACTGTCCAAAGGTCAACTGAAAGAGTTCCTCGACGCTAATCTGGCGTAAGGTTTCTCGGCTGAGCGTCCTGAGCGCCTAAATTGTGTGGATCTCTGGACGCCCGGCTTTAGTCGTGCTAAGTTAGCTATGACTTCGTTTTAAACATATCTTGTTGTTTGAATCTTGTTTTACCCGATACTTCCCGTTGTTAACATGAACAGTGCGTGAAGTTGCTAGATTCCGGGCTTGTCACTCAATCCGTCTTGTCGTTTCAGTTCTGCGTTCTTTCCCTGTGACCAGACAGCGAACAGACATGAGTTGATGGCCGCTAAACAGGCATGGATGACCCTGCCATACCATTCACAACATTAAGTTCGAGAATCACCCCGAGTTTAAGAACCCACACCATTATGAATCTTACCGAATTAAAGAATACGCCGGTTTCTGAGCTGATCACTCTCGGCGAAAATATGGGGCTGGAAAACCAGGCTCGTATGCGCAAGCAGGACATCATTTTCGCCATCCTGAAGCAGCATGCTAAGAGTGGCGAAGATATCTTTGGCGACGGTGTGCTGGAGATATTGCAAGACGGATTTGGTTTCCTCCGCTCTGCAGACAGCTCCTACCTCGCCGGCCCTGACGACATCTACGTATCCCCTAGCCAAATCCGCCGTTTCAACCTCCGCACTGGTGACACCATTTCAGGTAAGATTCGTCCTCCAAAAGAGGGTGAACGCTACTTTGCGTTGTTGAAAGTTAACGAAGTTAACTACGACAAACCGGAAAACTCGCGCAATAAGATCCTCTTTGAGAACTTAACGCCGCTGCACGCGAACTCTCGCCTGCGCATGGAGCGTGGTAACGGTTCGACCGAAGACTTAACCGCTCGTGTTCTGGATCTGGCATCACCGATTGGTCGTGGCCAGCGTGGCCTGATTGTGGCACCGCCAAAAGCGGGTAAAACCATGCTGCTGCAGAACATCGCGCAGAGCATTGCCTACAACCACCCAGACTGCGTGCTGATGGTACTGCTGATTGACGAACGTCCGGAAGAAGTGACCGAGATGCAGCGTCTGGTTAAAGGTGAAGTGGTTGCTTCTACCTTCGACGAGCCAGCATCTCGCCACGTTCAGGTTGCGGAAATGGTTATTGAGAAGGCGAAACGCCTGGTTGAGCACAAGAAAGACGTGATCATCCTGCTCGACTCCATCACCCGTCTGGCGCGTGCGTACAACACCGTGGTGCCAGCTTCCGGTAAAGTATTGACCGGTGGTGTGGATGCCAACGCCCTGCATCGTCCGAAGCGCTTCTTCGGTGCGGCACGTAACGTGGAAGAGGGCGGTAGCCTGACCATCATTGCGACCGCGCTGATTGATACCGGCTCCAAAATGGACGAAGTTATCTACGAAGAGTTTAAAGGTACAGGCAACATGGAACTGCACCTCTCTCGTAAGATCGCTGAAAAACGCGTCTTCCCGGCTATCGACTACAACCGTTCTGGTACCCGTAAGGAAGAGCTGCTCACCACCCAGGAAGAGCTGCAGAAAATGTGGATCCTGCGCAAAATCATCCATCCAATGGGTGAAATCGACGCAATGGAGTTCCTCATCAATAAACTGGCGATGACCAAAACCAACGACGATTTCTTCGACATGATGAAACGCTCGTAACGCAAATTATCCCAGTGAACGCCACGTTTTTACGTGGCGTTTTTCATTTACGGATTATACGCTATTACTACAGACTCCCATTTTTGACCTGTCGGTGCGACAATAAGCAGGTTTGAACAGTCAAAGAAATAATTGATTGAAAAACATACAAACGGAGTTGTGAGAGGCCACCTTTTATTCCTTCAGAGGCGGGGGCTTCATGGTTATACTTCCGGGACTAACTTTTGTTGAGAGCAATCCATTGTGAATCTACTCACTGCAGTAACTGAGCTGATCAGTATTTTTTTATTCACAACCTGTTTTTTGTTCATTGCGCGCAAGGTAGCAAAAAGAATCGGGTTAGTGGACAAGCCGAATTTCCGTAAGCGCCATCAGGGGCTTATCCCGTTAGTGGGGGGGATTTCGGTTTACGCAGGTATCTGTTTCACGTTTGCTATCGCGGATTACTATATTCCGCATGCCGCGCTCTACCTGGCATGTGCGGGTGTCCTCGTGTTAGTCGGGGCGCTTGATGACCGATTTGATATCAGTGTGAAGTTTCGCGCGACCGTACAGGCGGCCATTGGCGTCATCATGATGGTGGTCGGTGGCCTGTACCTGAGAAGCCTGGGTTATGTTTTTGGCCCGTGGGAGCTGGTGCTGGGTCCGTTTGGTTTCTTCCTGACGCTGTTTGCGGTCTGGGCGGCAATAAACGCTTTCAACATGGTCGATGGTATTGACGGCCTGCTCGGTGGGTTGTCCTCCGTCTCGTTTGCCGCGATCGGTATTATTTTGTGGTTTGATGGCCAGTACAGCCTGTCAATGTGGTGTTTCGCCATGATTGCCGCCATCCTGCCCTATATCTTCCTCAACCTCGGTGTCTTGGGGCGTCGCTATAAAGTCTTCATGGGCGATGCGGGAAGTACCTTGATTGGCTTTACCGTTATCTGGGTCCTGCTGGAAACCACACAAGGTAAAACGCATCCGATTAGCCCGGTAACGGCGCTGTGGATTATTGCTATCCCGCTGATGGACATGGTGGCGATTATGTATCGCCGTCTGCGTAAAGGGATGAGTCCATTCTCCCCTGACCGTCAGCATATCCATCATCTGATCATGCGCGCCGGGTTCACGTCCCGTCAGGCTTTTGTCCTGATCACCCTCGCTGCGGCGATCCTCGCCGGAATTGGCGTGGCCGCAGAATATGCTCATTTCATCCCTGAATGGGTAATGTTGGTATTATTCTTGCTAGCATTCTTTATGTACGGTTACTGCATCAAACGCGCATGGAAAGTTGCACGATTCATTAAACGTTTAAAACGCAGGATGCGTCGGAACAGTGGCAAAAACACAACATTAACTAAGTAAAACCGGGACTATGATGACTCAACCGTTGGCGGGAGCGAAATCAGTGGTAACTGAGAATGAGCTGGATATTCGTGGTTTGTTTCGCGTGTTATGGCGGGGCAAGTTCTGGATAGCGGGGATCGCGTTGGGGTTCGCTCTGTTAGCGCTTGCCTACACATTCTTTGCAAAACAAGAGTGGAGCGCGACGGCGATTACCGACAGACCAACGGTTAACATGCTCGGCGGCTTCTATTCCCAGCAGCAGTTCCTGCGTAACCTGGACATTAAAGCGAATCTCGCCACGCCGGATCAGGTTTCCGTTATGGATGAGGCCTACAAAGAGTTCGTGATGCAGCTCGCCTCGTGGGATACGCGTCGCGATTTCTGGTCGCAGACCGATTACTTCAAGCAGCGTCGGGTTGATAACACAAAAGTTGATGCCGCGCTGCTGGATGATCTCATCAACAATATCCAGTTTATGCCGGGCGATGCGCTGCGCAATGTCAGCGACAGCGTGAAGCTGATTGCCGAAACGGCGCCGGATGCGAATAACCTGCTGCGTCAGTATGTTGCCTTTGCCAGCCAGCGCGCCGCCAGCCATCTCAATGATGAGCTGAAAGGCGCCTGGGCTGCGCGGACGATTCAGATGAAGGCGCAGGTGAAGCGTCAGGAAGAGGTGGCGAAAGCCATTTTTGCCCGCCGTGTCCACAATATTGAGCAGGCGCTAAAAATTGCGGAGCAGCACAATATCTCTCGCAGCGAAACGGATGTCCCGGCGGATGAACTGCCTGATTCCGAAATGTTCCTCCTTGGTCGTCCAATGCTCCAGGCGCGACTGGAAAATCTTCAGGCCGTGGGCCCTGATTTTGACCTCGATTACGACCAAAACCGCGCCATGCTTAACACCCTGAACGTCGGTCCAACGATGGACCCCCGTTTTCAGACGTATCGTTATTTGAGAACGCCTGAAGAACCTGTAAAACGCGATAGTCCGCGACGCGCATTCCTGATGATCATGTGGGGGATTGTGGGCGCACTGACTGGCGCTGGCGTAGCATTAATGCGTCGTCGCACAAATTAAGAACGCCGTCTACGATGAAGGCTACGGCCTTCATCGCCTAATCGAAGAGAATCGATGTGAAAGTACTAACCGTATTTGGCACCAGGCCGGAGGCCATCAAGATGGCGCCTCTGGTTCATGCGCTGGCCAGAGATCCTGATATTGAAGCAAAAGTATGCGTAACTGCCCAGCACCGGGAGATGCTCGATCAGGTCTTAACTCTCTTTTCTATCGTCCCGGATTATGATCTCAATATTATGAAACCGGGGCAGGGGTTGACGGAGATCACCTGCCGTATTCTGCAAGAATTGAAGCCCATTCTGGAATCCTTCAAACCTGATGTGGTGCTGGTGCATGGCGACACCACGACCACCGTGGCGACCAGTCTGGCCGCATTCTATCAGCGCATTCCCGTTGGTCATGTTGAAGCGGGCCTGCGCACGGGCAACCTTTACTCGCCCTGGCCGGAAGAGGCCAACCGCACGCTCACCGGACATCTGGCGATGTACCACTTTGCGCCAACTGAAAACTCGCGTCAGAACCTGCTGCGGGAAAATATTGCCGACAATAAGATCTTTGTCACCGGGAATACGGTTATCGATGCGCTGATCTGGGTACGTGACCGCGTGCTGGCGAACACCGAGCTGCAGGCAGAACTCGCTGCGCGCTATCCTTTCCTGCATAACGGCAAGAAAACAATCCTGGTGACGGGCCACCGTCGCGAAAGTTTCGGTCGCGGCTTTGAGCAAATCTGCCACGCGCTGGCTGAGATTGCCGCGCAGAATGAAGATGTGCAGATTGTCTATCCGGTACACCTCAACCCTAACGTCAGCGAGCCGGTGAACCGTATTCTGGGTCATGTGGACAATGTCCTTCTGATCGAACCGCAGGACTATATGCCATTCGTCTGGCTGATGAACCACGCCTGGCTGATCCTCACCGACTCCGGCGGGATTCAGGAAGAGGCGCCGTCCCTCGGCAAACCGGTGCTGGTAATGCGTGAAACCACCGAGCGCCCGGAAGCGGTAAAAGCGGGCACGGTACGTCTGGTAGGCACAGATATGCGACGCATCGTCGACGAAGTGACGCGCCTGCTGCACGATGAAGAAGAGTATCAGGCGATGAGCCGCGCCCATAACCCGTATGGTGATGGGCAGTCTTGTGGTCGTATTTTGCATGCACTTAAACACAATCGGGTAACGCTATGAGTTTTACTACCATCTCTGTCGTGGGTCTTGGCTACATTGGACTGCCTACTGCGGCGGCCTTTGCCTCTCGTCAAAAGCAGGTTGTAGGCGTCGACATCAATGCGCGCGCGGTGGAAACCATTAACCGTGGCGAAATTCATATTGTGGAGCCTGATCTTGACCTCGTGGTGAAAAAGGCGGTCGACGGGGGATTCCTGCGCGCCAGCACCACGCCGGTCGACGCCGATGCCTTTCTGATTGCGGTTCCGACGCCATTTAAAGGCGATCATGAGCCCGACATGGTTTACGTCGAGGCGGCAGCAAAATCTATCGCGCCTGTGTTGAAAAAAGGGGCGCTGGTGATCCTCGAGTCCACGTCTCCGGTCGGTGCTACCGAGCAGATGGCACAGTGGCTGGCAGAAGCCCGTCCAGATTTAACCTTCCCACAGCAGGCGGGTGAGCAGGCCGATATTAACATCGCCTACTGTCCTGAGCGCGTGCTGCCGGGGCAGGTCATGGTCGAGCTGATTAAAAACGACCGCGTGATTGGCGGCATGACGCCGGTATGTTCCGCGCGCGCCAGCGAGTTGTATAAGATTTTCCTGGAAGGCGAATGCGTGGTGACCAACTCCCGCACCGCCGAGATGTGCAAACTGACCGAAAACAGCTTCCGCGACGTTAACATCGCCTTCGCGAACGAACTGTCACTGATTTGCGCCGATCAGGGGATTAACGTCTGGGAGCTGATAAGCCTTGCGAATCGCCACCCACGCGTCAACATTCTCCAGCCGGGTCCGGGCGTGGGCGGTCACTGCATCGCCGTCGATCCCTGGTTCATCGTGGCGCAGAACCCCGATCAGGCGCGCCTGATCCGCACCGCGCGTGAAGTTAACGACAGCAAACCTCACTGGGTACTCAATCAGGTTAAAGCGACGGTGGCGGATTGTCTGGCTGAAAGCGGCAAGCGCGCCAGCGAGCTGAAAATTGCCTGCTTTGGCCTGGCCTTTAAACCGAACATTGACGATCTACGCGAAAGCCCGGCGATGGAAATTGCTGAGATGATTGCAGGCTGGCACAGCGGTGAAACGCTGGTGGTTGAGCCGAATATCCATGAGCTGCCAGCGAAGCTGGCGGGCCATTGTACGCTGACCGCGCTAAACGATGCGCTGGCGACGGCGGATGTGCTGGTGCTGCTGGTGGATCACAACGCGTTCAAAGCGATCTCCGGTAAGAACGTATCCCAGAAGTACGTGGTTGATACCAAAGGCGTGTGGCGTTGAGTCAACTCAACGGCGTGCTGGAATCCCTTGAGTGGGAAAGCACTTTTTTTGCCCGGCCTTCGGCGATTGTTCGTCTGCGTGAAGATGCGCCTGTTTTGCAGGCGTCTGACTTCGCGGCCTGGCCGCGCGTGCAGGCGAAGATCCCGGCGGGCCGCGCCGATCTGCTGGATGCGCTGCAGCAACATGGTTTTCAGCTGGTCGAAGGCGAGGTTGATCTCTCCATAACGGTTTCCCGCCACCCGTCGGCAGGCGCAGAAATTGCAGCAGAGCAGGACATTCCCGCGCTGCGCCAGATGGCGGCACAGGCCTTTGCCCAAAGCCGCTTTCGTGCTCCCTGGTATAAGCCTGAAGACAGCGGCCGTTTTTATGCGCAGTGGATTGAAAATGCGGTAAAAGGCACGTTCGACCACGTGTGTCTGGTTTTCCGCGCGGTGGATGGACAGATTCAGGGCTTTGTTTCGCTGCGTAAGCTGAATGAGCAGGACGCGCGTATCGGCTTACTCGCCGGACGCGGCATGGGTGAAAAACTCATGCAGGCCGCGCTGCACTGGGCGGAGCAGGAGCAGTTATCGACGCTGCGGGTGGCGACCCAGATGGGCAACACCGCCGCGCTTAAACGTTATATTGCGAGTGGGGCCAACGTCGACACCACCGCTTACTGGTTATACAGGTGATATGATGATTCCATTTAACGCACCACCCGTCGTGGGAACGGAACTCGACTATATGCAGTCTGCCATGGGCAGCGGCAAGCTTTGCGGTGACGGTGGTTTTACCCGTCGCTGCCAGCAGTGGATGGAGCAACGTTTTCACAGCGCCAAAGTGCTGCTGACGCCATCCTGTACGGCCTCCCTGGAGATGGCCGCACTGCTGCTGGACATTCAGCCCGGCGATGAAGTGATCATGCCGAGCTATACCTTTGTCTCTACGGCGAACGCGTTTGTCCTGCGCGGGGCGAAAATTGTCTTTGTAGATATCCGTCCGGATACCATGAACATCGACGAAACGCTGATTGAAGCGGCGATCACCGACAAAACGCGCGCGATTGTCCCGGTTCACTATGCGGGCGTGGCGTGCGAAATGGACACGATTATGGCGATCGCCAAAAAGCACAACCTGTTCGTGGTGGAAGACGCCGCGCAGGGCGTGATGTCCACCTACAAAGGGCGCGCGCTGGGCACGATCGGCCACATCGGCTGCTTTAGCTTCCACGAAACCAAAAACTACACCGCAGGCGGTGAGGGTGGGGCGACGCTGATTAACGACCGTGCGCTGGTGGAGCGTGCCGAGGTGATCCGCGAAAAAGGCACCAACCGCAGCCAGTTCTTCCGTGGTCAGGTCGACAAGTACACCTGGCGCGATATCGGCTCAAGCTACCTGATGGCCGATCTGCAGGCCGCATATCTTTGGGCGCAGCTGGAGGCGGCGGAGCGTATTAATCTGCAGCGCCTGTCCCTGTGGCAAACCTACTACGACGCGCTGGAGCCGCTGGCGAAAGCCGGGCGTATTGAACTGCCGACGATCCCGGCAGACTGCGTTCACAACGCCCATATGTTTTACATCAAGCTGCGCGATAACGACGATCGCAGCAGCCTGATTGCGTGGCTGAAAGAGGCTGAAATTCTGGCAGTATTCCACTACATCCCGCTGCACTCCAGTCCGGCTGGAGAAGCCTTTGGCGTATTCGCGGGCGAAGACCGTTACACCACCAAAGAGAGCGAGCGTTTGCTTCGCCTGCCTCTGTTCTACAACCTCGCACCCGTTAATCAACGCACGGTGATCAATACCCTTCTGAGTTATTTCGGCTGATATGTCTCTGGCAAAAGCATCGGTGTGGACGGCTGCGTCCACGCTTGTAAAAATTGGCGCCGGATTGCTGGTCGTCAAGTTGCTGGCTGTCTCATTCGGGCCGTCGGGCGTCGGGCTGGCGGGCAATTTCCGCCAGTTGGTTACGGTACTCGGCGTGTTGGCCGGGGCGGGAATATTTAACGGCGTCACCAAATACGTGGCTCAGCATCATGATGATGCGGAAAAACTGCGCACGGTCGTAGGAACGTCCTCGGCCATGGTCCTGGGATTTTCCACGCTGCTGGCCGTTGTGTTTTTACTGGCGGCGGCACCGATTAGTCAGGGGCTGTTTGGACACACCCAGTATCAGGGGCTGGTTCGCCTGGTCGCGCTGGTTCAGATGGGGATTGCCTGGGCCAACCTGCTGCTGGCGCTGATGAAGGGCTTCCGTGATGCGGCGGGCAATGCGCTGGCGCTGATCCTGGGAAGCGTCATCGGTGTGATTGCTTATTACTTCTGCTATCGCCTGGGTGGCTATGAGGGCGCGCTGCTGGGGCTGGCGCTGGTGCCTGCTCTGGTTGTCGTTCCGGCGGCGTTTATGCTGATGCGCAGAGGGGTCATCCCGCTACGTTACCTGAAACCGCAGTGGGACAAGATGCTGGCGGGGCAGTTAGGCAAATTTACCCTGATGGCGCTCATCACCTCGGTGACGCTTCCGGTGGCCTACGTCATGATGCGAAACCTGCTGGCCGCGCATTACAGTTGGGATGAAGTCGGCATTTGGCAGGGCGTGAGCAGCATTTCCGATGCCTACCTCCAATTTATAACGGCTTCCTTTAGCGTCTATTTGCTGCCAACCTTATCGCGGCTGACCGTAAAAAAGGATATTACCCGCGAGATTTTCCGCTCACTGCGTTTTGTGCTCCCTGCCGTGGCGGCCGCCAGCTTTACCGTCTGGTTATTACGTGATGTCGCCATCTGGCTGCTCTTCTCGGCAAAGTTTATCGCCATGCGCGATCTGTTCGCCTGGCAGCTGGTAGGCGATGTGTTGAAAGTCGGCGCTTACGTTTTCGGTTATCTGGTGATTGCGAAAGCCTCGCTGCGGTTGTATATCCTGGCGGAGATTAGTCAGTTTGCGCTGTTGACGGCGTTTTCTCACTGGCTGATCCCTTCGCACGGCGCGCTGGGGGCCGCTCAGGCCTATATGGCAACTTATATCGTTTATTTCGCTGCCTGTTGCGGCGTATTTTTACTTTGGCGTAAACGCGCATGACTGCACTGATTCACATCCTGGGGTCGGACATCCCACACCATAACCAGACCGTACTGCGGTTCTTCAACGATGAGCTGGCGTCGGGTAATCCTGATGCGCGCGAGTTTATGGTTGCAGGTCAGGACAATGGCCTGGGCGCGGCGTGTCCGGCGCTTAACATCACCTTCTGGCCAGATAAAGTCGCGCTGGCGAAAGCGGTCATCGCGAAGGCCAAAGCCGATCGTGAACAACGCTTCTTCTTCCATGGGCAGTTCAATACGGGCCTGTGGCTGGCTCTGCTGAGCGGCGGGATCAAACCTTCCCAGTGTAGCTGGCATATCTGGGGCGCCGATCTCTATGAAGTGTCCCGCGGCTGGAAGTTCCGCCTGTTCTATCCGCTGCGTCGTATGGCCCAGGGCCGCGTGGGCTGCGTGTTCGCTACTCGTGGCGATCTTACCTACTTTGCTGAACGGCATCCGAACGTGCGCGGTGAGCTGCTCTATTTCCCGACCCGCATGAACCCGTCGCTGAACAACATGGCGAACGATACGCTGCGCGAGGGCAAACTGACGATTCTGGTGGGGAACTCCGGGGATCGCAGCAATGAGCATGTTGCGGCGCTCCGGGCGGTGCATCAGCAGTTTGGCGATACGGTGAACGTGGTAGTGCCAATGGGCTACCCGGCGAATAACGACGCCTACATCGCTGAGGTCCGTGAGCAGGCGCTGGCGTTATTTAGCGCTGAGCATGTGAATATTCTGCAGGATAAGCTGGAATTTGATGACTATCTCGCGCTCCTGAGAAAATGCGATCTGGGTTATTTTATCTTTGCTCGTCAGCAGGGGATTGGTACCTTATGTCTGCTTATCCAGGCAGGCGTCCCGTGCGTGCTGAACCGCGAAAACCCGTTCTGGCAGGATATGACCGAGCAGCATATTCCGGTACTGTTTACCTCGGACACGCTGGACGTCGATATAGTGCGGGAAGCGCAGCGTCAGCTGGCGCTGGTGGATAAAAATAGCATCGACTTCTTTAGCCCGAACTACCTCACGCCGTGGCACCGCGCGCTGCGTATCGCTGCAGGAGACAACGCATGAGCCAGTTGCAATTTAGCGGCTTGTTGGTGGTTTGGCTGCTGAGCACGCTGTTTATCGCCACGCTCACCTGGTTTGAGTTTCGTCGCGTCCGCTTTAACTTCAACGTATTCTTCTCGCTGCTGTTTTTGCTGACCTTTTACTTCGGCTTCCCGCTGACCAGTATTCTGGTTTTCCGTTTTGATGTGGCCGTTGCCCCGCCGGAAATTTTGCTGCAGGCGCTGCTCTCCGCAACTTGTTTCTATGCCGTCTACTACGTCACCTATAAAACGCGCTTGCGCTCAGCGACAACGTCCGCGCCACGGCGACCGATTTTCACCATGAACCGGGTGGAGACGCACCTGACGTGGGTGATGCTGATGACCATCGCGCTGGTCAGCGTGGGCATCTTCTTCATGCACAACGGTTTCCTGCTGTTTAAGCTCCAGTCCTACAGCCAGATTTTCTCTGCTGAAGTGTCAGGCGTGGCGCTCAAGCGCTTCTTCTACTTCTTCATTCCGGCGATGCTGGTGGTCTTTTTCCTGCGTCAGGACAGCAAGGCGTGGCTGTTTTTCCTGGTGAGTACCGTCGCCTTCGGCATCCTGACCTACATGATTGTGGGTGGAACGCGCGCCAACATCATTATCGCCTTCGCCATCTTCCTGTTTATTGGCATTATTCGCGGGTGGATCTCCCTGTGGATGCTGGCGGCGGCAGGCGTATTTGGCATTGTGGGCATGTTCTGGCTGGCGCTGAAGCGCTACGGGTTAAACGTTGCCGGTGACGAAGCGTTTTACACCTTCCTCTACCTTACGCGCGACACCTTCTCGCCGTGGGAAAACCTGGCATTGCTGCTGCAAAACTACGACAAGATCGACTTCCAGGGGTTAGCGCCCATTGCCCGCGACTTCTACGTCTTTATTCCGACCTGGCTGTGGCCGGACCGTCCGGGCGTGGTGCTCAATACGGCGAACTACTTTACCTGGGAAGTGCTGAACAACCATTCTGGCCTGGCGATCTCGCCAACGCTGATTGGCTCGCTGGTCGTGATGGGCGGCGCGTGGTTTATCCTGCCGGGCGCGATTGCGGTTGGGCTGATCATTAAATGGTTCGACTGGCTTTACACGCTCGGTAACGAAGAGACCAACCGCTACAAGGCGGCTATTTTGCACAGTTTCTGCTTTGGTGCCATTTTCAATATGATTGTTCTGGCACGCGAGGGGCTGGATTCGTTCGTCTCGCGCGTGGTGTTCTTCATGGTCGTTTTCGGTGTGTGTCTGGTACTGGCAAAACTGTTGTACTGGCTGTTTGACAGCGCAGGGCTTGTCCACCGACGCGAGCATCAGGGCAGCACAACGCTGTCGCAAGTCTGAGTAGGGATTGTAATGACTGACACAACTTCTGCGCCGCGCTATGCGCTGCGCGGTCTACAGCTTATTGGCTGGCGTGATATGCAACACGCGCTGGATTTTCTGTTCTCGGACGGGCAGATGAAATCGGGCACGCTGGTGGCCATCAATGCGGAAAAAATGCTCGCGGTTGAAGATAACGCGGAAGTGAAAGACCTGATTACCGCCGCCGAATTCAAGTACGCAGACGGCATCAGCGTCGTGCGCTCTATCCGCAAAAAGTATCCTGGCGCTAATGTTTCACGCGTGGCGGGGGCCGATCTCTGGGAGCAGCTCATGGCGCGCGCGGGAGCAGAAGGCACGCCGGTCTTCCTGATCGGCGGTAAGCCGGACGTGCTGGCACAGACGCAGCAGAAGCTGCGTAGCCAGTGGAATGTTAACATTGTGGGTAGCCAGGACGGTTATTTTAAACCTGAAGATCGGCAGGCGCTGTTTGAACGCGTGCGCGACAGCGGGGCGAAAATTGTTACCGTGGCGATGGGCTCGCCGCGTCAGGAGATCCTGATGCGCGATTGCCGTCTGGTCTGCCCGGATGCCCTGTACATGGGCGTTGGTGGCACCTACGACGTCTTTACCGGCCACGTTAAGCGCGCGCCGAAAGTCTGGCAAAACCTCGGCCTGGAATGGCTGTATCGTCTGTTATCACAACCGACGCGTATCAAACGACAGATCCGTCTGCTGCGCTATCTCGCCTGGCACTACACCGGTAAAATGTAATCAAAATGTAGCGCGATATGCTGTTCGCGCTGCAAATCCCCTGCAAAACTGCTGCTAATCTGTGCAATGCATTCATTTTTTTAATGCATCGTTTGCCATTTAGCAGAATTTAAGAAACCATTCGCACCGTATTTTAGTTCCCCTAAAAAACAATAACCGGCTTAAGCCGGTAAACAGCAGACACAACCGAGGATTTATGGCAGAGAAACAACCGGAGCTACAGCGTGGGCTGGAAGCTCGACATATTGAATTGATAGCGCTGGGCGGCACCATCGGCGTTGGCCTGTTCATGGGCTCCGCAAGTACGCTCAAATGGGCTGGTCCTTCCGTATTACTGGCGTACATCATCGCCGGGCTGTTCGTTTTCTTCATCATGCGTTCAATGGGCGAAATGCTCTTCCTGGAGCCGGTGACCGGCTCTTTCGCCGTTTACGCGCACCGCTATATGAGCCCGTTCTTTGGCTACCTTACGGCCTGGTCGTACTGGTTTATGTGGATGGCCGTGGGCATCTCGGAAATCACCGCGATAGGGGTTTACGTGCAGTTCTGGTTCCCGGACATGGTCCAGTGGATACCCGCGCTCATCGCTGTGGGGCTGGTGGCGCTGGCGAACCTTGCTGCCGTTCGCCTCTACGGTGAAATTGAATTCTGGTTCGCGATGATCAAAGTCACCACCATTATCGTGATGATTGTCGTGGGTCTCGGGGTTATTTTCTTTGGCTTCGGCAACGGCGGGCACGCGATTGGCTTCGGTAACCTGACCGAGAACGGTGGCTTCTTCGCGGGCGGCTGGAAGGGCTTCCTGACGGCGCTCTGTATCGTTGTCGCCTCCTATCAGGGCGTTGAGCTGATCGGCATTACGGCCGGTGAAGCGAAAAACCCGCAGGTCACGCTGCGTAGCGCGGTGGGCAAAGTGCTGTGGCGTATCCTGATTTTCTATGTAGGCGCGATCTTCGTTATCGTGACAATCTTCCCGTGGAACGAAATCGGCACCACCGGCAGCCCGTTTGTCTTAACCTTCGCGAAGATTGGTATTACCGCGGCGGCAGGGATTATTAACTTCGTGGTGCTGACGGCGGCGCTCTCTGGCTGCAATAGCGGGATGTACAGCTGTGGCCGCATGCTCTACGCGCTTTCCAAAAACAACCAACTGCCCGCGACGATGGGGAAAGTGTCCCGTGCGGGCGTGCCGGTGATGGGCGTGGCAGTATCGATCGTGATTCTGCTGATTGGTTCGTGTCTGAATTATATCATCCCGAATCCGCAGCGCGTGTTCGTTTACGTCTACAGCGCCAGCGTGCTGCCGGGCATGGTGCCGTGGTTTGTTATCCTTATCAGTCAGCTGCGTTTCCGTCATGCGCACAAAAAGGCGATTGAAAGCCATCCGTTCCGCTCCATTTTGTTCCCGTACGCGAACTATTTGACGATGGCGTTCCTGATTTGCGTATTAATCGGCATGTACTTTAATGAAGATACCCGCATGTCGCTGTTTGTCGGGATGATCTTCCTTGCGGCTGTAACGGCTGCATATAAGCTTTTTGGCCTGGGTCGCCGCGCCACCACGCATAAAGTGGAGGAATAAGCGGCAAAATGTGCAAACCATAACCAAACGCGCATTTTTTTCAAAAAAGCACTAGACAGCGGGGACGGAGGTACGTAATATCCAGCCCCGCAACGGCGCTAAGCGCCCGTAGCTCAGCTGGATAGAGCGCTGCCCTCCGGAGGCAGAGGTCTCAGGTTCGAATCCTGTCGGGCGCACCATTTACCCGGTGCTGGAGCTGCGGTGGTCTGAGAAGTAGTCAGTACCGCGTGAGTTAAGAATACAGTGGTGGCTATAGCTCAGTTGGTAGAGCCCTGGATTGTGATTCCAGTTGTCGTGGGTTCGAATCCCATTAGCCACCCCATTATTTGAAAGAGTTGTGAATTGCGAAGGTGGCGGAATTGGTAGACGCGCTAGCTTCAGGTGTTAGTGTCCTTTGGATGTGGGGGTTCGAGTCCCCCCCCTCGCACCACGACTTTTTAAATGAATTGAACTAAAAATTCAAAAAAGCAGTACATCGGCGAGTAGCGCAGCTTGGTAGCGCAACTGGTTTGGGACCAGTGGGTCGGAGGTTCGAATCCTCTCTCGCCGACCAATTTTGAACCCCGCTTCGGCGGGGTTTTTTGTTTTCTGCGGTTTTTATCCCTGTCGTTATTCCCCAACAACACACTTCCCCTTTGTCGCGATTTGGCGACGCGTAACACCTTGAAAGTATACAGTTTAATATTTCGACGGCTTTATTGTCTCTTGCCGACGACACGTTGAATCTCTTCTCGGTACATTATCGGGCTTCAGGCGGTTCTTAACAGCAGAATTTCCTTTTATCTTAGAATGTTGCGCAATGTAAAAGTTCTGCGTGTAAACCTGGCATGTAACGTGCAATAATATGCGTGTAGATGCTCATTCCATCTCTTATGTTCGCCTTAGTGCCTCATAAACTCAGGAATGACGCAGAGCCGTTTACGGTGCTTATCGTCCACTGACAGATGTCGCTTCGGCCTCATCAAACACCATGGACACAACGTTGAGTGAAGCACCAAATATGTTGTCTTACAGACCTGTTTTAACGCCTGCTTTTATAGCAGGCGTTTTTTTATGTCTTAATCACTGAAACGCCTCAGTACCAGCGTAACGAAAAGCAGCGCGGTGCCAGAGACCATATACAGCGCCTCAACTGCCCCGAACACTGTCGCTACCATCGCTGCGAGGCCAGTAAAGAGAGAAGCACTAAGCGTTTGCCAGCGCCAGGCTTTACTGCTTGCTGATGAAATCTGGGCCATCTGAAAGTTACTAAGCACCCCAAACGTACCTGCCGCAAACACAATATTCGACGCCAGATGTGCAATGAAGATCATTCCCAGCGCGGGCACAACCCAGCCGGATAACAGCGGAAGCACCCCATAAGCAGCCAGAAAGAGAGCAAGGTAGCCCATCAGCAGGAGAGGTTGGGTCGCGACGCGCGTCAGGCTGTCTCTCTTGAGCAACATTGGACCGCAAAGCTGCCCCATGCTCCTGGCGAAAAGCAGGGGCAGCGCGAGACCTGCCGCATTCTCAGGCTGTATCTCCTGCGCCAGGGCGGGCAGTAACGCCATAGCGGGTGAGCCTACGGCAGCCAGCGCTGGCAGCAGGAGCAAACAGCGTTTTTGCCGCTGGGTTAGCCTCTGCCAATGTAGCGCGACGAGTGCGTGAGCGTCGGTGGGAGAGGGTTTTATCCGTGCCGCAAACTCTCGCCTCGCCAGCAGGAGCATCAAGAGCGATCCCAGAAAACTGGCGGCATCGATTGCCAGCAAACCGACGACCGGCATTTTCTGAAAAAGCACGACGCCAAGTCCGGTTCCCAAAAGGACTTGAGAAGCAAATATCAGATTCTCCAGAACGGTTGCGGCAGGCAGCTCGGCATCACTGAGGCCGCGTTTGAACAGCAACGTTAGCGCAGGCCAGCCGATCCCACTCAATAATGCTTCAGCGGATTGCATGGCAAGCAGGGCGGGTATGCTGTGATAATGCACGCCGAGAAAGGGAAAGAGCAGGGCGAGCAATCCCAGTACCTCAGTCAGAATCAGCAAAGACAACGGGGAAAATCGAGAGCACAATTTTTCGCCGATCATACTGCCGAGGAATCCCGGCACCGTGGCAAAAAGAAAAGCGAGCGTCAGCAGCACCGGTGGTGCTGCCCACTGCAACAGTAAGCCGAAAACAACAACCTGGGTCAAACCATTCCCCAGTGAAGAGAAGATAAACGCGCAGGCAAGCAGGCGCAGCCAGCGGTGGCAGCGCAGCGCTTCAATAAGCGCATACAAAAGCGAATTCATGACGATTTCCTTTCAAAAACGTTTTACTCCACGCTGCAAAATGCGCGTGTGCGAAAAAGGGGTTAATGAAAAGCGATCGTTACATTGGCGGGTTCGTTTCCTGCGGAAGATGCAATGAATGTAGCAGGAGAGTGAAGATAAAAAAAGGAGGCCTCAAGGCCTCCATTTCAATTACGGCTGGTTACCGTTATTTTGCAACGTCAACAGCAACCCGTCACGCCGCATGGCGGCGGCCTCTTCCGGCTTATGCTGCTTATCCAGTGAATCCGCAAGCCAGGCGTAGTCAAACGCGTCCGGACGCTGTTTCAGCGCCGCGCGGAAGGCGAGGCTCGCCTCCTGCCATTCGCCGTGCTTCATCAGCGACTGACCGAGCGTGCTCCACAGCAGCGGGCGGTCGCCCACGGTTTTGATCTGCTGGCGCAGCGCTTTTTCGATCTGCTCAGGATTATTGGTTTTCAGGCGCGGGATCACCATCACCAGGCGGTCGTCGTACTGGCGCTTCAGACCGTCGAGGAGGATCTCCTGCGCGGTGTCATGATCGTCACATTCAATCAGATGTTCCGCCATCGCTACCTGTAGTGGAACCTGCTGACGCGTTTTACGGCTCTGGTTTTTCCACCAGGTTTTCAGACCGTCGCTGCCCAGGTCGGCGCGCGCCTGATCCATCAGCCCAATCCACGCCATGCGCTGCAGTTCGTCACGATGTTCATCATCACCGACATCTGCTTTTGCCATCGAAGGAATGATGTCCAGCAGTGAACCCCAGGCACCGGTACGAATGTAGGCCTGTTCAGCAAGGCGCAGCACTTCGGGATGGCGTGGGGTGATTTCCAGCAGTCGGTCAACGCCGTGGCGCGCCGCGTGGTTTTCGTTCCGCGCCAGCTGCAGGCGAACGCGGGTGATCTCCACCGGAATCGGATCTTTAGGCGAAAGCTCGGACGCGCGCTCAAGATGCTGATTGGCACGGGCTTCATCGCCGCGCTGCTGTGCCGCTTCAGCGGCCAGCAGATAGTTCACCACCGGCTGTTCCGCGTGATCGGCATTCTTCGACATCAGCTTTTCAACCTGCTGATAATCGCCTTCGGCCAGTTTCAGCAGCGCTTGCTCCGTTTGCTTACGGGCACGACGGCGCTTACGGCCAACGAACCAGCCGCGGGTATGCGCCCCGGTGCGGAAAATACGGCGCAGGATCCATTCCACAGCAAGCAGCACTACAACGCCGAGGACCAGGATAATCACTAAGCCGGTAACGCTGGTTTCAATGTTGTAGTTATCAGTCTGGATCAGCACATAGCCTTGATGACCCGCGAGCATCGGCCCCAGGACGATCCCGGCAATCAGCAGGATAAAGAGTAAGAGGACTTTAAGCATCATTACTCTCCTTGCGGCGCGCTTTCAGGCGCTGGCGCGGCGGCAGGTGCCTCAGCCGCGCCTTCCGCCGGAACGCCGGGCTGGGCCAGCAGGTTACGCACGCGCGTCTGCATCAGCTTCTCCAGAATCGGCTGGCTTTCCAGCTTATCCGGCACGTTCATGGTGATGTTTTGCTGGCTCAGCTTATCGATGTCTTCCAGGAAGGCGGTGGTCGTCGCATCATCAGTGTTGTAATACGCACGCACCCACGTTGAGACGTTATCCAGCGCCTGCTTGTAGGTCTCTTCCTGATGGCGCGGTACAGCCTGAGCCGCCACCAGCAGGCGGGAGCGGATGTTTTCGCGCAGGTAGATATCCTGGTTCGGCGCCAGCAGCGGCACGGCGGTTTCATCGCGGCGGCGGATGGTGATGAAGCTGTCCATAAAGTTCTGCCAGCTTTTTTGCAGGTTTATGCGCCATTCGCTCAGGGAGCTGGAAAGCTCGGTACCGTCGGAATCCATCGGGGAGTCGTCGTCGTTGTTATCCGCCAGCTGCAGGTTATCAATCTGGTTCGAGAGCTGGTTCACCTTGAGGATAATGCCGTCGTAATCCACCTGCGACACCGCAGACAGGCTGGCGATATCTTCGGTAATGGCGCGGCGCGCGGCGATCAGGCTTGGGTCGTTCATGTCTGCAAGGCTCGCGTCGGCGCTTTTCAGCAGCGCGGCGGCAGTAGTAACGTCCTGATCGCTCCAGAGCTTACGTCCAGCCAGTTTCACCAGAAAATCGGCCTGTGAGAGCAGCCAGGTTTTGGCATCGGTACCGGAAATGGTGGCGACTTTCTCCTGCATTTCACTCAGCTGTTTGGTCAACTCTTCCCGTTTGCTGTTCGCATCGGCAAGCGCGGCGGCCTGCTGTTTGATCACGCCTTCCAGCTCGGTTTTCTGCGTCTCCTGCGCTTTTTGCAGGGCGGTAATTTGATTGACCAGCGCATCGCTGGTGGCCGTCTGGTTAGAGCCTTGTTGCTTAACAAGACCGTACAGGCCAACGCCTGCCGCCAGGGCAATGGCGATGGCAATTGCGCTCAGCGCGAGGCTGGTTTTGTTGCTGCCGTTTTTCTTCTCAGCGGTTTTCTCTGTCGTCTCTGGCTGTGGGGTTGTATCCACAGTCTCCCTGGTCTCTTCAACCACGGCGGAGGATTTTTCGTGTTCCGTCATTATGGCTTCCCATTTGAGAGTTATTGTAATGCGCGCAGCAGCGCATCGTTGTCGGCGTTATCAGCGATCCGAATATCTTGCCAGCCCAGTTCCCGGGCGTGGTTCGCCAGACGCTCACTGACGACCAGAAGCCGACAGTGGAGTAACCAGTTCTCACGATACCATTGTGGAATAAGCGACCATAGCTGCTGCAGCATTTCACCGCTGGTTACGACCAGGGTATCGATGCCGCGCATGTGCCAGCGCATCGCCTCGTCCGCGCCATCGTAGTGTTTCGCACAACGCTGATAGCATTCGCAGAACGTGACGTTAGCCCCGCGTTCCCGCAGCGTTTCACCCAACAGTTCACGTCCACCGTTACCGCGTAAAATGAGCGCACGTTTTCCGGCAATAGTTTGTAATTCAGGTAATTGTAGCAAGACTTCGCTGATTTCCCGATCTAACGGGTAGCGAACGTCTGTTCCGCTAACGGTATGTAAGGCCAGTGCGGTTGTTCGCCCGATAGCGAAATAGCCGGGAGCGGTTGGCCAGTCGCTCCCTGCCTGTTGCAACTGCGCATGGGCAAATTCCACGGCATGTTGCGACAGCGCGAAGATCAGGTCGCCTTCCTGCAGGGCATTCATCTGGTCGACGAGCATGGACAGCTCCCGACCGGGGGAGAATTCAATCAGCGGAAAACTCCAGGCCACCTGCCCCAGTGCGCGCAGACGGCTCACTAATTGCTCTCCTGCGGGAGAAGGGCGGGTGACAAGAATACTCATGCAGGGGGTTCTCCATTATAAACGTCAGCCAGAATTTCGCGGGCACCGTTATCCAGCAACTCTTCCGCCAGCGATACGCCAAGCTGCTCGGCATCCTGCGGCTTGCCGCGACGCTCGCCGCGTACCATCTGTGAACCGTCCGGTGCGCCAACCAGCGCACGCAGCCACAGATCGCCGTCGGTTAATTCAGCATAGCTGCCAATCGGCACCTGACAGCCGCCTTCGAGGCGAGTGTTCATTGCACGCTCGGCTTTTACGCGGATGGCGGTCTCGTCATGGTTCAGCGGCGCAAGCAGCTCGCGCGTGCGCGCATCGTCAAGACGGCACTCAATGCCTACCGCACCCTGGCCCACGGCCGGCAGCGACAGCTCTGGCGGCAATGCGACGCGAATGCGTGATTCCAGCCCCAGACGCTTCAGACCGGCAACGGCGAGAATAATGGCATCGTAATCGCCGTTATCCAGCTTGCCCAGACGCGTACCCACGTTTCCGCGCAGCGAGCGAATCACCAGGTCCGGGCGACGTTCAGCCAACTGGCACTGACGGCGTAAACTGGACGTGCCAACCACGCTGCCCTCCGGCAACGCGTCAAGAGAATCATACTGGTTGGAGACGAACGCATCGCGCGGATCTTCACGCTCGCAGATGGTCACGAGCCCCAGCCCTTCCGGGAATTCAACGGGCACATCCTTCATGGAGTGCACGGCGATGTCAGCACGGTTCTCAAGCAAGGCCATTTCCAGCTCTTTGACAAACAAGCCTTTTCCGCCAACCTTCGCCAGCGGCGTATCAAGGATCACGTCACCGCGCGTCACCATTGGCACCAGTTCGACACGCAATCCGGAATGGCAGGCTTCAAGGCGCTGCTTCACATAATGTGCCTGCCAGAGCGCAAGTGGGCTTTGGCGTGTGGCAATTCTCAAAACATTGTCTAACATGCTTGTTACCGTCATTATCAATCGCTAACCATCCTAACATTGTTGACTCTGGGATGGCAGTTTTACGGTTGATGAAGGGTGAGAGGGACAAGGCGGCATATTCTTCAGCCGTAGCCGTATTCAGGAATTTACACGTACAGAACGGTGCTACACTTGTATGTAGCGCATCTTTCTTTACGGTCAACCGGCAAGGTGTTAAATTGATCACGTTTTAGACCATTTTTTCGTCGGTACCACCATAATGATAAGGGCGAAAGAAGGGTAACGGTTATCTTTTTGAAATACTGCGGGCTCGCTGTTATTCATGTTTTGAATAGCTTACGACACCCGGAAACATCAGGCGATACGTCTTGTACCTCTATATTGAGACTCTGAAACAGAGACTGGATGCCATAAATCAACTGCGCGTAGATCGCGCGCTTGCTGCCATGGGCCCTGCTTTCCAGCAGGTATACAGTCTGCTGCCGACATTATTGCACTATCACCATCCGCTGATGCCGGGTTACCTCGATGGTAACGTTCCCCAGGGCATTTGCCTTTTCACGCCTGATGAAACCCAACAGCACTATCTGAACGAGCTGGAACTCTACCGCGGCATGCCGCCTCAGGTTTCTCCGAAAGGTGAACTGCCAATCACTGGCGTTTACTCAATGGGGAGCACCTCATCGGTAGGGCAAAGCTGTTCTTCTGACCTGGATATTTGGGTCTGCCATCAATCCTGGCTCGATAACGAAGAGCGCCAGCTACTGCAGCGTAAATGCAGCCTGCTGGAGAGCTGGGCGGCGTCGCTCGGCGTGGAAGTGAGCTTCTTCCTGATTGATGAAAACCGTTTCCGCCATAACGAAAGTGGCAGTCTCGGTGGTGAAGACTGCGGCTCGACGCAGCACATCTTATTGCTGGATGAATTCTACCGTACTGCCGTTCGCCTCGCCGGGAAGCGTATTCTGTGGAATATGGTGCCGTGCGATGAAGAAGAGCATTACGACGATTACGTCATGTCGCTCTATTCGCAGGGCGTACTGACGCCAAACGAATGGCTGGATCTGGGCGGCCTGAGCTCTCTGTCCGCCGAAGAGTACTTTGGCGCGAGCCTCTGGCAGCTTTATAAGAGCATCGACTCACCGTACAAAGCGGTGTTGAAAACGCTGCTGCTGGAAGCCTATTCCTGGGAATATCCTACGCCGCGTCTGCTGGCGAAAGACATCAAGCAGCGTCTGCACGACGGGGAGATCGTCTCCTACGGGCTTGATGCTTACTGCATGATGCTGGAACGCGTTACCGAATACCTGAAAGCCATTGATGACACCACGCGTCTTGACCTGGTGCGTCGATGTTTCTATCTCAAAGTCTGTGAAAAACTGAGCCGCGAACGCGCCTGCGTTGGCTGGCGTCGTGAAGTGGTCAGTCAGTTAGTCAAAGAGTGGGGATGGGACGAAGCGCGTCTGTCCATGCTCGACAACCGCGCCAACTGGAAGATCGATCAGGTGCGTGAAGCGCACAACGAACTGCTCGATGCGATGATGCAAAGCTACCGTAATCTGATCCGCTTTGCGCGCCGTAACAACCTCAGCGTTTCCGCCAGCCCGCAGGACATCGGGGTATTGACCCGCAAGCTGTACGCCGCGTTTGAAGCGCTGCCGGGCAAAGTCACCCTGGTGAACCCGCAGATTTCACCTGACCTGTCAGAGCCGAACCTGACCTTTATCTTTGTGCCGCCGGGCCGCGCAAACCGCACCGGGTGGTATCTGTACAACCGTGCCCCAAGCATGGATTCGATCATCAGCCATCAGCCGCTGGAGTATAACCGCTACCTGAACAAGCTGGTGGCCTGGGCTTGGTTTAACGGCCTGCTGACCTCGCGCACGCGCCTGTATATCAAAGGCAACGAGGTGGTTGATTTAGCCAAGCTGCAGGAGATGGTCGCTGACGTCTCGCACCACTTCCCGCTGCGTCTGCCTGCGCCAACGCCAAAAGCGCTCTACAGCCCGTGCGAGATTCGCCATCTGGCGATCATCGTCAACCTGGAATACGACCCGACGGCGGCCTTCCGCAATCAGGTGGTCCATTTTGACTTCCGCAAGCTGGACGTCTTCAGCTTTGGCGAGCAGCAAAACTGCCTGGTGGGCAGCGTTGACCTGCTGTACCGCAACTCGTGGAACGAAGTGCGTACCCTGCACTTCAACGGCGAGCAGGCGATGATCGAAGCGCTGAAAACCATTCTTGGCAAGATGCACCAGGACGCCGCGCCGCCTGACAGCGTCGAAGTGTTCTGCTACAGCCAGCACCTGCGCGGTTTGATTCGTACCCGCGTGCAGCAGCTGGTCTCTGAGTGCATCGAACTGCGCCTCTCCAGCACCCGTCACGAAACCGGGCGCTTTAAAGCGCTGCGCGTCTCCGGCCAGACCTGGGGGCTGTTCTTCGAGCGCCTGAACGTGTCGGTACAGAAGCTGGAAAATGCCATCGAGTTCTACGGCGCGATTTCGCACAACAAGCTGCATGGCCTGTCGGTGCAGGTGGAAACCAACCACGTCAAACTGCCGCAGGTGGTGGATGGTTTTGCGAGCGAAGGGATTATTCAGTTCTTCTTCGAAGAGTCAGGTGAGGATGCCGGGTTCAATATCTACATCCTTGATGAGACTAACCGCGCCGAGGTGTATCACCACTGTGAAGGCAGCAAAGAGGAGCTGGTGCGCGACGTCAGCCGCTTCTACTCGTCGTCGCATGATCGCTTCACCTATGGCTCAAGCTTTATCAACTTTAACCTGCCGCAGTTCTACCAGATTGTGAACGTCGACGGTCGTGCGCAGGTGATCCCGTTCCGGACCCAGGCCGTAACACCTGCTGCGCCTGCCAATCAGGATACCGCGCCGCTGTTGCAGCAGTATTTCTCCTGACTTTTTTCGCCGGGTGGCGCTAACGCTTTTCGAGCCGTTGTAGGCCCGGTAAGGCGTAGCCGCCACCGGGCAACAAAACTACCTGAAACTCACTGCCTCACCCGCCTGCGCCGTCGCCGCCTGTTCCAGCAGATCCCAGAACGGTACGCCGCTACGGTCGCAAACCCATTCCCCGTCTTTCAGATCGAAATGATAGCCGCCCTGTTTCGCGGCCAGCCACACCTGGTGAAGCGGCTCCTGGCGGTTAATAATAATTTTGCTGCCGTTTTCAAAGCTTAAGGTCAGGATACCGCCGTTGATTTCACAATCGATATCGCTGTCGCCGTCCCAGTCGTCAAGGCGCTCTTCGATGGTCATCCACAGGGTGTCGGCAAGGCGATGGAATTCACTGTCGTTCATGGTTTTGTTCCTGTTTTTCGTGATGGCGGCAGTATAACCCTAAATAATTCCCGTTGCAGGAAAGCGGCAAACTCTTGCTTTTGTGTCTTCTCCTGCGATGATAGAAACAGATTTGAACTTACGAGCAACTTTATAATGAAAAACGTCTTCCGAACGCTTGCCGTTCTCATCACGCTGTTTAGCCTGACTGGTTGTGGACTGAAAGGACCGCTGTACTTCCCGCCAGAGGATAAAACCGCGCCGCCGCCAACGAAACCGGTGCAAAGCGGCATTGAGTCAACAACGCCAGATACTAACGATCGCGGCGATAACGGTGGCCCGACTCAGGTTAATCTCTGACAGATTACGTTCTGTACCCGCGCAATGGAGCAAATGATGCAGTTCTCTAAAATGCATGGCCTTGGCAACGATTTTATGGTCGTAGACGCGGTAACGCAGAATGTGTTTTTCTCCCCGGAGCTGATTCGCCGCCTGGCGGACCGGCACGTGGGCGTGGGGTTCGATCAGCTGCTGGTGGTCGAGCCGCCTTACGATCCCGATCTCGATTTCCACTACCGCATTTTTAACGCTGACGGCAGTGAAGTTAACCAGTGCGGTAACGGCGCGCGCTGTTTTGCCCGCTTTGTCCGCCTGAAAGGGTTGACCAACAAGCGCGATATTCGCGTCAGCACCGCCAATGGCCGCATGGTGCTCAGCGTCACCGATGACGAGCTGGTACGCGTGAATATGGGCGAGCCAAACTTCGAGCCTTCCGCCGTGCCGTTCCGCGCAAACAAAGCGGAAAAGACCTATATTATGCGTGCGGCCGAGCAGACAGTATTGTGCGGCGTCGTCTCGATGGGTAACCCGCACTGTGTGATTCAGGTTGATGATGTGGAAACCGCCGCGGTTGAAACGCTCGGTCCGGTGCTGGAAAGCCACGAACGTTTCCCGGAGCGCGCGAACATCGGCTTTATGCAGGTGGTGAAGCGCGAGCACATTCGCCTGCGGGTTTACGAGCGTGGCGCAGGCGAAACCCAGGCCTGCGGAAGCGGTGCCTGTGCGGCAGTTGCTGTGGGCATCTCTCAGGGGTTACTGGCAGAAGAGGTTCGCGTGGAATTACCGGGCGGTCGGCTTGATATCGCCTGGAAAGGACCGGGTCATCCACTGTATATGACGGGCCCGGCGACACATGTTTATGACGGGTTTATCCATCTATGAAACAACCAGGGGAAGAACTGCAGGAAATAACGACGGAGCTGGATGACAGCGCTGTTGTTGATTACCTGCTGAACAATCCTGAGTTTTTTATCCGCAATGCGCGCGTCGTTGAACAGATGCGCGTACCGCATCCGGTTCGCGAGACCGTGTCGCTGGTCGAATGGCACATGGCGCGCTCGCGCAAGCACATCAATCAGCTTGAAGAGAACATGACGCTGCTGATGGAGCAGGCCAGCAATAACGAGAGCCTGTTTTATCGTCTGCTGCACCTGCAGGCGCGTCTGGCCTCGGCGCACAGCCTTGAAGAGTTCCTCAGCCGCTTCCACCGCTGGGCGCGTGAGCTTGGGCTGGCGGGCGCAACGATTCGCCTGTTCCCGGACCGCTGGCGCATTGGCGCGCCGTCCGGGTTTACTCATCTGGCGCTGAGCCGTCAGGCGTTTGAGTCGCTGCGCATTCAGCGTCTGGGCCATGAGCACCACTATCTGGGGCCGCTGAACGGACCAGAGCTGCTGGTGGTGCTGCCGGAAGCCAAAGCGATTGGCTCGGTGGCGATGTCGCTGATGGGGCGCGATGGCGATTTGGGGGTGATGTTATTTACCAGCCGTGACGCGCATCATTATGAGCAGGGGCAGGGTACGCACCTGCTGCAGGAGATCGCCCTGATGCTGCCCGAGCTGCTGGAGCGCTGGATTGAGCGCGTATGACGGACGCACCGCTCGCCGCAGACGTCACGCGCTTTCTGCGCTATCTGGGCGTGGAACGTCAGCTCAGCCCCATAACGCTGCTTAACTATCAGCGTCAGCTTGATGCCATCATGCAGATTGCCGACGAAATCGGCCTGAAAAGCTGGCAACAATGTGATGCTGCCACGGTGCGCGGGTTCGTTGTGCGTAGCCGTAAAAAAAACCTCAGCCCGGCGAGCCTGGCGCTCAGGCTTTCCGCCCTGCGCAGTTTCTTCGACTGGCTGGTGAGCCAGGGTGGCTTAAAAGCCAACCCGGCGAAAGGCATCGCCACGCCAAAAGCCCCCCGGCATCTGCCGAAAAATATCGATGTCGACGACGTAAATCGCCTGCTGGATATCGATCTCAACGATCCGCTGGCCGTGCGCGACCGCGCGATGCTGGAGGTGATGTACGGCGCGGGCCTGCGTCTCTCTGAACTGGTAAACCTCGATTTAAAGCATCTCGATCTGGAATCCGGCGAAGTGTGGGTAATGGGCAAGGGGAGCAAAGAGCGCCGCCTGCCGATTGGCCGCAACGCGGTTTCCTGGATTGAGCACTGGCTGGATCTGCGCGGGCTGTTTGGCGCAGAGGAGAATGCGCTATTCCTGTCGAAGCTTGGCAAGCGGATCTCGGCGCGTAACGTGCAGAAGCGCTTTGCGGAGTGGGGCATCAAGCAGGGGCTGAACAGCCACGTTCACCCGCACAAGCTGCGCCACTCGTTCGCCACCCACATGCTGGAGTCGAGCGGCGATCTGCGCGGCGTGCAGGAACTGCTCGGTCACGCGAACCTGTCGACCACTCAAATCTACACCCACTTAGACTTTCAACACCTTGCCTCGGTGTATGACGCGGCGCATCCACGCGCCAAACGGGGGAAATAATGCGTTTTTACCGCCCACTCGGTCAGATCTCGGCCCTGACGTTTGACCTTGATGACACCCTTTATGACAACCGCGAGGTGATCCTGCGTACCGAGCAGGAGTCGCTGGCGTTTGTGCAGAACTACCATCCGGCATTGAAAGCGATGCAGAACAAGGACTTCCAGCAGCTGCGTCAGTCCCTGCGGGAGACCGAGCCGGAGATTTACCACGACGTGACCGAATGGCGTCGTCGTGCGGTTGAGCAGGCGATGCTCAACGTGGGCCTGAGCGTACAGGACGCGGCCATCGGTGCCGAAGCGGCAATGGAAAACTTCGCCAAATGGCGCAGCCGTATCGACGTGCCGCAGGAGACCCACGACACGCTGGCGAAGCTTGCCGAAAAGTGGCCGCTGGTGGCCATCACTAACGGTAACGCCCAGCCTGAACTCTTTGGCCTCGGCGATTACTTTGAGTTCGTGCTGCGCGCGGGTCCGCACGGGCGCTCGAAGCCGTTCAGCGATATGTACCATCTGGCAGCGGAAAAAATGAACCTGCCGCTCGGTGAAATTTTGCACGTGGGCGACGATCTGACCACGGACGTAGCGGGTGCCATTCGCTGCGGCATGCAGGCCTGCTGGATCAAGCCGGAAAACGCTGACCTGATGACCACGCAGGATAGCCGTCTTCTGCCCCACGTAGAAATTTCGCGGTTGGCATCCCTCACGACGCTGATATAATCACCAGTAATATTGTATAAATTACCAGGGTTTTGCAGTTGTAGGCCCGGTAAGCGAAGCGCCACCGGGCGTTTTGCTGTGTTCCTGAATACTATGTGACGGTGCCAATGGACGTTTCTTACCTGCTCGACAGCCTTAATGACAAACAGCGTGAAGCCGTAGCGGCCTCGCGCACCAACATGCTGGTGCTGGCTGGGGCGGGCAGTGGTAAGACGCGCGTGCTGGTTCACCGTATCGCCTGGCTGCAGAGCGTGGAAAACTGCTCGCCGTACTCCATTATGGCGGTCACGTTCACCAACAAGGCGGCGGCAGAGATGCGCCACCGTATCGCACAGCTGATGGGCACCAGCCAGGGCGGCATGTGGGTTGGCACCTTCCACGGCCTGGCGCACCGCCTGCTGCGCGCGCACCATATGGACGCCAACCTGCCGCAGGATTTCCAGATCCTCGACAGCGAAGACCAGTTGCGCCTGCTGAAGCGCCTGATCAAGGCGATGAACCTCGACGAGAAGCAGTGGCCGCCGCGTCAGGCGATGTGGTACATCAACGGCCAGAAAGACGAGGGGCTGCGCCCGCACCACATTCAGAGCTTCGGCAACCCGGTCGAGCAGACCTGGCAGAATGTCTACAAGGCCTATCAGGAAGCGTGCGATCGCGCCGGTCTGGTGGATTTCGCCGAGCTGCTGCTGCGCGCCCACGAGCTGTGGCTCAACAAGCCGCACATCCTTCAGCACTACCGTGAACGCTTCACCAATATCCTGGTGGACGAATTCCAGGATACCAACAACATCCAATACGCGTGGATCCGCCTGCTGGCCGGTGATACCGGCAAAGTAATGATCGTAGGCGATGACGACCAGTCGATCTACGGCTGGCGCGGGGCGCAGGTGGAAAACATCCAGCGCTTCCTCAAGGACTTCCCTGGCGCGGAAACTATCCGCCTGGAGCAGAACTACCGCTCGACGAACAACATCCTCAGCGCGGCTAACGCCCTGATCGAAAACAACAACGGGCGTTTGGGTAAAAAGCTGTGGACCGACGGCGTCGACGGCGAACCGATTTCGATTTACTGCGCCTTCAACGAGCTCGACGAAGCTCGCTTCGTGGTAAACCGCATCAAAACCTGGCAGGACAATGGTGGCGCGCTGGAGCAGTGCGCCATTCTCTACCGCAGTAACGCCCAGTCGCGTGTGCTGGAAGAGGCGCTGCTGCAGGTGAGCATGCCGTACCGCATTTACGGCGGTATGCGCTTCTTCGAACGTCAGGAGATCAAAGATGCGCTGTCGTATCTGCGCCTGATCGCCAACCGCAACGACGACGCGGCGTTTGAGCGCGTGGTCAACACGCCGACGCGCGGAATTGGCGACCGCACGCTGGACGTGGTGCGTCAGGCCTCGCGCGACCGCCAGCTTACGCTGTGGCAGGCGTGCCGCGAGCTGATGCAGGAAAAAGCCCTCGCCGGACGTGCCGCCAGTGCATTACAGCGCTTCCTCGAACTGATTGACGCCCTGGCGCAGGAAACGGCCGATATGCCGCTGCACGTGCAGACCGACCGGGTGATTAAAGACTCCGGCCTGCGCATCATGTACGAGCAGGAAAAAGGCGAGAAGGGCCAGACCCGTATTGAGAACTTAGAGGAACTGGTGACGGCAACGCGCCAGTTCAGCTACAACGAAGAAGACGAAGACCTGATGCCGCTGCAGGCGTTCCTCTCTCACGCCGCGCTGGAAGCGGGAGAAGGGCAGGCGGACACCTGGCAGGATGCGGTTCAGCTGATGACCCTGCACTCCGCCAAAGGTCTGGAGTTCCCGCAGGTGTTTATCGTCGGCATGGAAGAGGGGATGTTCCCGAGCCAGATGTCGCTGGATGAAGGCGGGCGTCTGGAAGAAGAGCGTCGTCTGGCCTACGTGGGCGTGACCCGTGCGATGCAAAAGCTGACGCTGACCTACGCCGAAACCCGCCGTCTGTACGGCAAAGAGGTTTATCACCGTCCGTCGCGCTTCATCGGCGAGCTGCCGGAAGAGTGTGTGGAAGAGGTGCGTCTGCGGGCGAGCATCAGCCGTCCGGTCAGCCATCAGCGCATGGGTTCACCCATCGCTGAAACCGATACTGGCTACAAGCTGGGCCAGCGCGTGCGTCATTCGAAATTTGGTGAAGGCACTATCGTGAACCTCGAAGGTAGCGGTGAACACAGCCGCTTACAGGTGGCGTTCCAGGGCCAGGGGATCAAATGGCTGGTGGCTGCTTACGCCAGGCTGGAAACAGTGTAACATTCAGAAAAATATCATTATTTTGTAATAATCTGCTAACCTTATACGTTGAAGGTCAATTAATGCCCTTCAGCGTTCCGTTGCGTGTTGACGCCACAGTTACTGCTGGCGTAACATGCGCGCACGATTACGCTAAGAGGACATTCGCCTTGGACACACCCAGTAGATACTGGCTCAATTCCCTGTCATCCAGGAACAACTCCTAAGGCTATCTCCTCTTGCTGATGGCCTTAGTGGTTGTCAGCGACTGCATTATTCCCGTCGCGCTGAGTCAGGCTGTTTAATGGTCTGAAACCCAAATTGTTTCTGTGTGCCCACCGAACTGTCCGATATTTTTTGCATTGGGAGTCCCGGTCATGTTGAGCGCATTTCAACTCGAAAATAACCGACTGACTCGGCTTGAAGCCGAAGAGTCACTGCCCCTCGTTGATGCCGTATGGGTGGATCTTGTCGAGCCGGACGACGATGAGCGCCTTCGCGTACAATCTGAGCTGGGGCAAAGCCTGGCAACGCGTCCTGAACTGGAAGACATCGAAGCATCCGCACGTTTTTTTGAAGATGAAGACGGGCTGCACATTCACTCCTTCTTCTTCTTTGAAGACGCTGATGACCACGCGGGTAACTCCACCGTGGCGTTTACCATCCGCGATGGTCGTCTGTTTACCCTGCGCGAGCGCGAACTGCCTGCGTTTCGTCTCTACCGCATGCGCGCCCGCAGTCAGGCGATGGTGGACGGTAATGCTTACGAGCTGCTGCTCGATCTGTTCGAAACCAAAATTGAACAGCTTGCGGACGAGATTGAGAACATCTACAGCGACCTGGAAAAGCTGAGCCGCGTGATCATGGAAGGCCATCAGGGCGATGAATATGACGAAGCGCTTTCGACGCTGGCGGAGCAGGAAGATATCGGCTGGAAAGTGCGTTTGTGTCTGATGGATACCCAGCGCGCGCTGAACTTCCTGGTGCGTAAAGCGCGTCTGCCGGGCGGTCAGCTGGAGCAGGCGCGTGAGATCTTACGAGATATCGAATCCCTGCTGCCGCACAACGAATCCCTGTTCCAGAAGGTCAACTTCCTGATGCAGGCGGCGATGGGCTTTATCAACATCGAGCAGAACCGCATCATCAAGATCTTCTCGGTGGTTTCCGTCGTGTTCCTGCCGCCGACGCTGGTGGCATCCAGCTATGGGATGAACTTTGAGTTTATGCCGGAGCTGAAGTGGAGTTTTGGCTACCCGGGGGCGATTATCTTTATGATCCTCGCCGGGCTGGCGCCGTATCTGTACTTTAAGCGCCGGAACTGGCTGTAAAAATCTGGCGGGTGGCGCTGCGCTTACCCGCCCTACGATCGAATTCCCTCTCCCTGTGGGAGTGTACAGTCCGGGGACATGGTAGACAGGTGTTCGGGGACATGGTGAACACTTTTTAACATCCTTTACCCATGGTGATCGACTTTTTCTTCAGGTCGATCACCCCCACT
>NZ_JAIHAZ010000130.1:0-565 GCF_019718755.1 Enterobacter sp. RIT637
GAATCAGAATGTATGATTCAAAAATAACAGATACAGGGAGTTAATATGCTTTGGTCATTTATCGCTGTCTGTTCTTCCGCATGGCTTTATGTCGATGCGTCGTATCGCGGTCCAACGTGGCAGCGCTGGCTGTTTAAACCGGTGACCCTACTGCTCCTGCTGCTGCTCGCCTGGCAGGCGCCGATGTTCAACGCCGTGAGCTATCTGGTACTCGCGGGTCTGTGCGCCTCGCTGATTGGTGACGCGCTTACCCTGCTGCCGCGCCAGCGTTTGCTGTATGCCATCGGGGCATTTTTCCTTTCCCATCTGCTCTATACCATCTACTTCGCCAGCCAGATGACCCTCTCCTTCTTCTGGCCGCTGCCGCTGATCTTACTGGTCATGGGCGCGCTGCTGGTGGCAGTGATCTGGACACGGCTGGAAGAGATGCGCTGGCCGGTCTGTACATTTATCGCCATGACGCTGGTGATGGTCTGGCTGGCCGGTGAACTGTGGTTCTTCCGCCCAACGTCACCTGCAATGTCGGCGTTCTTTGGTGCCGCCCTGCTGCTGATTGGGAATATTG
>NZ_JAIHAZ010000131.1:0-564 GCF_019718755.1 Enterobacter sp. RIT637
GTTCAGGACTACACCGCAGAAGCTTTTGATGGTTACGACAAAGAAGATGTAGCCGGATTACTGAAAGATCGTTTGCAACAGGCCAAAATTGATTTGGATGGCGCGCTTGATGCAGTTCGCACTCTTTGCGAACCAGTTAGGATGCCACGACATCAGCTAGATTATCAGCACTATTTCTGTGGTGAACCCGGTGCAGTAGCCGAACAATTATCCGAGAAAGAAGCGTTACGACTAACACTTTATCAATCTGTGGCGAGGCTTATCCGCACTTTCACTGGTCTGGCAGGTGAACTGACAGATGCTGGCTATAGTGAGCAGCAGGCAGAGAAAATCCGCCTCGAAGTTGAGTTTTACTCGAAAGTTCGCGATGAAATCAAAATAGCCAGTGGCGATCTCGTGGATATGAAGCAGTTCGAGCCAGGTATGCGGCAGATGCTAGATCTTTGGGTGGATGCCGATCCTAGTGAAACGCTGATGGACTTTGAGCAGCTAGGGCTACTTGAGCTGATTATTGAACGCGGAGAAGATGCACTGGATGGACTTCCAGCCGACATGCGTGGCTAC
>NZ_JAIHAZ010000132.1:0-563 GCF_019718755.1 Enterobacter sp. RIT637
GGCGTGGATTTGCCGTCGTGGCGGGTGAGGTGCGTAATCTCGCCAGCCGCAGCGCCAACGCCGCGAAAGAGATTAAGGTGTTGATTGAAGAGTCCGTTTCCCGCGTACAGCAGGGATCGGAGCTGGTTGATACCGCCGCTCACACCATGACGGAGATTGTTACTTCCGTAACGCGTGTGAACGACATTATGGGCGAAATTGCTTCCGCCTCAGACGAACAGCGTCGCGGCATTGAGCAGGTTGCTCAGGCTGTCACGCAGATGGATCAGGTAACGCAACAGAACGCTTCTCTTGTCGAAGAAGCGGCTGCCGCTACTGACCAGCTCGCCAGTCAGGCCGATCATTTGACCAGCCTGGTGGCAGTTTTTAACGTGAAAGAGCAAGTCGAAACAGTAGCAGAAGTCGGGCGGTCGCAGGCCGTGCCAGTTGTATCCTGAAAGTGAATTAAGAAGGCGCTATGACCTCACCAAACCCCTCGGGGCAATCGTCATTATTGCAGCAAATGACCCAGCGCCTCGCGCTGTCCGACGCGCATTTTCGTCGGATATGTCAGTTGATTTACC
>NZ_JAIHAZ010000133.1:0-563 GCF_019718755.1 Enterobacter sp. RIT637
CATATCCAGCTGCCCGGAGTTGGTCACCCCCAGCGAATAGCTGTAGCCGCGACGCATCATCAGGCTGGACTGGGTTTCCGGCGTTCGCGGGTTCGCCAGACGAATATGGCTGTCGAGCGCGATGGTATCCCCGTCCGGATCGTTTGCGTAATCCGGCACATCGTGTTCGTTTTTCATGCCCAGCGGCGCACCGCTCTGCTTGTCACGACCGAAAATGGTTTGCTGCTCTTTCAGCGGCGTGCGATCCCAGAACTCCACGTGGAACTGGATAATGCGCACCGCCTGATAAGTGCCGCCCACCGCCCACGCCGGTTCGCCCTGATCCGTCGTGGTCCAGACCATGTTTTTCATCAGCGCCGCATCGCGGCTATCCGGGTTGGCCGTTCCGTCTTTAAAGCCGAGCAGGTTGACCGGCGTCTCTTTTCCCTGGCTGCGCGCCGCGTGATCGGAGATAAACCCTTCCCGCTTCCAGCGCACGCTGAGCAGATCCGGCGTGTGCTTGATGATATCGCGCAGGGCGTGGATCACCGTATCCTGGGTGTTAGCGCAGATCTGGATCAGCA
>NZ_JAIHAZ010000134.1:0-562 GCF_019718755.1 Enterobacter sp. RIT637
GGAGAAAGCACTATAGAAACGTTAGTATCCAAAAGAAACCAGGTACCATTTGGATACTAATGAGGCGAAGGGTGTGCTATGGCGCAAACAGGCGAACTAACCTGCGAAAAAAATTCTGCGACGGAATCCTGTCCGATGACGCAGTTTGTGAATTTGATTTCGGGCAAATGGGCAATCCCCATTCTCTATCGTTTGATTGTGCTGAACAGCCCGGTGCGTTTTGGCGATTTGCTGCGCGCCGCCGCCCCCATCACACAAAAAGAGCTGACCAAACAGCTGCGATTATTTGAACAGCGTGGGCTGGTGTCGCGCACCATTTATCCGGAAATCCCGCCGCGGGTGGAGTATCAGATCACGGCGTTAGGGTTGACGTTGCAAAGCGCGCTCTCTCCGCTGGCCGCCTGGATGCGGGAGTACGGCGACCAGCTGGAGCGCTAGTTTAACGACTGAAATAACGTGGGGCCGGGACGCCGGTGCGCGCGCTGTTGAACAGGGCCAGACGCGCCTCTTCATAGTCCTCCCACAGCTGCACATCGTGCATCGGCGGGATAGTGATCAGTTC
>NZ_JAIHAZ010000135.1:0-562 GCF_019718755.1 Enterobacter sp. RIT637
AATGGACCGCCTGATTATGGCGGCTATCGAAACGCCGTCGCCGCGCGCTACCATTCAGCAGCTGAATACCGTAACCACCACGCTGCCAGAGACCGCCCGCCAGCCGGTGATTGACTTTGTGCTGCCCGATTTCAACGCCGAGCTGCAAAAGCTCGCGCCCCTCTCGAAGCAGCTCGAAGAGAGCGATCTGACGATCAACTGGTACATGTTCCACATCAAAGCGCTGGTGGCGATTTTAAACAGCGATATCAACCAGTACGTGGCGCAGGTGGCGCGCGTCCGGCACGTTGTCGCCGAAGCGACGGTTGATATCCTGCAAATGGCGTAAAAAACTTTGGCTTTGATAAAGCGAACTGAGCAGCGCGTTGCGCTCCAGATGACGTCGCTGACCGCGCTCCAGCATCCCGGTGACGCTTTGCTGTAACTCATTACTGCGGCGAATGATTCGCGCCACCAGCGCCGGTTCCTGCTGCGCCAGCGGCGCATCGGCGAGCTGCTCAAGGGAGTGACGCAGCGCCGTCTGTGTCTGCTTCAGGCGATCCGCTTCGCTTTTGTACTCCAG
>NZ_JAIHAZ010000136.1:0-561 GCF_019718755.1 Enterobacter sp. RIT637
ATTTAGCGCTGACGGGTGAGCGCCAGGGGGAAATATCCGCAGGCTGTGGAACGGAAAAATCTATTGGTAATCGCTTTCAGTATCGCCATGAAAACGAAATTCTGGTTTATCAGCTCTCCTCCAGCAGCGTCAGCACCGCTGGCGGCGTGCATCATCAGGGCCTGCGCTTCACCAAACCCACCGACAAAAGCTCGCCACTCCTGACCACCGCCATTAATGAGAATGAAAAGCTGCAGCTGATCTTCGATTTTTATCGCACCAATAGCTACGGGCGACAGGAGAAATACTATCAGATAGAACTCCGTGGAGCATCTGTTCAGGGGATTATGCATTCTATAAATCCGGGTGTTCTCGATAGCGAAAATATCACTGTGAGTTATGAATATATTCGCAGTAAACATCTTATTGCGAATACGGAGTTCAGCAATCTGCTCCTGCCTGACGCCTATAACCAACTGTTTCCACCCGATGAAATAAAACAACCTGAAAAACGCCATATTACCCTGACGCTCGGTGTGTTTTTTGATGGAACCGGTAATAACGCCGTGAACACGCAAAACA
>NZ_JAIHAZ010000137.1:0-557 GCF_019718755.1 Enterobacter sp. RIT637
GTTACGGATTTTTTGCTGGGTTTATATACAGGTGTGATTTTGCCGGATGGCGCTGAGCTTATCCGGCCAATAATGTCCCTGTTCCCGATTTACTGCCCGTAATACGCTTTCGCACCGTGCTTGCGCAGATAGTGTTTATCCAGCAGGGTTTGCTGCATATCCGGAAGCTGTGGCGCCAGCTGGCGGCAGAAGATCCCCATATAGGCGACCTCTTCCAGCACGATGGCGTTATGCACCGCATACTCGGCGTTTTTGCCCCACGCAAACGGCCCGTGAGAGTGCACCAGCACGCCCGGCATTTGCGCCGCATCGATTCCCGCTTTTTCAAAGGTTTCGACGATCACGTTGCCCGTTTCCCACTCATACTCGCCGTTAATTTCCGCATCGGTCATTTTACGGGTGCAGGGGATGGTGCCGTAAAAATAGTCGGCATGGGTCGTGCCCGTCGCCGGAATGGATTGTCCGGCCTGCGCCCAGATGGTGGCGTGGCGCGAGTGGGTATGCACGATACCGCCAATCGACGGGAATGACTGATAGAGCAGACGATGGGTTGGCGT
>NZ_JAIHAZ010000138.1:0-556 GCF_019718755.1 Enterobacter sp. RIT637
GCATCATCGCAGCAACGTCCACAGCTTGCGCACTTGACGCAGTGCCTAATGTTGCAGGTTCAGCGTCGGCATTAATGGGAGCGTTGCAATACGGCAGTGGCATCATCTCTTCGTTGCTTCTGGCACTCTTTAGCGACGGCACGCCATGGACAATGGGCTGGATCATTGCGGTCTTTACTGCTGCCAGCGCCTTGATGGCACTGACTATTCAGGTAAAAAAATAACCATCACTTGCCCGACTGTTTATGAATTCCATTCATAGCGGCTATTTAATGTGCGTAATTATCTTTTTTCCCGACTCCGTTAATCTGAATGATAAATACGGGATAAGTCGATACCCCTGCGGGGTATCGACAGATGCGGATTAAATATTTTTATTAAAGAAGACGTCTAACTTTTGCATCGCCTGGTCAACGTATTTAGGCACCCAATACGTCTCGATATGGGTAGCGCCATCGATCAGGAAGAGTTCTTTGTCCTTCGTACCGGTGGCTTTCGCGAACGCATCTTCAGTCATATAGAGCGTATCCGCTTTTGTACCGGCAATCATCAGCAG
>NZ_JAIHAZ010000139.1:0-554 GCF_019718755.1 Enterobacter sp. RIT637
AGATCGACCCATGCAGTATTCAATGATCTCAGAAAGAGCTGATTTACCCGTTGAGGAACGGCCAGTAATGACATTTAAACCATGAACCTTAAATTGCAGGTCCCGACGTTGGCCATCATGGCTGTAGACATGAATCGACTTAATTTTCATGGGCGTATTCCAAAGGTCGTGTACACCGTAACGCGATCTGCAATACGGGCAAATTCTTTTCCTATATAGCGCGCGACACGCTGGCATGAGATAGATTCTTCAGTCCCGATGACCGATTTGCGAACTTTTTTAGGTACTGTTTTCAATCGGCCGTCTTTTGTTACAACAAAACATCCTCGTTCCATGAGCACTCCAAAAGCTTCAAGCGTAAATGGAAGCATATTATTGACGCGGTTAGCAAAATTAACGAGTAATTTGGGGTTGTTTTCTATAGTTTTCAAAAGGTAGCGGCGAGGATTTTCAGCAAACACTTGGCGTGAATCTTTTTGCAGACATAATGGTAAAACTAAAAGAGCCAGAGAAAATGGCATGCCCTGTGAGTTTTCCTCTTCGTAGCTCTGCAT
>NZ_JAIHAZ010000013.1:0-136577 GCF_019718755.1 Enterobacter sp. RIT637
CCAGACATAGGACATTCACTTTACGTTCAGGATCACAGCAGGCCAGCTTGCGTCATCAGCTCGATAACTTTCTTACTGTTGAGCGTGGAGGGTTCCACTTTTGGCGCATCCAGATCCTTCAGCGGAACCAGTTTCGGGTTGGATGCGGCATTGACGCCGACGGCATATTCAAAGGCGTTGTTGGTACGCAGGCTTTCCTGACCTTCTTTGCCAGTGATGTATTTGATGAAGGCCTGCGCCTGCGCTTTATGCTTGCTGGATGCCAGCACGCCACCGCCAGAGAGGCTAACAAATGCGCCCGGATCCTGATGTTTGAAATAGTAGAGCTGGGTATTTTTGCTGTTTTCACCCGTTTTGGACTGATCGACAAAACGGTAGTAATGATAAATCACGCCGCCATCAATCTGGCCTGCGTTGACCGCTTTCATCACGGTGCTGTTACCTTTGTAAGCAACGAAATTGGTTTTCATCGCCTTGAGCCAGTCCAGCGTGGCCTGCTCGCCCTTCAGCGCCAGCATTGCGCTAACGATCGCCTGGAAATCCGCGCCTGACGGAGAGGCTGCCCAGCGCCCTTTCCACTCTGGTTTCGCCAGATCCATCAGCGATGCTGGCAGCTGCGTCTCGTTTAATTTTTGCGGGTTATAGACAAACACGGTGCTACGCGCGGCGATGCCGATCCAGCGACCGTGCGCCGGACGAAATTCCGCTGGCACCTGCTTTAACGTATCGGCATCTAAAGGGGCAAATAATTTCGCGTTATCCACCAATACCATGGACGGCGAGTTTTCCGTCAGAAATACGTCCGCAGGCGATGCGCTGCCCTCCTGCACCAGCTGGTTGCCCAGCTCGCTGTCACCGCCGTTTCGCAGAGTGACTTTAATTCCCGTTTCTTTCGTAAAGCCATCAACCCACGACTGCACCAGGTTTTCATGCTGTGCGTTATACACAACGATCCCCTGATCATTATCAGCAGCAACTGATTGAGTAGAAAGGAAAAGCGATGAAGACAACAAGGCAAGCGAGAAGCATGACAGCAGGCGAGAATTCATGAACATATCCTTAATAGACCAACGAGATTCACCCCTGAAGGGGGTTGTGCGACAGGATTAAAGCATACAAAAACGCTAATGATAATTAGTATCAATCCAGTTTAGTCGTAAAAGTGGAAAATATCTTCGCGCAGGAGTTTAAGGTGATAAAAATCTAATTTAAAAAGCGAGCTGGCTATAAGATTAAGAAAACCTTAAGACGGGACATAACAGGTTTTAATTAGCCTTCAATTTATTAACCTGTTATTTAACTGGCAGGGGCGGAATAATAATCCCCTTCTCCTTATTTTATTTCCCGGGCTATCGCTTCAGATTATTTTCACGGGCAGGCTTTCCAGCGATCGCAAAATCAAACTTTGTTTCGACCACTTCGCCTCACCGTCGAGGATAATATGTCCATGATGATTCAGCGCCATTGCCAGATTCTCTGCCTGAAACTGCGCCAGGAGTTGACCGATACATTGGTGCGCCCCCGCGCCGAATCCCAGCTGCCGCTGCGCATTTTTTCTGCCGGGTATAAAGCGCGCAGCGTCTTCAAAGACGGTCTCATCCCGGTTAGCCGACCCGAGGCAGAGCAAAATGTTATCCCCGACGTTGAGTTCGCGCCCCAGAAATTCCACGGGCGCCGCAACCCTTCGTCTGCCCATCTGCAATGGCGATTCAAAGCGCATGGTTTCGCTGACGATATCTTTCATCCGGAGGCTGTGGTTACGGACGCGCTCCTGTAAATCCGGATGCTGCGCAAGCATATACAACAGATTTCCGGTCAGCGCTTCGCTGGTTTCGCTGCCACCGATGAGCATGGTGACGCAGTCGGTGCTAAATCGTTCAGAGAGCGCATCGCGATCGCCGCGATACCCTTTGAGCAGGCTGCGATAAAACAGCGAGTCGTAACCCTTAGTATGCGCCTGAGCCAGTTGGCTAAACGCCTCATCCAGATGCGTGAGCGCCTTTAGCAGACGTTCAAGCCCTTGCTTGTCGATTGCGCTGGGATCGAGGAGTAGCCTGATGGCGCTTTTCTCTTGCGCCACCACCTCCTGAAGCTCCTCGGGCAGGTTGAGCCATGCAGTAAACAGCTTTCCCCAGAGCGGAGCGGCAATCTGGCTAATGCCGTCAAATGCATGCGTGACCGTTAACTCGGCCATCAGGGAATGCGACTCGCGAGAAACGAGATCGGTTAATGCGTCCCAGGCTTCCCCTGAAAACAGCGCCTGTAACGCCAGACGATGCTCCCGGTGAACGCCGCCATCTTCAAACAAAACGATGCCATAAAGCAGAGACCGCAGAGAGGGAGAGAGGCTAAGACTCGCTTTTTTCAGTTCGGCATGCAGGTCTTCAGGAATACCTGAAGAAATGAACGCGCGTTCTTTCAGGGCCTGAAAGACATCCTGGTAGCGGGTCAGGACCCATGTTTTACCGATCCGCGCCACAGGCTGGTGGTTTCGCATGTGGTGATAAACGTTATGAAGATTGTCCTGAAAGACTGGAGAGGCAGGATTAAACCGAAGCGCTTTATCAACATATGCCATAGGGTGATCCTCATCACAGGATTAATCCCCTTTGAGTTAAGCAGGAATATGTTTCAGTTCAAGTATTGCAGTCGCGGGCAGACAAACGGTGCTGTTGGTCGTGGGGTTCGAATCAGAGGAGATGCAGGGATTAAATGGTACGCCCTGTAGGATTCGAACCTACGACCTACGGCTTAGAAGGCCGTTGCTCTATCCAACTGAGCTAAGGGCGCACGGAGAAGCGTGAACTTCGCGGTGGTGAAACGCGAGGAATTATACGGTCAATGGCAGGTGAGTCAATGCCTTTTCCCTTATCTGCATCGATAACGGCTAGCTGATTGTAAATACGGCTGTTTTTTCAACATTTTCACTGCATCCCACGTAGAATTTACCGCTGCGAAAAGGCTTAGCTGCTTTTAAGTAACGCCTGCTGTTTTCCTGTAGGCCACCTCGTCACACTGGTGCAAGGTATCCCGGCCGCTGGAGGCTGACAGACAACAGGATAATGGAGTGACAGCGCAAAACCTGACGTATATGCCTCCCCGGCTAAAGCACATTTCTCATGACATCACGGGCATCAAGCTTGAGCCCATCGTTGCCCTCGCCTCTTCGCACAGGATCGGCGTAGAAGTGCTCAGCGTTCTGTCACCCACGCTGCAAAGTGAAGATTTTTTCCGCGAACAGTCGGCAGAACAGTCGCTTATGCTGCTGGAAGTACAGCTCAGTGTGCTAAAAAACGCGCTCGCCTGTCACAATATTTTCATCAATCTGCCGATAACCGTACTCATGGTGCCAGATCTTTTTCAGCGTCTGCTGCAACTGCGAAGCCCGCCGCTGAATATTGAGATTGTCGACCCTGTCGATTTTTTCACACTCTCCGATACACAGCGGCAAGGCGTGGCCCAGCGCCTGAAGCAGCTGACCATGAAGGGTCACCGCATCTGGCTGGATGACGTTGACGACATCATTGTCCAGCCCTTCTTATCCTGGCCGCTGCCACTCAGCGGCATAAAGATCGATAAAGAAACCTTCTGGCGTATGCGCGCCACCCCTGCGCTGGGGGAACTGGTTTCCCGCTGTTTTCGGCTTGCCGGAAATGTGCTTATCGAAGGTATTGAGACTGAACGGGATCGTTCCTGCGCACGCCAGGCAGGGGCACAGCTCGGCCAGGGGTATTACTGGCCATCCTGGACATGGCCGGAGGATTAAACAGCCATCTCCAGGAGGGAGGCCATGGGAATGACAGTGCGCCGTTACCGTCGGCGTCGTACAGGAAGTGACGCACTGGGATTTACACGCTCACCTTTCGCTCCCCCCTTCTTCGACCGACTCGAATTTTTGAGCCAGTCCACCAACCTGACCCATAAAACTGACGCCCCATTTATTATTCTGGTCACGGAAGATCATTACCTGCGCACCGGAATGCTGAACGGAAATTTCCCGCTAAGCTGTTGCTCTGACTATCCGGTGCTGGAAGATGCCTTAAGCGCGTTGAATCAGTGGCCATCCGCCCGTCTGGTGGTCGATATCGACAGCCGCGCCACGGCACTGATCGACAAACTGGATCAGCTAAGGCGATATAGCCTCTACCCGCCTTTTCTAAACCCCCACCTGCTTGTCAGGGCAGATGACTACGATACCCGCCTGTTCTGCAAAGCGGCGGGACCCTTTCATGTGCTTGAGCGTCAGTTGCCGGCTGCGGCACTGCAGCAGTACCTGCTGGAGACAAAGCCGCCGCAAGGTTCGGTGAAAGAGTGGTTCACGCGCAGCGAATGGCCCATTTTGCAGGAGCTGTCTCGTGGCAAAACGTTACGTCAGATCGCCCTGATACAAAACCGGCCTTACAGCCGCATTATTTATCGTCTCGGCTGTATTCTGGCCAAGCTGGGATTGAACCATCGCCAGGAATTACTTCATCTTCTCAATAACCTCTCAGACTGCACGTTTTAACTTAAGCATTAACCCTTTCATTCCTAAAGATCTTTAAGAAATAACTTACCAGTGATGTTAATATTTTGTTTTAATTTAACATTTCAATCGATTTTACAACTATTCCTAATTTATCCCCTTGAACCACGTGAAATATCACTGAAAATGCCAATCTCAGCACTTTCCACCATCCGTTAATCGATGAGGTAGTCCGTTAAAAAGATGATAATGATGTAAAAACAAGCGACTGATCTGTACAGGCCAGGAGCAGTATGCACAGGGAACAGGATATCCTGCTGTTCAATTTCAGGTTTACCTTGCGGGTCCTCCCTGACTTTCAGATGAAGATTCCACGCCCGATCCCGCCGATTTTTTGCGCTAGTTGTGCACGCATCGCACCACTTTCCTCACCTCGTTTTGTTAACAATTAATTAACACAAAGTGATATATGTCATTTTTTGTTATTACATAAAGATGAAAAAATGTGGTAAATGGAATAGCAGGACATTTGCGCTAAATTTAAAATAATAGCGATTAAGATCCAGAAGATAATACAAAGCAATGGAGCAGAATTAATTTACAGGGTTTTCGGAGAAAACTTACACGGTATAATAAGACGCGTTGCAAATATGAATAAGAAAAACCTTTTTGCCACACCAGCCAAATGAGATAACCGCGCTGAGGCATTAATTTACTCGCTACGTTAACAAGGATGCTTTCGCTCTTTCCAGGGAAATACTACCGTATAAGGATCACCATCTATATCCTTCCGGCATTTCGAGAGTTTGAACAAAACTCCGCATAACGCTTTTAACAATCTGAGGCATTAAAAATGAAACCGGCATCCGTTATCATTATGGACGAACACCCTATTGTCAGAATGTCGATAGAAGTCCTGCTACAGAAAAATAAAAATATCATAGTCAAACTCAAGTCTGGCGACAGCCATGAAGTGCTTGATTGTATTCGCAACCACCCCATCGATCTGGTTATCCTGGACATCGAACTGACGGGAACCGATGGGTTTTCTTTACTTAAGAGAATCAGAAACATCAACAAAGACATCAAGGTTCTGTTCCTCTCGTCGAAATCAGAGTCGTTTTACGCGGGACGCGCCATTCGCGCAGGGGCCAATGGCTTTGTCAGCAAGCGAAAAGATTTAGGTGAGATCTACAACGCGGTGGAAATGATACTGATGGGCTATTCTTTTTTCCCTTCAGAAACATTGAACTTTATAAATCATCTGGGCTCCGGGAAAGGTATCACACCGGATATGCCATTATCGAATCGCGAAGTCACGGTGTTACGCTATCTGGCGAATGGATTATCCAATAAGGAGATTGCGGAGCAGTTGCTATTAAGCAACAAAACCATTAGCGCGCACAAATCCAATATTTATTCCAAGCTCGGCGTACAGAGTATTGTGGAATTAATAGATTACGCGAAAGCACACGAACTGCTATAAACTGAATTCACTCCCCGCAACTTAAGTGAGTTGCAGGGAGTGCGGTCAGCGCTAATTATAATTGATCATAAACGTGGCATCCGCATCGGCCCGTCCCGGCTGAGGGTTATCCGCTGTGGCAATATAATTGGCATAAAACGACAGTACCGCATTACCTTCCGCATCGACCGTCACCGGCTGGCTGGCCTGCTGGAGATCCAGCCGTGTTTTATCCGCATCGCGGATCTCCACGGCAACCTGAGCCGCCGTACTGCCATCATTGAGCGCCAGCAAACCGCTGTCGCTGCCGTCTGCTTTTCCCGAAAAGGTAATGGAGGCAGCGCCGGGAGGACAGCCGGTCAGCTTCAGCGTAAACGGCATGGGCTGCGTGCGGCTCCCCGTATTTCTTAGCTGTTTCGTCGGCCAGGTGCCCAGCGTGACGACCTTATCGCTGTCATTGCCTTCGGCCACGCAGGTAAAATCGACGATGTTGCCGGACATCTCAATATTGATTTCCCCCAGCGCCGTGGCGGCCTGAGCGCCAGCGTGAAGCATCATCAGTACTCCCGCAGCAATGTACCTGCTCCAGTGTCCCATTGCTCCTCCTTAATCGTAATCTACGCGAAGATAGCCGCGCGAGGTGAAACGGCCCTCGGCAGGCTTGTTGCCCGTCACGCTCACAGGCCAGACCCGAATGCCGACCTGCGCCTGAGCGCTGTCGTCCAGGCGGAACGGAATTTTGCTGGTGAGCGTGTTAGGCGTCAGCGGCGTTCCGCTTTCATTAGCGACCACAAACCCCAGATCGGGATTATTGGAAACCAGCGCATTACCTGACACTTTCTCGGCTTCGATACGCATCGTCAGATACGCATTGGCTTCAACGTTTGTGCATTTAATGGCAATGGTTTTGCTTTGCGGCGTCACCTTCTGCGGTCGATTCCCGGCACCGGCCTGGCTAAACAACGACGCACCAATATCGCCAAAATCAAACTCCACGACCTGCCCTGCGTTGATCGCACAGCTTTGCGGAACCTGAATCGTTCCGCTGTAGCTGATGGTATAGACCGGCGTATTAAGCGGATCGGCAGTTGTCGTCGTGACATAGACCCTGAACATGGTCTGCTGCGGGATCACCACCATATTGATAAAGCGCCGCGTTACCCTCAGACGGAAAACCAGCTTGGAATCGGTCACCGGAAAAGCCTTGTTATTCGGTACGTTGGGGTGCTGCCCCATCTGGATATAATTCGCGGGAGGGTAGAACGTGCCCGCAAAGTCATCGTGGATCTGCATGGCGCCGTCAAGGTAATCATTCAGCTTCACGTATTTATAGCTGTCGATCACCGTGGTAATGGGCAAGTCGGTGACATAGCTGCGCATGGTGGATTTACCGGTTGTCCCGCGGGGACAAATGGCATTCACCCCCACCAGCCCAGATTTTTGCGCCAGGGTGACAATCTGCCCCGGCTTGTTGTTAGAGCTGTTAAACACATTGGAGAGATCGTAGGAAATATCCTTCGCCACGCCGGTCGAGTTCTGGCACACCGTGGCCCATGCGGGCAGTGCGCTGCACAACACTGCCGCGCCAAATACGCTACGGATAATGTTCATGATTGGGTTCCTGTTAGCGTTCACAGCGTGCCCCCGCCAGCGTAATGGCCTGGTTCAGGCTTTCCGGTGGTAAGTGATAGCTCGCACGGCACTGGGACTGTTTTCCGTCGCCCCACTGGATAAGCAGCTCACCTTCCAGCGGCAGCCCGCTGAGGTAAATCTGCCCGTCATCCCCCACCATGCTGGTGACGCCGCTTTGCGTTTCACGCACTACCGCGCCAAACGGCACGGGCTGGTCGCCGCGCTTGACGGTCAGCAGGGCGCGCACGCCAATACGGGTATCGAAGCTGGCGCGCACCAGCGCCCCTTTGGTCGGCACCACGCTGCTCACGTTGTTTTCGATATCGGTGTTGTTGCTCATGGTATTGGTATCCAGCGCCACGCGGTTGTAGCGGTAGACGGTGGCATATGGCATTACCGCATAGCCTCGCCAGTCGGTTTTCACTCCGGTCTGGTTCTCCACGCTCACCCCTGACGCCCCCGGCGCTTTGATCAGCACGTTGGTGTCGCCCAGCGGCTGGCTGAAGGTCACCCCGTCTGAATGCCCCACCACGCCGCCGGAGAGCTGCCAGTTGAGATCGTGCTGGTCGCGGGCGTAGTTGTAGCCCACGCCCAGCGTGCCGTAGGTCGCCTGCCAGTTGGCGCTGGCGCTACCGCTTGCGCCGTTATTGCTGGCGTGCCCCTGCGTGACGCTGTAGTTCAGGTTGCGGTCTTCGAGCAGTGTTCCGCTCACGCCGGTCTGCCAGCTGGTATCGCCGTCACTGTTACGGCTGGCAGAGGCGGTGGCGTAGGCTCTGTCGATGGCGCTATCGCGGCGGTAGCCGTGGCGGGTAAAGAGGCTGAACGGCACGGAGACGTTAAACGACGCAATGCGGTCCGTACCGTCGATCCCAACGGCCTTATTCCACGACCAGGACACGGAGTAGTTGATCCCCTGCACGCCGCCCGCATAGCCCAGCTGATACCAGACGTTCGACTCGCTGGTGCCCCAGTAGCTCTGCTGGCTACCGGAGAGGTAAACCGAGCCGTAATCACCCAGCGACTGGGAAATGTTGAGCTGGAAGCGCCCCTTTTTGTTCCACGTCAGGTTGTGATAACTCTGCACGTCCAGCACGCCGTCATCGTTCTGACCTTCGCCATACTGGTAGCCTTCCATTGAGCGCCACGCCACATCGTCCAGGGTGTAGAACCCTTTGGTAGAGTAGCGATAGCCCAGCAGCTGGAAGTTGGTGCCGAAGCCGTTAAGGGATTTCGCATAGAGGAAGCGCAGGGACTGCCCTTCATGGCGGCTGTCATCCGCGAGCTGGCTGCGGGCATGGGTGAGATCGAGCGAAACCGCCCCCCAGTCCCCGAAGTTTTTCCCGGCCCCGAGGGCAATCGCGGTATAGCGCGACGCCAGCTGCGTGCCGCCGTACAGCGTATAGCCGTCGGCCAGGCCGGTAATGAGCGTTCCCTGAGCGAAGAACGGCGTGTCCTGCTCGCTGTTGCCGCTGCGGTAATCCCCCGCCACCAGGTCATATTTCCAGCGACCTTCACGCTGCAGCAGCGGCACGGTGGAGTAAGGCACGGTGTAACGCTGCTGGCTGCCGTCCTTCTCCTCTACCGTTACCTCCAGATCGCCGCTTGATGAGGTCGGGTTGAGGTCGGTAATGGCAAACGCCCCTGGCTGCACATAGCTCTGGTAAATGACATAGCCGTTCTGGCGGATCACTACCCTGGCTGGCGTGCGGGCAATACCGCGCACGGTTGGCGCGTAGCCCTGCATGCTGTCCGGGTACATACTGTCGGAGGAAAAGAGCCGCCCGCCGCGAAAACCGACGCTGTCGAACACATCGTTACCGGTATTGCTGTCGCCCAGCACCAGCTCGCTTTTCAGCGGAATAACGGTGCGCTGCGCCCAGGTGCCAATATTCTGCCAGTTGCTGTGGCGCTGACCGTTGCTTTGGGTATAGCGCCACGCGCCGTTATTGCGTAATCGCCAGGCACCGTAGTTCAGCCCGCTCTGCAGGTTCAGATAATAGCTGTCGTCATCGCTGCCGCGGTTGCCGGTGAAGCTGTAATTTAACAGAGCGGCGGGAATGCCTTCATCCCACTGTTCAGGCGGAATGTAGCCCCGGGCGCTGTTTTGCATAGCTACCTGCGGCAGGCTCACGTTCAGGCGCAGTGACGCAAAGTTGAAGGCCGTTTCGCTGCCGGGAATAGCGGTTGCCAGCGGAACGCAGGTCTCCCCCTGCACGTTTGCCAGTTCCGGGAACGCCGCGATGTTGACGCCGAAACGGTCGAGCATGGCGCGCGTAATGCACGGAGCCAGCCCGCCCGCGACGGGTGGCGTGTTTTCGGCGTGTTCAAAACGCACGTCCTGCGTGCCAATAAATTCATCGTTGCGCCAGATGTCCACGCGATAGACGCCCGGCGCCTGCTGGTGTCCTTGTTCAAAACGCGACAAATCCGCCACGCTGGCGGTGTCGTCGGACAAAAAGGCCGGGTTGAAGTAGCTTTCGCTCCAGCCGGCGTGCGGCCAGAGCGTTGTCATCAATGCCAGTGCAACCGGGCAGTAACGCCATTGAGTGTTCATCGCCCTGACTCTGCTCACAGATTGACGCTACGCGCCGGAGTAATAGCGCCGTAATCATTAACGCTCTGCCAGGAAAGCGTGCCGCTGACTGCGGCTGGCAGCACCTGCTGGGCCGAGTTTTTCGGCGCGACCATCAGGTTTTCCAGCGTCTGACCGCCAAGCTTCAGGTTGACCAGCGTGACGTAGTAAGGCGAAGCATTGCTCACCTTCAGGTGGTTCCCGACGCGCTCAAAGCGCAGCTGGGAGAGTGCCTCTTCCGGCGGCATCGACAGGTTAGCCGGGCGCACAAACAGCTTGATGCGTGACAGAATGGCCAGCTGCAGCACGTTATTGTTCTCTGTTTTCGCCTTACTCACTGACGGAATGGCCTTCACGTTCATGTAAAAAAGGGATTCGCGATCGGCGGGCAGGGTCGGCCCGGCATAAATAATGCGCAGCGTATTTTCGCTGTCCGGCTCGCTCACAAACAGCGGCGGCGTGACGGCAAAGGTTTTTTCTTTTTGCCCGCTGGCGTTTTCGATCCACGCGTTAATTAAATAACGTTCCTGTTTGTTGCTGTTGGTGATCGCCAGCGATGTCTGTTTTGCATCTGCCGGATAAATCACGCGCGTCGCGCCCAGCGCAATTCCGCCGGATGCATTCGCACAGGCAGAAACCATCATCAAAATAAAAGATAAAAACAGTCCGGGTTTAATCAGGGTGTTCATCACAACCGTACCTTTAATAATGTGTTCGCAGGCGTCAGGGATAAATCAACGTAAACCAGACATCCGACTGAATATTGCCTGGCACGAGGTGTTCGGAAATCGCCCGGTAGCGAGCGCTGAAATGAAACGCCAGCTCGCGGGTATCAATGGGCAGCCAGCTGACCGCCGCGGCATTCGGGATAATTTGACGTTGTTGTTCGTCGAAAAGCGCCAGCCCAACGCCGCTGCTGACAGGGCTTTCACCTGGTCGCGATGTCGCCAGGAAAACCTGCGGATCTTCAGCAGGGGTAGCGCCCTGAAACTGGATCCCCACGGTACGAGAAACGTCCACGCTGCAGTCGAGCAGCCGTACGGTGAAAGGCACGTTTACCGTGGAAAAACTGCCGACGCCGGAAAATGAGTTGGTGCGGTACTGCCCCATATCCACGCGCATATTCTGGCTATCAGGCGCCACGGCGCAGCCGCCGTTGACCAGTTCTCCTCTCAGGTGAACTTTACCGCCGTCGATTACCACGGTATGTGCGTTTACCGCTGAGGCAATCGCAAGGGCAAAAAACAGTATCCCAGTCCTTGTCATCCTTCGTTCCCGGCATTAGCGATTAAAAGACCTCCTCCCTGAGGTCGACCACATCCCTGTACTCAGGTATTACTCGTATTTCATAACGAAAGTTGCGTCAGCGTTCGCCTGGCCTGGCTCGGTGGTCGCAGCGGTGGCTTTATAGCGCGCGGTGAAGTTCAGGGTGTTTGTGCCTTCAATCAGGCTCTGCGCGGCAGAGAAGGTGGCACCGTCTGGCGTCAGGACGCTGGATTTGCTGTCGAGGATCTCGATACCCACGCCTTTCGCGGTGTTGTCGTTGTTGCCAGAGGTGACCGCCAGCAGGGTTTTATCCGTCGCGTCGATCTGACCGGTGAAGGCCACCGCAGCGGTTTTCGCAACCAGCGGATCGCAATCGTTCAGTTCGATGGTGAACGGAATATTAGAGGTGGTGTCACCCACTTTGGTGAATTTCGCGGTACGGTACTGGCCGAGATTAACCGTCTGCTCGGAAGAATCAGTATTTACTGAACACGCAGCATTCACTAATTCACCTTTGAAATGCACGGTACCGCCATTCACGGAAACAGGCGTTGTGGTATCTTCTGCATGAGCGGCACCCGCGACCAGGGCCAAAGTTGCAATAACAGTAGAAGCAATGTTGCTGAGTTTCATGTCTATTCCTTTAAAATGTAAATAACCCTTCCCGCGGATAATCGGGAATAAGAAATACGTTCAATTGGTTAATTGAAAGCTTATTTCGGAGGAGACAAAGTAGCTCAGGAAACTATTTTAAAATATGTCAAAACACTGCCATTTTACCAGGTCACATCCTATTCCCACCTAGGAAATTGACCATGCCTAAAACAGGGATTTTAGGGCCGCCTGATGAAATCTCGCAAAGGGTGACTGACAGCGGCGCTCGCTTCTGACAAAATATAGGCAATCCCCCCTTTCAAACGTTACAGACGGAATCTTCTCTCTGATGGCAGCAAAGATTATTGACGGTAAAACGATTGCGCAGCAGGTGCGCTCTGAGGTCGCTGAAAAAGTGAAGGCGCGTAAAGCCGCCGGAAAACGCGCCCCCGGGCTGGCCGTTGTGCTGGTTGGCAGCAACCCGGCATCGCAGATTTATGTCGGCAGCAAACGCAAAGCGTGTGAAGAGGTGGGGTTCGTCTCCCGCTCTTACGATTTGCCTGAAACCACCAGCGAAGCGGAACTGCTGGAACTTATTGACACCCTGAATGCCGATAAAGAGATCGACGGCATTCTGGTCCAGCTGCCGCTGCCTGCGGGCATCGACAACGTGAAGGTGCTGGAGCGTATCGCACCGGATAAAGACGTGGACGGTTTCCATCCGTATAACGTCGGTCGCCTGTGCCAGCGCGCGCCGCGTCTGCGCCCGTGTACGCCACGCGGCATTGTGACGCTGCTGGAGCGCTATAACATTGACACCTACGGCCTGAACGCCGTGGTGATTGGCGCCTCTAACATCGTGGGCCGTCCGATGAGCATGGAACTGCTGCTGGCCGGCTGCACCACCACCGTGACCCACCGCTTCACCAAAAACCTGCGTCACCATGTCGAAAACGCCGATCTGCTGATCGTCGCGGTCGGCAAGCCGGGCTTTATTCCGGGCGAGTGGATTAAAGAGGGTGCGATTGTTGTGGACGTGGGCATCAACCGTCTGGAAAGCGGCAAAGTGGTCGGCGACGTGGTGTATGAAGATGCCGCAGCGCGTGCCTCTTACATCACGCCGGTCCCAGGCGGCGTGGGCCCGATGACCGTTGCAACACTGATTCAGAATACTTTGCAGGCATGCGAAGAGTACCACGACGTAGAGGAAGCATAAGATGGCCACATTTTCATTAGGCAAACACCCGCACGTTGAGCTGTGCGATCTGCTCAAGCTGGAAGGCTGGAGCGAGAGCGGTGCGCAGGCCAAAATCGTTATCGCCGACGGGCGAGTGAAAGTCGACGGCGCGGTGGAAACCCGCAAGCGCTGCAAGATTGTCGCGGGCCAGACCGTGAGCTTTGAAGGTCAGAGCGTAACCGTTACGGCCTGAGTCGTTTGATGCCCGGTGGCGCTGCGCTTACCGGGCCTACGTACTGTCTCCGTTTGTAGGCCGGGTAAGGCGAAGCCGCCACCCGGCAATCTCTCACAAAATCCCCTCACACCCATCACGGTTATTTATCGATCCACTTCAAATAATCACGATTCCCTCTGGATGAAACGTGAAAATTATGTTGCGCGTTTTTCAGACTTTCTCCACGATAAGTAGAACGTTCTACTAAAACGTTCTACTTACAATAACAGCGCCAAAAAAGCGCTACTCGGGGGAAATCAGCATGAGTCTGATATCAGGGTTTGTTAAATCGCTGTCTAAGTTATCGATGATTGGTCGCGCCTTAATGCTGCCAATTTCACTGCTTCCCGCTGCGGGCCTGCTGCTGGCCTTCGGCGATAAGTTCCACCTGCCGCTGATGATGAACGCGGGCGGGGTTATTTTTGATAACCTGCCGATGCTGTTTGCCATCGGCTCCGCCGTGGGTCTGGCGTCAGAGTCCGGCATCGCGGCGCTCTCTGCGGCGGTTTCGGTTTTTGTCACCAATATCACCATCAGCACCGTGTTAAGCATTACGCCGGAGATGGCCTCTCAGGGCGGGAAATACGCCATGGTGGTCGGCATCCCGACGCTGCAAATGGGCGTCTTCGGCGGCCTGATCTGCGGGATCCTCGCAGCCTGGTGCTATAACCGCTTCCACACCATGCAGCTACCGGAGTTTCTCGGTTTCTTCTCCGGGAAGCGCTTTGTGGCGATTGCGACGGCGTTGCTGTCGTTCCTGCTCGGCCTGCTGCTCCCGTACGTCTGGCAGCATATTCAGTCCGGTATCGACGCGCTCTCCGTGATCGTGAACGGCGACAACCAGGCGGCATCAACCTTTATCTTCGGTCTGGTGGAGCGCGCGCTTATCCCGCTCGGCCTGCACCACATCTGGTATCCGTCCTTCTGGTATTCGTTCGGGGATTACACCACCCAGGCGGGCCAGGTGATCCACGGCGACCAGACCATCTGGTTCAAGATGCTCGAAGAGGGTGTGAAATCCTTCAGCAGCGACACCTACCAGAACGCCGGTAAGTTCATGCAGGGCGAGTTCCCGCTAATGCTGTTCGCGCTGCCTGCGGCGTGCCTGGCGATGTACCATGAAGCGCACACCAAAAATAAGAAAATCGCGGCCGGTATTTTGTTCTCTGCGGCGCTGACCTGCTTCCTGACGGGGATCACCGAACCGGTTGAGTTCACCTTTATCTTCGTGGCGCCGATCCTGTACGTCTTCAACGCCATCATGGCGGGCCTGGCCTACATGACCATGTACCTGCTGCACGCGCATATCGCCAAATCGTTCTCGGCGGGCTTTATCGACTATCTCTCATTCGGGATCCTGCCGTCCTTTAACGGCTACCAGACCAACTTCCTGAGCGCCATTATCATCGGCATTCCAATGGGCCTGATTTATTACTTCACATTCCGCTTTGTGATCCGCCGTTTCGACGTGAAAACGCCGGGCCGTACCGAAGTGACCGCCAGTGCGAATGACAAGTCCGATTCCGAACTTGCCACCGAAATCATCAGCCTGCTGGGGGGCGCGCAGAATATCGATTCGGTTGGCTCCTGTATCACCCGCCTGCGTCTGGAAGTAGCAAAAAGCGACGCGGTAGATAAAGACGGTCTTAACGGACTCGGTGCGCGCGGCGTAGTCTTCGTCGGCGATAACGGTATTCAGGTGATTTTCGGTGCCAGAGCACAGTTTATCGCCCAGACCATGTCCACCATGATCGGCAAATAATAAGATGCCTGAACGACACGTCTCCTGTACGCTGGGAGACGTGTTTTATCTGGCTGATTATCGGTTAATTTCAGGGAGCGGTTTTGAAGAAAGTCAGCATTATTGATGTCGCAAAGCACGCGGGCGTATCGGTCTCTACCGTCTCGCTGGTGCTACGCCAGAAAGGGAAAATCTCAGAGGCAACGATCGGGAAGGTCAACGCTGCCATCAATACGCTGGGCTATGTTCATAACGTCGCCGCTGCCAACCTTCGCGCCAACACCTCCAATCTTATCGGCCTGATCCTGCGTGACTTCAGCGACAGCTTTTCCATCAAGGTGATGGCAAGCATCGTTCAGGAGCTGGAGAAGCAGGGGTACATGGTTTTTCTCGGCCAGCCACTGAACGACCGGGAACATCTGGAACGTACCCTGCTGTCATTTAAGCAGCAGGGTGTCGCAGGCGTCATTTATCTCGCGTCCGACACCCGTACCTCTGCCCTGCCGGAGCAGATCCGCCAGTGCCCACTGCCGCTGGTGGTGGTCTCGCAGTCCCTGCTCGATGAAAAATGCAATCTGGTGATGCGCGACAACCGCCAGGCGGCAAACCTGGCCGCGCGCTATCTTATCGAACGAGGACACCGCACCATCGCCTATATTGGCGGACGCGAGGGCTGCCTTATCCGCGAGCAGCGCCTGCTCGGTTTTCGCAGCGCGATGACGCAAAGCGGACTGGTCTGGCGCGATGACTATTCACCGGCCTGCAGCGACGACACGCAGGCCGCCGCGATGGCGACTCGCCAGCTGCTGGAAAAAAATAACGCCATTACCGCCCTGCTCTGCCATTCGCCGGATGCCATGATCGGTTCAATTTCCGGCATTCATCAGGTGGGTCGCACCGTGGGGAAAGATGTGTTCTTAACTCAGCAGGTGGCGCTGATCGGTTTTGAAGATATGCTTCACGTTAACCTCACATCACCGTCATTCACCTACGTCTCCTCGGCCAGTGACGAAACCGGGCGTCAGGCGGCGGGGCTGATTATCCGCACGCTGAAGGAGCCGACGCTGCAAACCCAGCGCATTACGCTTTCCGGGCAGCTTATCGCGCGCGAGTCGGCGTAAAATCAGAATTTAGCACAGGTTTGTAAAAGCGAATTCGCTGCTATATTTCCATGATTTGCCATGGATAATCGCAATGCCTACCGTTATTACGCACGCCGCTGTTCCGCTTTGCCTGGGCTTAGGTCTGGGCACTAAAGTCATCCCTCCCCGCCTGCTGTTTGCCGGAATTGTGCTCGCCATGCTGCCCGACGCCGACGTGCTGGCGTTTAAATTCGGCGTCGCCTACGGGAATATTTTTGGCCATCGCGGCTTTACCCATTCGCTGCTGTTTGCCTTTGTGGTGCCGATACTGTGCGTGCTGACTGGACGACGCTGGTTCCGGGCCAGCCTGACGCGGTGCTGGCTGTTTTTAACGGTGTCATTGTTGTCGCACAGCCTGCTGGATTCGATCACCACCGGTGGGAAAGGCGTCGGCTGGCTGTGGCCGTGGTCGGATGAACGCTTCTTTGCGCCGTGGCAGGTGATCAAGGTCGCGCCGTTTGCGCTGTCGCGCTACACCACGCCGTACGGGCATCAGGTGATCGTTTCAGAACTGCTGTGGGTGTGGCTGCCGGGGGTAGTGCTGATGGGGTTGCTGTGGTGGAGGCGGAGGTAAAAGCAAAACGGCAACTCAAGTTGCCGTTTTTAGTGTTTGCACCCTCTCCCTGTGGGAGAGGGCTGGGGTGAGGGCATCAGCTTGCAGCAGACTTACTTACGACGCCAGGTCGTGCCCTGCGGGCCATCTTCCAGAATGATGCCCATCTCGGTCAGACGATTGCGCGCCGCATCTGCCGCCGCCCAGTCTTTCGCCTGACGCGCTTCCAGACGCGCTTTGATCAACGCTTCAATCTCCGCCACTTCACCGTCGTCCGCCTGCGCGCCGCTCTGCAGGAACACGTCCGGATCCTGCTCCAGCAGGCCTAGCACGGAGGAGAGCTTGCGCAGATGGGACGCCAGCGCATTCGCCGCGGCCATATCTTCTGACTTCAGGCGGTTCACTTCGCGCGCCATGTCGAACAGCACGGAGTAGGCCTCCGGGGTGTTGAAATCGTCGTTCATCACCTCAACAAAGCGTGCTTCGAACGCTTCGCCGCCCGCAGCAGGAACCGATCTGTCGGTACCGCGCAGCGCGGTGTACAGACGCTCCAGCGCCGAGCGCGCCTGCTTCAGGTTCTCTTCGCTGTAGTTCAGCTGGCTGCGATAGTGGCCGGACATCAGGAAGTAGCGCACGGTTTCCGCGTCGTAATACTTCAGCACGTCGCGCACGGTGAAGAAGTTGCCCAGCGATTTCGACATCTTCTCGCGGTCAACCATCACCATCCCGGAGTGCATCCAGTAGTTAACGTACTCGCCGCCGTGGGCGCAGGTAGACTGCGCGATTTCGTTTTCGTGGTGCGGGAACATCAGGTCCGAACCGCCGCCGTGAATGTCGAAGTGCTTGCCCAGCTGTTTGCAGTTCATCGCGGAACATTCAATGTGCCAGCCCGGACGGCCTTCGCCCCACGGGGATGGCCAGCTTGGTTCGCCCTCTTTGGACATTTTCCACAGTACGAAGTCCATCGGGTTACGCTTCACGTCCACCACGTCCACGCGCGCGCCGGCCTGGAGCTGATCCAGATCCTGACGGGAAAGCGAACCGTAGGTTGGGTCCGTCGGCACCGAGAACATCACGTCACCGTTGTCAGCAACGTAAGCGTGACCGCGTGCGATCAGCTTTTCGGTGATCTCGATGATTTCGTGAATATGGTGGGTCGCACGCGGCTCGCTGTCCGGGCGCTGAATATTCAGGGCGTCGAAATCTTTGTGCATCTCGACGATCATGCGATCGACCAGCGCAACAAAGCTTTCGCCGTTTTCATTAGCGCGCTTGATGATTTTGTCGTCGATATCGGTGATGTTACGCACATACTTCAGCGTATAGCCCAGGAAACGCAGGTAGCGGGACACCACGTCGAAAGCGACGAAGGTACGGCCATGGCCGATATGACAGAGATCGTAAACCGTAATACCACACACGTACATGCCGACTTCCCCGGCATGGATAGGTTTAAATTCCTCTTTCTGGCGCGTCATTGTATTAAAGATTTTTAACATCGAAGATTCCATGTAAACACGTGTGTGGACGAAAACCGGGTATTCTACCCGTAATTCAAACCCGAAGCAGCACACAATGCAAGGTGATCGCATCCTGTGGTTATGCTATAACAAGCCCCTATAGATGACCCGAACGCGGGTCGACGTACCACAATAACGGAACAGGATGCAAAAATGGTTACTTTCCACACTAATCATGGCGATATCGTAATCAAGACCTTTGATGACAAAGCGCCTGAAACAGTTAAAAACTTCCTGGACTACTGCCGCGAAGGTTTCTACAACAACACCATTTTCCACCGCGTGATCAACGGCTTCATGATCCAGGGCGGCGGTTTTGAACCTGGCATGAACCAGAAAGAGACCAAAGAAGCGATCAAAAACGAAGCGAACAACGGTCTGAAAAACACCCGTGGTACGCTGGCGATGGCCCGTACTCAGGCACCACACTCTGCAACCGCGCAGTTCTTCATCAACGTGGCTGACAACGACTTCCTGAACTTCTCCGGCGAAAGCCTGCAGGGTTGGGGCTACTGCGTATTCGCAGAAGTGGTTGAAGGTATGGACGTGGTTGACAAGATCAAAGCCGTCTCTACTGGCCGCAGCGGTATGCACCAGGACGTTCCTAAAGAAGACGTAGTGATTACAAGCGTGACCGTCAGCGAGTAATTCGTGGCGACACTCTTTATTGCGGATCTGCATCTGCAAACAGAAGAACCGGCGATTACCGCCGGTTTTCTGCGTTTTTTACGCGGTGAAGCGAAAAACGCCGACGCGCTGTACATTCTGGGCGACCTCTTTGAAGCCTGGATTGGCGACGACGACCCTAACCCGCTGCACCGTGAAATGGCTTCGGCCATTAAAACGCTGGTGGATTCCGGCGTCCCCTGCTACTTCATCCACGGCAACCGTGATTTCCTGATCGGCAAGCGCTACGCCCGCGAAAGCGGCATGACGCTGCTGCCGGAAGAGCAGGTGCTCGACCTCTATGGCCGCAAGGTCCTGATCATGCACGGCGACACGCTCTGCACCGACGATACCGGCTACCAGGCGTTTCGCGCCAAAGTCCACACTCCGTGGATCCAGACGCTGTTCCTCGCCCTGCCGCTGTTTATCCGCAGCCGTATCGCCGCCAAAATGCGCGCAGGCAGCAAAGCCGCCAACAGCAGTAAATCCATGACCATCATGGACGTTAACCCGCAGGCGGTGGTCGACGTGATGGAAAAACACCACGTCCAGTGGCTTATCCACGGGCATACCCATCGTCCTGATGTCCATACTCTGATGACCAACGGCGAACCCGCCCATCGCGTGGTGCTGGGCGCGTGGCACACTGAGGGGTCAATGGTCAAAGTCACGCCGGAAGGCGTAGAGCTGATCGCGTTTCCGTTTTAATCCCTCCTCACAATTCATTCTATTTTTTTGAACGATATCGGCAAATTGTTTCGATTTTAATCAGCCCGTGGTCGGCCTATTATTTATCACATCAGGGCAACATGCCCTATCCCAGACAAAATACTTAAGGAATACGACCATGAAATCCATCAAAACTTTCGTTGCAGTTGCTGCCCTCTCCCTGGTTTCTTTCGGTTCTTTTGCGCAGAGCGTGAGCGCAACCGCCTCTACCCTTGACCGCGCAGAAGCGAAAATTGCCGCGCAGGCCGCCGAACAGGGTGCCTCTTATAAAATTACGAGCGCGAAGGTCGACAACCGCGTTTACATGACCGCACAACTGACTAAATAATCATTGCCGATTGACGAAAACAGACCGCCAGAACGCGGTCTGTTTTGTTATGAATTGATGGCAACAACGGCTCAAGATTTAACCGCGCAACCGTTTTCCTTGCCCGTATAACATGCTATTCTCTGTGCCCTCGAAAGCAGTGTGTTTCGCACCACAGGAGTTTTAAGACGCATGTCTTCCCGCAATAATCCGGCGCGTGTCGCCATCGTGATGGGGTCCAAAAGCGACTGGGCTACCATGCAGTTCGCCGCCGAAATCTTTGAAATCCTGAATGTTCCGCACCACGTTGAAGTGGTCTCCGCGCACCGTACACCGGACAAACTGTTCAGCTTCGCCGAAAGCGCCGAAGAGAACGGTTATGAGGTGATCATTGCCGGCGCGGGCGGCGCAGCACATCTGCCGGGCATGATTGCCGCCAAAACCCTGGTGCCGGTTCTGGGCGTCCCGGTACAAAGCGCCGCGTTAAGCGGTGTGGATAGCCTCTACTCCATCGTTCAGATGCCGCGCGGTATTCCTGTCGGCACGCTGGCGATTGGCAAAGCGGGCGCGGCGAACGCAGCCCTGCTGGCGGCGCAAATTCTTGCGACGCACGATAAAGCATTGCATCAGCGCCTGGCGGACTGGCGTAAAGCCCAGACCGACGAAGTGCTGGACAATCCAGACCCGCGGGGTGCGGCATGAAGCAGGTTTGCGTCCTCGGTAACGGCCAGCTAGGCCGCATGCTGCGTCAGGCCGGTGAGCCGCTGGGTATTGCCGTCTGGCCCGTCGGGCTGGATGCTGAACCTGAAGCCGTACCGTTCCACCAGAGCGTGATTACCGCCGAGATCGAACGCTGGCCGGAAACCGCGCTGACCCGCGAGCTGGCGCGTCATAACGCCTTCGTTAACCGCGACGTGTTCCCGATCATTGCCGACCGTCTGACGCAAAAGCAGCTGTTCGACAAGCTCGGTCTGCCGACCGCGCCGTGGCAGCTCCTGTCCGATAAAAGCGAATGGAATGATGTTTTCGCGATGCTGGGCGAGCTGGCAATCGTGAAGCGCCGCGTGGGCGGTTACGACGGCCGCGGCCAGTGGCGTCTGCGCGCAGATGAAACGGCAGAACTGCCGGACGACAGCTACGGCGAGTGCATCGTTGAGCAGGGCATTAACTTCAGCGGTGAAGTGTCGCTGGTTGGCGCGCGCGGGCACGATGGTCGCACGGTGTTTTACCCGCTGACGCATAACCTGCACCAGGACGGCATTCTGCGCACCAGCGTCGCTTTCCCGCACGCCAATGCCGACCAGCAGGCGCAGGCGGAAGAGATGCTCTCAGCCATCATGCACGAGCTGGGCTATGTGGGCGTCATGGCGATGGAGTGCTTTATCACCCCGTCAGGTCTGCTGATCAACGAGTTGGCGCCGCGGGTGCACAACAGCGGCCACTGGACGCAAAACGGCGCGTCCATCAGCCAGTTCGAGCTGCACCTGCGCGCAATCACCGAGCTGCCGCTGCCGCAGCCGGTGGTGAACAGCCCGTCGGTGATGATCAACCTGATCGGCACCGATCTGAACTACGACTGGCTGAAGCTGCCGCTGGTGCATCTGCACTGGTATGACAAAGAGGTTCGCGCGGGTCGTAAGGTCGGTCACCTTAACCTGAACGACACCGATACCGATCGCCTGAGCGCCACGCTGGAAGCGATCGTTCCTCTCCTGCCGCCGGAATATGCGAGCGGAATTGTCTGGGCACAGTCAAAGCTCAAGTAAGACATCTGCGCCGGGGAGTTGACCTTCCCCTTCCCCGGCGTACAATCCCCGCCCATTGCTGCTGAGTTTTCTTCTGGAATAACCATGAACGATGGAACGGACTATCGCGCGATCCTCGCGTCTGATACCCCTTTAATCGACGTTCGCGCGCCGATCGAATTTGCCCAGGGCGCGATGCCTGCGGCAGTCAACCTGCCCTTAATGAACGACGACGAGCGTGCCGCCGTCGGGACCTGCTATAAACGTCAGGGACCGGACGCCGCGCTGGCGCTCGGCCATAGCCTGGTAAACGGCAAGACGCGTGAGGCACGCATCAACGCCTGGCGGGAAGCCAGCCTTGCCCATCCTGAGGGCTTTCTCTGCTGCGCGCGCGGCGGCCAGCGCTCGCATATCTCCCAGGCCTGGCTGAAAGAGGCGGGTGTCGACTACCCGCTGATCCGCGGCGGCTATAAGGCCCTGCGTCAGACGGCGATTCAGGTGACGATTGAGCAGTCGCAAAAGCCGATGGTGCTTATCGGCGGCTGCACCGGAAACGGTAAAACGCTGCTGGTGAAGCAGCACGCACAGGGCATCGATCTGGAAGGGCTGGCGCACCATCGCGGTTCGTCGTTTGGCCGCACGCTCACGCCGCAGCTTTCCCAGGCCAGCTTTGAAAACCACCTTGCGGTTGAGCTGTTGAAAAAAGACGCCGCGCGCTGGGTGCTGGAAGACGAGGGCCGGATGATTGGCTCCAACCACCTGCCGGAGTGCCTGCGCGACCGCATGGTTGAAGCCCCTATCGTTGTCGTCGAAGACCCGTTTGAAATTCGTCTTGAACGCCTGCGCGAAGAGTATTTCGACCATATGTGGGCGGACTTTTCTGCTGCCTACGGCGAGGAAGCGGGTTGGAAGGAGTACAGCGAGTACCTGCATCACGGCCTGTTCGCCATTCGCCGCCGTCTGGGGCTGCAGCGGTATGCTGAATTCACCGCGCTGTTAGATTCCGCGCTGCTGGAACAGCAACGCTCCGGCAGCACCGAGGCGCACTTCAGCTGGCTTGCACCGCTGCTGAAGGACTATTACGACCCGATGTACGGCTATCAGCTGGAGAAAAAGGCGGAGAAGATTGTGTATCGCGGGACGTACGAAGAGATTGCTGAGTGGCTTGATCGCTGAAAAAGAAAGCCGGGTGGCGGCTGCGCCTTACCCGGCCTACGCGTGCTTTTGTAGCCCCGGTAAGCGCAGCGCCACCGGGGAACAGACGGCTTAGAAGTCGTAACGCAGACGCACCAGGTTCATATCGCCCAGGTTGTCGGTGCTGGAAGTGAACACGTGTTCGTAATCCACGCGGAAACCGTAGTCCAGCTGGAAGCTGATACCCACGCCGTTGTCGATGCGCTGGTAGTTGCGGCCGTTCACGTACTCAATGCGGTCGCCCATGAAGTAAGGCTGGATGGATTTAACCGCGTACTGACCGATTGGGAACTTGTAGCCCGCAAAGTATTCAATACCCCATGCGTCACCGGCGAAGTAGTCGTTAACAGACACTTTTTTGGTGGTCAGGAAGTTCTGGTACCAGCCGCCGCCCGCGGAGAAGGTCCAGTTGTCCGGCGTCCAGCTCAGCGCGGTACCGAGGATGTTCTGGTCGTAGGTTTTGCTGTCGCCGTTGTCCGGGTTACGCATGTCCGCGCGGGTGTAGTTCCACGCTGCGCCCCATGTCAGATCGGTGGTCAGGTGGTAATCCAGACCGAGCGAGCCGCCGCCTTTACGCTTGTAGCGCAGGCCGTTGCCCGGCAGATATTCGCTGTCTTCAAACAGGTAAGATGCGTAGATGTCGGCATCGCCCACGGTTTTCTTATATTTCAGCATCTGGCGTGAACGATAAGAACCGTCGTAATCGCCGTTGATGCCGTTGCCCGGTGCCTGGCCGATCATGTCGTAATCCCAGATATCGGTTTTCGCGCCAACCACATCATAGTAAACGCTGTTCTGTTGACCGAAGGTCAGCGTACCCCAGGTATCGCTCTTCAGACCAGTGTAGAGCATACGACGCGACGTGTCGTGTGCGCCGTCGGCGTAGTGGTTATCCCAGTTGAACTGCGCAGGAATGTTCACACCCAGCTCGTAGTAGCTGATCCAGCTGATGTCATCAAACAGGTAGTAATCAGCCGCGAAACGGAAACGGGTGCCGCCGTCGAAGCCGTTGCGCTTGTAGCTGTTTTTACCGTCGTCGCCGGTCATGTTCTGGAACTGAGGACGAATACTGCCGCCCACAGTGAAGTTCAGGCGGCTCAGCGGGTTACCCGCCTGAGGATCCTGCTTAAGAACGGTGATTTCCGCCTGAGAAGCGAAGGTAGTCAATGCCACTGCCGCGCCGATCGTTACCGCCAGCGCTGATTTTTTTATAGTCATTATTTTTCCTTAATAGACACGCTGCTAAATATTTAGCGGGTGAATATTAACTGGAAATAAACGGGCTGTGTCGGCGGGTTTTTAATGTTTTGTGCTACTAAACAAGTGGTTATTATCGTTTTGTGCTATTAAGTGATTGCGCACCAGCATATAAACCGGTGCGCAATCATCACGGAAGTGAACTAACTGGCAAACTGGCGGAACAGCGCTTTGCCTTTTAATAACCGCGTACCGAGCCAGCCGCCACAGAGTGAAAGCAGCACTGCGCCGCAGAGGGGCAGCGTCAACCACAGCCGCCAGTCAGGCTCCCACGGGAAGTCGAACACCTTTGTCTGGAGCACCGCCAGCGCGGTCTCCGCGCCTATTGCCGCCACCAGACCGGCCACCAGCCCCAGCAGAGCAAACTCACTCCAGAGCGTGGCGCGCAGCAGCCGCTTGCTTGCCCCCAGCGTGCGGTAAACCACCAGCTCCTGATGGCGCTGACGCATGCCAACCTGCACCTGCGCCAGCAGCAACAGCACGCCGCAGATCGTCACCAGCACCACCATCACCTCAAGCGCGCGGCTCACCTGCTCCAGCACCTGCCCCACCTGCTTCAGGATCGCCCCGATATCCAGCAGGCTGACCGTCGGGAATTCCCGGTTAAGCTGGGTCAGCATGCCGTTACCGTTCTCCCAGCGGAAGCTGGTGAGCCAGCTCTGCGGCTGACCGTCCAGCGCCCCGGCCGGGAAGATGAAGAAGAAGTTTGGCCGCAGGCTCTCCCAGTCCACCTTGCGCAGGCTGGTGACTTTAGCGCTGAAGTCCTGCGTATCGCCGGTAAAGGTGACGCTGTCTCCCAGTTTCACGTTCAGGCGCGTCGCCAGCCCCTCTTCCATCGACACCTCCCCCGCTTTCGGCGGCCAGGTTCCGGCGGTGATCGGGTTATGGTCAGGACGTTTATCCTGCCAGGTCAGGTTCAGCTCGCGGTTAAGCGACTCATCTTTATTTCCCTCCGTCGGCTGACCGTTGATCTGCGTGAGGCGCGCGCGAACGATGGGATAAAACGACTCAGGAATTATATGGTGCTCCGACAGGAAGCCCTTCAGCGGCGTCACCTGTTCCGGGGCAATATTGATCAGAAAATAGTTCGGGCTTTCCGGCGGAAGCTGCTGCTGCCAGCGATCCAGCAGGTCGCCGCGCAGCACCAGAAGCAGCGCAAGAAGCATAAAAGACAGCGAAAAGGCCGACAACTGGCTGAGCGTGGACCATGGCTGGTGCAGCAGACGGTTGACCGCCAGCCGCACGGGCAGCGATTTCACCGTCAGCTTTCTCAGCACATTGAGCAACAGCCAGCCGAGCACACCACACAGCAGCGCCAGCACCACGGCCCCCGCCAGCACGGCCCACAGCAGCGTACTGCCGCCCATCAGCCAGGCCAGCAGCCCAACCGCCACGGCAAAAATGACCGGCAGATAAAACTTCAGCGGCCAGACGCTGGCAACCACGTCCTGACGCAGCACGCGCAGCGGCTGCGTCGCGAGCAGCAGCCGGTACGGGCGTAGCCCGACCAGCAGCGAAATCACCGTCATCGCGCCGATTGCCCATAGCCACGGCCAGAGGCTGGCGGGCGGCAGTGCAGCAGGCAGCACCGGCTTTAGCAGCACCATCAGCAGCTTCTCAAACAGCAGCCCGATGACCCCGCCGGTAATGGCAGACAGCGCCAGCACCATCAGCCACTGGCCGACGATCAGCTTGCGCAGTTGCGCCCGGCCCGCGCCGAGGGTTTTGAGGATCGCCACCAGGTCGTAGCGGCTGCGGCAGTAGTGCCCCATCGCCACGGCAACCGCCGCAATGGCCAGCAGCAGGGTTAACAGCGCCGAAAGCAACAGGAACTGCTGAGACCGTTCAAGGGATTTGCCGAGCGCCCCTTCGTCCTGCTCCAGCCCGTACCAGCGGTGCTCTGGCTTGAGCTGCGGCAGGAGCCATTTTTCATAGGCCGCCAGTTGGGCAGGCGTGCCGCCAAACTTGTAGCGCCAGGTGACACGGCTGCCCGGCTGCACGGCGTTGGTTTTCGCCACATCAGCGGTATTCATCATCAAACGTGGCGCAAGCTGGAACGGGTTAAAGCCGGAATCCGGCTCCTGCACCACTTCGCCCGCAATCCTGAGCGTCGCGTCGCCGACTTCGATGCTGTCACCCGCTTTCAGGTTCAGCAGCGCCATCAGACGCGGTGCCAGCAGGACCGTGCCGGGCGCGGGTGTTAATCCCGCCGGACGGGTCTCCAGCTCACCGTACATCGGGTAGATATCGTCGACGGCTTTAACGCTTGCCAGCTGCGGCGTGTCGCCTGCGAAGGTCATGGTCTGGAAGCTAATCTGTTCGCCAACCTTCAGCCCAATCTTGTGCGCCTCCTCAATCCAGCCGGGCGGGACGGCGCGCGAGCTTTGTAGCGCCCTGTCCCCCGCCATAAATTCCCGGCTTTGCTGGCTGAGCCCTTTTTCCATCCGATCACTGACGCTGCCAAGCGCAAGCACGCAAGCCACCGCCAGGCTTAACGCCAGCCAGACAATCAGCAGCGAGGGCGAGCGCCACTCGCGCCAGAACCAGCGGGCAATCATGCTTCCTCCTGAAGAATACCGTTCACCAGGCGCAGGCGGCGGTCGCAGCAGGCGGCCAGCTGCGGATCGTGCGTCACCAGAATCAGCGTGGTGCCGTGTTCACGGTTGAGCGAAAACAGCAGATCGGCAATCTTGTCCCCGGTTTTACGATCAAGGTTACCGGTGGGTTCATCGGCAAACAGCACTTCCGGGCGACCGTTAAACGCGCGCGCCAGCGCCACGCGCTGCTGCTCGCCGCCCGAAAGCTGCGCCGGAAGGTGGTCAAGGCGTTTGCCCAGCCCCAGTTGTTCCAGCAGGGCTTTGGCGTGTTCGCGACTTTCACGCGTATTTTCACCGCGCAGCAGTCCCGGCAGTTCCACGTTTTCCAGCGCGTTCAGCGTCGGGATCAGCATGAAAGACTGAAAGACAAAGCCGATATGGCGAGCGCGCAGCGCGGCGCGCGCCTCTTCATCCAGCTGGTGCAGCGGCTGCCCGACGAGGTGGACCTCCCCGCTGCTGCCGTCGTCCAGCCCGGCCAGAATCGCCAGCAGCGTGGACTTCCCGGAGCCGGATTCACCAATCAGCGCGATGGTTTCGGCGCGTTTGACAACGAGTTCAACTCCGGTGAGGATGGACAGCTCGTGTTCTCCCTGACCGACGGACTTCTTAAGACGATGAACTTCAACACTGTTTTCCGCTGGCATTTGCCCTTCCTTTTTTTGATGCTGATGACCTTCCGCGCGGCGGCAGCGGACACGTTACTCATTCTGGGCGACAGCCTGAGCGCAGGCTATCGCATGGCGGCCAGCGCGGCCTGGCCTGCATTACTCAATGACAAATGGCAGACCCAAACGTCCGTCGTCAACGGCAGCATCAGCGGCGATACCTCACAGCAGGGGCTTTCGCGCCTTCCCGCACTGCTCAAACAGCATCAGCCGCGCTGGGTGCTGGTCGAACTGGGGGGTAATGATGGCCTGCGCGGCTTCCAGCCTCAGCAAACCGAGCAAACCCTGCGTACCATTTTGCAGGAGATCAAAGCGGCGAACGCCCAGCCGCTGCTGATGCAAATTCGCCTGCCGGCTAACTACGGCCGTCGGTATAATGAAGCCTTTAGCGCGATCTACCCTAAGCTTGCCAAAGAGTTTGATATTCCCCTGCTGCCATTTTTCATGGAGGAGGTCTATCTGAAACCCCAATGGATGCAGGACGACGGTATTCATCCCAATCGCGATGCACAGCCGTTTATTGCCGACTGGATGGCAACCCGGCTGGCTCCTTTAGTTAAACATGACTCGTAATTCAGCGGAGTTCCTGACAGGTAAAGTTATGCAAAAATCGGTCTTAATAACAGGATGTTCCAGCGGAATTGGCTTTGAAAGCGCGCTCGAGTTGAAGCGTCAGGGATTTCGGGTGCTGGCGGCCTGCCGTAAACCTGAAGATGTCGAACGCATGAACGGCATGGGCTTCACCGGTGTGTTGCTGGATCTGGACTCACCGGAAAGCGTTGAACGCGCGGCGGACGAGGTCATCGCCCTGACCGGTAACCGTCTGTTCGGCCTGTTTAATAATGCTGGCTTCGGCGTGTACGGCCCGCTGGAAACCATCACGCGCGAACAGCTTGAACAACAGTTTTCCGCGAACTTTTTCGGCGTACATCAGCTCACCATGCGCCTGCTTCCCGCCATGCTGCCGCACGGTGAAGGGCGCATCGTGATGACATCGTCAGTGATGGGGCTGATTTCCACCCCGGGCCGCGGTGCCTACGCCGCCAGCAAATACGCGCTGGAGGCCTGGTCCGATGCCCTGCGCATGGAGCTGCGCCACAGCGGCATTAAGGTCAGCCTGATTGAACCCGGCCCGATCCGCACCCGCTTCACCGAAAACGTCAACCAGACCCAGTCGGACAAGCCGGTCGAAAACCCCGGCATTGCCGCACGCTTTACGTTAGGCCCGGAAGCGGTTGTCGCCAAAGTGCGCCATGCTTTTGAGAGCGATAAACCCAAACTGCGTTATCCGGTCACGCTGGTGACCCATGCCGTTGGCTGGTTAAAACGCCTTCTGCCGGGCCGGATAATGGACAAAATTTTACACGGCTGAGTTGAAGCGTCGCCGCTCATCCCCATGTAAAGAACAAACCGACAAAAGAGAAAGCCGCATGTCCGTACAGAATATCGTCAATATTACTGAAGCAAACCTGCAACAGACGCTGGAACAGTCGATGACCAAACCGGTGCTGTTCTACTTCTGGTCTGAACGCAGCCAACACTGTCTGCAGCTGACGCCGGTACTGGAGAGCCTTGCCGCGCAATACAATGGTCAGTTCATTCTCGCTAAGCTGGACTGTGACGCCGAGCCGATGGTGGCCTCTCAGTTTGGCCTGCGCGCCATTCCTACCGTTTATCTGTTCCAGAACGGGCAGCCTGTTGATGGCTTCCAGGGGCCGCAGCCGGAAGAGGCGATCCGCGCCCTGCTGGACAAGGTACTGCCGCGCGAAGAAGAGCTGAAAGCGCAGGAAGGCATGGCGCTGATGCAGGAGGGTAAATACGACGAGGCGTTGCCGCTGCTTAAAGACGCGTGGCAGCTGTCCAATCAGAACAGCCAGATCGGCCTGCTGCTGGCGGAAACGCAGATCGCCCTGCACCGTTCAGAAGACGCGGAAGCCGTGCTGAAGACTATCCCGATGCAGGATCAGGACACCCGCTATCAGGGACTGGTTGCGCAGATCGAATTGCTGAAACAGGCGGCAGATACGCCTGAGATCCAGCAGCTTCAGCAGCAGGTTGCTGAGCGCCCGGACGATGCCGCGCTGGCAAGCCAGCTGGCGCTGCAATTGCACCAGGTGGGGCGTAACGAAGAGGCGCTGGAGCTGTTGTTCAGCCATCTGCAAAAAGATCTGGCCGCCGCAGACGGTCAGGCGCGTAAGATGTTCCAGGAGATCCTGGCCGCGCTGGGGACCGGTGACGCGCTGGCGTCGAAGTATCGCCGTCAGCTGTACGCATTGCTGTACTGATAAAAAAGCCCGGTGTCGCTAACGCTTACCGGGCCTACAAAAGACGGTTTATTCCGACCTTTTCAACTGCGTCACCACCAGCTGGTGGCGCGCGTTGTAGAACTTCCGATAGGTCAGGTAGCAGGCAATAATGGTCGACAGGCTCGCCGTTGAAAGCAGCATAAACGTGACCATGATCTGATACTTAATCGCTTTTACCGGATCGATCCCCGCAAATATCAGCCCCGACATCATGCCCGGCAGACTCACCAGCCCCACGGTTTTGGCTGAATCTACCGTTGGGATCAGCGATGAACGAATGCTCTCACGAATCAGCCGCGCTGAGGCCACCTTAGGCGTCGCCCCCAGGCTTAATTTCTCCTGTAACTGCTGCTGCTCGCTGCTGAAACGCTGGCCGAGGTTGTTGTAACACAGCCCCACGGCGACCATGGCGTTCCCCGCGATCATCCCGGAAATCGGGATCACCTGCATTGGCGTGAATTCAATGGAGCCCGACAGCACCAGCACCGCCAGCGTAAGCGCCGTTCCGGTCGTAATGGCGATAAACGAAGAGATAAACGCTTTATCAATATACTTGCTGCGCTTTTGCGCATTCCACGCGGCATTGAAGCAGATAAACAGCACCATCAGCAGGGTCAGCACCGCGTGGTTGACGTTGAAAATGTACTTCAGCACATAGCCAACGATAATGAGCTGAATCACCGCGCGGCAGATACTCCACAGAATATCTTTTTCCAGCCCCAGCTTTTCCCGGTAGCTGACCACAATCGCAATCAATACCAGCACCATCGAAAACGCCAGGGATTCATTGGTAATATTATGTTCACCCACGGTTAGCCTCCTGCATTTTTCCGCCCTGTGGCTGAAGCGTGATGACATCATCCGCATGGGTTATTTCGTTTGAATCATGCGTTACCCACAGCACGGCAATATTCTGCTCGCGGGCGTAGCGATGAATAATCTCGTTGACGTTGCGTTTGTTGGCGTCATCGAGCGCGCTGGTGATTTCATCCAGCAATAACACTTTCGGTAAAAACTGCAGGTTGCGGATCAGCGACACGCGCTGCTTTTCTCCGCCCGATAGCGCGTTAATCGATTTCGTCAGGGTGTCCTGCGGCAGCCCAAACCGCGCTAAATCGGCGATAAATTTGTCAGGCTCTGGGTTTTTGCTGCGGATTTGCCAGGGGAAAATCAGGTTATCGTAAACCGTATCGCCAAAAAGCGTTGGCGTTTGCACGCAATAAGAGACCTGCTGACGATAGCTTTCCGGCGAAAGCGTCGTGATATTTTTTCCATCAAAGATAATGGTGCCTTCCGTCGGACTAAGCAGCGAGGCCACAATCTTTAATAACGTGCTTTTACCGCAGCCTGAGGGACCGGTGATGAGTTTGAATTCACCCGGCGAGAGGCAAAAGTTGACGTTTTTAAGAAGAGTATTTTCCCCCACCTTAAAGCCCACATCCCTGATCTGCAATAGCTCGCTTTGATAGTTCATATTCTTCCTGTTGATTGCCGCATGAAAGACTTAACAAAGACTCACTGTAAACGTTGGTTTATTTTCTCATTCCCAAACGTTCTCTCCGGTAATGTTAATCCAAGAAAAGTAACGAACATACAACCGACGTCCCGATGAACAATGCGATTGCTGCTATCACTCACAGTTAAATGTACCTGAAGTATTCACTTACTCAGAACGTTAAGCCGATATCTCTGTACATAAATCAGTCTCTAAAATGTCAACTGTTTTTGACATGTTGACATTGAAAGTAATATAAATCTTCCATTTGTGATCTTGCCTGAGTTACCGCACGCTGAGCTAATAGCCTCTTGCAATGAGTGGTGTTAGAATTTTTCGCAGACAAATTGTCACGCTTATAACTATAGGAAGTATGCAACATGACACATATCTTTTATGAGTTCTCTTCGCTGAAGCCAGGCGTTCCTGATGTAGAAACATTAATGGAAGTCATCAATTCTTCAGAACTCACAAGTTTTGTCATCGGTGCAGAAGTTGTCGACTTTGTTAAGAAAGCCCTCATCGTCAATACCACTATCGGCAGCTTCAAAAATTGCTATTTCGCCTTCGACAACGGAACACAGTTCCTGGAGTTTGATGGCAAAGGGAAGTCAAAACGTTTTAACGAGGTGCCTGACTGGTTCGTCTCTCCAGCTGAATTTTCTCGCACGCAGTGGCTCATCAACCACGATCTGGCTGACGTGAAAGCCACCCAATTTATCGATGTGCTGATGTCATACCCTTTAAAAGAGCGCCGCGCGCACTGTAATCTGTTATTCGGGCTGGAACTGGAAAAAGTCAATGCAGTACCTGCCACGGCCCCATCAGCAAGTAAAATCGGTAACAAAAACGGGAAAACGACCAAACCACGCGTAATGGACCTGGGCTCGTTCGAGCTGTTCAGCCAGTTCTTTGAGCGCATGAAGACTGCCGTTCTGGCTAATGAATTCCCGACATTACAGGTGCTGACCGGAATGGATAACCTGTCAAAAGCCCCACATAGCTTAAAGCAGGGGATCAGAACCTGGTTTAAAGCTATCGCAGGCGATCTTCCGCCAAACAACAAGCGTGTTGAAGCAGGTAACTCAGTGCTTTTCTGCGCCCCGATTCGCGAACAAATACAGCAAATAGAAGCTATCGGGTTGGAAAACTACTATCAGGGATTATCAAAAGCCATCGCCGAGGCCAGCGATAGCTTTATTGCCGATTTCACCTACTCCCATTCCGTAGAGTGATCCCTCAGGCCCTGCCATCCTGCAGGGCTTACCTCAATAATCCGTCTCCCACCTCTTTACAGGGGCGAATTTCCCCCTAATAGCCGATATACTTACGAACAATAAACACGCAGTTTTCTCATCACAGCATTCAAAACAGGAGGTTTTATGCTCATCGTTGTTCCTGTCCTTATTTTTGTTGCGCTGGTCATTGTCGGCGCGGGCGTCAAAATTGTTCCTCAGGGTTATCAGTGGACCGTAGAGCGCTTCGGCCGCTATACCAACACGCTGCAGCCTGGCCTGAGCCTGATTGTCCCTTTCATGGACCGCATTGGTCGTAAGATCAACATGATGGAGCAGGTGCTGGACATTCCTTCTCAGGAGATCATCTCCAAAGATAACGCCAACGTCACCATTGATGCCGTCTGCTTTATTCAGGTGATTGATGCGCCGAAAGCGGCCTATGAAGTGAGCAACCTGGAGCTGGCGATCGTCAACCTGACGATGACCAACATCCGTACCGTGCTCGGCTCGATGGAGCTGGACGAGATGCTCTCCCAGCGCGACAGCATCAATACCCGCCTGCTGCACATTGTCGATGAAGCAACGAATCCGTGGGGGATCAAAGTCACCCGCATTGAGATCCGCGACGTGCGCCCTCCGGCGGAGCTGATCGCCTCCATGAACGCCCAGATGAAAGCCGAACGAACCAAGCGTGCCTACATTCTGGAAGCCGAAGGGGTGCGTCAGGCCGAGATCCTCAAAGCGGAAGGGGAAAAACAGTCGCAGATCCTGAAAGCCGAGGGGGATCGTCAGTCCGCATTTTTACAGGCGGAAGCACGTGAACGTTCGGCAGAAGCGGAAGCCCGTGCGACGCAGATGGTGTCCGAGGCGATTGCCGCCGGTGATATCCAGGCCGTGAACTACTTTGTCGCGCAAAAATATACCGATGCGCTGAAAGAGATCGGCTCCGCGAACAACAGCAAGGTGGTGATGATGCCGCTGGAGGCCAGCAGCCTGATGGGGTCGATTGCCGGTATTGCCGAGCTGATCAAAGACAGTGGAAACGAGCGTAAAAAATGATTGAGCTGATCGTTGCACATCCTCACGCCTTCTGGCTAAGCCTCGGTGGCTTACTGCTGGCGGCGGAGATGCTTGGCGGCAACGGCTACCTGCTCTGGAGCGGCGTTGCCGCTGTCATTACCGGGCTGGTCGTCTGGCTGCTGCCTGTCGGCTGGGAGTGGCAGGGCGCACTGTTTGCGGTGCTCACGCTGGTGGCCGCCTGGCTGTGGTGGCGCTGGCTAAACCGGCAGGTGAAAGAGCAGAAAACGGCAGACGCCCACCTTAATCAGCGCGGGCAGCAGATTGTCGGCAAGCGTTTTACGCTCGACACCGCGCTGGTGAACGGACGCGGGCACATGCGGGTGGGCGACAGCTCGTGGCCAGTGGTGGCCGACGATGACCTCAGCGCCGGTACTCAGGTCGAGGTCATTGCGGTGGAAGGCATTACCCTGCGGGTGAAAGCCTGTTAAGCGTGCGCCTTACGGTGACAGCAGCCGGCAAGATTATCGATAATCGGGCAATCGGCGCTGTCATCGCCCGGGCATGAGTCCGCCAGTCCCAGAAGCTGTTCGCGCATCGCCTGCAGTTCTACAATGTGGCGTTCAATCTCCGCCACTTTTTCCAGAGTGCGCTTTTTCACGTCGGCACTGTGGCGCTTCGGATCGTTGAACAGGTTAACCAGCTCGCCGCACTCTTCCAGATTAAACCCGACCTGCCTTGCCTGGCGCAGCAGCGTCAGTTCATCAAGATGCAGCTGCGTGTAGCTGCGGTAGCCGTTTTCACTGCGCAGCGGCGGCGTGACCAGCCCTTTCTCTTCGTAAAAGCGGATCGCTTTGCTGGTTAAGCCGGTTTTTTTCGCAACGTCACTGATATTCACATTTCCCCCTTGACCTTCCCCTTGATGGAAGGTTTAACCTTCATAACAGTTAGCGAAAAGCAGAGTGAAGGTCAACAATTGACCAGAACATTATACGGGAGTTTTGTTATGTCTCACACTATCGACCTGACGCTGGACGGCCTCTCCTGCGGCCACTGTGTCAAACGCGTTAAAGAAAGCCTGGAACAGCGTCCTGACGTTGAAAGCGCTGACGTGACTATCGATCATGCCGCCGTGACCGGCAGCGCCAGCGCGGATGCGCTGATCGATACCATCAAGCAGGCCGGTTACGGGGCGGAGTTAAGCCACCCAAAGGCTAAACCGCTGGCAGAGTCATCATCCCCGTCGGAAGCACTGACAGCGGCCACTCCTGAGCTTCCGGTAGCGGATGACATTGATGACAGCCAACAGCTGCTGATCAACGGCATGAGCTGCGCCAGCTGCGTCTCCCGGGTACAAAATGCATTGCAGGCCGTACCGGGCGTCGCACAGGCACGGGTAAACCTCGCGGAGCGCACTGCGCTGGTAATGGGCAGCGCCTCCGCCGCAGATTTAGTCCAGGCCGTAGAGAAAGCGGGCTACGGCGCGGAAGCGATTGAGGACGACATCAAACGCCGCGAGCGCCAGCAGGAAACGGCTGTCGCCACCATGAAACGCTTCCGCTGGCAGGCCATTGTGGCGCTGCTGGTGGGTATCCCGGTGATGGTGTGGGGCATGCTCGGTGACAACATGATGGTCACTGACGACAACCGCACGCTGTGGCTGGGGATTGGGGCAATCACGCTCGCCGTGATGATCTTTGCAGGCGGGCATTTCTATACGAGCGCCTGGAAGAGCCTGAAAAACCGCACCGCGACGATGGATACGCTGGTAGCGCTCGGGACCGGCGCGGCGTGGCTCTATTCCATGAGCGTGAACGTCTGGCCGCAGTGGTTCCCGATGGAAGCGCGGCATCTCTATTATGAAGCGAGCGCGATGATTATCGGCCTGATTAACTTAGGCCATATGCTCGAAGCCCGCGCCCGCCAGCGCTCCTCGAAAGCGCTGGAACGGTTGCTTGATTTAACCCCGCCGACGGCCCGCGTGGTCACGGACGAGGGGGAGAAAAGCGTCCCACTCGCGGAAGTTCAGCCCGGCATGACGCTGCGCCTGACGACGGGCGATCGCGTTCCGGTTGACGGCGCAATTCTCCAGGGCGAAGCCTGGTTCGATGAGGCCATGCTGACCGGGGAACCGATCCCGCAGCAAAAATCCCAGGACGATAACGTGCATGCAGGCACGGTCGTCCAGGACGGCAGCGTGCTGTTTCGCGCCAGCGCGGTCGGCAGCCACACCACGCTGTCGCGTATTATCCGCATGGTGCGCCAGGCGCAGAGCAGTAAACCCGAAATCGGTAAACTTGCCGACAGGATCTCCGCCGTTTTTGTTCCGGTGGTGGTCTGTATTGCCCTGCTGAGCGCGGCAATCTGGTATTTCTTTGGGCCAGCACCGCAAATCGTCTATACCCTGGTGATTGCCACCACGGTGCTGATCATCGCCTGTCCGTGTGCCCTTGGCCTGGCGACGCCGATGTCGATTATCTCCGGCGTAGGCCGTGCCGCCGAGTTTGGCGTGCTGGTGCGTGATGCCGATGCCCTGCAGCGTGCGAGCACCCTGGACACGCTGGTCTTTGACAAAACCGGTACGCTGACCGAAGGCAAACCGCAGGTCGTGGCGGTGCATACTCTTGGCTTCCCGGAGGCTGATGCACTGCGTCTCGCCGCCGCGCTGGAGCAAGGGTCCAGCCACCCGCTGGCCCGCGCCATTCTTGATAAAGCCCGTGACGCTACCCTGCCGCAGGTCAGTAACTTCCGCACCCTCCGCGGGCTCGGGGTGAGCGGCGAAGCCGACGGCCACACGCTGCTGCTGGGGAATCAGGCGCTGCTCAATGAAAACGGTATTGATACTTCATCGCTGGAAGGCGAACTGATGGCTCAGGCATCGCAGGGCGCAACGCCCGTACTGCTCGCTGTAGACGGTAAAGCCGTCGCCATGCTCTCGGTGCGCGATCCTCTGCGCCAGGACAGCGTGGATGCGTTAAAACGTCTGCACCGTGCCGGCTATCGTCTGGTGATGCTGACCGGGGATAACCCCACAACGGCCAACGCCATCGCCAAAGAGGCGGGTATTGATGACGTCATTGCGGGCGTACTGCCGGACGGAAAAGCGGATGCAATCAAGAACCTGCAAAGTCAGGGCCGTCAGGTGGCCATGGTCGGTGACGGTATCAACGACGCACCGGCGCTGGCGCAGGCAGAAGTGGGTATTGCCATGGGCGGCGGGAGCGATGTCGCCATTGAAACGGCGGCCATTACCCTGATGCGCCACAGCCTGATGGGCGTTGCGGATGCGCTGGCGATTTCGAAAGCCACGTTGCGCAACATGAAGCAGAACCTGCTGGGGGCATTTATTTATAACGTCTTCGGCATTCCGATTGCCGCCGGGATTTTATGGCCGCTGACGGGCACGCTGCTTAACCCGGTGGTCGCGGGCGCTGCAATGGCGCTCTCCTCCATTACCGTGGTGAGCAACGCCAACCGGCTGCTGCGCTTTAAACCGAAGGATTGAACCTTGTACCCGTACGCGCTAGCATGAACCTTTCCATTCATGGAGCGCGTATGGGTCTGTTTAATCGTATAAAAGCATCGTTTCGCGCCCTCTTTCCTCGCCGTTACGCCTGGCCCGGTCTGGATATCTCTCTCCCCGGCGGGCAGCACCTGCACCTGGTCGGCAGCATCCATATGGGTACGCAGGATATGTCTCCCCTGCCACCCGGCCTGATAAAACTGCTGAAACGCGCCGACGCGCTGGTCGTTGAGGCGGACATTTCGGGTCAGGAGTCACCTTTTGCCGGGCTCGAGAGCGATCTCACCGTGGCGGAACGTCTGGATGATGCCCAGCTTGCGGAACTGACGCGCGTCGCGGATGAAACCGGCGTGTCGCTCTCCATGATTGACACCCTGCCGCTCTGGCAAATTGCGATGGTGCTGCAGGCCACGCAGGCCCAGCGTCTGGGACTGCGCGGTGACTACGGCATTGATTACCAGCTGCTGAACGTGGCAAGGGCGCGCAGCCTGCCCATCATCGAGCTGGAAGGGACGGACAGCCAGATTGCGCTTCTGCGCCAGCTTCCCGACGACGGTCTAATGCTGCTGGATGATACGTTGACCCACTGGCACACCAACGCGCGCCTGCTGCAGACCATGATTGGCTGGTGGCTGGATGCGCCGCCTGAGGACGGTAAGCTGGCGTTACCGTCGACGTTCAGCGAATCGCTGTACGACGTGCTGATGAACGCGCGCAACAAAGCCTGGCGGCAGACGCTGCATGCGTTACCTGCGGGGCATTACGTGGTGGCGGTTGGGGCGTTACATTTGTACGGAGAAGGGAATTTGCCGTCACTGTTAAAATAAAAAAATGGCCAATATTTCTATTGGCCCGTCAAAGAGGAATTTCATCGTTTTTATTATGCCGAAGGAGACCTTCGGTTGAGCCGATTGTCGCTCAAAGTGACCATCACTGCCAATACTATTGCGCAAGATGGTGCTATTTTTTAGACAAACGTCAGGCGTATGCTATTGGCATGATTTGTCTGTCGTAAGAAGGATAGCTATGACTCCCGCCGTTAAATTACTCGAAAAAAACAACATTTCTTTCCGGATCCACACTTACGATCACGATCCGAATGAGACTAACTTTGGTGATGAAGTGGTGCGCAAGCTGGGCCTGAACGCGGACCAGGTTTACAAAACGCTGCTGGTTGCGGTAAACGGTGATATGAAACACCTCGCCGTCGCGGTTACCCCGGTGGCGGGACAGCTGGATCTGAAGAAAGTCGCCAAAGCGCTGGGGGCGAAGAAGGTGGATATGGCGGATCCGATGGTGGCGCAGCGCACCACGGGCTACCTGGTGGGCGGGATCAGTCCGCTCGGGCAGAAAAAACGCCTGCCGACGCTGATCGATGCGCCTTCCCAGGAGTTTGAAACCATCTTTATATCCGGCGGCAAACGCGGGCTGGATATCGAGCTGGCGGCGGGCGATCTGGCGAAAATGCTGGACGCGAAGTTTGCGGATATTGCGCGCCGGGAGTAAAAGAAAAAGCCGGGTGGCGGCTACGCCTTACCCGGCCTACATTTTTCATCCGTAGGCCCGGTAAGCGCAGCGCCACCGGGCAACACAACCGCACTACTGCCAGCTCACCTCACCCTTCGGCTCGTACGCATTCACGTCAATCGGCGAATTCTGCTCGATGAACTGCTTAAGCACTTCCGCATCAATAAAGCCGGTATTCACGTATCCCGGTTTGTTATCGATATGCGGATAGCCATCGCCGCCGGTGGCGTTAAAGCTTAACGTTGCCAGACGGTAGGTTTTCGCCGGGTCAACCGGTTCGCCTTTGATCTTCAGGTCGTTAAGCTTGCCGTCTTTCGCCACGAAGCTGACGTTAGCAAACTGCGGATAGGCGCCCGAGTCCGGCTTCATCTGCGCCACGGCAGTCAGGTAGTCAATCACCTCTTTCCCGCTCATGTCCGCATACACCACCACGTTGCCGAACGGCTGCACCTTCAGCACGTCTTTATAGGTGATGTTTCCGCCTTCGATGGAATCACGAATGCCGCCGCCGCTCATTACGCCAAAGTCAGCGCCGGTGCGCGCTATTTGCGCCGCCAGCACCAGATGGCCCATGTTAGTCTGCACGAAGCGGACTTTGCTGCGGTCCCCTTCCAGGCGACCATTGAGCGTGCCGATCTTCACGTCCAGCTGCGCCTTACCTTTGTTCTGGAACGGCGTCAGCAGGGAGAGCATCTGCTGGTTCTCAGCAATCTCAGGCGTGTAAAGTACGCGCTCACTTTTCCCGTCCGGGTAGGTCACTTTCTTCTTCAGGTTGACCGGGATGAGCTGATAGTGGACCAGCTTCATCTCGCCGTTACGGAACTCGAAATCTGCACGCCCTACGTATTTACCCCACTCGTGGGCCTGTACGATCCAAATGCCGTTCTGACGGTCCGGCGCGCACGGCGTGCCCGGCACGTAGTCCACCTGCTTTTTGTTCTCGGACGCCATACACACCGGATCCTGTGAGTGACCACCCACAATCATCGCCAGCGAGCCCGCAGGCAGGCTGCGCGCCATCTCCACGTCGCCGGGGGCATTGGAGCCGTGCGCGCCGTTGTCGTAGTGCCCCATATGGGTGGTGGCGATAATCACGTCCGGCTTTTCGTTCTGCTGCAATTCCTGTATCACCAGCTTCGCTTCGTCTGCCGGTTTACGGAATTCGATATCGGTGAAGAACTCAGGGTTGCCAATTTTGGCCGTGTCGTCGGTGGTGAGGCCAATGACCGCAATTTTTAAATCCTGACGCTTAAACAGCGCCCAGGGTTTAAACAGGCGTTCGCCGGTGCTTTTTTGATAAATATTGGCAGAGAGGAACGGGAATTTAGACCACTTCTCCTGCTGGCGCAGCACGCTCAGCGGGTTATCGAATTCATGGTTACCCACGGCCATCGCGTCGTAGCCAATCAGATTCATGCCGCGGAAGTCAGGCTCGGCGTCCTGTAAATCAGATTCCGGCACGCCGGTATTGATATCCCCGCCCGAGAGCAGCAGCACGCTACCGCCTTCTGCGGCGACCTCTTTGCGAATGCCGTCCACCAGCGTTTTTTGCGCCGACAGGCCATATTCACCGTATTCACTGCGCCAGAAATGACCGTGGTGATCGTTGGTATGCAGAATGGTAATTTTATAGGTTTTGTCTTTTTCATACGCCTGTGCGGGCAGGCTTGTCAGCCCCCAGGCCGCTATCAACGCCAGCGCGACACCACGCTTCATTAACTTCATCATCTCTCTCCCTGACCAATAGACAAACGCAAAAATTACAGTGACTCACAAGAATAGACAAATAAGTTTTCAGAATTGCGACTTTCTTCAAATGTCACGGACGGGTATGTTAGTCGGATAATAATTACTCCCTGCATCTCTAATAACAAATCGACGTGGTATTTATGGCAATCAGTGAATCAACCCAGCCCGTCCCGGGCGCTCCGGCGTCGCCGCCAAAATCGCGCACTTCCTTTAAAGTTTTAGGCGCAATCAGCCTCTCGCACCTGCTCAACGACATGATCCAGTCGCTGATCCTGGCAATCTACCCGCTGCTGCAGTCCGAGTTCTCGTTAACCTTCGTACAGATCGGGATGATCACCCTGACCTTCCAGATGGCCTCCTCGCTGCTGCAGCCTGTGGTGGGATACTGGACGGATAAATACCCGATGCCGTGGTCGCTGCCGATTGGCATGTGCTTTACCTTAAGCGGGCTGGTGCTGCTGGCAATGGCGGGCAGCTTTGAAGCGGTGCTTATCGCCGCCGCGCTGGTGGGGACAGGCTCGTCCGTCTTCCATCCGGAATCCTCCCGCGTGGCGCGTATGGCTTCCGGGGGGCGTCACGGGCTGGCGCAGTCGCTCTTCCAGGTGGGCGGTAACTTTGGCAGCTCTCTCGGCCCGCTGCTGGCTGCGGTGATTATTGCCCCTTACGGCAAAGGCAACGTGGCGTGGTTTGTGTTGGCCGCGCTGCTGGCGATTGTGGTACTGGCGCAAATCAGCCGCTGGTACGCCGCACAGCATCGCGTGAACAAGGGCAAACCTGTAGCAAAGGTTATCAATCCCCTTCCACGTAACAAGGTTATCCTGGCCGTAAGCGTGCTGCTGGTGCTGATTTTCTCGAAATACTTCTATATGGCGAGCATTAGCAGCTATTACACCTTTTATCTGATGCAAAAATTCGGATTATCGGTACAAAACGCGCAGTTCCACCTGTTTGCCTTCCTGTTTGCGGTGGCCGCAGGGACGGTGATTGGCGGGCCTGTGGGTGACAAAATCGGGCGTAAATATGTGATTTGGGGCTCTATCCTCGGCGTTGCGCCCTTTACGCTCATTTTGCCCTACGCAAGCCTGGAGTGGACGGGGATTTTGACCATTATCATTGGTTTTATTCTGGCCTCTGCCTTTTCGGCCATTCTGGTCTACGCACAGGAGCTGCTGCCAGGGCGTATCGGCATGGTTTCCGGTCTCTTTTTCGGATTTGCCTTCGGCATGGGCGGCCTTGGTGCAGCGGTGTTGGGCATGGTTGCGGATCACACCAGCATCTTCCTGGTCTATAAAATCTGCGCTTTCCTGCCACTTCTTGGGATATTGACCATATTCCTGCCTGATAACCGTCATAAAGCGTAATTTGGGGGTCGCCAAAGTTAAACACTGGCGGCCTTTCTCCCTTATGCCATAAGGGTTTCCTCTCTCCTTCCTCATCAAACTTGTCCAAAAAGGCTTTTTTTCACGCTTATTGCTCTTTTATTCAAACTTCAAGAATTATTCATAAACATAAGGGTAAAAATTGTCATAAACTATTACTTGGTCTTTTGGTATTCATACCTAAAATGGAACACTCACCGCGAAAGGAGACGGAATGCACCACGCCACACCGCTTATCACCACCATTGTTGGTGGACTTGTGCTCGCTTTTATCCTTGGCATGATTGCCAATAAACTGCGTATTTCTCCTCTTGTCGGCTATTTGTTAGCGGGTGTACTGGCGGGTCCTTTTACACCGGGTTTCGTGGCGGATACCAAACTGGCTCCAGAACTGGCGGAATTAGGCGTGATTCTGCTGATGTTTGGCGTCGGTCTGCATTTTTCACTGAAGGACCTGATGGCGGTAAAGTCTATCGCCATACCGGGAGCGATCGCCCAGATAGGGGTGGCGACGCTACTGGGAATGGCGCTTTCAGCGGTATTGGGCTGGTCGCTGATGACCGGCATCGTATTTGGGCTGTGTCTTTCAACCGCCAGTACCGTGGTGCTGCTGCGCGCGCTTGAAGAGAGACAGCTGATAGACAGCCAGCGTGGGCAAATTGCAATAGGCTGGCTGATTGTTGAAGATCTGGTGATGGTGTTAACACTGGTGCTGCTGCCCGCCGTCGCCGGGATGATGGAAAAAGACAACGTCGGCTTCGCCTCGCTGGCGTTAGATATGAGTATCACCATCGGTAAGGTTGTGGCCTTTATCGCCATCATGATGCTGGTGGGCCGCCGTCTGGTGCCGTGGATCATGTCCCGCGCTGCGGCGACAGGTTCCCGCGAGCTGTTCACCCTTTCGGTACTCGCTCTGGCGCTGGGTATCGCCTTTGGTGCCGTCGAACTGTTCGACGTCTCGTTTGCGCTGGGCGCGTTCTTCGCCGGTATGGTGCTAAACGAATCCGAATTAAGCCACCGCGCGGCGCACGACACGCTGCCGCTGCGCGATGCCTTCGCCGTGCTGTTCTTCGTCTCCGTCGGGATGCTGTTTGACCCGCTGATCCTGATCCAGCAGCCGCTGGCGGTGCTGGGCACGCTGGCAATCATCATCTTTGGTAAGTCGGTTGTCGCCTTCTTCCTGGTGCGCATGTTCGGCCACTCCCCGCGTACGGCGCTAACCATTGCCGCAAGCCTGGCGCAGATCGGTGAGTTTGCGTTTATTCTGGCCGGTCTGGGCATGGCCCTGAACCTGCTGCCGCAGGCGGGGCAAAACCTGGTGCTGGCGGGGGCGATCCTCTCCATCATGCTGAACCCGGTGCTGTTTGCCCTGCTGGAAAAATACCTCGATAAAACGGAAACCCTGGAAGAGCAGACGCTGGAAGAGGCCATCGAAGAAGAGAAGCAGATCCCGGTGGATATTTGCAATCACGCCCTGCTGGTCGGGTTTGGCCGCGTGGGCAGCCTGCTCGGTGAGAAGCTGATGGCGCAGGGCATTCCGCTGGTGGTGATTGAAACCTCACGCACCCGCGTCGACGAGCTGCGCGAGCGCGGTATTCGTGCGGTGCTGGGCAATGCGGCTAACGAAGAGATCATGAATCTGGCGCATCTTGACTGCGCCCGCTGGCTGCTGCTGACCATACCTAACGGCTATGAAGCGGGTGAGATTGTAGCTTCCGCGCGCGAGAAGTGCCCAACGATTGAGATTATCGCCCGGGCGCATTATGACGACGAGGTGGAGTATATTACCGAGCGCGGTGCGAATAAGGTGGTGATGGGCGAGCGCGAGATTGCGAATACGATGCTGACGCTGCTGGAGAAACCGCCGGTTGAAGAGGCGGTTACGGGGTAAAAAAAGCCTGCTGGCGCTACGCTTAGCAGGCCTACAAGTAGCCCCGGTAAGCGTAGCGTCACCGGGGTTTTCTTTTAGCAATCAACGATCCCAATAAGCCTCTTCGAGGCTGTCTTCCCGTTCCGGCAGCCCACGCGTTAAGCGTGGAGAGTGCTGGTTCAGCACCTGATAGCTCACGCGGTTGGCATATTTACACACCTGCGCCAGCGACGAATAGGTCAGCCAGCTGAACTTGTGCTTGCTGGAGTTCGGCACGTTGGTTTTGTGGTAGGCGTTAGCGGTGATGTCATGCAGCAGCGCGGCCAGCGCGCCGTCGCCCGCACCGTTGGTGTTCATGATCTTCTCCGGCCCGCCCATATAAGGCGCGATGTGGGAGTAGATACGCAGCGGGTTGGTGCAGTCTTTATGGCGCATGCCGCGGCTAAACTCGTACTGGTTGAACTCGGCAATCGCACCGGGCAGCAGCGGGTGCTGGGTTTTGCGCTTGCTCTCTTCTTCCGTGAAGCCGGCCATGTACAGCCCCACCGGGCCAGCGGTGCAGAGCACCAGATCCACCCAGTTCAGCGCTTTATCAGACGCCAGCAGCGGATCGCTTTCGCCGGTCAGCGCTTCGGCCTCTTCTTCGTTCATCGCCAGAATCGAGACGTGCTCTTTCAGGAAAGCCTGCCACCACTCCGGGTTGTCGGCGATAACGAATTTGGTGCCCAGCGTCAGGACGACCGGGACATCGTACTTCTTCGCGTACTCAATCGCCTTCATGGTCGCTTCCGGCATCGGCTCGCCCGGCTTGCAGCGCACCAGATACGACGTCAACACTAGCGCCGAGGCGCCCGCGATCACCTCTTCAGGAATACTCTCTGCGCGCAGCTTGTTCATGTGGCCAGGGCTGATGGCAAAGGTACGCTCGCCGGATTCGCCGATCAGCGTAAAGCAGCGGCCAATCGGCCCGTCAACGCCCTGAAGATAGTTCAGGTCGGTACGGCTGGAGGTGTTGCACAGGTAGCGGTAGGCATAGCCGCCGATTTCAATATTGCTGCACATCACGCCGAGCAGCACCGAACGGTCGTCTGCCAGCACGGAGTAGTTGTGCATGGTATTGCCGATGGTGCCACCGGCAAACTGATGGGTAATCAGGTTTTCGCGCACCAGCTCCTGGTACAGCGCTTCGGCAACGTCGTCCTCAATGACCAGCGAATGCCCGGCGCTCAGACCGTAACGGGCGACAAACGCATCATCCACTTTGGCTTCAATATCCACCAGCGTCTGATCGATACCCACCACCCATGCGGCGCTGGTTTCATTTTCAGGCTGGATTTGCTGCAGGAGCGGATCGCGAGCGTTAACGGGGAAGTAGTGTTTTGATTTACGTTTACCGGGAAATTTCATGGTCTGAACTGTGCAAGGAATAGAAGCCGGGAATGGTAGCACAAACCCGGCCTCAAGCGCGATCAGCGGCTTTTCGTCACCAGCGAGACCATCATGTCGATATGCTCAGGGGAGTCATTAAGCGCCGGAATGTACTCGTACTTTTCGCCGCCAGCCTCAAGGAAAAATTCCCGGTTTTGCACCGCAATCTCCTCCAGCGTTTCCAGACAGTCGGCCGAGAAGCCCGGCGACATCACCTGAATGTGCTTCACACCCTTCTCGCCCAGCATTTTGAGGGTTTCATCGGTGTACGGCGTCAGCCACGGCTCGCGGCCGAAGCGCGACTGGAAGGTCATCATCACCTTCTCCGGCGGCAGGCCAAGGGCGGAGACCAGCTCGCGGGTGGTATCGCGGCAGCGCTGCGGATAATCATCCCCTTCATTGGCGAAACGCTGCGGAATGCCGTGATAGGAAAGCAGCAGCAGATCAGGCTCGCCGTGCTTTTCAAACGACGCGCGCGCGCTGTTGGCAAGCGCCTGGATGTAGAGATCGTTATCTGCGTAGTCGCGAATAAAGGTCACGCCCGGAATGCGGCGACGCGTCTTCAGAATACGCGCCAGCTCGTCCCAGACGGCGGCCACCGTCGAGCAGGAATATTGCGGGTAGAGCGCCAGCACGACGATATGGTCCACGCCCTGCGCCAGCAGTGATTCCACCGCGCTTTTCAGGGACGGTTTTCCGTAGCTCATGCCGAGCGCGACGGGCATATCCGGCAGGCGGGCGGCCAGCGCTTTTTCCTGACGACGGCTGTAAACCATCAGCGGCGAGCCCTCTTCCATCCACACGGACTGATAGAGTTTAGCGACGCGAGGAGAACGAATCGGCAGAATGACGCCACGCAGCAGCGGCCACCACAGCAGTCTCGGGAAATCCACGACGCGCGTGTCGCTTAAAAATTGTCGCAGGTAGCGTTTTACCGCGTCTGATGTAGGTGCTTCTGGAGTGCCCAGATTGGCAAGCAGGATGCCGGTTTTCGCCTGACTCATTCACGCCTCTTAACCATTTGATAGGTTGTCAATTGTAGCGGAAATGCGTTTAAACGAAACCCATTGCTGTAATAGGTAAGATGAGAATATTTCTCACCCGGGAGCCCGGGTGAGAGGCGTGCAATTAGCCGAGGATTTTTTCCAGCTCTGCACGTACGTCAGCCACGGCTTTGGTGCCGTCAACTTTCGCGTATTGGGTGTTACCCGCCTGCGCTTCTTTGGTGTAGTAGCCGATCAGCGGCGCGGTCATCTGATGGTATTCCACCAGGCGTTTACGCACGGTCTCTTCCTGATCGTCTTTACGGGTGGTCAGCTCTTCGCCGGTCACGTCGTCTTTGCCTTCAACCTTAGGCGGGTTGAATTTGATGTGGTAAACGCGGCCAGAAGCAGCGTGTACGCGACGACCAACGATACGGTCAACGATCAGCTCGTCCGGTACGTCGAACTCCAGAACGTAATCCACGTTGATGCCCGCTTCTTTCATGGCGTCAGCCTGAGGAATGGTGCGTGGGAAGCCGTCCAGCAGGAAACCGTTACGGCAGTCTTCCTGAGCAATGCGCTCTTTGACCAGAGCAATCACCAGCTCGTCGGTCACCAGCTTGCCTGCGTCCATGATGTCTTTCGCTTGTTTACCCAGCTCGGAGCCAGATTTAACAGCGGCGCGCAGCATGTCACCGGTGGAGATTTGCGGAATACCGTATTTCTCCATGATGAACTGAGCCTGAGTTCCTTTACCCGCGCCCGGAGCGCCAAGCAGAATAATACGCATTGCGAAAATCCCCTCAAAAGTCGTTTCAATTTTTCAAAAGCGCTAAACAATACCACCAGAACGGGCGTGGCTCAAGGAAGGCGGGAAGGCTGAAACGGTTAACGGGGGGAGATAATTTGGCTTCGTGCGGTTGATTCCCCCTCACCCTAACCCTCTCCCCAAAGGGGAGAGGGAACTTGAACACCCTCTCCCCTTTGGGGAGAGGGCAGGGTGAGGGGTAGGTGTTTAGTTACGCCAGCAGCAGCGCATTCACACGTTTAATGAACAAGTTAGGATCTTCCAGCGTACCGCGCTCGGCCAGCAGGGACTGATCCAGCAGCAGTTCAACCCACTCGGCAAAGCGGGCGTCGTCCTGGGTATCCGCCGCGCGTTTCACCAGCGGATGATCCGGATTAAGCTCAAAGATATATTTCACTTCCGGCATCGCCTGGCCCGCCGCCGCGAACAGTTTCGCCATCTGGGTGCCCATTTCGTCGGCATCGGTGGTGACAATCGCCGGGGTGTCGGTCAGACGGTGCGTGAAGCGCACCTCTTTCACGCGATCGCCCAGCAGGTTTTTCACGCGCTCAACGAACGGCTCCAGCGCCTTCTCGGCTTCTTTCGCGCTTTCGTCCACTTCATCCGCCAGCTTGTCGATGGATTCGTCGGCTTTGGCGACAGACTGGAAGGATTTACCGTCGAACTCGGTCAGGTAGTTCATCATCCACTCGTCGATGCGGTCAGAAAGCAGCAGCACTTCGATGCCTTTCTTACGCAGCAGCTCCAGGTGCGGGCTGCTCTTCGCCGCCGCGTAGCTGTCGGCGGTGATGTAGTAGATCTTCTCCTGCCCTTCCTTCATGCGGGAGACGTACTCTTCAAGCGACACGGTCTGCGCGGAGGAGTCAGTATGCGTAGAGGCGAAGCGCAGCAGTTTGGCAATGGTTTCGACGTTCGCGGTGTCTTCCGCCGGGCCTTCTTTCAGCACCAGGCCGAACTGTTTCCAGAAAGTCTGGTATTTTTCCGCATCGTCTTTCGCCAGTTTTTCCAGCATCTGCAGCGTACGCTTGGTCAGCGCGTTGCGCAGGTTGCGGGTGACGGTGCTGTCCTGCAGAATTTCACGGGAGACGTTCAGCGGCAGATCGTTGGAGTCGATCAGGCCACGCGTAAAGCGCAGGTAGTTCGGCATGAACTGCTCGGCGTCGTCCATGATGAACACGCGCTGCACGTACAGCTTCAGGCCGTGCTTATGATCGCGGTTCCACATGTCCCACGGCGCCTGCGCCGGGATGTACAGCAGGCTGGTGTATTCCTGCTTACCTTCCACACGGTTGTGGCTCCAGGTCAGCGGGTCGGTAAAGTCGTGGGCGATATGCTTGTAGAACTCGTTGTACTCGTCGTCTTTAATTTCAGACTTGTTGCGCGTCCACAGCGCCTGCGCCTTGTTGATCTTCTCCCAGGAGACCACGGTTTCGCCGTCTTTCTCTTCCTGTTTTTCAATCTCAACCGGCAGGGCGATGTGATCGGAATACTTACTGATGATGGAGCGCACGCGCCAGTCGTTCAGGAAATCGTCTTCACCTTCACGCAGATGCAGGGTGATTTCGGTGCCGCGATCCGCCTTGGTGATGTCATCAACGGTGTATTCGCCTTCCCCTTTGGATTCCCAAAACACGCCGTTCTCCGCGCTTTCGCCTGCCGCGCGGGTGCGTACGGTGACCTTATCCGCAACGATGAACGCCGAGTAGAAGCCCACGCCGAACTGGCCGATCAGCTGGCTGTCTTTCGCCTGGTCAGAGCCCATGGACTCCAGGAACGCTTTGGTGCCGGATTTGGCGATGGTGCCGAGGTGGTCGATCACCTCGTCGCGGTTCATCCCGATGCCGTTATCGGCGATGGTCAGGGTGCGGTTCTCTTTATTGAACGAGACGCGCACGCGCAGCTCACCGTCGCCTTCGTACAGGTCCGGGTTGGACAGCGCGCGGAAGCGCAGCTTGTCCGCCGCATCGGATGCGTTGGAAATCAGCTCACGCAGGAAGATTTCTTTGTTGGAATACAGGGAATGGATCATCAGGTGCAGAAGCTGTTTTACTTCTGACTGGAAACCACGGGTTTCTTGTCCTTTCATCTAAGTCGACCTCAACAATGCCATTTAATGGGGTTGTAAAACGTTGAGTGAGAGATGGGGATAAGGGAGGAAAATTTCAAGCGGAGGCCGCGCGCGCAGCCTCCGTTTGGTCAGAAAATAATCTTGTGACGCCCGGCCAGAGAGTGCGACAGCGTGGTGCCGTCCACCATCTCCAGCTCGCCGCCCACCGGCACGCCGTGGGCGATGCGGCTGGCGTCAACGCCGTACTGCGAGCACAGTTCAGCGATGTAGTTGGCGGTTGCCTCCCCTTCCACCGTCGGGTTGGTGGCGAGGATCACCTCTTTGATGGTTTCGGACTCAAGACGCTGTTCAAGGCGGTCGAGACCGATATCATCCGGGCCAATACCGTCCAGCGGGGAGAGATGCCCCATCAGCACGAAGTAGCGACCAGAAAACTGCCCGGTTTGTTCGATGGCGTAGATGTCCGCCGGACTCTCCACCACGCAAATCTGACCGTTTTCCTGACGACGCGGGTTCGTACAGATGTTACACACGTCCTGCTCGGTAAAGGTGCGGCAATCCGCACAGTGACCAATTTCTGACATGGCGCGGGTCAGAGCCTGCGCCAGGCGCATCCCGCCGCTGCGGTCGCGCTGCAAAAGCGTGAACGCCATGCGCTGCGCCGACTTCGGGCCAACGCCCGGCAGGCAGCGCAGTGCTTCCATTAACTGCGTGAGCAGCGGACTGGTTTGCATCAGAATGGCATCTTGAAGCCCGGCGGCAGTTGCATACCGCTGGAAACAGAGGCCATTTTCTCTTTCTGGGTTTCATCGATACGGCGCGCGGCATCGTTAAACGCGGCGGCAACCAGATCTTCCAGCATATCTTTGTCGTCTTCGAGCAGGCTTGGGTCGATTTCCACGCGGCGGCAGTTGTGCGCACCGTTGATGGTCACTTTTACCAGACCGGCACCGGATTCACCTGTGACTTCCAGCTGAGCGATCTCTTCCTGCATCTTCTGCATTTTTTCCTGCATCTGCTGAGCCTGCTTCATCAGGCCACCCAGACCGCCTTTTCCACCGAACATAGGCTTCTCTCTCTTTCACGTTTAAGGATTACAACCGTAAGTCAGACTCACGATCAAATGGGGCGAATACTCTCTTCATCCAGATCGGCGTCGAAGAACCGGCGCAGGGTCTGGATGTTGTTATCCGCGATAATTGACTCGCGCGCCTGCGCGAGCTTCTCTTCATAAATGGCCTGGCGCCACTCCAGCGGCGTTCGCACTGCGGGATTATCATCTTCAATGATAGTCAATTCAACCGGCGCACCCTGCAATGCGGTGAGCGCCTCCGCCAGCGCCTTTTGCGCACCAGGGGAATTCAGATGTCGCTGGCCCGGACGCAGGTGGAGACGGACCTGGTTGCCATCCTGCTCTTTCCAGGCGTTGAGCGCGACCTGCTCCACCAGCTTCGGCAGCTGTAGCTTGCTGACCTCGGCGGCCCAGGCGTCCCGCTCAATGGACTCTTCGGCGAGCTTCGCGGAAAGTTCCGGCGTTTTTTCGTGCTCCAGCGCTTTCTTCAGCGCTTTTGGCGTAGCGACCTCTTCCTTCACCGTTTCGACGATGGTGGTCGCCTTCCAGCGGTAAGCCTCTTCTTTCGCCGGGGCTTTCTGCTCGAGCGCGGACGGAGCCGGACGCGACTGTACGCGCTCCGTTACCGAGGCCAGTCTTTCAAGCGCGGCGTTGTTAACCGGCCGCGCTCTTGCAGGCGCTGCCGGTTCACTCTTTTTTGGTTTGGTTACTCCCTGCGCACGCTGCAACTGGCTGCGTGCGGCGAGTACCGAACTGGTGGCATCCGACAGCGGCACGTTTTGCTGCGGTGGCGGTGTCGGCTGCGGAGGCACCTGCTGCGGCGACATCACCGCGGTCGGGGCGACCGGCGCGAAGGACTGTCGCGGCACTTCCGGCTCCGGCAATGGCATGCGCGGGTGGAACGCCAGCGCGCGCAGCAGCGTCATTTCAACGCCCATCCTGCGGTCCGGCGCGAACGGCAGCTCTTTGCGGCCAATCAGCAGCGTCTGGTAGTAAAGTTGTACGTCGGCGGGCGGTACGGTGCGGGCAAGTTCACGCATCCGCTGCTCAATGGCGGCCATATCCGCGCCGATTGCCGATGGAGAAAGCTGCAGCATCGCCACGCGGTGCAGCAGGCTGAGCATTTCAACCAGCAGACCTTCCCACTCCACGCCTCGGCCAGCAGCCGCGTTTACCAGCGACATCACGCGTTCGCCGTTGGCGGCAATCATCGCTTCGATAAGCGAGAGCGCCTGATCGTCATCCAGCGTGCCGAGCATGGTGCTGACCGCGTCAGTCGAGAGCTTGCCGTCACCGCTGGCAATCGCCTGATCGGTCAGGCTTAACGCATCACGCAGGCTGCCGTCCGCCGCGCGGGCCAGCAGCTGAAGGGCGCGCGGTTCGTGAACGATCTTCTCTTCATCAAGAATGTGCTCAAGCTGCGCGCGGATCTGCTCAACGTCCAGCGCCTTCAGGTGGAACTGTAGGCAGCGCGACAGAATAGTAACCGGCAGCTTTTGCGGATCGGTGGTCGCCAGCAGGAATTTAACGTGCGCGGGCGGCTCTTCCAGCGTTTTCAGCAGAGCGTTGAAGCTGTGGCGCGACAGCATGTGCACTTCATCGATCAGGTAGACCTTGAAGCGGCCTCGCGCCGGGGCGTACTGCACGTTATCGAGCAGATCGCGGGTGTCTTCCACTTTGGTGCGCGAGGCGGCGTCAATTTCAATCAGATCGACAAAACGCCCCTGCTCGATCTCCCGGCAGTTATCGCACACGCCGCACGGGGTGGCGGTGATCCCGGTTTCGCAGTTGAGACCTTTTGCCAGCAAACGGGCAATAGAGGTCTTACCGACGCCGCGGGTGCCGGAGAAAAGATAGGCGTGATGGATGCGACCTAGCGACAAGCCGTTCGCCAGGGCCGTCAGCACATGTTCCTGACCGACAACGTCAGCAAAGGTTTGTGGTCGCCATTTACGGGCTAACACCTGATAACTCATGGGCAGGCTCTGCAACGCTGGAAGGTGAATTTATGGAGGGGAATGCTATCACAACCTCACCCATTGAGCGAGGTTGTGAAAACCGGGATTAATGACCCGGGAAAGGCACCAGGCTGTAGCTGGTAATGCCCTGTTTTTCCAGGCGCTGTTCGCCGCCGAGATCGAACAGGTTGATGATGAATGCCGCGTCGGTCACTTCACCACCCAGACGACGGATCAGCTTCACGGTCGCTTCAATGGTACCGCCGGTTGCCAGCAGGTCGTCGACCACCAGCACTTTGTCGCCAGGCTTGATGGCATCCACGTGGATTTCCAGCTGATCGGTGCCGTACTCCAGCTCGTAGCTCTCGGCAATGGTTTCACGCGGCAGCTTGCGCGGCTTACGCACCGGCACAAAACCCACGCCCATTGCCAGCGCAACCGGTGCGCCAAACAGGAAGCCACGGGCTTCGGTACCTACTACTTTGGTGATCCCGGCGTTTTTATAACGCTCCACCAGCAGTTCAATGCTGAGCGCGTACGCTTTCGGGTCTTCCAGCAAGCTGGTGACATCACGGAAAAGAATGCCAGGCTTTGGATAGTCCTGGATGCTTTTGATGCTGTTTTTCAGAAATTCAAGCTGCTGTGCAGTTGCGGTCATCGGTTTTGCCTAAATGAAACAGTGTTACTCACGGCGCGCAACGAGTCGGTAAAGGTAACAATTGTTTAACCTTTAACCAGGCGCACCTGTGCTCGAAAACGGTCGAATTTACTGGCTGCGCGTGATAATTGCAACAGCCATGATAAGGCTTCAGTGCTTTTGTTGCTTTTCATCAACCACGGGGATCCGCCACATAAAGATAAGCAGACAGGTCAGGATCGCCAGCAGCAGAATGCGTACCCACATCATTTTCACCAGCCATAATGAAATGGCGAAGGTGATGAGGATCACAGCGATCGCGCGGGGCTTCGCGCCGGGCGGCATGGCCCGGTGTTTTTGCCAGTACCGCAGATAGCCGCCAAACCACGAGCGATAGAGCAGCCAGTGGTGAAAGCGCGGCGACGAGCGGGCGAAGCACCAGGCCGCCAGCAAGATAAACGGCGTGGTCGGCAACAGGGGTAAAACAACGCCCAGCGTGCCCAGCACTACCGCGAGCCAGCCAATGATGATTAAAATAGTACGCTGCATAATGCGAATCGTTATCAAACTGAACGGCTACTTTACCACTGGAGAGCGTTTTGAAAACAGCCTTGCTTCTTGAGACGCTACAAAATCAACTGATCGCCTTGCGCGCGCAGGCCACGCCGCTGATGGGACACGCCACGCTGAAGCCGCGCTTTGACCGACAGCTTTTTCGTACCCGCAGCACGTTAATCCAGGATTATCTTGCGGAGGCGCAAACGAATCTTGATGAGTTGCGCCATGCGGTAGAGAACGAACAGCTGGAACAGGTGGCCTGGCTGGCGGAGCATCTCACCGAGCAGATTACTGCTTTACATCGCGAAATCGCCGCCTGGCCGCTGCGCGCCTGGGACAGCGCCTCGCCGGGACTCGGCAAATGGCAGCGCAAGCGGCTGGAGAACCAGGAGTTTGAGCGCCGGCTGTTTGAGATGAAGCGCGAGCGCGAAGCCCGACTGAACAACAGCGAAACGCTGGAAGAGCAGCAGTTATTGATGCGTGAAATTAGCGCCCTCGAAGGCCGTATTGCCCGCTGCCGACAGGCGCTGGATGAGATCGAGCGCGTCATTGAACGTTTGACCCGTTAACAGGAGCCACAAAGATGTCACTGGAAAATGCGCCCGACGAGGTCAAGCTGGCCGTCGATTTGATTATGCTGCTGGAGAATCATGAGATCCCGGCCGAGACGGTGCTTAAGGCGCTGGAGATTGTACGGCGGGATTTTGAAGGGAAATTACCCTCACCCCAGCCCTCTCCCTGAGGGAGAGGGAGAAAATCGTTCCCTCGCCCCTGAGGGCAGAGGGAAAATAGATTAAGCCGGAGTGGGATCGTCCCCCTTAACCTCGCGCTTCACTTCGGTATGCTCTTCACCTTTTTCGTTACGCAGGTGAACCTCAAGCTGGTTGAAGGCGATGTTAATGTCATTTTCACGGCACAGGCGGTCGATCGCGCGGTTCAGTTCGTCGACGGTGTAGCTGCGATCGCGCAGCTCACGCACGTACAGGCGCAGTTCGTGATCCAGCGTACTTGGCCCGAAGGTGGTGAAGAAGACGTCCGGCGCAGGCTCGTGCATGACCTTAGGATGCGATTTCGCGGCTTTTAACAACACCTCTTTCACTTTATCCAGATCCGATCCATAGGCGACGCCGAGGCGGATCACCACGCGGGTGGTCGTATCGGAGAGCGACCAGTTGATCAGGCGCTCGGTCACGAACGCTTTGTTCGGAATGATCACCTCTTTCCGGTCAAAGTCGGTAATGGTGGTTGCACGAATACGGATCTTGCTGACGGTCCCAGAGAAGGTGCCGATGGTGACGGTATCGCCGATACGCACCGGACGCTCGAACAGGATGATCAGGCCGGAAACGAAGTTACCGAAGATCTCCTGAAGGCCAAAACCAAGACCGACCGAGAGGGCGGCCGCCAGCCACTGCAGTTTGTCCCACGAGACGCCCAGCGAGCCAAAGACCGTCATCGCACCCGCGATAATGATCACGTAGTTCAGGATAGTGGTGATGGCGTACGACGCCCCCTGACGGAGGTTCAGTCGGGACAGCACCAGCACTTCCAGCAGCCCCGGCAGGTTGCGGATCAGCGCCCAGGCGACCATCGACGAGACCAGGGCAAAGAGCAGGCTGCCCATGGTCACGCTTTTCATCACCGTGACTCCCGCCTCGGTGCCGCTGTACTGCCAGAGCTTGACGCTGTCGAGATACGCAAAGACGGTGATTAAATCAGACCAGATGGCCCAGAACATCACCCCAAACAGCGCCACCATCACCAGCATCGTGATACGCATGGTTTGCTGGTTGACCTGCTCCAGCGCAATGGTCGGCTCTTCCTGCGGCTCCGCGCCTTCAGCACCCTCTTTCACCTGATGCTGACGACGCGCGATCGCGCGGCGATAGGCGATACGCCGCGCCGCCACGCTCAACCCGCGCAGCACGGTCTGGAACAGCAGATTCCAGACAATCACCAGATAAACCGTTTCGATCCAGCGGCCCGACAGGCGCAGCGTGGTATAGAAGTAGCCCGTTGCCGTCAATACCATCAGCGCCAGCGGAATGATCGCCAGCACCGTTACGGTCGCCAGACGAAGGTTGTGGGACTCTTTATCACGCCAGCTGTCGCGGCACATCGGCCACATTAGAACGGCAATCAGCAGCAGGTTCAGCAGAATAACCAGCTGCCCCAGCACGTCGTCCATCAAATGCAGCGGTGAGAGTTCAGACACGACAGACCAGAAGTGCAGCGGCAGCAGCGCGAGGCTGATGCGCACAATCTGGCGACGCCAGTGGCTGGTAAGTTGTTCCGGCATGTTGAAGTGGCGCACCGCCACCCCGTCTTTTTCCAGCACTTTCCAGCAGAGACCAAATACCAGCCAGAACAGCGCCAGCTTTTTGCTGAACGCCCAGAGCAGGTCGCTAATGTTGAGCTGCATCGTGAGCAGAATCAGCCCGGTGGCCAGAATCAGCAGGCAGACCGGCAGCGCGCGGATCAGGTCAATCAGGATCGCTTTCGGGGTGTGCAGCTGGCTGTCGTTACGCAGTTGCCCCACTTCCGACGCCAGCTTCGCCTGATACTGTTTCAGCCATTTTAAACGCCAGCGGATCAGACCCGCAATCAGCAACAGCGGCAGGCCTGCGAGGAAGGCAATCATCACCGCAGGCCAGGCTTTTTCCCAGTTGACGGTGATTTTCATGCTCTTGATTTGCGATTTCAGCGTCTCAGGGAAGGATTTGACCCAGTCCCAGTCCATCGGCTTGTTGCTGTTCACCCAGAAAATCTGCTGGGTCAAAATCTCCTGCAGGCTTTTCGAGACGCTCACCAGCTGCTGCTGGTTGATCTGCAGGTTAATGGCCATCATCAGCTGATTGCCCAGCTGTTTGTTGAGCTGGTCGAGCAGCTCGCGTCGCATATCGACGACCTGCAACAGCGCGTCGTGAACTTCAGGGTTCACCTCGCTGGAATGGCCCTCTTCCACTTTCGCGACAAAGGTATCGCTCTGGAAAAGCGCATCGCGCTGCTGGTTGACGTCAAACTGCTCCAGACGTAAATCCGCAATGCGGTTGGTCATGTCCTCCAGCTCGTCGGCGGACGGCAGCGTCTGCTGCTGCTGGTACAAAATTCGCGACAGCAGAAGGCTCCCTTTCAGAACCGCAATCTGCTCTTTAATGTTACGTTCCGCCTGCAGCGCGCGATCCAGCCAGTTTTTGACTTTAATATTCTGCTGTACCAGCGAGTTACCGTTTTCGGTGGCCTGAATCAGACGCTCACTTAACTGATGGTTAAGCTCAAGCTCCTGCTTCACCAGCGGGTTGGCCTGAATGCGTGCGGTTTCGTCTGGCGATACGGCTTCCTGAGCGGTTTTTTCCGTCAGCGTCAGGCGTTTACTGTTAACCGCCTCCTGCAACAGCTGGAGCTGGTGCTCAAGACGATTAATGTTGGCGGTGACGTAATCACGCTGTTTTTGCAGCGTATCCTGCAGCACCGTATTGCCTTCAAGGCTCTTACGCTGCTGTTCAATTTCCGCGTTAAGCAGCGTCTGCTGAATCAACAACAACGTTTGCTGCGTAGCGCGTAACGCGCCATCTCCCACAGCCGTCCCATTCAGGCGGTTGCGGATCTGCTGAAGCTGCTGAGACGCGGTGTACATCGCGTTTTGCACGCGCTCAGGCTGCGTTTGCAGCGAGACAAGCTGGCTGTTATAGGTGGAGAGATCGGACTGCGCGGTCTGGAGATCGTCCAGCAATTGCGCCACGCGCGACTCCAGCTGGCGCAGTGAGAGCGACGCCAGCGTTTTGCGGGTTTCGTCATCGTTATCGACGTCACTCAGCGCGTTCAGCGCCTCTGTCGCCTTGCGCATGTTGTCCGGGGCCTGCGCGACCTTCTGGCGAAGCTGAGCCGTTTCTGCTTTTACGCGTTCAATTTTATCCAGCGTTTCCAGCGTTTCCGTCAGATCCTGTTGGACGAGTTTCTCCTGAGGCGAGAGTTCTTTTTGTTTATTCAGCGTATCCAGCTGCGCCTGAACATCGGCACGCGAAGGGATATCGCTGGCATTATCTGCGCGAGCATACGAAAGCGGCGCGGAAGCCAGGAAAAACAGCATAGCAAAAAATAGTGCAAGAACAGGATGTTGCGAGCGTTTGGTGTGCAGCATAGTCGTGAGTATGATGTGAGAAATGACCGAAAATAGTCCGGCGTGAAGAATATCACGCCCGCTGAAAGCAGAATAGCAAGAACATGAACCTCCAGGATAAATCCTGGTTACGGTCAGGCAGTAACGGAGTGGGTTTCGTCACGCAGCGTCGGGCAAAATTGCAACATCTCCAGCAAAATGGCGACGTAGCTACGAGCTTCGTTTTTAAGATCAAAGGATTGTGGCGCAAATAGCCAGTTTTCCATCAGCCCGGAGACATAGCTGCGCAACAGAATGGCGGCGCGTCGCGTCAGCAGGTTAGCCGGTAATGTTTTTGCCTGAATACATTGCGTTAGCGTCTGTTCGATACGGTCATAGCTCTCCAGACACAGGCTACGCTGCGCCTGCTGGACGACCGCCATTTCGCCCACGAACTCGCATTTATGAAAAATAATTTCCATCATTAGCCTGCGACGTTCTTCAACTACCGTTGCTTCAAGGATATATACTAGAATTTCTCTTAATACTGAGAGTGGATCGTCGGGGAATTTTGCCCGATACTCAGTCTCTAGATCGCTAATGTTGGATTCTGAAAGCTCCCAGATTTCACCAAACAGATCTGACTTGTCTTTAAAATGCCAGTAAATCGCTCCCCGCGTGACGCCCGCGGCCTGAGCAATCTGCGCCAGCGAGGTTGACGAGACACCCTGCTGAGAGAACAAACGAATCGCCACATCCAGAATGTGTTGTCGGGTTTCCAGCGCTTGTTGTTTGGTTTTTCGTGCCATATGTCAGTGAATTTACAGGAGTCAGATTTACATACATTTATGAATGTATGTACCATAGCATGACGATAATATAAACGCAGCAATGGGTTTTTAGACTCAGGACCCTTGATCAATTTGAAATCGGACACTCGAGGTTTACATATGAACAAAAACAGAGGGTTAACGCCTCTGGCGGTCGTTCTGATGCTCTCAGGCAGCTTAGCGCTAACAGGATGTGACGACAAACCGGCTCAACAAGGAGCTCAGCAGGCGCCAGAAGTAGGCGTCGTGACGCTCAAATCTGAACCTCTACAAATCACCACAGAATTACCAGGCCGTACAAGTGCTTACCGCATTGCGGAAGTGCGTCCTCAGGTGAGCGGTATTATCCTGAAACGTAACTTCACGGAAGGCGGTGATGTGAAAGCCGGTGAGTCTCTGTATCAGATTGATCCAGCAACCTATCAGGCGTCTTATGAAAGCGCGAAAGGCGATCTGGCGAAAGCTGAAGCTGCTGCCAAAATCTCCCAGCTCACGCTGAGCCGCTATAAAAAACTGCTCGGTACGCAGTACATCAGTCAACAGGATTACGATACTGCACTGGCGGATGCACAGCAAACCAACGCTGCGGTCGTTGCCGCGAAAGCTGCCGTCGAAACCGCGCGTATTAACCTGGCCTACACCAAAGTGACCTCCCCTATCAGCGGTCGTATTGGTAAATCTTCCGTCACGGAAGGGGCGCTGGTGCAGAACGGTCAGGCCACAGCGATGGCGACCGTGCAGCAGCTTGATCCAATCTATGTTGACGTCACACAGTCCAGCAATGATTTCCTGCGTCTGAAGCAAGAGCTCGCAAGCGGCAAGCTGCAACAGGAAAACGGCAAAGCCAAAGTGGAGCTTGTTACCAATGACGGTATCAAATACCCACAGTCAGGCACACTGGAATTCTCTGATGTAACGGTCGACCAGACCACCGGTTCCATCACCTTACGTGCGATTTTCCCGAACCCGGACAACACGCTGTTGCCTGGTATGTTCGTTCGCGCGCGTCTGGAAGAAGGGACGAATCCAACCGCACTTCTGGTTCCACAGCAGGGTGTGACCCGTACGCCACGCGGCGATGCGAGCGCACTGGTTGTTGGGGCAGATAACAAAGTCGAAACGCGCAATATCACTGCTACGCAGGCGATTGGCGATAAATGGCTGGTGACGGAAGGTCTGAAAGATGGCGATCGCGTGATTATCACTGGTTTGCAAAAAGTTCGTCCTGGCGCGCAGGTAAAAGCACAGGAAGTGAAGTCTGACGATAAACAACAAGCTTCGGCCGCTGGCCAGTCAGAACAAACCAAGTCTTAACTTAAACAGGAGCCGTTAAGACATGCCTAATTTCTTTATCGATCGCCCCATATTTGCGTGGGTGATCGCCATAATCATCATGCTAGCTGGGGGACTTGCGATCCTGAAGCTGCCCGTCGCGCAATATCCAACGATTGCGCCACCGGCGGTGACGATCTCCGCAACCTACCCAGGGGCTGATGCCAAAACGGTGCAGGACACCGTGACTCAGGTTATCGAACAGAACATGAACGGTATCGATAACCTGATGTACATGTCCTCCAACAGTGACTCAACCGGTACGGTTCAGATCACCCTGACCTTCGAGTCAGGTACCGATGCTGACATCGCGCAGGTTCAGGTGCAGAACAAACTGCAGCTGGCGATGCCGCTGCTGCCGCAGGAAGTACAACAGCAGGGTGTGAGCGTCGAGAAATCGTCCAGTAGCTTCCTGATGGTTGTCGGCGTTATCAACACCAACGGCACCATGACGCAGGAGGATATTTCCGACTACGTGGGCGCCAACATGAAGGACGCCATCAGCCGTACTTCAGGTGTGGGTGACGTTCAGTTGTTTGGTTCCCAGTACGCGATGCGTATCTGGATGGATCCGAACAAGCTGAACAACTTCCAGCTGACGCCGGTTGACGTGATCAGCGCGATTAAAGCGCAGAACGCCCAGGTAGCAGCCGGTCAGCTCGGCGGTACGCCGCCGGTGAAAGGCCAGCAACTTAACGCCTCGATCATCGCACAGACGCGTCTGACCTCCGCCGATGAGTTCAGCAAAATTCTGCTGAAAGTGAATCAGGACGGTTCTCAGGTCCGCCTGCGCGACGTGGCGAAAGTGGAGCTGGGCGGTGAGAACTACGACATCATCGCGAAGTTCAACGGCAAACCGGCTTCCGGTCTGGGTATCAAACTGGCGACAGGCGCAAACGCCCTGGACACCGCCACGGCGATCCGCGCAGAGCTGAAGAAGATGGAACCCTTCTTCCCGTCAGGTCTGAAAATCGTTTACCCGTACGACACCACGCCGTTCGTAAAAATCTCGATTCACGAAGTGGTTAAGACGCTGGTTGAGGCGATCATCCTGGTATTCCTGGTGATGTACCTGTTCCTGCAAAACTTCCGTGCGACGCTGATCCCAACAATTGCCGTGCCGGTCGTACTGCTCGGGACCTTCGCGATCCTGTCGATATTCGGCTACTCGATAAACACCCTGACGATGTTCGGGATGGTGCTCGCCATCGGCCTGCTGGTGGATGACGCCATCGTTGTGGTAGAGAACGTCGAGCGTGTGATGGCGGAGGAAGGCCTGCCGCCGAAGGAAGCGACCCGTAAATCCATGGGGCAAATCCAGGGCGCGCTGGTCGGTATCGCGATGGTGCTGTCTGCGGTATTTATCCCGATGGCCTTCTTCGGGGGCTCAACCGGTGCGATTTACCGTCAGTTCTCTATTACCATCGTTTCCGCGATGGCGCTGTCCGTACTGGTGGCGTTGATCCTGACGCCTGCCCTGTGTGCCACCATGCTGAAGCCAATTCAGAAAGGCGGTCACGGCGAGCACAAAGGGTTCTTCGGCTGGTTTAACCGCATGTTTGATAAGAGCACGCACCATTACACCGACAGCGTGGGCAACATCCTGCGCAGCACCGGTCGTTATCTGCTGCTCTATATCATCATCGTGGTGGGCATGGCTTTCCTGTTCGTTCGTCTGCCAAGCTCGTTCCTGCCGGATGAAGACCAGGGCGTGTTCCTGACGATGGCGCAGCTCCCGGCGGGTGCATCGCAAGAGCGTACCCAGAAAGTGCTGGACGAAGTGACGGACTACTACCTCACCAAAGAGAAAGACAACGTTGAATCCGTGTTTGCGGTTAACGGCTTTGGCTTTGCGGGTCGTGGTCAGAACACCGGTATCGCCTTCGTTTCTCTGAAAGACTGGTCTGAACGTCCGGGCGAAGAGAACAAAGTTGAAGCGATCACCGGCCGCGCCATGGGCACCTTCTCGCAGATTAAAGATGCGATGGTCTTCGCCTTTAACCTGCCAGCGATTGTTGAACTGGGTACGGCGACCGGTTTCGACTTCCAGCTGATTGACCAGGGCGGTTTGGGTCACGAGAAACTGACTCAGGCGCGTAACCAGCTGTTTGGTGAAGTGGCTAAACACCCTGACCTGCTGGTCGGCGTGCGTCCAAACGGTCTGGAAGATACGCCGCAGTATAAAATCGACATCGACCAGGAAAAAGCCCAGGCGCTGGGCGTGTCCATCAGCGACATCAATACCACGCTGGGCGCAGCCTGGGGCGGTAGCTACGTCAACGACTTCATCGACCGTGGTCGTGTGAAGAAGGTGTACGTGATGTCCGAAGCGCAGTACCGCATGTTGCCGAACGACATCAACAACTGGTACGTTCGCGGCAGCGATGGGCAGATGGTGCCGTTCTCCGCCTTCTCAACCTCGCGCTGGGAATACGGTTCACCGCGTCTGGAACGCTATAACGGGTTGCCATCAATGGAAATCCTGGGTCAGGCTGCGCCGGGTCGAAGCACCGGTGAAGCGATGAACCTGATGGAAGAACTCGCCAGTAAATTGCCTGCAGGCATCGGCTATGACTGGACCGGCATGTCCTATCAGGAACGTCTGTCCGGGAACCAGGCCCCTGCCCTGTACGCCATTTCACTGATCGTGGTGTTCCTGTGTCTGGCGGCACTGTATGAGAGCTGGTCGATTCCGTTCTCCGTTATGCTGGTTGTTCCACTGGGGGTTATCGGTGCGCTGCTTGCCGCAACGTTCCGTGGATTGACCAACGACGTTTACTTCCAGGTGGGCCTGCTGACAACCATTGGCTTGTCGGCGAAGAACGCGATACTTATCGTGGAATTCGCCAAAGATCTGATGGAGAAAGAAGGCAAAGGTCTGATTGAGGCGACGCTCGAAGCCGTTCGTATGCGTCTGCGTCCAATCCTGATGACGTCTCTGGCATTTATCCTCGGCGTAATGCCGCTGGTTATCAGCTCCGGTGCGGGCTCCGGCGCGCAGAACGCAGTAGGGACCGGCGTAATGGGTGGGATGGTCACCGCGACCGTACTTGCGATCTTCTTCGTACCGGTGTTCTTCGTGGTGGTTCGCCGCCGCTTCAGCCGTAAGAATGAAGACGTTGAGCACAGTCATTCGGTAGAACCTCACTGATACCGGTTTCATATGATAAAAAGGCCGCATTTGCGGCCTTTTTCATTTCAAAAAAATCATAAATTACGCTTATTGTGGTGCTATTTATTTTCTGTCATCTTTATAAGGCATATCATAATTAACTGAAAACTTAATCGGCGAATTCATGATTTTTTTAATTTCATTTCGCCGCGTAAATTATTAGGAATATTCCTAGCGCTACTGTCGAGCAAAGAAAAGTCCGAATCAGGTTTTAGTCTGACTGTTTACGCTAAATCAATGAAACGTAAGGACGCGATAAAAAATCAGTGTTAATTCGGATAAAAACGTTCTGTTCAGGCCGGGCATTTGCGTAATCGCTCGCAGTATCAGGTTTTAATTGTAATTTTTCGTAATAGCGCGGTGAAATCTCGATCAGAGTGGCTTATAGTTAGAGTTATCAGGAACACAGCACCCGTGCGGCTAAGTATGTTGTATCCATCCCGACATGATGTTCGGTGAGTAAGAAATCACTCAGAAGGGGATGCGCTATGGACGAGTACTCGCCAAAAAGGCATGATATCGCGCAGTTGAAATTTCTCTGCGAATCCTTGTACCATGACTGCCTTGCCAATCTTGATGAAAGTAACCATGGCTGGGTGAATGACCCAACGTCTGCGATCAATTTACAGTTGAACGAGCTGATAGAGCATATTGCAACCTTCGCACTTAATTATAAAATTAAGTACAATGAAGATAATAAGCTCATTGAGCAAATTGACGAATACCTGGATGACACCTTTATGTTGTTCAGCAGCTACGGCATTAACGCCCAGGATTTGCAAAAATGGCGTAAATCGGGAAATCGGCTATTCCGCTGCTTCGTCAACGTGAGCAGAGCAAACCCGGTTAGTCTTTCCTGTTAAAATTATTACAATTACTAAGGTGAATTTATGTCTGATAAACCATTAACAAAAGTCGATTATTTGATGCGCTTGCGACGTTGTCAGTCAATAGACACGCTCGAACGTGTCATCGAAAAAAATAAATACGAGCTGTCTGATAATGAACTGGCTGTATTTTATTCAGCCGCTGACCATCGTCTTGCTGAGCTGACCATGAATAAGCTGTATGACAAAATCCCAACGTCCGTGTGGAAATTTGTTCGTTAATCTTTAGCGTGTATCTGTAGAGGTTCTACGTCACGTTCTGATTTGTATACACCTTTCGACTTACGCTCCCTGTGCGAAAGCAGGTCTCCGTGTAAAACGTGCTCATCAGCAACAATGTTGTGACTGTTATCACACAGGTTTTCCGGGAACGTTCCCTTACTGGCCTATCCCTATTACTCTGCAGTAATAATGTCCAGAGAGGTTCCTATATGAGCACAGAAAAACAGAAGATGATTGCAGGTGAACATTACTGCCCTGGTGATGAGACGTTACGGGGCGATCGACTGCGGGCCCGCCATCTTATTCATCGCTATAACCACACCGCCCCTGACGAGAAAACTGAACGCCAGAACATTCTGGCGGAACTTTTAGGACAAAGTGCAGGCGCGTATATCGAGCCGAGTTTCCGCTGTGACTACGGCTACAACATTTATCTGGGTAAAGAATTTTACGCTAACTTCGATTGCGTGATGCTGGATGTCTGCCCTATTCATATTGGCGACAACTGCATGCTGGCACCGGGCGTACATATTTACACGGCAACCCATCCGCTGGATCCCGATGAACGCAATAGCGGCGTCGAGTTTGGCAAGCCCGTGACCATTGGCAATAACGTCTGGATTGGCGGGCGTGCCGTCATTAATCCAGGCGTCACGCTGGGTGATAATGTGGTAGTAGCTTCCGGCGCGGTGGTGACAAAAGATGTGCCGGCCAATGCTGTTGTGGGCGGCAACCCGGCAAAAATCATCAAGATGCTCTAAGGTATCGGGGAGCCAACTGTTATGGTCTTTTAGCGCCTGACTGTTACTTTTTTCAGCCAGGCTGCTCCCCTAAAATAGGCAGATCCCCTGTATTTTCAACAATCATGAAGGCAGAAAATGACCGAGATACAGCGCCTGCTCACCGCCACCATCGACGATCTTAACCACCGTGAAAAGCGCGACAATCGCCCGCGTTTTAGCATTAGCTTTATCCGCAAACATCCGGGACTGTTTGTCGCCATGTACGCTGCCTGGCTGGCAACGCTTGTGGTGATGCTGACCTCCGAAACCCTGGTGGATTCCGTCTGGCTGCTCGTTGTGCTGTTTGTGGTGTTTAACGCCTTTTTCTTCTTCGACGTTAATCCACGCTACCGCTATGAAGATATCGACGTACTCGATTTCCGGGTTTGCTATAACGGCGAGTGGTACAACACGCGCTTTGTGCCGACAGAATTGATCGACAGCATTTTACACTCCCCCGCGGTGGAGTCCGGCCAGAAAGAGAAGCTGCAAAAAATGGTTTCAACCAAAGGCCAGCTCTCTTTCTATGACGTCTTTACGCTTTCCCGTCCTGCTGCTGTGTAATCAGCGTCTGTAGGCGTCGGATACCTGACGCAAACTGAGAAGCAGAGGTATTACCGTACCCCAGAACCAGACCGGTTTGCCCCTGCTTCGGCGTCAGGTAGTAACCGCTTAACGCCGCGGGGGCCAGCTGGAATGCCCTCGCCTGCTGAACAATCGCCTTGTCATTAATCCCGTCAATTGCCACCGTCAGGTGCATACCGCCCTCCGCCGCCAGCACACGATGCGCGACATGTAGCTCAGCGTTGAGCACGTCGCGCAGCTGCCGGTAGCGTTTCCGATAGAGACGACGCATGGCGGCAAGATGGCGAGCGTAATGGCCCTCTTCAATAAACAGCGCCAGCGTACGCTGTTCCGCACGATGCCCTCCGCGCAATAACGCCCCAATGGCCGGCCGCGTCGCGTTTGCCAGCGACGATGGGATGACCATAAACCCCATTCTCAGCGACGGAAACAGCGTTTTACTGAATGTTCCCAGATAAACGACCGGCGCGTTGTTGACCATTCCCAGCATTGCTGGCACCGGTTCCCCGGAATACCGAAACTCGCTGTCGTAGTCATCCTCGATAATCCAGGCCTTATTCTGAAGCGCCAGCGCCAGCAATGACAAACGCCGACGCGCGCTCAGCACGCTCCCGTAGGGAAACTGATGTGAAGGCGAAGTAAAGATGAGTGCAGGTCGCGCGGCATGTTGCCCTTCCCAGTTCATTCCCTCGTCGTCCACGGGCATGCCCACCATCGTTAATCCCGATTTCGCAAACGCGCTCTTTGCCCCCGCGTAGCCAGGATCTTCAATCCATGCGATATCCCCCGGCTCGCTCAAAAGCTGCGTGCAGAGATTCACCCCTTCCAGAGCGCCCTCGGTAATAACAATCTGGCTGGCATCGCAAACAATCCCCCGCGACAGGGCAAGATGACGGGCAATCGCCTCACGTAATGAGGGTTCCCCGGCCGGATCGCCATAGCCAAGCAATGCACTCCCTTCCTCGCGTAAAACGCGATCGTACAAGCGCCGCCAGAGCGGAAGCGGAAAATAATTGATGGAGGGCGTACCGGGCGTAAAAGCGAGTACCGGCGTCTCCCGCGGCGTCGGCTCTGGCAGCTGCGTCACCCGCTTAGCCAGCGTGACGCTCGGTTCGGGAAAGTCCTGTCGATTTCCACGCTGCGCCAGTTGCGCCACGCGCGTGCCCTGACGACTGCGCAGCAGATACCCTTCGAGCGAGAGTTGCTCAAGCGCTGCATTGACGGTGTTACGGGACACGGAAAGCTGCTGCGCAATCATGCGGGAGCCCGGTAAGCGGCTTTCAGCCTGCAGCCTTCCCTGCAGGATTGCTTCACGCATGGCAAGATACAGCGTGCGCTGCAACGTCTCTTCACCGCGCTTTTTCAGCGCAGCGTTGATCAGGGTATAAAACTCATCGCCAGGTATATTCATTTTTTCACGCTCCGTGGTACCACCAGAACATACCTCACTGGTACTTTTTAAGGAACCAGCATTTATTTACTCTGGGATCAATTACAGCAGAGCGGAAAATAATATGAGCACATTCAATCAGTTTGGACAACCTGTTGGCGATGAACTTATCGACTGGCAACCCCGCCCGCACCCTTCCCGGGTGAATCTTCATGGGCGCTACTGCCGGCTGGAGCCGCTGCGTGTGGAACATGCCGATGCCCTCTTTTCTGCCTATCTTCTTGCAGAAGATACCCGCAGCTGGACGTGGTTGCTGCGTGAGCCTGATGCCACCGCAGGCGAATTCGCCGCGTGGGTGGCAAGCGTGTGCGAATTACCGGATCCGATGCATTTCACCGTCATTGATCATCAGACTCAGGCACCGGTCGGTACGCTGGCGCTGATGCGTATCGATCCGACAAACGGTGTTATGGAGGTGGGACACGTTCATTTCTCCCCCCTTCTTAGCCGCACGCCGATGTCCACAGAAGCGCAATATCTTCTGATGCAGTATGCGTTCGACGTGCTGGGATACCGCCGCTATGAATGGAAATGTAACAGCCTGAACGAACCTTCCCGCAAGGCAGCGCTCCGTCTGGGATTTCAGTTTGAAGGACGCTTTCGTCAGGCTCTGGTGACAAAAGGTCATAACCGGGATACGGACTGGTTCTCAATCATCGACAGCGAGTGGCCGATGCTGGCGAAAGCGTTTGAAAACTGGCTTGCCACCGACAATTTTACCGCCGATGGCAAGCAGATCAGATCCCTGGAAAGTTGGCGTGATACGCGCGTTTAGCGTCTTTTTTTACGTCCCTGTACGGCTTTAAAGCGCGGGTTCGATTTGCAAATGACGTACAAGCGTCCCTTGCGTTTGACGATCTGGCAATCCGGGTGACGCTGTTTCGCACTGCGCAGCGAGTTAAGTACCTGCATGGTTAACCCCGCTTCGCATTAAGAAAGCCGCCAAAGCGTTTGCGGAAGCGCGCAGCGCTGCCATCCGTCGAGAACGTTTTCTGCTTACCGGTATAAAACGGGTGTGATTTTGAAGAGACTTCGATGGTGATGTACGGATACGTTTCACCGTCGAGCTCAATTTCACGGTCGGTCTTGATGGTCGATCCGACTTTAAAGTATTCGTTGGCACTGGTGTCGTGAAACACCACGGTGCGATAGGCTGGATGGATATCAGGTTTCATCTTACGCTCTTCATGTTTTGTTATAACATAACAAAATAATATCCAGGCTCAGTTGAAAAAACAACCCCTGAAAATTCCCCCCTTTCCTCGCAAAACTTTCTTAAAGGTCTGCGACAAAATGAAAATTATGACACCTGCGTGCTATAACTATATCATTTCGCGGTAAAATCTTTCGCCTCCGACAAGCGACTCTGTGCCCGTAAACGGGCATATGAGAAAGGAAACAGCAGCATGAAAACCCGACATCTGGTCAGCCTGGTCACAGGCATACTGATCTTTTCTGTGCTGGTACCGATTTGCCTCAGCATCTGGCTGGCGCATCGCCAGGCGGAGGAAAAATTTGTCGATGTGATTGATAGTTACGCTTCCCGCGTGCTGCTTCGTACAGACAGGGTTATTGATCAGGCAAAAGAAGCGCTGGCCCGGCTTCAGGCCTTTGAGGGGCCTCCCTGTAGTTATCTGCATTTACGGGAAATGCGTCGGGTTGCTTTCTCATGGCGCTATGTCCAGGAAGTGATCTACATCGACAACCTGCAGCCCCTCTGCTCCTCGCTGGAACAAGACAGCGACGCGGCCGCTTTCCCGCCCCCCATGCGTATTACTGAAGATGGTTACAGCGCCTGGCTGACCACGCAAAACGATCTTGGTTTTAACCGCTATATGGCCGCGCTGGGCAAAGGCCATTACCTTGTGCTGATCGATCCAGCCTCGTTGGTGGACGTGATCCCTTTCGGTGAAATCGCAATTGATGCCGCGCTGGTAGGCAGCTCAACGCACCTCGTTTTTGCCAGCAGCAACACGCTTGCTCCTTATATCCGCAACATGATTGTCGATGGGCAAATGACCCGCGTTCAGTACAACGGCTCAATGTATATTATTAAGCCTGTTCCTGAACTGGGGTTTAATATCGTCGCCTGGGCGGCGTTAAAACCGCTGGCTGAAACCTGGCATCGGCAACTTCTTTTCTGGCTGCCGTTTGGCGTGTTGATAAGCCTGCTTGCCGCGCTTTTTGTTCTGCGCATCCTGCGGCGTATACAATCCCCACGCTACAGGCTGCTTGATGCGATTAATAACCGCGAATTTGTGGTTAACTACCAGCCCATTGTGGCGCTCTGCAGTGGGAAAATTGTCGGTGCAGAGGCGCTTGCCCGCTGGCCTCAGCCTGACGGGAGCTATCTCTCACCGGATATTTTCGTTCCGCTAGCGGAACAGACGGGACTTATTTCGCAGCTGACGCAGTTAGTCATCGAAAAAGTGTTTGAGGATATGGGTCACTGGCTTCATCTGCATGGCGATCAGCATATTTCCATCAACCTTGCGCCCGCCGATTTACTCTCGGGCAAGTTGCCGCCTCTGCTGAGCCAGTTGCTCAATAAGTGGAAAATCCATCCCAGACAGATCGCCCTTGAGTTAACCGAGCGCGGCTTTGCCGATCCTAAAATCAGCGCACCGGCCATCGCGGCATTCCGCCGTTCGGGTCATGCCATCTATATTGATGATTTTGGTACCGGTTATTCCAGCCTGAGCTATCTCCAGGATCTGGACGTCGACACGTTAAAGATTGATAAGTCGTTTGTGGACGCGCTGGAGTATAAAAACGTCACCCCGCATATTATTGAAATGGCGAAATCGCTGAATCTCGCCATGGTGGCAGAGGGTATCGAGACCGACGGGCAACTTCGCTGGCTGCACCTTCACGGGGTACAGTATGGACAGGGGTGGTACTACAGCAAGGCGCTGCCAAAGGAGGAATTTATTCTCTGGGCGGAAATCAACCTCAAGACGCATTCTACTTAAGATAGGATTTCATCACCTTTAAAACCACGCCAAGATCGGCTTCACGCTGCTCTTCTTCAGGCTCTTTCACCACGTGATCGGTTAAATGGCCTTCGATCACCTGCATCATCATGCCGTTGACCGCTCCACGGATCGCCGCCAGCTGCTGGAGAACATCGGCGCATTCGTGGTCGCTATTGAGCATTTTTTCCAGCGCGTTGCTCTGCCCCTGAATTTTTTTCAGGCGGGTTAATAACATCTTCTTGTCGCGAACCGTATGTGACATCTCTTTCCCCTTTTTTGACGTTTGAAGCATATCACGCCCTACTCCCCCTGAGTATTTTTCTACTGGGGGGTAGTATTGAACTACTGGGGGGGAGTAGTATCACCACACGCTTTTTCTCCCGGAATATTCAATGAACGATTTTGCTTCTCTTCTGCAACAGGGCAACGCCTGGCTATTTGTGCCCAGCGCTATTTTGCTCGGTGCGCTGCATGGCCTTGAACCGGGCCACTCAAAAACGATGATGGCCGCTTTTATCGTGGCGATACGCGGGACTCTTAAGCAGGCGATCCTTCTGGGGCTTGCCGCAACCCTGTCTCATACGGCGGTGGTGTGGATCATTGCGATGGCGGGATTATGGTTTGGGCGGGGCTGGGATGCTCATACCTCTGAGCCCTGGTTCCAGCTGATCTCCGGCGTGCTGATCATTGCGATCGCGCTCTGGATGGCCTGGCGCACCTGGAAAGAGAGCCAGCCGCACGAGCATCATCATCATGATCATGACCATCACCACGACCACGACCATCATCATGATCATCATCACGACCATGGTCACCAACTGGTTGAGGAAGAGTGGCAAGACGCCCACCAGCGCGCGCATGCTCAGGATATTAACCGTCGATTCAACGGGCAAAACGTCACTACCGGGCAGATCGCCCTGTTTGGCCTCACGGGCGGGCTTATTCCCTGCCCGGCGTCCATCACGGTGCTGCTGATTTGCCTGCAGCTCAAACATTTCGCACTCGGCGCAACGCTGGTGTTCAGCTTCAGTATTGGTCTCGCACTGACGCTGGTGGCTTCAGGCGCGATTGCCGCCTTAAGCCTTAAGCACGCGACGAAGCGCTGGCCGGGTTTCAGCGAGTTTTCGCGAAAAGCGCCCTGGATATCTGCGGCACTGATTACCCTCGTCGGGATCTACATGAGTCTTCACGGGCTGAGCGGGATTTTATCCTGAGCGACGCGGCCACCCATAGTGGCCGCGACTGGCGCGCTACAGTGCGTTCTGATGCCAGCTAAAGCTATAGCGGAGATGACGGTTTTGCAGGATGAATTCAGGTGAAACGCTTGGGCTCCAGGAATCATCACCGCCAACGCCCATATGGAATGCATCCAGATTGAGCCAGCAGCCCGGCTCATCCCGCAGTAAGTGCTGATGCGTTGTCTCACGAAGCTGCTGTTGGCTGTGGCGACTGACAGAGAAATGGAAATTTCCCTGAAGCACGTGCGAGCCGCAGGCGAGTTCTCGGGTGTCACAGCGCAGACCATTTTCTGTCGGGAAAATGTAGGGTGTCTGCATCGCATCAAGTGGCAACGTCCAGCGCCCCTGCTGCGCCGCCAGCTTCCTGTCCGGATAGTTCTCGAACGGGCCCAGCCCCAGCCAGCGCACCGTATCCGGTACCTGAGCCAGCTGGACGCTCAGGCCGATGCGTGCGGGTTCGGGAATATCTGAAGCCACCTGAACCTGCACATCTCCGTGCAGTACGCCGGAATCGTCAATCCGCCAGACCTTATGGCTTAAAAACAGTGCCTTCCCCCGATACTCCCAGACATGTCGCGTGGTCACGACCACGTCATTGGCATGCCGTTCCGCTTCACACTGCAGCAGCCGCGCCGACATCTCCACCATTCCGGCCGCTTTCCAGCGTTCAACCCAGGCATTCGGATCGATTTGCGTGGCTTCGCTCACGCCGATGTCATTATCCAGCGGCGCACGGGTAAAGTTATCCGTCAGCGGCGAGCGCAGCGTTTCAACGCCCTTGTTCCACCACTGCGTCAGGTTTCCCGAGGCGCGATCGAACTGCCAGCGTTGCTCTCCATGGGTAATCTCCAGCACATCATCCCGCTCTGTTAATACCGGCGGGATCCCGACTGCCCGCTGCGGCGTAACGTACAGCGGCGTCGGAAGCGGCCACTGATCCCACGCGCAGCGATGATTCGCCGGTGACCAGGCTGTTGCCTGCGGCTGGATAACCTCCACATTAAGCCAGACCTCCCCCGGCCCGGTCGTCAGCGTCGGCAGCGTGATTTCCAGACGCTGCCGCCCCTGAGGGGCAATCGAAAGCGCAACCTCACCCTGAGCCAGCACCTCCCCGTCGCGGGTAACCGACCATCTCGCCACGTCGTTGACGGTATGGCGGAACAGATAATCACTTTTCACCTCAACCACCAGCGGAGCGGTACTCACGCACATAAAGGTGAAAAACTGCTGCGCGCGCTGCGCTTCATACAGCGCCGGATGCGGCGTGCGATCCGGGAATACCAGACCATTCAGGCAGAACTGTCGGTCATTCGGTTTATCGCCGAAGTCACCGCCGTAAGCCCAGAAGGGTTTGCCGTTTTCGTCTTTCTTCGTCAGCGCCTGGTCGACCCAGTCCCAGACGAACCCGCCCTGAAGGCGCGGATGGCTGCGAAATGCCTGCCAGTATTTGGCGAACCCGCCAAAGCTGTTGCCCATTGCGTGGGCATATTCACAGAGGATCAGCGGACGCGTTTCGTCCGGCATGCCGATCCATTTCTTGATTGACCATTTAGGCACCGCCGGGAACGGCTGATCCTGATCGACCCGGGCGTACATAGGACAGACAATGTCGGTTGCCGCCGTATTTGCCCCACCGCCTTCGTACTGCACAGGGCGCGTCGGATCGGTGGTTTTCAGCCAGCGGTAAAGCGCATCATGGTTTGCACCGTGTCCGGATTCATTCCCCAGAGACCAGATGATAATGGACGGATGGTTACGGTCGCGCTGCACCATGCGGGTCACGCGTTCACTCATGGCAGGCAGCCAGCGGGGATCGTCAGCAAGACGGCTCATTGGCACCATGCCGTGGGTTTCGATATTGGCCTCGTCCACAACGTACAGACCGTAGCGATCGCAAAGCCTGTACCACAGCGGATGATTCGGGTAATGCGAGCAGCGGACGGCGTTAAAGTTGTGTTGTTTCATCAGCTCGATATCGCGGCGCATCGTTGCTTCATCCATCACCTGCCCGTTTTCCGGATGATGCTCATGGCGGTTCACACCCCGAATCAGCAGCGGTTTTCCGTTGAGCTTCAGCAAACCATTGCTGATTTCAACCCGGCGGAAGCCGACGTCGCACGCCTCAGCTTCCAGCACATTACCCTGTGCATCCAGCAGCGTAATTGTCAGGCGGTAAAGTTCAGGCGTTTCCGCACTCCACAGCGCAGGCTCTTTGACGGGGATCGCCACCGCTAACCGCTCCGCCCAACACCCTCTCTCGTCAACCACCGCAGAGCCGGGGCGCTGCGTGACGCTCGCGCATTTTTCGCCGTTTCGCCACAGGGTGATGGCCACTTCGCAGGCTGCATAGCAGGAACCGGCCAGCACGACGTCGACGTTAAGCATTGCGCGGTCACACTCCGCGTGGAGATCGGTCACAACGTGGTAATCCGCAATCTGCGTCTCAGGCTTATGCAGCAGCGATACGTCACGGAAAATACCGCTCATGCGCCACATATCCTGATCTTCAAGATAGCTCCCGTCGCACCAGCGCAGCACCATAACCGCCAGACGGTTCTGGCCTGAATGCAGCGCGTCAGTGAGATCAAACTCGGCCGGCAGGCGGCTGTCCTGGGAATAGCCAATCCACTGGCCGTTGCACCAGAGGTGGAACGCTGAGTTCACCCCGTCGAAGATAATGCGGGTTTGCCCGCCGTGCAGCCAGGCGTCATCCATCTCGAATGTGAGCGAGTAACAACCGGTAGGATTCTCTGTCGGAACGCAGGGCGGATTGACGGGGATCGGATAGGTCACATTGGTGTAGATTGGCGTATCAAAGCCCTGCATCTGCCAGTTCGAAGGAACGGGCATCGCGACGGCATCGGTATAATCCTCTTCTACCCATGCCTGCGTAACCTGTTCTGGCGCAGCAAAAAAGCTAAACTGCCACATCCCGTTGAGAAAACGTTTGTTTGGGGTTTTCGCCTCTTCTCTGGCCGAGACTTCGTCACGCCAGCTGTGAAACGGCGCATGGGCCGCCAGGCGATTCCACTGCGTCACCCCGGGGTTTTCCCAGTCCCGACGAGCCAGAAGTGCGCTGAGGGTCAGCGATGATGTGTCAGACATAATAACCTCTTTGCGAAGCGCTCACAATTTCAGTCAACATGCCCTGGCAACAGAGAAGGGTAAAGTGTCCGATCCTCACGTAGCGAGCCGGATCACAAAAGATTTATCCCCGCGCGATTTTTTCAGCCAGCAATGCCAGATGTCTCAGTTGATGGGCAAGCTCTTCCCGATCAACCCGATCGGCTGCGCGAGGAGCGCTCGAATGACGCGCGACCAGGGTGACGGGAAGCTGCACTTGCCAGCATTTTTCTCCCCTCGTTGGCGTCAGCAGCCATTCCACGCTGCGCTCGCCCGCCTCGCGAAAGGCCTGCCGAACGGTGGTCAGCGGCGGTGAAAACCAGGCGCTGTCAGCCGTATCATCAAACCCGACAATCGATATCTGGCCCGGTACAGCAATGCCCTTCTCGGCGCAGGCGCGCATCACGCCCAGCGCCATTTGATCGTTCGCCACCAGAATGGCGTCAGGTAACTGCGCCCCGGATAAAAGCTGGTGGCCTTTTTCATATCCGGAGGCGGCGCTCCAGTCGCCATGAACCTCGTCAGCGGCTTCAAGGCCGGCTTGCGCCAGGGACGTTTTCCATCCCGCCAGACGCGCACGCGCAGAAACGGAGCTGTCTGGTCCACTGAGCAGGGCGATGCGCTGATGCCCAAGCGTTATCAGATGTTCCGCGCCCAGCGTGGCCCCCTGCCCGGCGTTAAAGACCAGACTGTTGACCTGCGCTGAAGGGGAAACATCGAGGAACAGGACGGGCACCGGCGAAGCCATTTTTTGAAGTTGCTCTGCGTCAGGATCGTCCAGCGGGACATTGACCAGCAAGGCTTCTACACGCTGAGCCAGCAGTTCCTGTACCGCAGCCTGGCATTGCTGAGCGTGTTCCACCATTGAAATTAAGACGCTTGCCCCCTGCTCTGCCGCCCGGGATTTTACCGCTGAGACAATTTGCGAGGGCGCATGCAGGGCCAGATCGGTGGTAATCAGACCCAGCGTGCGGGTCCGTTTCCCCGCCAGCTGCTGTGCGCCCCGATTAGGCACGTAATGCAGTTCTGCCATCGCCTGCTGCACCTTTTCCCGCGTTCGCGCGGAGACGTGCTCCGCGTCATTAATCACGCGGGACACGGTCTGGTAAGACACCCCCGCGAGGAGGGCAACGTCATAGAGTGTGATCGCTTTCATGCTGTCCAGCATCGCTTGAGAACAAGCCGCTATTCTGGCACAGCAACGCCATTAAAACATGTGAGCGCTTCGCAAAATTAAACAACCCGCTCCGGCTGTGGAACCGTCTCGATACGCGGCTTTTGACGGAACCACGGCAAACAGAGCTGGATAAGCGGGCCGATGGTCAGGGCGTAAATCACTGTCCCCACACCAAATGACCCGCCAAGCAGGCAACCGATGATCAGGACGGAGACTTCGATTGAGGTGCGCACGCTGCGGATTGACCAGCCTAACCGGGCGTGGATCCCGGTCATCAGGCCGTCGCGCGGACCTGACCCAAAACCTGCACCGATATACATCCCGGTTGCTATGGCGTTCGCGACAATCCCGGATACCAGCAGCGCGATACGGGCAGGCAGCGAGCTCAACTCAGGGATCAAGGCCATTGAAGCATCTGCCGCCAGGCCAATACAGATAACGTTACTGAGGGTGCCCAGCCCGGGCATCTGACGCAGCGGGATCCACAGCAGAAGCACCGCCGCACCGGTCACAATGATGACCGTGCCAATGGTCATCCCCGTTTGTAAGGCCACCCCAAGGTGAAACACGTCCCACGGATCGACGCCCAGATCCGCACGAATAAACATCGCGGTGGAAAGGCCATAAAGCCCTAAACCGACATAAAGCTGTAGCAGACGACGTACCATTTTTTATCTTCTCCAGTGAACCAGAGTTTTATATTGGGTGAAAATGGCTCTATGATTAATGTCCAGTTTCTAAATAGTGGACTGCATATGTCATCTCGTCGTTTCGGAAGCCAGTCTCTGGCACGCCTTTTAGGTCACTGGCAACAATCCTCGTCGCGTACGCCGCTCTGGCGTCAGCTGGCCGATGCGTTACGTCTGCTTATTCTGGATGGCAGACTGGCGCTGAATACGCGTCTACCGGGTGAGAGGGAATTAGCCAGTACGCTAAACGTCAGCCGCACCACCGTTGGCAGCGCGCTCGCCCATCTTCGGGAAGAGGGCTACCTGGAAAGCCGCCACGGCAGCGGCTCACGCGTGATCCTGCCGGATACCCGCGCGGTACCCACGCTTTCCGCGGCCAGCGCGGCGCTGGACCTGTCCACCGCCGCACTCAATGCCGGGCCCGAAATCCATCAGGCGTATACCCATGCGCTGACGGCGATTACCCAGCACCTTGCGCTGACGGGCTATGACCAGCTTGGGTTGCCCGCGCTGCGGGAAGCCATTGCCGCACGCTATACCGCGCGCGGTCTGCCAACGCGGGCAGACGAAGTGATGATAGTAAATGGCGCGGTCAGCGGCTTTGCGCTGGTATTGCGCATGATGACGGGGCCAGGCGACCGCATCGTCGTCGACCATCCAACCTACCCGCTGGCGATCGCCGCAATTCAGGGGGCACTCTGCCGGCCAGTAGGCGTATCACTGCCTGAAAGCGGCTGGGATACCGACGGTTTCGCGGCAACGGTTGCCCAAACGGCTCCGCGCCTGGCCTACCTGATGCCGGATTTTCATAATCCAACGGGACGCTGTATGGACGCCGCCACTCGTCAGACGATAACCGACATCGCCGCGCAGACTCGTACCACGCTGGTCGTAGACGAAACCATGCTCGATCTCTGGTTTGATGCACCGCCACCGCCCCCTCTGGCATCATTCAACCCCGGGGCGGCGGTGATTACGCTGGGCTCTGCCGGGAAAAGCTTCTGGGGTGGATTACGCCTGGGCTGGATCCGCGCCTCTTCACGCACCATTGCGGCGCTCGCTCAGGCGCGCGATACGCTGGACCTCGGCTCCCCTCTGCTGGAGCAGCTGGCAACGCTGTGGCTTATCGACAACAGCGACACCTTTTTGCCCGCTCGCCGGAAAATGCTGGTGGAACGACGGAACCGATGTGGGGAACTCCTGCGCGAACATTTCCCGGACTGGACCTTCCATGAAGCCGAAGGCGGGCTTTCATACTGGATTGAACTGCCGGGGATGCTGGCAACGCAGCTTGCCGCACGGGCGGAGACGATTGGGATCAATATGGGGACCGGCACGCGGTTCGGTCTTTCAGGGGCATTTGATCGCTATTTGCGTATGCCTTTCTCGCTCGACCCGGAAGAACTCGAGCAAGCGTTATTGAGGATCAAGCCGTTGTGGCTCGCCCTGAACAAAACCACGCCCTCAATTAAACGGAGCCTGGTGTAAACTTTTTTTGTAAATAATAAAAACAGCTGACTGTCATAGAGGCAGTCAGCTGTTTTCACCAATCAGGAATCAGTGCTGAGGAGGAATGGGGAAACCTTTCAGTGAAATAACAAAATCTTCACCCTCTTTCTTTATTTTTGCGCCGGTATCACACCAGTCAGACGCAATACGAAAGAACTCATCACTTCCTACATTCCAGCCAAGACGTACATGTTTTACATAGCCTGAACGCAACAGATCGCAGGCCTCTTTGTAGTCATGGGCGGTCGACAGTTGTTGTTTCATTTTCTCTTCTTCAGAAGTTTACGTAGTGCCTTGATTTCTTTAGGAGTAAATGGAGAAACGCTCTCTTCTTCCGTATGCTGATTATCAATATCCTCTTCCGATACTCCCGCCTCTTCTACTGCTTCAAACGCCAGCAGCAGCAGTTTCTCTGTGGTCACGCTTAAATTCTCATTATTTACTTCGGCATAATGGCGAAGTCTTTCTTTTAGCGCTTCATCAATTTTAACGTTTAAAACCGCAGTAGCCATGATTGTCACTTCCCTTCGGAATACGTGTTTAATTTAATACACGAAGTTAACTTTCTAATCCAGATATATATTTTTTGCTTATGACGGAAAAAAGACACCCGATAATAAAATGACAGTCTATTATTACAGGTTTATGACAATATTATTTCAGTAAAATGAAGAATATATTTCCGGGCTAATAAAACCACTTTATCTATACGGATTAATAGCCTGAGAGCAAGGATATCTAAAGCAGAAGATTTTTCGGAGGCAGAAATGGGTGGGGGCCCTGCCAGCTACATCCCGGCACACACGTCGTCTGCCCTGGCTGCTTCCTTCCGGACCTGACCTGGTGAACAGAGTAGCGTTGCGGGAGAACCAACAGAGCCCCCATTGAGAGCGTTGTTAACCAACGCGCTGGCGCATTATCCCTATGCCGCCCGGCAATTGCAAGCCATGGGCATCTGGATGCTGGTTTATTGCGCAAACTTAAGCGGCAATCGCCTTCATCTTCGTTTACCATCACACTTCATTACGGCCCACTGGAGTGATAAATGGACGAACATGACTCTTTCCCGCAACGCGTGTGGCAAATCGTGGCCTCCATCCCGGAAGGGGTTGTCACCACCTACGGTGAGGTAGCGCGTCTTGCAGGCTCTCCGCGAGCGGCACGTCAGGTGGGTGGCGTTCTGAAGCGGCTCCCGGAAGGAAGTACTTTGCCTTGGCATCGCGTGGTGAATCGTCACGGTGCCATTTCGTTAACCGGGCCGGATTTGCAGCGCCAGCGTCAGGCGTTATTGTCAGAAGGTGTGCAGGTGTCAGGTTCGGGACAGATCGATTTGCAGAAATACCGTTGGGTGTACTGAACCCTCTCCCGCAGGAGAGGGTAAAGGCAGTAATTACAGCTGCGTAGGCGGGGTTGCGACAGCCGGCTGGTTAGTCTGAGGCGCAAGCGGAACTTCCGTTTGCTGCACCGGAACCAGATTCAGGTCAACTTTGGTTCCACCGTTGTTGATCGCTTCGTGCACCGTGTCGGTAATAAAGACCAGCTTATCGTTGATCGTTACCGCCGCACTCAGCAGGATACGCGCGTTTGGCTGCACGTCTGCTGGGTTATAAGGCAGTACGAAGCTAAATGGCGCCTGTTTCCCCTCGGTACGAACCGCACGCTGCGCCAGCACCTTCGACGGTGCATCAGCCAGTGAAGCATCAGACAGCGTTACCGTTAATACCGCATCCGGCGGCAGGGCGACTCTTTGCTTGATCCAGATCGTACCGGATACATTTGGCTGCTGAATTGACTGCTGTGAAAGTGTATTAATCCCGTTCGGGTCAGCTGCTGGCACCGGCACCTGGGCGCTCTTACCTGCACAGGCGGACAATGCCACCGCAATCGCTATACCACTTAGCATAGGCACGAGTTTCATTGAAGTCTCCTTATCATCAATGCACCAGCGGGATCGATCCCATCCGATGTCGTTTCATTCACATAACGTATTCAAGTGTGGCACAAATCAATGATTAACGCCTGAATTCTCCCCGATATTCAGACTAATCTACCCATCGGACCACTTTCATTTCTGCGTTATACTCTGCGTATCTTTCGCCACGGCGTTTATTGAGGACGACTATGAGTCAGGCACTGAACAACCTGCTGACATTACTGAATCTGGAAAAAATTGAGGAAGGACTCTTTCGCGGACAGAGTGAAGATTTGGGTTTACGCCAGGTCTTCGGTGGGCAAGTTGTGGGACAAGCGCTGTACGCAGCCAAGGAAACCGTCCCGACCGAGCGTCTGGTGCACTCCTTTCACAGTTACTTCCTGCGCCCTGGCGATAGCGCAAAACCCATAGTCTACGACGTTGAAGTGCTGAGAGATGGCAACAGTTTTAGTGCTCGCCGCGTGGCAGCCATTCAAAATGGCAAACCGATCTTTTACATGACCGCCTCTTTCCAGGCGCCTGAACCGGGCTATGAGCATCAGAAAGTGATGCCGCCAGCCCCCTCGCCTGACGATCTCAAATCGGAAACCGATATCGCCCGCGCGCTGGCGCATCTGCTTCCGCCTCAGGTAAAGGAGAAGTTCCTTTGCGATAAGCCGCTTGAGATCCGCCCCGTTGAATTCCATAACCCGATGAAAGGCCATACAGCAGAACCAAAACGTCAGGTCTGGATGCGTGCCAACGGCACAATGCCGGAAGATCTCCGCGTTCATCAGTACCTGCTGGGCTATGCGTCTGACTTCAACTTCCTGCCGGTGGCGCTGCAGCCGCACGGCGTGGGATTCCTGGAAAAAGGGATGCAGGTAGCAACCATCGACCACTCGATGTGGTTCCACCGTCCATTCAACATGAATGAGTGGTTGCTCTACAGCGTGGAAAGTACGTCGGCATCAAGTGCGCGCGGGTTTGTGCGCGGGGAGTTTTATACTCAGGATGGCGTGCTGGTGGCTTCTACGGTGCAGGAAGGGGTGATGCGTAACAGAGGGTGACATTGTGCGGCCTGATGCCCTCACCCTGCCCCTCTCCCACGGGGAGAGGGAATACACACTAAAAACGGCAACCTAAGTTGCCGTTTTGCTTTAACCTTGTGCGGCCTGATGCCCTCACCCTGACCCTCTCCCACGGGGAGAGGGAATAAACACTAAAAACGGCAACCTAAGGTTGCCGTTTTGCTGTTTATCAGGCGTTATACGCATTTTCGCCGTGGCTGTTGACGTCCAGACCTTCGCGTTCCTGCTCTTCCGGTACGCGCAGTCCGACAGTCATGTCCGCCAGCTTATAGCCAATAAAGGCCACTACAGCAGACCACACTACGGTGATAGCAATACTTTCCAGCTGTACCAGCACCTGGTGAACCATGGTGACGCCTTCCGCATAACCTACGCCGCCCAGTGATTTGGCAGCAAAGATCCCGGTCATGATACAGCCGACGATACCGCAGACGCCGTGGACACCAAACACATCGCAAGGGTCGTCAACGCGCAGAACACGTTTCAGAGCGGTAACGCCCCACAGACCCGCAAGGCCCGCAACCAAACCTACCAGCAGCGCACCACCTACACCTACGTAACCACAGGCTGGCGTGATACCGACCAGACCAGCAATGGCACCCGAACAGGCACCCAGCAGAGACGGTTTACCGCGAACGGCCCACTCGCCAAACACCCAGGAGAGGATTGCACCCGCCGTTGCGACAACGGTGTTCACGAAGGCCAGCGCGGCGATTTCGTTAGCGGCACTTGCAGAGCCTGCGTTGAAGCCAAACCAGCCAAAGTAGAGGATTGCCGTACCGGTAAACACCATCGGCAGGTTGTGCGGCTTAAACGCTTCTTTCCCGAAGCCCACGCGTTTGCCAATCAGGTAGGCACCCACCAGGCCCGCGACTGCGGCGTTGATGTGTACAACGGTGCCGCCCGCAAAGTCCAGCGCACCATGGCTCGCCAGCAGACCACCGCCCCATACCATATGTGCGATAGGCACATAGGAGAGCGTCAGCCAGACCACCACGAAGATCAGGACGGCAGAGAAACGAATACGCTCAGCAAGCGCACCCACAATCAGCCCGACGGTGATGCAGGCGAACGACCCCTGGAAAGCAACGTGGATGTACTGATAGAAGCTGCCCATCAGCGCGGTCAGCTCAATGTTTTTCAGCATCACCCAGTCGAAGTTACCAAAGAACGCGTTGCCCGTGCCGAACGCCAGCGAGTATCCGTAAACTACCCACAGCACGCAGACCAGCGCGAACGTTACCGCGACCTGCGTCAGCATGGAGAGCACGTTCTTGCCGCGGATCAGGCCGCCGTAGAACAAGGCAATGCCCGGAATAGACATGAACAGCACCAGCGCGGTGCTAATCATCATAAAGGCGTTATCGGCTTTGTCTGCCACGGCAGGCGCAGCCAGTGCCAGGCCCGGCAGCAGTGCCAGCGACCCCAGACCCGTTTTGAGTGTTGCTATCTTCATTTTCTCGATCCCTATCACTGTGTGCCAGGAGTTACTTACAGAGCCGCTTCGTCAGATTCGCCGGTACGGATGCGAATGACGCGCTGCAGTTCGGCAACGAAAATTTTGCCGTCGCCAATTTTGCCGGTGTAGGCCGCTTTGCTGATGACATCAATGACCTCATCAAGCTGGTCATCCGCAATCGCGACATCGATTTTTACTTTTGGCAGGAAATTCACGCTGTATTCCGCACCGCGATAAAGCTCGGCATGACCCTTCTGACGACCAAAGCCTTTCACTTCGGTGACAGTCAGTCCCTGAATACCCATTGAAGACAACGCTTCACGTACGTCTTCGAGTTTGAATGGTTTGATTACAACCGTAACCAGCTTCATAAATCCCCTCCAGTCAGAATTCGGTAATGGCCGCAGCTAACACGTAAGAGACTTTGCAAGGGATGTGCCAGAATTGAAAACCGCGAGAAAACGGCGGGCGATGAGCCAGGAATGGGGTTCGATACCGAACGGGTGAAAAAAAACGCACCATGGCAGTGCACGGCGCGTTTCAGTTTTGCACCAACAGGAATGACTGTTAGCAGCTTGCCTTTTTTTGGTGCATCAGGCGCTCAGCGACTCTTCTTCGCGCGCGCTGGCTGCCAGCTCTTCACCCGCCAGCTGCAGCTGGTACATCTGCCAGTAGCGTCCTTTCTCCTCCAGCAGTTGTCTGTGCGTACCTCGTTCAACCGCCTGTCCACGATGCAGCACCAGAATGGTATCGGCATCGACAATGGTTGAGAGGCGATGCGCGATAACCACCAGCGTGGTGTGATCCCGGACAGCAGCCAGCGCCTGCTGGATGGCCTGTTCGGTACCGGAGTCAATACTGGCCGTCGCCTCATCGAGGATCAGCACCTGCGGCGTTTCAATCAGCACGCGCGCCAGGGCCAGCAGCTGTTTCTGCCCTACGGAGAGGTTATTCCCCTGCTCGCCTAGTTTAGTGTTGATACCCTCACTGAACCCGCGCGCCAGATCGGCCAGCTGCACTTTCTCCAGCACCTCCCAGACCTGTTCCTGGGTAAAAGGCCGACCCAGCGTGACGTTAGCGTAGAAGGTATCGGCCAGTACGACCGGGTCCTGTTGCACCATGGCGACGCCTTTACGCAGCACATTGTGGCTAAGTGATGCAAGCGGGCGTCCATCGAGGCGGATCTCACCTTGCGTTAATGGGTAGTAGCCCATTAGCAGACTGGCGAGCGTACTCTTGCCGCTGCCGGTATGCCCCACCAGCGCCACGAAGCCGCGCGACGGTACCTCAAGATTGATGTCCTGTAAGACAAGCTGGTCATCGCGGTAGGCAAACGAGACCTTATCAAAGGCAATCGAACCGCTTTGCAGAGGACGTTCATCATCGCCATAGGTCTGACGCGGTCTGTCCATCAGTTCGAACACGCGCTCACCGGCGACCACCGCCTGTTGCAGCATCGATTGCTGGGTAGTGAGCTCAATCAGGGGTTCGTTAAGACGCCCCAGATAGCTGATGAAGGCGTATAGCACCCCAACCTCAATGGTTCCGCGCGTCGTCAGCCCAAACAGCATCAGCAGGCCACAGAGGACCAGGGCCGAGAACAGGCTGAGCAGCGGGCGCAGCAGGAAGCCGTCCAGGCGTAACGTCTGCATACGCGCCATATAGTGCGAACGGCTGGCTTCGCCCATTCGCTCGCCAAAGCGCGCCTGTTGGCGGAACTGCTGGATGACGCTCATGCCGTTGATCACTTCGTTGAAGCCATCGTTAATATCGGCCAGGTAAGCGCGCACCCGGCGAACAATCGGCGTGCTGTAGCGCTGGTAGATCACCATCACGATCAGCACCGCCGGGAAAATAGTGATCGCCACCAGCGCCATGCGCCAGTCGAGGCTGAACATGGCGACGAGCATCGCACCGATCAGCGCGGCACTGCGCAACACGGTTGCCACTACGGTGACGTAGAGATCGCGGATCACTTCAGTATCGTTGGTCACGCGCGAAATCACCTGCCCGACCGGCTGGGTGTCAAACTCGCTCAGCGGCTGGCGCAGCGCAGCATCCATGACATCCGTACGCAGCTGCTGTACCACGCCCACGGCTGCCCGGTTAAAGAGCAGCGACTGGGCATAGTGCAGCCCTGCCGCCGTTAACTGTAGCCCAACGTAGGCCACGCCTAAGCCTGTGACCAGCCCCCACGGCAGATAGCTTTTCGCCACCATATTGTCGATGAAATAGCTGATAAGCAGTGGGCCACTGACTTCGGCAATCGCCGCAATCCATAGCAGAAGCACGGCAACCGACAGCGGTTTACGCCACGGCGAGCCGTAGGCCAGAAGACGTTTGAGCGTCGGCCACATTGTTCCGAGCTTACGCATGGGTCGCCTCCTCATCCAGCGCCGCTTCCAGCTGCTGATAACGATACATATCGCGATACCAACCCGGCTGTTCCGCCAGCTGCTCGTGCTGCCCGCGCTGGGCAATATGCCCGTGCTGCAACACCAGAATTTCACTGGCTTCCGTCAGCGCCGACAGGCGGTGGGCGCTGATGATCACCGTGCGTCCTTCTCCCCACTGACGAAGATTGTGCAGGATCTGATGCTCAGTGCGGCCATCAACGGCGGAAAGCGCATCGTCCAGGATCAGGATTTCAGCATTCAGCAGCAGCGCACGCGCGATCGAAATGCGCTGCTTTTGTCCGCCGGAGAGCATCACCCCGCGCTCGCCGACTTCCGTTTCATAGCCCTGCGGCAGACGCAAAATATCGTCGTGGACGCTTGCCAGGCGCGCCACATGTTCAATCTCTTTCTGTGTTGCCGAAGGATGACCGAGGGCGATATTGTTCGCGATGGTATCGGAGAATAAAAACGGCGTCTGGCTCACCACCGCCAGGCGGCTACGCCAGCCGTCCAGCAGCAGGTTCGACAAGGGAATGTCATGAAAACGGATGTCGCCCTGCGTCACGTCAAAGTGGCGCTGCAGCAGAGAGAGAACGGTACTTTTTCCGGCCCCCGTTGGCCCGCAAATTCCCAGCATCTGTCCAGGCAGCAGCGTGAAGCTGACGTTTTCGAGCACCGGGTGTGCCGTCTGCGGATAGCTAAACGACTGAATATCGGCTTTCACGATCCCGCGCCCCTCGGGAACGGCTTCGCTGCCGTCCACCACCACCGGCGCTTCCGCCAGCATCGCGCGAATACGGCTGTACGCGGCGCTGCCGCGCTCAACGATGTTAAACATCCAGGCCAGCGCCAGCATCGGCCAAATCATCAGCCCCAGGTACATGGCAAAGCTGGTCAACTGACCGAGGGTCATGGAACCCTGCACCACCATCCAGCTTCCGCCGCCAATCGCCAGCATATTCGCCATGCCGATGGCGATATAGATCGTCGGGTCAAACCGGGCGTCAATACGCGCCACGCGCATGTTCTTCGCCCCGGTATCCGCCGCATCGGCGGCAAACAGCGCGGATTGCCTGTCCTCCAGGCCGAAGGCTTTGATCATGCGAATGCTGGTCATGCTCTCCTGAGTGCGATCGTTGAGCGATGAAAACGCCGCCTGCGCCAGCTTGAAACGCTCGTGAAGCTTTTCACCGTAGCGGTTGATCGCCAGCGCCATCAGCGGCATTGGCAGCAGCGCCAGCAGGGTCAGTTGCCAGCTAATCTGGGTCGACATCACAATCAACACCGCGCAGCCCATTACCAGCGAATCCACCAGCGTCAGCACGCCCTCCCCGGCGGCAAAGACCACGCGGTCCACGTCGTTGGTGGCGCGGGCGATAAGATCGCCAGTGCGGTGGCGCAGATAAAATTCAGGATGCTGGCGGCTCAGCTGGCGGTAAAAATCTTCACGCAGCTCAACGGCCAGCTGATAGGAGGCACCGAATAAGAGCACGCGCCAGACGTAGCGCAGCAGGTAAACAATCACCGCGGTCAGCACCAGCGTGCCGACCCACATCAACACCCGTGCGGTGGTGTAATGCTGTTCAGTGACGCCATCCACGACGTATCCCACCACTTTCGGCGGGATCAACTGCAGTATGGCAATGATAATAAGCAGGCATACCGCGCCGAGGTAGCGTTGCCACTCCCGACGAAAGTACCAGCTTAATTGGGCAAATAATCGCACGCGGTTTGTTCCTGAAGGTATTTTTCGAAGTTATTCAATGGGTAATGCTGTGGTGTATTTAATCTGTTCCATGGCGAAGCTTGAGGTGACGTCCGACAAACCCGGTACGCTGTTCACCAGCCGCTTGTAGAAATCATCATAGCGCTTCATGTCGGCCACCTGGACGCGCATCAGGTAATCGTATTCTCCCGCCATACGCCAGAAGCCGAGCACCTCGGGCATCTCAGAAACCTGAGTAACGAAGCGGCAATACCATTCGCTGCTGTGGTGCTGCGTTTTTATCAGGACAAAGGCCGTCAGTCCAAGCCCCAGTTTTTCGGGATCTAATAACGCCACACGGCCCAGCAGCACGCCGTCATCTTCCAGCTTCTTGAGGCGTTTCCAGCACGGTGTGGTGGTCAGATTAACGGCATCTGCTAACGCCTGCAAAGAGAGGGTGCAGTCCGTTTGCAACAATGAAAGCAGCTTGCGGTCAATTTTATCTAGCATACCCAACCTCGCAGAGAAAATTTTTCTCCCTACATTCTATTTTAAAGGCCAGATAGCAACAATTTTTTCTGTGCTTTTCGCTATGCTAGGCACAAAATGACAAATGGATAACTACGATGAATAGCACCTGGGTTAAACATGCGATCAGCGAAATCAATGCCGACTATCAGCGCTCGGCGGATACGCACCTGATTCGCCTTTCCCTGCCGGGATTTGACGGCATTCAGCTCTATCTGAAAGACGAAAGCACCCATCCAACCGGCAGCCTTAAGCATCGTCTGGCACGTTCCCTGTTCTTATACGGCTTATGTAACGGCTGGATTAAAGAAGGCACGACGATTATTGAATCCTCGTCCGGTTCCACAGCGGTGTCCGAAGCCTATTTCGCCCGCCTGCTGGGCCTGCCGTTTATCGCCGTCATGCCGTCCTGCACCGCAAAACGCAAAATCGAACAGATCGAATTTTACGGCGGTCGCTGCCACTTTGTGGAAAGCGCCTGCGAAATCTACGCTGCCTCCGAAATGCTGGCGCGCGAGCTGAACGGCCACTATATGGACCAGTTCACCTTCGCCGAGCGAGCTACCGACTGGCGCGGCAATAACAACATTGCCGACAGTATTTTCCGCCAGATGACGCACGAGCCGCATCCGGTTCCGTCCTACATTGTGATGAGCGCCGGTACGGGCGGCACGTCTGCCACTATCGGGCGCTATATCCGCTGTCAGGGCTACGATACCCAACTGATGGTGGTAGACCCGCAGAACTCCGTGTTCCTCGACTACTGGCAAAACCGCGATGCCGGTCTGCGCAGCCCGGTGGGCAGTAAAATTGAAGGGATTGGCCGCCCGCGCGTGGAGCCCTCTTTCATCCCCGACGTTGTGGATGAGATGATGCGCGTGCCGGATGCCGCCAGCGTGGCAACGGCGCACTGGCTGGAGACGCAGCTTGGCCGCAAAGTGGGCGCCTCGACGGGCACTAACATGTGGGGCGCACTGCAGCTTGCCGCACGCATGCGCGAAGAGGGCCGCGCCGGTTCCATCGTCACGCTGCTGTGCGACAGCGGCGAGCGTTATCTTGAGACCTACTACAACGCGGAGTGGGTACAGGCCAACATCGGCGATATCGCCCCGTGGAAAGCGCAGATTGCACAGCTGGTGAAATAAAAAAAGCCAGACCGAAGTCTGGCTTGCTGGAAGGGTCTCACTATTCGGGGGAATATGGGAGGTTGTTGTTGTCCAGCCAATGCGTCAAAAAATGGGACACTGCTTCATTGCGGCAGTGGCCAATAACCGGCAGATGAGGAAGTTCAGCTTTCAGCTGCGCCATCGCATTCCCCATAATCAGACCGCGACCGACGCTGCCCAGCATCTCGCGGTCGTTCATGGCGTCGCCAAACGCCATACAATCCTGCAGCGTTAAGCCCAGGTGGTCGCTCAGAACCGCAAGGGCTGACCCTTTGTTACAGCCCACCGGCAGCACTTCCAGACAATCCACCGCCGAGAAGGTCAGATGCGCCCGGTCGCCCAGCGCCTCATTCAGTTGAATGCGTAAGCGACAGAGATCGTCATGATCGCCACAAAAGCAGATCTTGGTGACCGCATGGGCGGGGATCCGACGCAGATCGATTAGCTGGTATTTAAAGCCGCTGTAAACATGCGCGTGCAGTAATTCCGGGATTTCGCTGCCGGTAAACCAGCCCCCATCGTTAAAGACGTGGATGCTGGCCTGCGTATCCCAGGTACCGTGCAGCACGATATCCGCCACTTCCGGGTTGAGATCCTGTCGGTGCAGTACATCCCCTTCTACGGAGTGAATTCGCGTCCCGTTACCGGTGATCAGAAAGGCGTCGAGGGAAAAAGCCCCCAGCAAATGGCGCATCTCCAGCACATGACGACCGGTAGCAAACGTCAGGGTGACATCACGCTCGCTCAGGCGCTTCAGGGTACTGAGCGTTTTCTCCCCCAGACGGTGATCCGGCATTAACAGCGTGCCGTCCATATCAAATGCCGCAAGCCTGGCCATGATGACTCCTGAAAATGTGATGCGGTTAACTTGTGAATCAGTATCGTGTGAGATATACGGAAGTAATAGTGAATAGATGATAATTATTGTTCCGGGTTTATTATGCGCCAGCTCAATCGTCTTAATCAGTATCAGCGGCTGTGGCAACCGTCCGAGGGTGCAACGCAACAGGTCACCATCAGCGAGCTGGCCGCCCGCTGCTTTTGTAGCGAGCGGCATGTCCGAACGCTGCTGCGTCAGGCTCAGGAGGCGGGGTGGCTCAGCTGGCTCGCGCAGTCTGGCCGCGGAAAGCGCGGTGAGCTGACGTTTCATGTCACCCCGGAATCGCTGCGCAACCTAATGATGGAAGAGGCGCTGAAAAGCGGGCAGCAGCATAACGCTCTCGAACTGGCACAACTCGCGCCTGAGGATTTACGTGCGCTGCTGCATCCATTTCTGGGTGGACACTGGCAAAACGATACGCCGACGCTGCGTATTCCCTACTACCGCTCGCTGGATCCCCTTCATCCCGGTTTTTTACCCGGCCGGGCGGAGCAGCATCTGGCCGGGCACGTTTTCTCCGGACTGACGCGTTTTCACGGCAGCAACAGCGAACCGACGGGGGATCTGGCACACCACTGGGAGGTCTCGGCGGACGGTCTGCGGTGGCACTTTTACATCCGTTCCACCCTGCACTGGCATAGCGGCGATAAAATCGAGACGGCACAGCTTCAGCGAAGCCTGACGGCGCTGCTGGCGCTGCCTGCCCTGCGTAAGCTGTTCCAGAGCGTATTACGCATTGACGTCACCCACCCTCAGTGTCTGACATTTACCCTGCATCAGCCTGATCACTGGCTTGCGCACCGCCTGGCGACATACTGCAGTCGCCTCGCCCATCCCGACCAGCCCATGACGGGCAGCGGTCCTTTCAAACTGAGCGTGTTCGATCCTGAACTGGTTCGTCTGGAAAGCCACGAGCAGTACCATCTTAGCCACCCGCTGCTGAAAGCGATTGAGTACTGGATCACGCCGACGCTGTTTGACTACGGGCTTGGCACCAGCTGTCGTCATCCGGTACAAATCGCCATTGGCGAGCTTGATGAACTGGAAAACCTGCGGCTGGTGAGCAGCAGTACCAGCCTGGGGTTTTGTTATCTCACGCTGAAGCACAGCCCACGACTGAACAAAATGCAGGCACGACGGCTGATCAATATCATCCATCTCTCGACGCTATTGCACACACTGCCGTTGAATGAGGGGTTGATCACGCCAACGGAAGAACTTCTGCCCGGCTGGGATATACCGCAGTGGCCTGATTTAACGGACGTTCGTCTGCCTGAAACATTGACGCTGATTTATCATCTGCCGGTTGAACTCCACACCATGGCAAACCAGCTGAAACATTACCTTGCACAGCAAGGCTGTGAGCTAAGGGTCATTTTTCACGACGCCAAAACATGGGACGGATGCCAGCAACTGGCTGAGGCGGATATCATGATGGGTGACAGGCTGATTGGGGAAGCGCCAGAGTATACGCTTGAGCAGTGGCTACGCTGTGATGCGCTTTGGCCGCACCTGTTAAGCGCGCCGCAGTTTGCTCATCTACAGGCCACGCTGGATGCGGTTCAGGCCCAGGCCCACGAACAGGCGCGGCATGCTGGCCTGAAAGCCATTTTTAGTCAGCTTATGGAAAATGCGGTAATTACACCGCTATTTAACTACCAGTATCAAATCAGCGCCCCACCAGGCGTTAACGGTATCCGGCTTAATACCCGTGGCTGGTTTGATTTCACCGAAGCCTGGCTTCCTGCCCCCAAATCGTGAAGAAGCTGGTCGGCGCTGTAGTCAGGCGGTAACATAATGTTTTTACCGTAACTGTCGAGATGATTTATGAAACGTGCCGTCGTCGTGTTCAGCGGAGGACAAGATTCCACTACCTGCCTGGTTCAGGCTCTTCATCAGTACGATGAAGTTCACTGCGTGACTTTCGATTATGGTCAGCGCCACCGCGCTGAAATCGATGTGGCCCGTGAACTGGCTCTGAAACTGGGCGCACGCGCGCATAAGGTGCTGGACGTTACGCTGTTAAATGAACTGGCCGTCAGTAGCCTCACCCGGGACAGTATCCCGGTACCTGACTACGAACCCGATGCCAGCGGTATTCCGAATACCTTTGTGCCGGGCCGCAATATTCTTTTCCTGACGCTGACCGCAATCTACGCCTATCAGGTGCAAGCCGAAGCGGTGATCACGGGCGTGTGCGAGACCGACTTCTCCGGTTATCCGGACTGTCGTGATGAGTTCGTGAAAGCACTCAATCACGCAGTCAATCTGGGCATGGCAAAAGAGACGCGCTTTGAAACGCCGCTGATGTGGCTGGATAAGGCCGAAACCTGGGCGCTGGCCGACTACTGGGGCAAGCTGGACCTGGTTCGCAGCGAGACGCTCACCTGCTATAACGGCATCAAGGGCGACGGTTGTGGCCAGTGCGCGGCCTGTAATCTGCGTGCGAATGGGCTGAACCATTATCTTGCCGATAAAGTCGGCGTGATGGCCGCGATGCAGAAAAAGACCGGGCTTAAATAAGGCTACTTGACCGTGCTGTCGAACAGTTTCACACCGGCAGCACGGGTGACTTTCATCAGCGTTGTCAGCGTTGGGTTGCCGTTGTCTGATAGGGTTCGGTATAGCTGCTGACGTGACAGACCTGCTTTGGCAGCTATTTCACCTATGCCGCCGCGGGATTCGATAACACGTCTTAACGCGATTAAGTATGCTGGGATCCCCTGGTCTTCATAAATCTCATCCAATGCAACCTGCAGATATAGCTGAGCGTAGGAAGGGTTTTCACGAAGCATTTTTACGACGGCTTCATCATGGCTGACGGAACTGGGAAATTTTCGTTGGCTCTTGCTCATCCGGTTTATCCTTTTGATGTTCTTTCCAGTAATCTATTGCCAGTTTCACATCAGTCTTTTGACTCTTTTTGTCACCGCCGATCAGCAACAACAAGATCTTCCGATGTTGTACCGCAAAATAGATTCGATAGCCGGGACCACAATCAATTTTCAATTCCCAGATCCCCTCTCTGAGATATCGGTAATCACCGAAATTCCCTTTCTCAGCACGGTCAATTCGCAGAAGGATCCGAAACGCTAACTCCGGATCCTTTCGCTTCATCTTCGCCACCCACTCCTCAAACGGTACTTTCCCGTCACGGGTCCGGTAACGTTCAACAACGTAGTCCCTGTCCATTATTCTATCCCTGAAAAATCCGTTTGTCTTTTATAAAAGACAAACTTTCTACGCGATCATCAACTCCAGCTTTTCCCGCAGTTCCCCTTCCAGCGGCAGCGCTTTCTGCGTTTTCAGATCGATACAGACAAAGGTAATCAGCGCATCGGCTACCACCTGCCCTTCAGGATCCAGCGTCACCACCTGGCTCAATACTCCGCTTTTACCGTTTAGCTGCTGAACCTGACTGGTGACGGTCAGCACATCCCCCAGCACGGCCGGACGGCGGTAGTTGATGTTGATATTGACGACCACGAACGCGATGTTGTGCGCGGTCAGCCACTGAAAGCTTTCGCTGTTTTCCAGCCCGTCCCAGCGCGCCTCTTCAAGAAACTCAAGATAGCGGGCGTTGTTCACGTGCTGGTAAACGTCGAGATGGAAACCGCGTACTTTGATTTTTGTCTGCATAGCGCAATAGCCTTTACTGTTATTGTAGGTTGAGAGGTCATAACTGGTATGACCTCTTTATCCTGGCAAACTTTTGCCGCAGTGCAAGAAATTGCGTAATTACAACGTCAGGTGTGAGAGGTTGCGCTCAACCAGCGCGCTTCCCATTCCTGGTACCTGAGTGAGATCGTCGACCGTTTTGAAAGGACCATACTCTTCGCGATAGCTGACGATGGCCTGCGCTTTTTTTAAGCCGACGCCATTCATGACGCGGGCGAGCTCTTCCGCAGAGGCCGAATTGATGCTGACCCGCGTACCGTCATCATCGGTATTTTTACCGGCGTCAGTCGCTTTGGTTTGCCCCTGCACCGGCGCTGCCGCGTCAGACTTGCTCTGCGTAGCCTGTGGTTTAGCGGCGGGCGTCACCGCCAGCGCGCCCGCGCTCATCCCGGTGGTGGCAATAGCCAGCGTAATTAACAGTGCTTTGATTCCACGTTTCATGCTGTTATCTCCTTGTTTGTTGACAGCCACGTCACGATAGCCGCCGGGAAAAACAGGCACAAACAGCAGATTGCAGAAATGGAAAAGGCCGCGAAAGCGGCCTTTAGTTTTTGCAGAGCGTTACGAAAATCTGCGAGCAGACTCGTAATTACTGCTGCTGAGTCATCACATCACCCAGCTTGATTTTAGCTTCTTTACGCAGGTTGCTCATCATGGCTTCGAAAGCAATCTGGGCGTTGTTCTGGGTAATTCCCTGAACCATCGCTTTCTTCTGTGCTTCAGGCAGGGTACCCGCTTTCACTTCATCCAGCGCCAGCAGTACGACGTTACCCTGCATATCGGTTGTGGTGCCGAAGCTTGGTTTATCCTTCGCTGGCAGCGTCAGACCAAACGCGGCCTGGCTGATTGGGTCCTGACCGGTACGGCTCAGCGTTTTAGCCTCACCGAAGCTCAGACCAGCGGCTTTCAGCGCGTCCTCTTTACCTGCTTTCAGGTCAACCAGGATCTTCTCAGCATCCAGTTTGGCCTGCTGCTCAGCTTTGTTGTGCTTAACCTGCGCAACAACCTGATCTTTCACTTCCGCCAGCGGCTTAACGGCTTCCGCTTTGTGCTCACTGACGCGCAGAACGAATGCACGGTCACCGTCAACGGTAATGATGTCAGAGTTGCTGCCCGGCGTGCCGTTTTCGCCTACCAGACCGCCGTTGAAGATGGCGTCAGAAACCGGCTTGAAGTTCAGCTCTTCCGGCAGGTTGTCGCGTCCAAACCAGCCAGTTTCAACCGCTTTAACACCCGCAGCCTGCTCTGCACCCGCCAGAGATTCGTTGTCGTTGCTCGCCGCATCGCTCACTTTCTGCTGCAGTGCGTAATAAGCATCCAGCGCTTTTTCCTGTTTCACTTTCGCCGCGATATCTTCGCGAACGTCAGCCAGCGGCTTGGTTTTTGCCGCGGTGATATCGTCCAGACGCACGACCAGGAAACCAACGGAAGACTTAACGACGCCTGACAGCTGGCCTTTCTCTTTCAGACCGGCATTTTTCAGCTCGTCCGGCGTGGTCGCGTCTTCCAGCCAGCCCATATCACCGCCGTTTTTCGCAGAGATAATGTCGGTGGATTTTGCTTTCGCGACGGTCGCGAAATCAGCGCCTTTGTTCAGCTCGTCCAGCACGGCTTTGGCATCTGCCTCGGTCTTGGTCTGAATCACGCTGTAGCGGTTACGCTGCGGCTGAGTGAACTGATCCTGATGCTGGTCGTAGTAAGACTGGATTTCCGCGTCAGACGCAGTTTCCTGCAGCGCAGCTGCATCCAGTTTGATGTAGCTGACGCGGAACTGCTCAGGCGCAACGAAGCTGTTCTTGTTCTGCTCGTAGTAAGCGTTAACTTCTGCGTCGCTCACCTGCTGCTTTGCCGCCAGTGCATTCACATCGATTGTCGCTTCACGCACGACACGCTGCTGAGCCACCAGCGCAGCCAGTTCGTCGGTTTCACCTTTGAGCATGAAATCGGTGCCCACAACGGCATTGATGAGCTGCTGAGTCGTCAGCTGGTTACGCAGTGCCTGCGCGTACTGATCGGCGGTCATGCCCATCTGGTTTACGATGCTGTTGTAACGGGCGTTGTCGAATTTGCCGTTAGACTGGAATGCCGGAGTTGAGAAGATGGCTTTTTTAACCTGCTCATCGCTAATGCCCAGACCCAGCCCTTTCGCATACTGGTCCAGCAACGCTTCATCGATAAGGCGATTAAGCGTCTGCTGACGCAAGGTTTTCATATAGCCTTCGTTCGCTGCCAGTTCGGAGAATTGATCGCCCAGCTGTTGCTGCATACGGTTACGTTCACCGGCGAAAGCGTTCTCGAACTGCCCACGGCTGATCTCCTGGCCGTTCACTTTTGCGGCATAGTTTGCGCCACCGCCGATAAGGTAACTGCTCACGCCGGTCAAAATGAACGACACGATAATGATACCGAAAATAATCTTGAGCACGAGACTGTTAGCAGCCGTGCGTAAGCTGTCCATCATGGTGTAACAACACTCCGCTGTAGGTGACTGGTTACCTGACGCTGACGGAAAATCCTTACCGTCGCGCGTAAAGGCGTATTGTGACAAGAAAACGGGGCGATTGTCAGCCCACAACTCGCATAAACTCGCACAAATCAGGTCTGGACAAACAAAAAAGGCACATCAAATGATGCGCCCTTGTACTTTTCGGCTTCCCTGAAGCGGGAAAGCAATCAGTTTACTGCGTCTTTCAGCGCTTTACCTGCACGGAAACCCGGCACTTTAGCGGCAGCAATGGTGATCTCTTTACCGGTTTGAGGGTTGCGGCCAGTACGGGCAGCACGCTCTTTAACAGCAAAAGTACCGAAGCCTACCAGCGCAACGTCGTCCCCAGACTGCAGAGATTCAGTAACAGAAGCAATTAATGCATCTAACGCACGTCCAGCTGCAGCTTTAGAAATATCAGCACCAGCAGCAATTTTGTCAATCAGTTGAGATTTATTCACTGTTCTCTTCCTCTCTTTATAATTTATATCGCACCTGAATCCTTCACAGCGCGACCGCGCAGCAGTTATATCAGGCCTGCCATGACCTTACAACACCCGTTGTTGATGGCTAACCCAATCAGCAATCTAAATTAGCTATACAAAAAAAGGCTGGCAAGTGCGAAATGACTTACCAGCCTTGTTTTTATTGACGCTCTTTGCGCGAGGTCACTATTTTGCGGTTACAACCTGCATTCCTGAGGGTTCATTCTGCAGTGCGAGACTAAGAACTTCCTCAATGCGTTTCACCGGATGGATCTGCAGATCGGCAATCACGTTGTCCGGAATCTCTTCCAGATCGCGTTTATTTTCGTAAGGAATCAATACGGTTTTGATCCCACCACGGTGTGCCGCCAGCAGTTTTTCTTTCAATCCACCGATTGGCAGTACCTGACCACGCAGGGTAATTTCACCGGTCATCGCCACGTCGGCACGCACCGGGTTGCCCGTCAGACAGGAGACCAGCGCGGTGCACATAGCAATACCTGCGCTTGGGCCATCTTTCGGCGTCGCCCCTTCCGGAACGTGAACGTGGATGTCGCGTTTTTCGTAGAAATCCGCGTTGATACCCAGTTTCTCCGCGCGCGCGCGCACCACGGTCAATGCCGCCTGAATGGACTCCTGCATCACTTCACCCAGCGAGCCAGTGTAGGTCAGCTTGCCTTTACCCGGCACGCAGGCGGTTTCGATGGTCAGCAGATCGCCGCCCACTTCCGTCCATGCCAGACCGGTCACCTGACCGACGCGGTTTTCGTTATCCGCGCGCCCGTAATCAAAGCGCTGTACGCCCAGGTAGGCATGCAGATTGTCGCCGTTAATCACGATGTGCTTCAGGCTCTTATCCAGCAGCAGCTGTTTCACCGCCTTACGGCACAGCTTAGAGATTTCACGCTCAAGGCTACGCACGCCCGCTTCACGGGTGTAGTAGCGAATGATGCCAACAATCGCGCTGTCCTCTACGGTCAGCTCGTTCGCTTTCAGCGCGTTACGCTCAATCTGCTTCGGCAACAGGTGCTGTTTCGCAATGTTAAGCTTCTCGTCTTCGGTATAGCCGGAGAGACGGATCACTTCCATACGGTCCAGCAGCGGGGCCGGAATGTTCATGGAGTTGGAGGTCGCCACGAACATTACATCGCTCAGGTCGTAGTCCACTTCCAGGTAGTGATCGCTGAACGCCACGTTCTGTTCTGGATCAAGTACTTCCAGCAGCGCAGACGCTGGATCGCCACGCATGTCTGAGGACATTTTGTCGATCTCATCGAGCAGGAACAGCGGGTTTTTAACGCCCACTTTCGCCATCTTCTGGATCAGTTTACCCGGCATAGAACCGATGTAGGTACGGCGGTGACCGCGGATTTCCGCTTCATCGCGTACGCCACCCAGCGCCATGCGGATATACTTACGTCCGGTCGCTTTGGCGATGGACTGACCCAGAGAGGTTTTACCTACCCCTGGAGGCCCTACCAAACACAGGATTGGGCCTTTGATTTTGTTCACACGGCTTTGTACCGCGAGGTACTCAAGAATGCGGTCTTTCACGCGCTCCAGGCCGTAGTGGTCGGTATCCAGGATCTCCTGCGCCTGACGCAGGTCTTTTTTGACCTTGCTGCGGGCGTTCCACGGAACCTGCACCATCCACTCAATGTAGCCGCGTACAACGGTCGCTTCAGCCGACATTGGAGACATCATTTTCAACTTCTGCAGCTCTGCTTCGGCTTTCTCTTTCGCCTCTTTCGGCATCTTCGCCGCGTCGATCTTACGCTTCAGCGCTTCGTTTTCGTCCGGCGCGTCGTCCATCTCGCCCAGCTCTTTCTGAATGGCCTTCATTTGCTCATTCAGATAGTACTCACGCTGAGATTTCTCCATCTGCTTTTTAACGCGGTTGCGAATGCGCTTCTCAACCTGCAGCAGATCGATTTCAGATTCCATCATCGCCATCAGGTATTCCAGACGTTCGTTGACGTCGGACATTTCCAGCACGGACTGTTTATCAGCCAGCTTCAACGGCATATGTGCAGCGATGGTGTCCGCCAGACGCGCAGGATCGTCGATGCTGTTCAGCGACGTCAGCACTTCTGGTGGAATTTTCTTATTCAGCTTGATATAGCCTTCAAACTGGCTAATCGCGGTGCGCACCAGCACTTCCTGCTCGCGCTCATCAAGCTCAGGCGAATCAAGGTACTCTGCCTTGGCAGAGAAGTGTTCGCCATCGTCTGACAAAGTGGTAATACGCGCACGCTGCAGGCCTTCTACCAGCACCTTCACGGTGCCGTCAGGCAGCTTCAGCATCTGCAAAATAGAGGCCACGGTCCCGACGGTGAAAAGATCGTTTACACCCGGCTCATCCGTTGATGCTTCTTTCTGCGCAACCAGCATGATTTTTTTATCATGATCCATGGCGGCTTCGAGGCAACGGATAGATTTTTCCCGCCCTACAAATAAGGGTATGACCATGTGCGGATAAACCACCACATCGCGCAACGGCAATACGGGGATTTCAATGCGTTCAGAACGCTCAGGATTCATAGAGCTCTCTCTTAGTTTAGTGTCCGCCAGGTAAACTGGTTATGTCACTGTGCTTCACACAACCATTAACATGTAACCAGTATATGGGGATGTTTCCCACACATTCAACGCCATGAATACGGAAAAAGTAAAGGGGAGATAAAATCCCCCCTTTTTGAATAACTGCTTGTATGATTTGGTGAATTATTCGCCAGATGCCTGTTGAGCTTCCGGTTTACCGTAAATCAACAGCGGCTTGGTCTGTCCGCCGATGACAGACTCGTCGATAACCACTTTTTCGACATCTTCCATAGACGGCAGATCGTACATGGTGTCGAGCAGTGCTGCTTCAACGATAGAACGCAGGCCACGCGCGCCGGTTTTACGGACCATTGCTTTCTTGGCGATCGCGTCCAGCGCTTCATCACGGAATTCCAGCTCAACGCCTTCCAGATTGAACAGCGCCTGATACTGCTTGGTCAGCGCGTTTTTCGGCTCTTTCAGGATCTGAATCAGCGCGTCTTCGCTCAGCTCATTCAGCGTTGCCACAACCGGCAGACGACCAATGAACTCAGGGATCAGACCAAATTTGATCAGATCTTCCGGCTCAACCTGTGACAGCAATTCGCCTTCGTTTGGTTTTTCGGAGGTCGATTTCACCGTTGCGCCAAAACCAATGCCGGAGCCGGTTTCAACACGGTGAGAGATCACTTTATCGAGGCCAGCAAACGCACCGCCACAGATGAACAGGATCTTGGAGGTATCAACCTGCAGGAACTCCTGCTGCGGATGTTTACGACCACCCTGCGGCGGAACGGCGGCCACCGTACCTTCGATCAATTTCAACAGCGCCTGCTGTACGCCTTCGCCCGATACGTCACGGGTGATGGACGGGTTGTCAGACTTACGAGAGATCTTGTCGATCTCATCGATATAGACAATCCCGCGCTGCGCTTTCTGTACGTCGTAGTCGCACTTCTGCAGCAGTTTCTGGATGATGTTTTCAACGTCTTCACCCACATAACCGGCTTCGGTAAGGGTGGTGGCATCAGCCATGGTGAACGGAACATCCAGCAGACGCGCCAGCGTTTCGGCCAGCAGCGTTTTACCGGAGCCGGTTGGGCCAATCAGCAGAATGTTACTTTTGCCCAGCTCCACGCCGTTACTGGTATCGCCGTTACGCAGACGTTTGTAGTGGTTGTATACCGCCACTGCCAGCACTTTCTTGGCCTGCTCCTGGCCGATGACATAGTCGTCAAGGTGATGACGAATTTCATGCGGCGTTGGCAACGCGCTACGCTCACGGTGTGGCGCAACTTCTTTAATCTCTTCGCGAATGATGTCGTTACATAAATCGACACATTCATCGCAGATATACACGGACGGCCCGGCAATCAGTTTACGCACTTCATGCTGGCTTTTGCCGCAAAAAGAGCAGTACAGCAGTTTGCCCGAACCATCTTTGCGTTTATCTGTCATGAGTCCAAACCTCTTTTTAAGTTCTTTGTGCCGCACATGACGACGCAAATGCCAATCTCAGACGCAAGCTGCTTAAAGCAGCGTGCCGCCCTACTTTAGTATAGCGGCACACTCGCGTCGCGGGCATCAATTACGATGGGTTAACACGGAGTCGACTAAGCCGTACTCAACTGCCTCTGGAGCAGAGAGGAAGCGATCGCGCTCGGTATCACGCTCGATCTGCTCAAGGGGTTGACCCGTATGCTGCGCCATAAGTTCATTCATGCGCGCTTTAACTTTCAGAATTTCTCGGGCGTGGATTTCGATATCCGTCGCCTGGCCCTGGTAACCACCCAGCGGCTGGTGAATCATCACGCGGGAATTAGGCAGGCAGAAACGCTTACCCTTCGCCCCTGCAGTTAACAGGAACGCACCCATAGACGCAGCCTGACCCATACAGATAGTGCTTACATCAGGCTTGATGAATTGCATGGTGTCATAAATGGACATACCTGCGGTAATCACGCCGCCAGGGGAGTTAATGTACAGGTAAATGTCTTTTTCCGGGTTTTCCGCTTCCAGAAACAGCATCTGCGCCACGATCAGGTTAGCCATATGGTCTTCCACCTGGCCGGTCAGAAAGATAACGCGTTCCTTGAGCAGACGGGAATAGATATCAAAAGAACGCTCACCACGTGAGGTCTGTTCAATAACCATTGGCACCAGAGCCATATGGGGTGCAAAGTTATCTCGTTCGCCACTGTATGACATTTCCGTCTCCTGGATCTAAATTGAAAACACCTGCTCTACTGATTGTAACCTTATGGACGGATTATCAGCCAGTCTCATTCATCGTGATTCCATACTTATGGGGTTTACATTGCCCTATTTCAAGCATAACAACCTTTTGTTGTTACGCTAACACTGAAAGGGCGTTTTAGCACTCTTCCTGGGCTATTGGTGTGATAAAAAAAACCCGTCGCCAAAAGGCAACGGGTTTTTGTTCAAACTTTAAACCGTTGGGGCGAAATTACGCCTGCTGGTTCATCAGTTCGTTGAAAGAGGTCGCTTTTTCGGACACTTTAGCTTTCGCCAGTACCGCTTCAACAGCCTGCTCTTCCAGTGCGACGTTGCGCATGTTGTCCATCAGCTCTTTGTTCTTACCGTAGAACTCGATCACTTCTGATGGATCTTCGTATGCAGAAGCCATCTCTTCGATCAGGCCTTTCACACGCTCTTCGTCAGCTTTCAGCTCGTGGGTACGAATCACTTCGCCCAGCAGCAAGCCAACAACAACGCGGCGTTTCGCTTGCTCTTCGAACAGCTCGCGTGGCAGTTCCATCGCTTGCTGCTGGTTGCCACCGAAACGCTGTGCAGCCTGACGGCGCAGTACGTCGATTTCGCTGTCGATCAGGGCTGCAGGAACGTCGATGTCGTTCGCTTTCACCAGACCGTCAATCGCCTGAGATTTCACACGGTTACGCACAGCGCCGTTCAACTCGCGTTCCATGTTCTTACGCACTTCGGTACGCAGGCCAGCTACAGAACCATCTTCCACGCCGAAACGCTTGATGAATTCTTCAGTCAGTTCTGGCAGTTCGCGCTCTTCCACTTTCTTCAGGTTGATGACGAACTTCGCTGCTTTACCTTTCAGATTTTCAGCGTGGTACTCTTCCGGGAAGGTCACGTCGATGGTGAACTCTTCGCCAGCCTTGTGGCCTTTGATACCGTCTTCAAAGCCTGGGATCATACGACCCTGGCCCATTGCCAGTACGAAGTCAGACGCTTTGCCGCCTTCGAACTCTTCGCCGTCTACAGAACCGGTGAAGTCGATGGTAACGCGGTCTTCAGCGTCAACAGCGCCTTCTTTCTCTTTCCAGTTCGCCTGCTGCTTGCGCAGGGTGTCCAGCATGCCGTCAACGTCTTCGTCAGTCACGGAAACAACGGGTTTCTCAACTTCGATTGACTCCAGACCTTTCAGCTCAACTTCTGGGTACACTTCGAACTCTACGGAGTAGGTGAAGTCTTCGCCCAGTTTGTATTCGCCTGGAACGTAGTTCGGCGCGCCGGCCGGATTGATTTTTTCTTTGATGATCGCATCAATAAAGTTACGACTCATCAGTTCACCCAGCACATCCTGACGCACGGAGGCGCCATAACGCTGAGCAACAACATTCATTGGTACTTTGCCCTTGCGGAAGCCGTCAATACGTACTTTTTTTGCTACGTTGACCAGCTCGCTTTTCACAGCAGTTTCGATGCTGTCAGCAGCGATAGTAATCGTTACACGGCGGCCAAGGCCTTGAGTGGTTTCAACTGAAACTTGCATCTTGTTACCTCAAAAAAATCACAGTGCTCGGTCAACTCTGAATCTGTCTGTTTTACCGGGATGCTCTCTTAGTGCAGATTCACATTCCCTGTCGCCAGAATCATCCCGAAGACATTCAATAAGACGCGGCATTATAGCGGCATCACTTAGGTGAGTCGAGAACGGTTGGGGCATGTTGCTGCGGCTTTTTTCACACTTTAAGGCTATTTTTAGCCTTAAAATCGCACCATCCGCTCAAAACTCAGACAAAACAAAACGGCCCGAAGGCCGTTTTGAGGAAATCTGTATGCAACATACTGGAAAAACTCCGGCCGTTGCAAATCCGATTTATCAGGCTATGGTGCCTGCGCCGCGACAAGGCGGTGATGCGAATACCGTATCCTGCAGGCCTTCCCATTCCTTAATGGTGTAGGTATGCAGCGCCAGCGCATGTACGGTTGTGGAGAGTTCTTCCGTCAGGGTACTGTAGATCAAGCGATGTCGGTTCAGGAAACGCTCTCCCAGGAAACGATCGCTGACCAGAACCACTTTAAAGTGGCTTTCAGAACCCGCCGGTACGTTATGACGATAGCTTTCGTCGACAACTTCGAGAAACACAGGGTTGAACGCTGCCCTTAATTTATCTTCTATCTGCTCACGTATCATCATGAAATTACTCCTCCGACAACGCCAGGATGTCACCCATCCCTTTAAATGTTAGCCGCTTTTACCGTTTCCATTACACGTTGACAACAAATATTTAGCTTTCGTCTGATTTTCTCATTCAAACGAATGAAGTTCACTGTGAGGCTCATACGTTTTGTCATACACGGATTGAGAAAAACGGTGAACTGGTCAGTTTTCGGACAAGGCGATGAATTTACATGCGTTGACCACTTCCCCTCGCCGTTAGCGATGTTATGATGACGACAATTTTTCTCTTTATATGCTTACGATTCGTTGAGAACCTGAAAATGTTAAAAAAACTCTTCTTTCCGTTGGTAGCACTTTTTATGCTGGCAGGCTGCGCAACCCCGCCAACAACTATTGATGTGTCACCAAAAATTACCCTGCCTCAGCAGGATCCAAGCCTGATGGGCGTGACCGTGAGCATTAACGGTGCCGATCAGCGTCAGGACCAGGCGCTGGCAAAAGTGACCCGCGATAACCAGCAGGTTACGCTGACCGCCTCCCGCGACCTGCGCTTCCTGCTGCAGGAAGTGCTTGAGAAGCAGATGACCTCCCGCGGTTATATGATTGGGCCAAGCGGCGCGGTTGATCTGCAGATCATCGTGAACAACCTGTACGCTGACGTCTCCCAGGGTAACGTGCGCTACAACATTGCGACCAAAGCGGATATCGCCATCATCGCTACCGCGAAAAACGGCAACAAGATGACCAAAAACTACCGCGCCAGCTACTCTGTTGAAGGTGCGTTCCAGGCATCCAACCAGAACATTGCTAACGCGGTAAACAGCGTGCTGACTGATACCATCGCCGATATGGCGCAGGACACCAGCATTCATGACTTCATCAAGCAGAACGCTCGTTAATTCTGCGCACTGACCCGGCGCTTAGCCGGGTCAGTTTCCATAAAAACATGTCCAGTCACTATTTACGCATTTTCCAGCAACCGAAATCAGCCATTCTGCTGATCCTCGGTTTCGCCTCCGGTTTACCCCTCGCGCTCACCTCCGGCACGTTACAGGCGTGGATGACCGTCGAGAATATCGATCTCAAAACCATTGGCTTCTTCTCTCTCGTGGGCCAGGCCTACGTCTTTAAGTTCCTCTGGTCGCCGGTGATGGATCGTTATACCCCGCCGTTCCTCGGACGGCGTCGCGGTTGGCTGGTCATGACGCAGGTGCTGTTACTGCTGGCCATTGCCGCCATGGGCTTCCTCGAACCTTCCACGCAATTGCGCTGGATGGCGGCGCTTGCGGTGGTGATTGCCTTCTGTTCCGCGTCGCAGGATATCGTGTTCGATGCCTGGAAAACGGACGTGTTGCCTGCGGAAGAGCGTGGTGCGGGTGCCGCCATCAGCGTGCTGGGCTATCGACTGGGCATGCTGGTTTCCGGTGGACTCGCACTGTGGCTTGCTGATCGCTATCTCGGCTGGCAGGGCATGTACTGGCTGATGGCCGCACTGCTGATCCCCTGCATTATTGCTACCCTGTTCGCGCCTGAACCGAGCGATGTGATCCCGGTTCCTCGGTCGCTGGAGCAGGCTGTCGCTGAACCACTGCGCGATTTCTTTGGCCGCAACAATGCCTGGCTGATTCTGCTGCTGATTGTCCTGTATAAGCTCGGCGATGCCTTTGCCATGAGCCTGACCACGACCTTCCTGATCCGCGGCGTGGGATTTGATGCCGGTGAAGTCGGCGTGGTGAATAAAACGCTGGGACTGTTTGCAACTATCGTCGGCGCCTTGTACGGCGGCGTGTTGATGCAGCGGCTGACGCTGTTCCGCGCCCTGCTGATCTTCGGCATCCTGCAAGGGGCGTCGAACGCGGGCTACTGGCTGCTGTCGATTTCCGATAAACATATGATCAGCATGGCTGCCGCAGTATTCTTTGAAAACCTCTGCGGCGGAATGGGAACGGCAGCCTTTGTCGCCCTGCTGATGACCCTGTGCAACAAATCATTTTCCGCCACGCAGTTTGCCCTGCTTTCAGCCCTTTCAGCCGTGGGCCGCGTATACGTCGGCCCCATTGCAGGCTGGTTCGTTGAAGCCCACGGCTGGCCAACATTTTATCTCTTTTCGGTGGTTGCCGCCGTGCCGGGGATTTTATTGCTGCTGGTGTGTCGTCAGACGCTGGAATATACCCAGCGTACTGAACACTTTATGCCGCGTACCGAGTATCACCGCGCCTACCGTTTTGCCTTACGGTTGTTAACGGTGGGGTGCCTTGCGCTGGGATTGTGGCTTGTCGTACTCATCATTAATGCAACCACCGCTCTGACGCTCCCGCTCGAAACGCTTCTGCTGGACGTGGGTGCCCTGCTCGCCATCGCCGGGATCCTGATCGGGGGACTTCTCGATTTTCTGGCATTGCGTAAAACGCAGATGAGCTGAAGAAAAAAACGAAAGGTTATTTCCCGTTGTAATCACGAAGTGAAATTATAACGGTGAAATAACCGCCAATCGCAAAAAAAAATATTTGTTGTTTTGTGCGGGATAGCTTCTGGAAATTATTGGAGTCAATTCCAAACTCTATTTTCTCATTAAACGATTCAGCATTTGAAACATTGAATTTTCGTTTTTTAGTTGTCTTTTTATTGATAATTAATTGTTAATTTTTTGTTTGTTTTTAACAATGGTTATACCAATTGCCCCTTTTAGGGTATGCTTGGGGGTCCTTTCGTTATAAAGCCCGCGCCATGCGGCTTATGTCTTAAAAAGCGACATAATTTGCAACACTTGTGACATGTGCGGCAGAACCCAGTAACACCTTCCTGACACAGGCCTAATGATGTTTACAGTAATGTAACCTTCCCGTAAAATGCCCCCACACTTTAAACGCCACCAGACTCCGTGGAATTGAGGTCGTTAAATGAGACTCGGGAAATACAATAAAAGTTTGGGATGGTTGTCGTTATTCGCGGGCACTGTATTACTCAGTGGCTGCGATTCTGCACTACTAGACCCCAAAGGACAGATTGGACTGGAACAACGTTCATTGATTCTGACGGCATTTGGCCTGATGATGATTGTGGTTATTCCAGCCATTTTGATGGCAGTTGGTTTCGCCTGGAAGTATCGTGCGAGCAATAAAGATGCGAAGTATAGCCCTAACTGGTCACACTCCAATAAAGTGGAAGCTGTGGTCTGGACGGTACCTATTCTGATCATCCTGTTCCTTGCCGTTCTGACCTGGAAAACCACTCACGCACTTGAGCCAAGCAAACCGCTGGTTCACGATGAGAAACCTATTACCATCGAAGTGGTCTCCATGGACTGGAAATGGTTCTTCATCTATCCAGAGCAGGGCATTGCTACCGTGAATGAAATCGCCTTCCCGGCGAACACTCCGGTTCAGTTCAAAGTGACCTCCAACTCCGTAATGAACTCCTTCTTCATCCCGCGTCTGGGCAGCCAGATTTACGCGATGGCCGGTATGCAGACTAACCTGCACCTGATCGCGAATGAAGCAGGCACCTATGATGGTATCTCCGCCAGCTATAGCGGCCCGGGCTTCTCAGGTATGAAGTTCAAAGCTATCGCAACGCCAGACCGTGCCGCTTTCGACCAGTGGGTTGAAAAAGCGAAGCAGTCTACTAACACCATGTCTGACATGGCGGCGTTCGAAAAAGTGGCTACGCCTAGCGAATACAACAAGGTGGAGTACTTCTCTAACGTGAAACCTGATTTGTTTAAAGATGTCATTGGCAAATTTATGGATCACGGCAAGAGCATGGACATGACCCAGCCTGAAGGCGAGCACAGCGCGCACGAAGGTATGGAAGGCATGGACATGAGCCACGCGGAAACCGCTCACTAAGGGGCCGAGGAAGAAAATGTTCGGAAAATTGACACTGGATGCAGTGCCCTACCATGAACCCATTATCGTGGTTACGGTGGCTGCAATTATCATCGGTGGCGCAGCCTTACTGGGCTTGATCACTTACTTCGGTAAGTGGAGCTACCTGTGGAATGAGTGGCTGACTTCGGTTGACCACAAAAAACTCGGTATCATGTACTGCATCGTCGGTATCGTCATGTTAATTCGTGGCTTTGCGGATGCGATCATGATGCGTAGCCAGCAGGCACTCGCCTCGGCGGGCGAAGCCGGCTTCCTGCCGCCGCACCACTACGATCAGATCTTTACCGCCCACGGCGTAATCATGATCTTCTTCGTGGCGATGCCGCTGGTTATCGGTCTGATGAACGTTGTCGTTCCGCTGCAAATCGGCGCGCGCGACGTGGCGTTCCCGTTCCTGAACAACCTGAGCTTCTGGTTCACGGTTGTCGGCGTTATCCTGGTTAACCTGTCACTGGGTGTGGGCGAATTTGCTCAGACCGGCTGGCTGGCTTACCCGCCGCTGTCAGGAATTGAGTACAGTCCGGGCGTTGGCGTCGACTACTGGATTTGGGCGCTTCAGCTCTCCGGTGTCGGTACGACCCTGACCGGTATCAACTTCTTCGTGACCATTATCAAGATGCGTGCCCCTGGCATGACCATGTTCAAGATGCCGGTATTTACCTGGGCATCTCTGTGCGCCAACATCCTGATTATTGCTTCATTCCCAATCCTGACCGTCACCATCGCGCTGCTGACCCTGGACCGCTACCTGGGCACCCATTTCTTCACGAATGATATGGGTGGCAACATGATGATGTACATCAACCTGATTTGGGCCTGGGGTCACCCGGAAGTGTACATCCTGGTTTTGCCTGTCTTCGGTGTGTTCTCCGAAATCGCGGCAACCTTCTCGCGTAAACGTCTGTTTGGTTACACCTCTCTGGTGTGGGCAACCGTCTGTATTACCGTTCTGTCGTTCATCGTTTGGCTGCACCACTTCTTCACCATGGGTGCGGGCGCGAACGTAAACGCCTTCTTCGGTATTACGACCATGATTATCGCCATCCCTACCGGGGTGAAGATCTTCAACTGGCTGTTCACCATGTACCAGGGCCGTATCGTGTTCCACTCAGCGATGCTGTGGACCATCGGCTTCATCGTGACCTTCTCCGTAGGTGGGATGACCGGCGTACTGCTGGCGGTACCGGGTGCTGACTTCGTGCTGCACAACAGTCTGTTCCTGATTGCGCACTTCCATAACGTTATCATCGGTGGCGTAGTCTTCGGCTGCTTCGCTGGCGTAACCTACTGGTGGCCAAAAGCGTTCGGCTTCACGCTGAACGAAAAATGGGGTAAACGCGCGTTCTGGTTCTGGATCATCGGCTTCTTCGTCGCATTTATGCCGCTGTACGTGCTGGGCTTCATGGGTATGACCCGTCGTCTGAGCCAGCAGATCGATCCGCAGTTCCACCCAATGCTGATGGTTGCAGCGGGCGGCGCAGTGCTGATTGCCTGTGGTATCGCATCTCAGCTGATTCAGTTCTACGTGTCTATTCGCGACCGCGACCAGAACCGTGACCTGACCGGTGACCCATGGGGTGGCCGTACGCTGGAGTGGGCGACCTCTTCTCCACCGCCGTTCTATAACTTCGCCGTTGTGCCGCAGATCCATGAACGCGACGCATTCTGGGAAATGAAAGAAAAAGGTGAAGCGTACAAGCAACCTGCTCATTACGAAGAGATCCACATGCCGAAAAACAGCGGCGCGGGCATCGTTATTGCCGCATTCGCAACGGTATTTGGTTTCGCAATGATCTGGCACATCTGGTGGATGGCGATTGTTGGCTTCGCCGGCATCGTAATCAGCTGGATTGTGAAGAGCTTTGACGAGGACGTGGACTACTACGTACCAGTCCGTGAAGTTGAAAAGCTGGAAAATCAGCATTTCGACGAGATTTCTAAAGCGGGGCTGAAAAATGGCAACTGATACTCTGGCGCACTCAACTGCCCACGCGCATGCTGACCATGCGCACCACGATACAGGACCGATGAAAGTCTTCGGTTTCTGGATCTACCTGATGAGCGACTGCATTCTGTTCTGCTGTCTGTTCGCGACCTATGCCGTTCTGGTGAACGGCACAGCGGGCGGCCCGACCGGTAAGGACATCTTTGAACTGCCGTTCGTTCTGGTTGAAACCGCACTGCTGTTATTCAGCTCCATCACCTACGGCATGGCGGCTATCGCCATGTACAAAAACAACAAGAGCCAGGTTGTTTCCTGGCTGGCGTTGACCTGGCTGTTTGGTGCTGGATTTATCGGGATGGAAATCTATGAATTCCATCACCTGATCATGGAAGGTTTCGGTCCGGATCGCAGTGGCTTCCTGTCCGCGTTCTTCGCGCTGGTGGGTACTCACGGTCTGCACGTGACCTCTGGTCTGATCTGGATGGCGGTACTGATGTTCCAGGTATCCCGTCGCGGCCTGACCAGCACTAACCGTACCCGTATCATGTGCCTGAGCCTGTTCTGGCACTTCCTGGACGTGGTATGGATCTGTGTGTTCTCTGTTGTCTATCTGATGGGGGCGATGTAATGAGTCATTCAAACGATCATGGCGCTTCCCACGGCAGCGTAAAAACCTACATGACAGGTTTCATCCTGTCGATCATCCTGACGGTGATCCCGTTCTGGATGGTGATGAACGGTTCTGCGTCTAAGCCGGTTATCCTGGGCGCAATCCTGGTAACCGCGGTGATTCAGATTCTGGTGCATCTGGTTTGCTTCCTGCACATGAACACCAAGTCCGATGAAGGCTGGAATATGACCGCCTTTATCTTTACCGTGATTATCATCGCTATCCTGGTAGTCGGTTCCATCTGGATTATGTGGAACCTTAACTACAACATGATGGTTCACTAAGAGCGGCGAGTATGTTTAAGCAATACCTGCAAGTAACGAAACCAGGCATCATCTTTGGCAACCTGATCTCCGTGATTGGAGGGTTCCTGCTGGCCTCTAAGGGCAGCATTGATTACACCCTCTTTATCTACACGCTGGTCGGTGTGTCACTGGTTGTTGCGTCCGGTTGTGTATTTAACAACTACATCGACATGGATATCGACAAGAAGATGGAAAGGACCAAAAATCGGGTGCTGGTGAAAGGCCTGATCGCCCCTTCCGTCTCGCTGGTGTACGCCACCTTGCTGGGTATTGCTGGCTTTATGCTGCTGTGGTTTGGTGCTAACCCGCTGGCCTGCTGGCTGGGGGTGATGGGGTTCGTGGTGTATGTAGGCGTCTACAGCCTGTATATGAAACGCCACTCCGTCTACGGCACGCTGATTGGTTCTCTCTCCGGCGCGGCGCCGCCGGTGATTGGCTACTGCGCAGTCACGAACGAGTTCGACAGCGGTGCGCTGATCCTGCTGGCTATCTTTAGCCTGTGGCAGATGCCGCACTCCTATGCCATCGCGATTTTCCGCTTTAAGGATTATCAGGCAGCGAACATCCCGGTTCTGCCGGTCGTGAAAGGCATTTCGGTTGCCAAGAACCACATCACGCTCTACATCATCGCCTTTGCTGTGGCAACGCTGATGCTCTCTCTGGGCGGCTACGCCGGATATAAATATCTGGTGGTGGCGGCTGCGGTGAGCGTCTGGTGGCTCGGTATGGCGCTGCGCGGTTACAAAGTGGAAGATGACAAAGTCTGGGCGCGCAAGCTGTTTGTGTTCTCGATTGTCGCCATCACTTCGCTGTCCGTGATGATGTCCGTGGACTTCATGGTGCCAGATTCACACAACCTGCTGACTTACGTCTGGTAAGCGTGCTGAATTGAAAAAGCCAGGTTAATCACCTGGCTTTTTTTTTGCCCGGCGGCGCTACGCTTGCACGGGCCTACGGGATCGGTAGGTCGGGTAAGGCATCGCCGCCACCCGACGCGGTTTTGCACGATGGTAATATCTCTTAAACAAACACCTATTTACCGCAATTAACACCCCGCCTAAACTAGTGCCTGCTTTTGAACTGAGGTGGCAATGAACGATTATAAAATGACGCCGGGCGAGCTACGCGCGACCTGGGGTTTAGGGACTGTTTTCTCGCTACGGATGCTTGGCATGTTTATGGTCCTGCCTGTTCTGACCACGTACGGCATGGCGCTGCAGGGAGCCAGCGAAGCGCTGATTGGTCTGGCCATTGGCATCTACGGACTGGCACAGGCGGTATTTCAGATCCCCTTTGGTCTGCTTTCGGATCGCGTTGGCCGTAAGCCGCTGATTGTCGGTGGACTGCTGGTCTTTGTACTCGGCAGCATTATCGCCGCCCTCTCCCACTCCATCTGGGGAATTATTCTCGGCCGCGCCCTGCAGGGCTCCGGCGCGATTGCCGCCGCCGTGATGGCGCTGCTGTCAGATCTCACTCGCGAGCAGAACCGCACCAAAGCGATGGCGTTTATTGGCGTCAGCTTCGGCGTGACGTTTGCAATTGCGATGGTGCTCGGCCCCATCATTACCCACAAACTGGGACTGCACGCCCTGTTCTGGATGATTGCCGTGCTGGCGACCATCGGCATTGCGTTAACGCTGTGGGTGGTACCGGACAGTAAAAACCACGTTCTGAACCGTGAATCAGGAATGGTAAAAGGCTGCTTCAGCAAGGTGATTGTCGAGCCGCGCCTGCTCAAGCTGAACTTCGGTATTATGTGCCTGCACATTCTGCTGATGTCTACCTTCGTCGCCCTGCCCGGCCAGCTTGCCGCTGCGGGCTTCCCCGCTGCCGAGCACTGGAAAATCTATCTGGTGACGATGCTGATCTCATTTGTCTCCGTGGTGCCGTTTATCATCTACGCCGAAGTGAAGCGCAAGATGAAGCGCGTTTTCGTGGGCTGCGTGGCGTTGCTGCTGATTGCCGAGATCGTGCTCTGGGGCTCCGGCCCGCACTTCTGGGAACTGGTTGCTGGCGTGCAGCTGTTCTTCCTGGCCTTTAACCTGATGGAAGCGCTGCTGCCTTCCCTTATCAGCAAAGAGTCCCCTGCCGGTTACAAAGGCACGGCAATGGGCATTTACTCCACCAGCCAGTTCCTTGGGGTAGCCATTGGCGGCTCGCTCGGCGGCTGGGTGGACGGCCTGTTTGATTCGCAAACCGTCTTCCTCGCCGGCGCGCTGCTGGCAACGGTCTGGCTGCTGGTTGCCAGCACCATGAAAGAGCCACGCTACGTGAGCAGCCTGCGCGTGGAAATTCCGGAAGAGGTAGAAGTCAGTGATGCGCTCAAACAGCGTCTGGAAGCAAAAGAAGGCGTGACGGAAGTGCTGATTGTTCCGGAGGAACGTAGCGCTTACGTCAAAATAGACAGCAAGGTGACCAACCGCTTTGAGGTCGAGCAGGCCCTGAAAGCTTAAAAAAATGCCCGGTCAAACCGGGCATTTTTGTCTTAATCGCGGAAGTTTTTGAACTGGAACGGCTGTCCCAGATCGCCGCCGCGGATCAGCGCCATCACGCCCTGCAGATCGTCGCGAGATTTCCCGGTCACGCGAATCTCTTCGCCCTGGATCTGCGCCTGCACCTTCAGCTTGCTGTCTTTGATGAGCTTAACGATCTTCTTCTGCACCGCGCTCTCAATGCCCTGCTTCAGCTTCGCTTCCACGAACCAGGTTTTGCCGCTGTGGACAAACTCTTCCGGCACGTCCAGCGAAGTACCTTCAATACCGCGCTTCAGCAGCTTGGCGCGCAGAATATCGAGCAGCTGGTTAACCTGGAAATCTGACTCGCTCAGCACCTTAATGGTCTTATTTGCGTCGTTCAGCTCAAACGTCGCCTCAACGCCACGAAAATCAAAACGTGACTCAACTTCACGGCTTGCGTTATCTACGCCGTTGCGAACTTCCTGGATATCAACTTCGGAAACAATATCGAAAGATGGCATCTTTTCTTCTCCCTTCATTTTTGTTGCGTTGCATAATACCCGCAACAAGGCATAACTCAAAAGCATAGTCGACGGCGCTATACTTAGGCCGTAACACCTGGCGTAAGTGCAGGTGAGGAGGAACAATGAAAATTACAGTGCTCGGATGCGGCGCCCTGGGTCAGCTGTGGCTGACCGCGCTATGTAAGCACGGACACGAAGTACAGGGCTGGCTGCGCGTGCCTCAGCCCTATTGCAGTGTAAACCTGATTGATGAAGACGGAAGTATCTTTAACGAATCCCTTACCGCCAACGATCCTGATTTCCTCGCGCAAAGCGACATGCTGCTGGTGACGCTCAAGGCGTGGCAGGTTTCCGATGCGGTAAAAGCGCTGGCCGCGCAGCTCCCCCCCACGGCACCTATTTTGCTGCTGCATAACGGCATGGGAACCCTTGATGAACTCAAGAGCATCACGCAGCCGTTGCTGATGGCCACCACGACTCAGGCGGCGCGGCGCGATGGCAATATCATCGTGCATGTTGCGAGCGGCGTGACCCATATCGGCCCGGCCCGCGAGCAGGACGGCGACTACAGTTATCTGGCGGACGTGTTACAGAAAGTGCTGCCAGACGTCGCCTGGCACAACAACATCCGCCCTCAGCTGTGGCGCAAACTGGCGGTAAACTGCGCGATCAATACGCTGACGGCGCTGTGGGACTGCCCGAACGGTGAACTGAAAAACCATCCGCAGGAGATTGCCACGCTGTGTGAAGAAGTCGCCTCGGTGATTGAACGTGAAGGCCTGCATACCTCGGCCGATGATTTACGCTATTATGTGGAGCAGGTTATTGATAGTACGGCAGAAAACATCTCCTCGATGCTGCAGGATATTCGGGCACAACGCCACACGGAGATCGACTACATCACCGGCTATCTGCTAAAGCGCGCCCGCGCGCACGGCATCGCCGTCCCGGAAAACGCCCGTCTGTATGACCTGGTTAAACGTAAGGAGAGTGAATATGAGCGCGTCGGCACTGATCTGCCTCGCCCCTGGTAGCGAAGAGATGGAAGCCGTCACCACTATCGACCTGATGGTGCGTGGCGGCATTAAGGTCACCACCGCCAGCGTCGCCAGCGATGGTAATCTGGCTATCACCTGTTCACGCGGGGTGAAAATCCTGGCGGACGCGCCGCTGGTACAGGTGGCTGACGGAGATTACGACATCATCGTGCTGCCCGGCGGCCTGAAAGGTGCGGAATGTTTTCGCGACAGCCCGCTGCTGGTTGAAACCGTGCGCCAGTTCCATCTGTCGGGCCGCATCGTCGCGGCCATATGTGCCTCGGCAGGAACGGTTCTGGTGCCGCACGATATCTTCCCCATCGGCAACATGACCGGCTTCCCGGGGCTTAAGGATACGATCCCGGAAGAGCACTGGGTGGATAAACGCGTCGTCTGGGACCCGCGCGTCAACCTGCTGACCAGCCAGGGGCCCGGTACCGCGATTGATTTTGGCTTAAAGATTATTGACCTGCTGGTCGGACGCGAGAAAGCGTATGAAGTGGCGTCATCGCTGGTGATGCCGGCGGGGATTTATAATTATTACGAATAGGTGTTCTCCCTCTCCCACAGGGAGAGGGCCGGGGTGAGGGCAACAGGCCGCACACCCCGGCATTAAACTACGGGCGATACACCTTCACATTCGCAAAGCCCTGCTCGCGCAGATACAGCGCCTGCAGGCGGCTCATCACCCCACGCTCACACCACAGCAGATAGGTTTTGCTCTGGTCGAGATCGCCAAACTTGGTGCTCAGCTTGTAGAACGGCAGAGAAACCACATCCACACCTTCCACCTGCAGCGGCTTGTCATCCTGCTCGTCAATGGAGCGGATATCCAGAATCGCATCGTTAGCGCCGAAGCCGCTCACGGTTTCAACTTCAACCACGTCCTGCTCGGTCTGCTGGGCAATCTCGCGGATATCAATGTTGGACGCTTCCGCCACCACTTTTTCCAGGATGCTGAAATCGAAGTGCTCTTCTTCCGCTTCGATCTTCGCCTTCACCGCTTTCACTGTTGGGCTTTTTGAGATCACGCCGCAGTATTCCGGCATGGTGCGGGCAAAATCTTCGGTACCGATTTCTCGCGCCAGGTCGATGATGTGCTCTTTGTCGTGGGAGATCAGCGGACGCAGGATCAGCGTATCAGACACGTTGTCGATCAGACGCAGGTTGGTCAGCGTCTGGCTGGAGACCTGGCCCAGCGCTTCGCCGGTGACCAGCGCCTGCACGCCGTAGCGTTCAGCCACTTTGGATGCCGCACGCACCATCATGCGCTTCAGCACCACGCCCATCTGGCCGTCGTCCACTTTCTCGAGGATTTCGCCAACCACCGGTTCGAAGTTGATCGCCACAAAACGCACGCGGTGCGAGCTGCCGAAGCGGTTCCACAGGTAATGCGCCACCTGACGAACGCCGATTTCATGCGCCGCGCCGCCCAGGTTGAAGAAGCAGTAGTGTACGCGACAGCCGCGACGCATCAGCATATAGCTGGAGACACCGGAGTCGAAGCCGCCGGAGATCAGTGACAATACGTCTTCCTGAGTGCCGATTGGGAAGCCGCCGATGCCTTCATAGCGGCCTTTGACCAGCAGCAGGCGATCGTTTTCGATCTCCAGGTTCACGGTCACGTCCGGGTTGGTCAAACGCACGCGCGCAGACTCGACGTGCTGGTTCAGACCGCCGCCGACGTAACGTTCCACTTCAATGGAGCTGAATTCGTGCTTGCCGCGACGCTTTACGCGCACGCAGAAGGTTTTGCCTTCGATCTGATCGCGGTACTGGACCAGCGCTTTCTCGAAGATGTCGTGCATAGAGGTGAAAGGAACGTCTTCCACTTCCAGAATATGGTGAATACCCGGAATGCGGGTCAGCGCGTCGCGGATATCAAGACGTTTGTTTTCGTCTTTGGCGCGCACTTCCACGTGATCCCAGTGACGTACCACGGCGAGCGTTTCGTCGTAGTGCTTTAATACGTTACGAATGTTCCCGGTGAGAATTTTAATAAAGCGCAAACGCACAGATTGGCTTTTGATGGTGATTTCAGGGAACAATTTAATGATAAACTTCATGGCGGCAATGTTTCTTAGGCAAGCGTATTAAGGCTTGTAATGGAAAATGATACAGCAGCCCACACCCGTGGCTGCATCCAGGCGCGCAAGTATACCACCATCGCGCCGCTCGCGTTATTTGATAATTGCCCTGAGTCCGTTACCATGTCGGGGCGAAGAATATAAGAGTCAATTCACTATGCCGAAGAAGAACGACGCACCGGCCAGTTTTGAAACTGCGCTGAGTGAGCTGGAGCAAATCGTTACCCGTCTTGAAAGCGGCGATCTCCCGCTGGAAGACGCGCTCAACGAATTCGAACGTGGCGTGCAGCTGGCGCGTCAGGGTCAGGTTAAACTGCAGCAGGCCGAGCAGCGCGTGCAGATCCTGCTTTCCGACAGCGAAGACGCGAAAACCACGCCTTTCACACCGGACGCCGAGTAAATGGATTTTGCTAACGCGCTTCAGGCGCGCGTTGTTCGCGCCAATGACGCCCTGCGCCGTTTCATTGAACCGCAGCCTTTTCAGAACACTCCACTGGTTGAAGCCATGCACTATGGCGCACTCTTGGGTGGAAAGCGCCTGCGCCCGTTCCTGGTGTACGCCACGGGCAATATGTTTGGTATCAGCGATAACACGCTGGACGCCCCGGCAGCCGCCGTGGAGTGCATCCACGCCTATTCGCTGATCCACGACGATCTCCCGGCCATGGACGACGACGATCTGCGTCGCGGTCAGCCAACCTGCCACATTAAGTTTGGCGAGGCGAATGCGATCCTGGCGGGGGATGCTCTGCAAACGCTGGCATTCTCGATTTTAAGCGATGCACCGATGGCGGAAGTGGCCGATCGCGACCGTCTGGCGATGGTCTCCGAACTGGCAATGGCCAGCGGGGTCGCCGGGATGTGCGGCGGTCAGGCGCTGGATTTAGAGGCGGAAGGTCGTCAGGTTAATCTGGAACAGCTGGAGCGCATTCACCGTCATAAGACGGGTGCGCTTATTCGTGCAGCCGTCCGCCTGGGCGCGCTGAGCGCGGGTGAGCAAGGGCGCAAAGCCCTGCCGATTCTGGACAGATACGCTGAAAGTATCGGTCTGGCATTCCAGGTTCAGGATGACATTCTGGATGTGGTGGGCGATACTGCAACATTGGGTAAACGTCAGGGTGCGGACCAGCAGCTTGGCAAAAGTACCTACCCCGCCCTGCTGGGTCTTGAGCAAGCCCAACGTAAAGCCCGGGACCTGATAGAGGATGCCCGCCAGTCGCTGAATCAGCTGGCCGCGCAATCGCTGGATACCTCGGCACTGGAAGCGCTAGCGGACTACATAATCCAGCGTGATAAATAAACAACCTATCTCGATGAGCCTTTAATGAGTTTTGATATTGCCAAATACCCGACACTGGCGTTAGTTGACTCCACCCAGGAGTTACGCCTGTTGCCGAAAGAGAGCCTGCCGAAGCTGTGCGACGAGCTGCGTCGTTACCTGCTCGACAGCGTTAGCCGCTCCAGCGGCCATTTCGCCTCCGGGCTTGGCACGGTTGAGCTGACCGTGGCGCTGCATTACGTCTATAACACGCCGTTCGATCAGCTCATCTGGGACGTAGGCCATCAGGCCTATCCGCACAAAATTCTGACCGGTCGTCGCGATAAAATTGGCACTATTCGCCAGAAAGGCGGCCTGCATCCGTTCCCGTGGCGCGGTGAGAGCGAGTATGACGTGCTGAGCGTCGGTCACTCCTCCACCTCCATTTCGGCGGGTATCGGTATTGCCGTTGCCGCCGAAAAAGAGAACAAACAGCGTCGTACCGTCTGCGTGATTGGCGACGGGGCGATCACCGCGGGTATGGCCTTCGAGGCGATGAACCATGCGGGTGATATCAAGCCGGACATGCTGGTTATCCTGAACGATAACGAAATGTCGATCTCCGAGAACGTGGGTGCGCTGAACAACCATCTGGCACAGCTGCTTTCCGGCAAGCTTTACTCCTCGCTGCGCGAAGGCGGCAAAAAAGTCTTCTCCGGCGTACCGCCGATAAAAGAGCTGCTCAAGCGTACCGAAGAACACATCAAAGGCATGGTGGTGCCGGGCACGCTGTTCGAGGAGCTGGGCTTTAACTACATCGGCCCGGTTGACGGCCACGACGTTCTGGGGCTGGTGACCACGCTCAAGAACATGCGCGACCTGAAAGGCCCGCAGTTCCTGCACATCATGACCAAAAAAGGGCGTGGCTACGAGCCGGCGGAAAAAGATCCGATCACCTTCCACGCGGTGCCGAAATTTGACCATACCAGCGGCTGTCTGCCAAAAAGCAGCGGCGGTATGCCGAGCTATTCGAAAATCTTCGGCGACTGGCTGTGTGAAACCGCGGCCAAAGACAACAAGCTGATGGCGGTGACGCCCGCCATGCGGGAAGGCTCCGGCATGGTCGAGTTCTCCAAAAAATACCCTGACCAATATTTTGACGTCGCCATCGCCGAACAGCATGCGGTGACGTTTGCGGCGGGTCTGGCGATTGGCGGCTACAAGCCGGTAGTCGCAATTTACTCCACCTTCCTGCAGCGCGCCTACGATCAGGTTATTCACGACGTTGCCATCCAGAAGCTGCCGGTACTGTTTGCTATCGACCGCGCGGGCATTGTGGGTGCCGACGGCCAGACGCACCAGGGCGCGTTTGATCTCTCTTTCCTGCGCTGCATCCCGGACATGGTGATCATGACGCCGAGCGACGAGAACGAATGTCGCCAGATGCTGTTTACCGGCTACCACTATCAGGACGGTCCGAGCGCGGTTCGCTACCCGCGCGGCAATGCCCTGGGCGTTGAACTTCAGCCGCTGGAAAAACTGCCGATCGGTAAAGGCCTGGTGAAGCGTCGCGGTGAGAAAGTGGCGATCCTGAACTTCGGTACCCTGATGCCGGAAGCGGCAAAAGTGGCCGAAACGCTGAACGCCACGCTGGTGGATATGCGCTTCGCTAAGCCGCTCGATGAGTCCCTGATCCTCAGCATGGCGGAAAGCCACGACGTGCTGGTCACGCTGGAAGAAAACGCCATCATGGGCGGCGCGGGCAGCGGCGTAAACGAGGTGCTGATGGCAAACCGTAAAGCCGTTCCGGTGCTGAACCTCGGCCTGCCGGATCATTTCATTCCGCAAGGTACCCAGGACGAAGCCCGCGCGGCGATTGGTCTGGATGCCGCAGGTATTGAAGCCAAAATCCGCAGCTGGCTGGACTGACCCCTTCCCCCTTTTCCGCTCCTGCTATGCTTAAACCTGGTGTTTAAACAGCAGGAGCGGAACCGTGCAATACACAACGTTAGGAAAAACGGATCTAAATGTTTCCCGACTTTGCCTGGGCTGCATGACCTTTGGCGAGCCGGATCGGGGAAAACACGCCTGGACACTGCCCGAAGAGAGCAGCCGTCCCATCATTAAACGCGCCATTGAGGGCGGCATTAATTTCTTCGATACCGCCAACAGCTACTCCGACGGCAGCAGCGAGGAGATCGTTGGCCGCGCTCTGCGCGATTTTGCCCGGCGGGATGAGATCGTCGTTGCCACCAAGGTTTATCACCAGACGGGCGATCTGCCCGAAGGCCTTTCCCGCGCGCAAATCCTGCGCTCTATCGATGACAGTCTCAAACGCCTGAACATGGATTACGTCGACCTGCTGCAGATCCACCGCTGGGATTACAACACCCCCATTGAAGAGACCCTTGAAGCGCTGAACGACGTGGTGAAAGCCGGTAAAGCGCGCTACATCGGCGCATCGTCTATGCACGCGTCGCAGTTTGCCCAGGCGCTGGATCTCCAGGCACAGCACGGCTGGGCGCGCTTTGTCACCATGCAGGATCACTACAACCTGATCTACCGTGAAGAAGAGCGTGAAATGCTGCCGCTGTGCCATCAGGAGGGTGTGGCGGTGATCCCGTGGAGCCCGCTGGCGCGCGGTCGGCTGACCCGTCCATGGGGCGAAACCACGGCCCGTTCGGTGTCGGATGAGTTTGGTAAAACGCTGTATGAGGGAACAGAAGGCAGCGATGCGCTGATTGCCGAACGGTTAGCCGGAATTGCCGACGATACTGGTGCAACCCGCGCACAGGTGGCGCTGGCGTGGCTGCTGAGCAAACGCGGGGTTGCCGCACCGATTATCGGCACGTCAAGGGAAGAACAGCTGGATGAACTGCTGAATGCGGTGGATATCACGCTGACGCCGGAGCAGATTGCCGAGCTGGAGACGCCATATCAGCAGCATCCGGTAGTGGGGTTTAAGTAAACACTTGCCGGGTGGCGGCTTCGCCTTACCCGGCCTACGATCGCACCCTGTTTGTAGGCCGGGTAAGCGCAGCGCCACCCGGCAATACTGAGCGCACAAACTCACGCGAAGTGATCGTACCCTTTCCAGTCGAGCGTTACCGGCGCACCTTCACGGACAAACTTCAGCCCTTCGCTCTCAGGCATGATCTGACCGATGCAGGTAAATTTCGCGCCGAGATGCGCTAGCGCCACGTCCAGCGTTCCGCGGTTCAGCTCAGGCACAGTGAAGCACAGCTCGTAGTCTTCACCACCGGAGAGCGCCCAGCGCAGCGCCTGCTCAGGCTCTACATGGCGAAGCAGTTGCTCCGATAGCGGGAACAGATCCAGGTCAACGCGTGCGCCCACGCCGCTGGCCTTCAGGATATGCCCGAGATCGGAGATCAGCCCGTCAGAGAGATCGATAGCCGAGCTTGCCCGCTCGCGCAGCGCCTGGCCGTGCAGAATACGCGGCGTTGGCCGCAGGTGGCGCTTCACCAGATACGCCGCATCGTCAGTATCTTCAACTGTTAAACGGTCCTGAAGGATCGCCAGCCCAGCCGCGCTGTCGCCCGGCGTACCGGTCACGTAGATCCAGTCGCCCGGTTTTGCGCCCGAGCGCTTCAGCGCGCGGCCGAGCGGCACGTAGCCGTGGATCGCCAGCGTCATCGACAGCGGACCGGCAGTGGTATCACCGCCAATCAGTTGCATATCGTAATAATTCAGCTGTTCAAACAGCGCGTCGCTAAAGGCTTCCAGCCAGGCTTCATCTACCTCTGGCAGCGTCAGAGCCAGCGTCAGCCACGCGGGATCGGCCCCCATCGCCGCCAGATCGCTGACGTTAACCGCCAGGGCTTTATACGCCAGATCGGCAGGATCGATATCGGGCAGGAAATGACGACCGCACACCAGGGTGTCGGTGCTGATTGCCAGCGTCTGTTTTTCGGGAATATTGAGAAGTGCACAGTCATCGCCAATGCCGGTTTCAACATCAAGACGAGAGGTTCTGACACGGTCGAAATAACGGGCAATCAGGGAGAATTCGCCGCATGCCATACGTTATGCCTCAGCAAATAAAAGAAAAAACCGGAGCCGCACTGCCCGTTAGGCAATGCAGGACTCCGGTTTGCGGATCACTTTTTGTGGGGACGGATCGCAGGTGCTGCTTTATCAAGTACGCCGTTTACAAACTTGTGGCTGTCTTCAGCGCCGAAGGTTTTCGCCAGTTCGATCGCTTCGTTGATGGCCACTTTGTACGGCACATCATCACGTTTAGACAGCTCAAACAGCGCGATACGCAACACTGCTTTTTCTACCTGACCCAGCTCTTCGAGCAGGCGGGACAGGTAAGGCTTCATCAGGCCATCGAGATACGCGCTATTAGTCGCCACTCCCGACAGCAGTTCACGGAAGTACAGAACGTCAACGTCTTTCACGTCCTGCTCTGACAGGAACTGGTATTCAACATCAGCGATGTCGTTCTGGGACAACTGCCAGGAGTAAAGTGCCTGAACGGCACATTCACGGGCGCGGCGACGAGCAGCAGGTTTCACGGAATTCCCCTTACAAAAAAATCAGGCCTTGATGGCTTTCAATACATTGATCATTTCAAGCGCGGTCAGTGCAGCTTCTGCACCTTTGTTACCGGCTTTGGTGCCAGCACGTTCGATGGCTTGTTCAATACTTTCGGTGGTCAGCACGCCGAAGGCGACAGGAATTTCAGCATCCTGTGCAACGTGTGCCAGACCGTTGCTTGCACCGCCCGCAACGTATTCGAAGTGCGCAGTGCCGCCACGAATAACAGTACCCAGCGCAATCACCGCGTCGTATTTACCGGTTTTCGCCAGCGCGCCCGCCGCCAGTGGCAGTTCGTAAGCGCCTGGAACCCAAACAACGGTAATGTTGTCATCTTTAACCTGGCCGATACGTTTCAGGGCGTCAATCGCACCTTCCAGCAGGCTGTCGTTGATGAAGTTGTTGAAACGCGCAATGGTGATGGCGACGCGAGCGTCCGGGGTAGCTACAGCAGCTTCAATAATGTTCATACTCTTCCTTTACGGGTTCATTTGGCCCCGCAGGGGGGCGGATTTTATCATAATACTTTGCGCACTGCTTCCCTATTTCGGGAGCAATTACGCTGTCGTTAAATGGAGGCAGACATCCGGACCCACCGGACGAATCTCGCTGAATTTGAGTTGTGGTGCGTCGACCAGTTTTTCAAGGCCAGGCAGCACAAACAGGCCGCGCGCATCGTGCCCTAACAGTTTAGGCGCAACGTAAACAATCAGTTCATCCACCAGCCCGGCCTGTAAGAGCGCACCGGCGAGCGTTGGCCCGGCTTCGACCCAGATGCTGTTCACCTGCTGCTTGCCGAGCAGCATCATCAGCACCACCAGATCCAGATGACCGTTATGCTCCGGCACCATAATGCTGCGCACGCCTTCCGGCCATTCACGCGCATCTTCTTTCGTGCGGGCAATCCAGGTTTCACCCGGCTGCTGCACGATGCGGTGATCCGGCGTCACGCGGTTTTGGCTATCAATGATAATGCGCAATGGCTGACGCAGGTTCTCCTGCGGGTACAGCGCCTGGGTGTCGGCACTCAGTTCGTCCCAGCGCACGGTCATGGCCGGATCGTCAGCCAGAACGGTTTCACTGCTGGTGAGAATAGCATGGCTTTGCGCACGCAGACGTTGCACATCGCGCCTTGCCTGCGGCGAGGTGATCCACTGGCTTTCACCGTTTGCCATCGCCGTACGACCGTCCAGCGAGGCGCCCAGCTTGAGCTGAATGTACGGGAACCCGGTACGCATACGCTTCAGGAAGCCTTTGTTAAGCGCTTCCGCATCCTGCATCATCAGCCCGTGGCTGACGTCAATGCCTTCCTGCTGGAGTCGATACAGCCCGCGTCCAGCCACCTGCGGGTTGGGATCCTGCATTGATGCAACCACGCGCGACACGCCCGCCACAATCAGCGCCTCACAGCACGGTGGCGTACGTCCGTGGTGGCTGCAGGGCTCGAGCGTAACGTAGGCCGTTGCGCCGCGCGCCTTCTCGCCCGCCATGCGCAAGGCATGCACCTCGGCATGGGGCTCGCCCGCACGATGGTGATAACCTTCGCCCACGATCTCGCCATCTTTAACAATAACGCACCCCACATTCGGGTTCGGGTGGGTAGTAAAACGACCACGCTGCGCCAGCTTCATGGCTCGCGCCATGTACATCTCGTCCTGCATGGGCTTAATCCTGTAAGCGGGCGATCTCTTCGCCGAACTCTTTAATATCTTCGAAACTGCGGTAAACAGAAGCGAAGCGGATATAGGCGACTTTATCGAGCTTTTTCAGCTGTTCCATCACCAGGTTGCCGATCATTTTGCTCGGCACCTCGCGCTCGCCTAAGCCACGAAGATGAGACTTGATGTGGTTTAACGCCATTTCGACATCGTCCGCGCTGACGGGGCGTTTTTCGAGTGCTTTTAGCATCCCGCTGCGCAGCTTTTCTTCATTGAACGGCTCGCGCACATCGTTACTTTTCACCACGCGCGGCATTACCAGCTCTGCAACTTCAAAGGTCGTGAAACGCTCGTTGCACACCAGACACTGTCGGCGACGGCGTACGGAAGACCCTTCGCCCACCAGGCGAGAGTCGATGACTTTGGTATCCACAGCGGAGCAGAATGGGCAATGCATACGGTATCCCTGTAATCCGGTTAACTGATTTTCATTTTACCCTGATCTGGCCTGACAACAAAGGAAGAGCTTTTTGAGACAAAGGATCTATGTCAGACACAATGATGCTGGCTACCATAAAGGCGATCCGTTATTTCAAGGAAATAAACGCAATGACAAGACGTTACCTGAGAATTCTGCTGGTGGGGAGCCTCTTTACCCTTAGCGCCTGTGCACAGCAAACCGAAGTCCGCGAAATGAAACAAAGCGTGAACACGCTCAACACGGCTATGGACAAGCTGAACAAAGAGACCGTGAAGATCACCCAGCAAAATGCGCTGAATGCGAAATCCAGCAGCGGCGTTTATCTGCTACCGGGTGCTAAAACGCCTGCGCGGCTCAACAGCCAGATTGGCACGTTAAAGATGTCTCTGGTGAATGTTGCAGCGAATGCAGATGGTACTCGCGCAACATTACGCATTCAGGGTGAATCCAACGATCCGCTTCCCGCGTTCAGCGGCACCGTAGAGTGGGGCCAGATTCAGGGCACCACGGAGAGCTACCAGGAAGTGAACGTGAAGAACCAGCTCTTCACCGCTCCCGCCAGCACGCTGGCCCCGAGCGATGTTGATATCCCGCTGCAGCTGAGTGGGCTTACCCCAGATCAGCTGGGCTTTATCCGCATTCACGACATTCAACCCGCCGCGCAATAACCTCCTCTTTTAGCGGAGTGAAATGTCACTCCGCTAACATTTACATTTCGTATGGATTGGCAACATAAATGTTTGCCGTTACAATCCCGGCCGTTTAAAGTACGCAAACGTGAACGCAATCGATTACGCATGTGAGAGATATGTGAAACAACACATATTTTTGTGAGCAAGGATTCCTATAATAGGCTCCGCAGAAACACGAAATATTTTGATACGCAAATCGCGCATTTTTCACTCCCGGAAGGGAATTTCAATCAGTGGCATGATTATGAAAAAAACATTACTCGCAGCCGGTGCTGTACTGGCACTCTCCTCCTCTTTCACTGTTAACGCAGCGGAAAACGATAAACCACAATACCTCTCCGACTGGTGGCACCAGAGCGTTAACGTGGTTGGCAGCTACCACACCCGTTTCGGACCTCAGATCCGCAACGATACCTACCTGGAATACGAAGCGTTCGCCAAGAAAGACTGGTTTGATTTCTACGGCTACATGGATGCACCGGTCTTCTTCGGTGGTAACACCGACGCGAAAGGTATCTGGAACCACGGTTCTCCGCTGTTCATGGAGATCGAACCGCGCTTCTCTATTGATAAGCTGACGGGCACCAGCCTGGCGTTTGGTCCGTTCAAAGAGTGGTACTTCGCAAACAACTATATCTACGACATGGGCCGCAACAAGTCCGGTCGTCAGAGCACCTGGTACATGGGTCTGGGTACGGACATCGATACCGGCCTGCCAATGAGCCTGTCTCTGAACGTGTATGCTAAATACCAGTGGCAGAACTACGGTGCCGCGAACGAAAACGAGTGGGACGGCTACCGTTTCAAAGTGAAATACTTTGTGCCAATCACCGAGCTGTGGGGCGGCAACCTGAGCTACATCGGCTTCACCAACTTTGACTGGGGCTCAGACCTGGGCGACAACGACTTCCGCGATCTGAACGGTAAGAAAGCGCGCACCAACGACTCCATCGCTTCCAGCCACATCCTGGCGCTGAACTACGATCACTGGCACTACTCTGTTGTTGCGCGTTACTGGCACAACGGTGGTCAGTGGAACGACGACGCGAGCCTGAACTTCGGTAACGGCGACTTCAGCGTCCGCTCTACCGGCTGGGGTGGTTACCTGGTTGTGGGTTATAACTTCTAATCATTGCGGGACGGTGCGGGCTGATGCCCTCACCCTGGCCCTCTCCCACAGGGAGAGGGAACAAACACTAAAAACGGCAACACGCGTTGCCGTTTTGCTTTTACCTCGCCGCCCGGCTTTTCACTGCTTAACCTTGCGCAAAAAATCCGCCAGAGACCTGTCCGCACTCTCGCTAAACCGCCTCTCCGTCTGCACAATATTGAGACATCGGTCGAGCCGGAAACAGCGGTAGTCATCGCGCCGTTCGCACCACGCCGCCAGCAGCCAGCGCTCCCCCCAGAAGAACAAGCCCAGCGGCTGAACCTCGCGCTTTGAAAGCTGCCCGGCTTCGTCACGGTAATGCAGCGCCAGCACGCGCTGGGCAGATATCGCCTGATGGATCCTGTCAAAATCGCTGCGAGAGTGGCTTTGCATGCAAAAATCCGGGGCGTAGATCCGCGTCTGCTCCGCCTTTCGACGACTCTCATCGGGCAGTATTGCCAGCACTTTCTCCTGAGCCGACTCCAGCTCGCGCGACAGCGACTCTCCGCCCCAGGTTTTGAGCAGGCGAATTGCCACCATCAGCGCCTCGGACTCTTTATTTGTCAGCATCAGCGGCGGCAGGTCAAAACCCGACATCAGCCGATATCCGCTCCCCGCCTCACCTTCCACCGGCACGCCGGAAAGCGACAGGTCGCGGATATCGCGGTAGACCGTGCGCTCGGACACACCGAGCCTCTCCGCCAGATGCGCCGCCGTTGTCAGACGCCTGCCCCGCAGGATCTGCACAATCTGAAACAAACGGTCAGCGCGTCGGGTCATATTTCATTTCGCTCTCAGGCAGGTTGATGGAGACCGACGCGGTTACCCTCACTGTCGGTAAACAATGCGATAGTGCCGATACCGTGCGGCAGCTCCAGCGGGCCAAACACGCATTCGCCGCCCGCAGAGGCGATGCGATCGAGCGTGGCCGCCAGATTGTCAGTATGCAGGTAAATAATAGCGCCCTGCAAAGACGGCGTAACGCCGTCAAATTTTGCCAGCGCCCCGCCGGTACCCGGATCCTCATGCGGGAAAACGGCCAGCTCCGCACAGTCCATTTTCTCGCGACGCAGCGCGAGCTGCATTACCGGTTCATAAAATTTAATGGCGCGATCCATATCGGCGACCGGAATTTCAAACCAGTTAATAACGCTTTTCATACATCCTCCTGCCTGTTGTTTGGGTTCAGAAGGAGTCTACGACAGGGCTCCTGACAGCATACTGTCAGGAGTGTTTGTCAGGAGCAGGCAAAAAAAATCCCGGTCAACCGACCGGGATTTCGATAACGCGCTAAACGTCGCCTTACGGCAGAATGGACGGCTGATCCGCCCCTTCTTTTTCGACTTTCTGCTGGAGCAGGTGCTCGCGCTTCATGCCGAGTTTCAGTGCCAGTGCGGACGCAACGTAGATAGACGACGCCGTACCGATAGACACACCGATCAACATGGTCAGCGAGAAGCCTTCCAGCACCGGGCCACCGAAGAGATACAGCATCAGGATAACCATCAAGGTTGTTCCGGATGTGATCAAGGTACGGTGCAGCGTCTGGGTCAACGACACGTTGAAGATTTCGTACGGCGTACCGCGACGGATCTTACGGAAGTTTTCACGAATACGGTCAGATACCACGATACTGTCGTTCAGTGAGTAACCGATAACGGACATCAGGGATGCCACAATCGTCAGGTCAATCTCAATGTGGAACAGAGACAGTACGCCCATGGTGATGACCACGTCGTGCGCCAGTGCGATAACCACACCTGCCGCCAGACGCCACTCGAAGCGGAAGCCAACGTAGATCAGGATGGAAATCAACGCCACCATCAGCGCCATCGCGCCGGTTTGCGCCAGGTCTGCACCCACGCTCGGGCCGACGAACTCAATACGCTTAACCGCCGCATTCTGGTTGGTCGATTCGTTAATGACGTTCAGAACCTTGCTACCCAGCTCCTGGCTGCCGTTGGCATCGTGTACCGGTGGCATACGCACCATGATGTCGCGGCTGCTGCCGAAATTCTGCAGCAGCGGCTCTTCAAAGCCCGCTTTCTGCAGAGAAAGGCGCATCTGGTCCATATCGACCGGTTTTTCCAGGGAGATCTCAATGACCGTACCACCGGTAAAATCAAGACCCCAGTTAAAGCCCTTCACGCCCATAACGACGATGGACAAAATCAGCAGTAAACCTGAAATGCCGAAGGCCCAGTAGTCCCAGCGCATAAAGTCCCAGACTTTACGGCCGTGGTTCAATTGTTCAACAGTATATTCCTGTGCCACAACGCACTCCTCAGATAGACAGCTTTTTGACGCGCTTGCCGCCGTACAGCAGGTTCACGATGGCACGGGTGCCGACAATAGCGGTAAACATTGACGTTGCAACACCGATACCGGTTGTAATCGCAAAGCCTTTGATCGCGCCAGTACCCACTGCATACAGGATAAGAACCTTGATCAGCGTTGTTACGTTCGCATCGAAGATGGAGCTGAACGCCCCTTTATAGCCCTCTTCAATCGCCTGTTGCACAGAACGACCGTTGCTCAGCTCTTCTTTAATACGTTCGTTTATCAGTACGTTGGCGTCGACCGCCACCGCAAGGGTCAGGACGATACCCGCAATACCCGGCATGGTCAGCGTCGCCCCTGGCAGCAGAGACATGATACCGATGATCATCACAAGGTTTGCCAGCAGCGCGGACGTCGCAATCAGACCAAACTTCTTATAGAAGAAGATCATGAACAGGATGGAGACCACCAGACCGGCCAGACACGCTTCCAGGCCCTGTTTGATGTTCTGCATACCCAGGGTTGGACCAATGGTACGTTCTTCAACAATCTGAATTGGCGCAATCAGCGCACCGGCACGCAGCAGCAGTGACAGCTGGCGAGCTTCGTTCGGGTTGTTGATGCCGGTGATACGGAAGCTGTTACCCAGGCGAGACTGGATGTTGGCGATGTTAATCACCTCTTCCTCTTTCACCAGAACAGAACGGCCTTTGGCATCTTTCTTACCGCTGTCTTTGTACTCCACAAACAGGGTCGCCATCGGTTTACCGATGTTGTCCTTGGTGAAGTTAGACATGATGTTACCACCCGCGCTATCCAGCGAGATGTTAACCTGCGGCTGGTTGTATTCATCCTGGCTTGAAGTGGAGTCGGTGATGTGGTCACCGGTCAGGATCACGCGTTTGAACAGCACAACCGGCTGACCTTCGCGGGTCTCTTTCACTTCAGAGTCACCCGGAATACGGCCAGAGGCCGCGGCAGACTGATCGACGTTGGTATTCACCAGACGGAATTCCAGCGTCGCCGTCGCACCCAGAATTTCTTTCGCACGCGCGGTATCCTGGATACCCGGCAGTTCAACCACGATACGGTCAGCACCCTGACGCTGTACCAGCGGCTCAGCCACGCCCAGTTGGTTTACACGGTTACGCAGAATGTTGATGTTCTGCTGAACGGCGTATTCACGCGCTTCGCTCAGACGCGCATCCGTCATCACCGCACGCAGCTGGCTGCTGCCCTGAGAAGTGATCACCAGATCGCGGTGACGTTGAGACAAGTAAGTTACAGCCTGGTCGCGTGCCGCGCTGTCGCGGAACGTGATGCTCATGCCGTAGTTATCTTCTTTACGCACGGTGGTGTACGCAATGCCTTTCTCACGCAGATCGCTGCGCAGGCTGTCGATGTTCTGTTCCTGCAGCTTGCCAAGCGCGGTATCCATATCCACTTCCATCAGGAAGTGAACGCCGCCACGCAGGTCAAGACCGAGTTTCATTGGCTCTGCGTTCAGCGCAGCCAGCCAACGCGGGGTTGCAGGAGCAAGGTTAAGCGCCACGACATACTTATCACCCAGCACGCCCATCAGCGCTTCACGGGCGCGGAGCTGCGTGTCGGTGGTGTCGAAGCGAGCAAGAATTGCGCCCTCTTCCAGTGCCACAGACTTAGCGGTAATTTTTTCTTCTTGTAACGTTTTCTGGACCTGGATCAGCGTTTGCTCACTGGCGGCGACACCGCGCGCGCCAGTGATTTGAACGGCCGGATCCTCACCATACAGGTTGGGAAGCGCGTACAGCAGGCCGACGATAATCACGACGACCAGCATGATGTACTTCCACAAAGGATAACGGTTTAACACGGCAGTTCCCTTTGGGAAAAGTTGGGATTACAGCGCCTTCATGGTGCCTTTCGGCAGAACGGCAGCTACGAAGTCACGTTTGATAACCACTTCAGTGGTGTCGTTCAGCGCGATTGCAATGTAGCCGCTTTCCGCTACTTTGGTCACGCGACCGACCAGGCCACCGTTGGTCAGCACTTCATCGCCTTTCGCAATGGAGTTCATCAGGTTTTTGTGCTCTTTGGTGCGCTTCTGCTGTGGACGCAGGATCATGAAGTAGAAGATCAGACCAAACACAACCAGCATCAGAATCAGAGACATCGGGCTGCCCTGCGCTGGAGCACCTGTTGCTGCTACCGCATCAGAAATAAAAAAGCTCATTCAAATTCCCTCATTATTAAAATTAATCAACGTTCAACGGTGGTACATCCCGCCCCTGACGTTGGTAGAAATCGGTCACGAAGCTCTCTAATTTACCCTCTTTGATAGCCTTACGTAAACCAGCCATTAAGCGCTGATAATAACGAAGATTATGAATGGTATTGAGACGCGCGCCCAAAATCTCGTTACAACGATCGAGATGATGCAGATACGCGCGAGAATAATTGCGACAGGTATAGCAATCGCACTCGGAATCGAGCGGGCTGGTGTCACTCTTATGCTTCGCGTTACGGATTTTCACCACGCCATCGGTAACGAACAGATGACCGTTACGCGCGTTGCGGGTTGGCATGACGCAGTCGAACATATCAATGCCGCGACGAACGCCTTCAACCAGATCTTCTGGTTTACCCACACCCATCAGGTATCGTGGTTTATCCGCCGGGATTTGCGGGCAGACATGTTCCAGAATGCGGTGCATGTCTTCCTTCGGTTCACCCACAGCCAAACCGCCGACAGCGTAGCCATCAAAACCTATCTCTACCAGACCTTTAACAGAGATATCGCGTAAATCTTCGTAAACGCTGCCCTGGATAATGCCGAACAGCGCATTTTTGTTCTGCAGGGAGTCAAAACGGTCACGGCTACGCTTCGCCCAGCGCAGGGACATCTCCATGGAGCGCTTGGCGTAGTCCCAGTCCGCCGGGTACGGCGTACATTCGTCGAAAATCATCACGATGTCGGAGCCGAGGTCGTACTGGATCTCCATCGATTTTTCGGGATCGAGGAAAATCGGATCGCCGTTGATCGGGTTACGGAAGTGTACGCCCTGCTCGGTGATCTTGCGGATATCGCCCAGGCTGAAGACCTGGAAGCCGCCGGAGTCGGTCAGGATGGGGCCTTTCCACTGCATGAAATCGTGCAGGTCGCCGTGGAGCTTCATGATCTCCTGGCCCGGACGCAGCCACAGGTGGAAGGTGTTGCCGAGGATAATCTGTGCGCCAGTGGCTTCGACTTCTTCCGGCGTCATCCCTTTGACGGTACCGTACGTGCCCACAGGCATAAACGCAGGGGTTTCCACCACGCCGCGATCAAACACCAGGCGACCGCGACGCGCGCGACCGTCGGTGGTATCGAGTTCAAATTTCATTTTTATTCCTCTGTGCCAGAAAAACAGTCCGACACATTATTCTGGTGCCGCGGACTTATTCCCCGACACGCTCATTCAAAGCCTGCGGATTGTACGTGATAAACATCGCGTCCCCGTAGCTAAAAAAGCGATATTTTTGTTCTACCGCAGACTTGTAGGCGTTCATCGTATGCTGATAACCGGCAAACGCGGAAACCAGCATAATCAGCGTCGATTCAGGCAGATGGAAGTTGGTCACCAGCGCATCAATCACTTTGTACTGATAGCCTGGGTAGATAAAGATCTGCGTATCGCCAAAGAACGGCTCGATAAGATCGCTCTTCGCGGCCTGCGCGGCGCTCTCAAGCGACCGAACGGAAGTTGTGCCCACAGCAATCACGCGGCTACCGCGGCCTTTTGCCGCCAGTACCGCATCTACAACCTCTTGCGGTACTTCGGCATACTCAGAGTGCATGATGTGGTCTTCAATGCTGTCCACGCGCACCGGCTGGAAGGTGCCCGCACCGACGTGCAGGGTCACGAACGCCATCTCAATGCCCTTCGCGCGCAGTTTCTCCAGCAGCGGCTCATCAAAGTGCAGGCCCGCCGTCGGCGCAGCGACCGCACCCGGCTTCTGGCTGTAGACGGTCTGGTACAGCTCGCGGTCGGCTTCTTCGTCCGGACGCTCAATGTACGGCGGCAGCGGCATATGGCCGATGGCGTTCAGAATATCGAGCACCGTGCGCTCGTCGTCAAACGCCACCTCGAACAGCGCGTCGTGGCGCGCTGTCATGGTCGCTTTGATGCTCTCGTCGTCGCCCAGCAGCAGTTCAGCGCCAGGCTTCGGCGCCTTGGAGGCGCGAATATGTGCCAGAATACGTTTATCATCGAGCATACGTTCGACCAGCACTTCAATTTTGCCGCCGCTGGCTTTACGGCCAAACAGGCGCGCCGGGATCACGCGGGTATTGTTAAAGACCAGTAGATCGCCAGGGTTGAGCTTGTCGAGCAAATCGGTGAAAGTACCGTGCGTCAGCTCGCCCGTTGGCCCATCCAGTGACAGTAAGCGACAGCTGCTGCGCTCAGGCATGGGATAGTGAGCAATCAGGGATTCAGGTAGTTCAAAGGAGAAATCGGCGACGCGCATGACGTATACTCGTGACTTAAAAACAGGCGGCATAGTCTAGTGCTCACACCCTTTTGCTGCAACAACTAGCCGCCCACGGACAAATAAAACGCATGAATTTTCTCGCTCACCTGCATCTCGCTCACCTCGCTGACAGTTCCCTGTCCGGCAATTTGCTGGCCGATTTTGTACGCGGCAACCCCGCAGAAGCGTATTCCCCTGAGGTTGTCGACGGGATATTTATGCACCGCCGCATCGACGTGCTGACCGATAACCTGCCGGAAGTGACGGAAGCCAAAGCGTGGTTTCGCCCTGAGACGCGCCGCGTTGCGCCGATCACCCTCGACGTGATGTGGGACCACTTTCTGTCGCGCCACTGGGAACAGCTGTCGCCGGAGATGCCCTTGCCGGCGTTTGTGCGCTATGCCCACCAGCAGGTGTCGATCATCCTGCCCGACTCGCCGCCGCGCTTTGTGAATCTGAATAACTACCTGTGGTCGGAACGCTGGCTGGAGCGCTACGGCGAGATGGATTTCATCCAGAACGTGCTGAACGGGATGGCGAGCCGCCGCCCGCGGCTGGATGCGCTGCGCGACTCCTGGTATGACCTGGATGAACATTACGATGCGCTGGAAGCGCGTTTCTGGCAGTTTTATCCGCGCATGATGATCCAAGCGAAAAACAAACAGCTGTAACAGAAATCACATTGATAGGTAAAAGCTGGCGGAACGATTGTCACCACCTCTTTGTCTTATTCCCGAACACTCTCTATACTGGCCCGCGTTGCGTTCCAAATAACCTTAGTATCTACAGGAGAATCATATGGTTCTGGTAACTCGTCCGGCTCCGGATTTTACAGCTGCAGCAGTTCTGGGCAACGGTGAAATCGTTGAAAACTTCAACTTCAAACAGCACACCAACGGTAAAGCGACCGTTCTGTTCTTCTGGCCAATGGACTTCACTTTCGTTTGCCCGTCTGAGCTGATCGCGTTCGACAAACGTTATGAAGAATTCCAGAAGCGTGGCGTGGAAGTGGTTGGCGTCTCCTTCGACTCTGAATTTGTACACAACGCATGGCGTAACACCCCTGTCGAAAATGGCGGCATCGGTGCGGTGAAATACGCAATGGTTGCGGACATCAAACGCGAAATCCAGCAGGCTTACGGTATCGAACATCCGGACGCTGGTGTTGCACTGCGTGGTTCCTTCCTGATCGACGCAAACGGCATCGTTCGTCACCAGGTTGTTAACGATCTGCCGCTGGGTCGTAACATCGACGAAATGCTGCGCATGGTTGACGCGCTGCAGTTCCACGAAGAGCACGGCGAAGTGTGCCCGGCTCAGTGGGAAAAAGGTAAAGAAGGCATGAACGCGTCTCCAGACGGCGTGGCTAAATACCTGTCTGAGAACGTATCCAGCCTGTAATCGGCACGGTTTACGAAAAAGGCCCGCTTATGCGGGCCTTTTTTTATGCTTTACGCTGCGTCTCTCGCCAGATGCGCCAGGCCATGCCCGCCAGCAGAATCACCCCCGCAATCAGCACGCCCCATACCAGCAGCGTGTTCATCCTGCTCTCCCGCTCGGCCGCAGAGGTGGCGGTCAGACGCCCCTCGCCGCCTAAAGCGACATCAGCCTGAATATCGGCCTGCGGCAGGTTCGCCATATCATAGGTCTTGCGCAGGTCGGCCGGGATCAGCATGCCGGGCTCCACGCCGGCAGGCTTTGCGGCGCCGTTGCCCCAGGCGAGCACGTACGGCGCTTTCCCCTGCGCGTTGAACACCAGATCGTAGCGGTCGCGATGTCCCGTGACGCTCGGCAGGTATTCTGGCAGACGCGCGTTCAGCGTCGTGATTTTCACGGCCTGCACCAGGCCCCCGTAAAGCGAAACCGGTGGCGACGTTTTTCCCTCAAGACGGTAAAGGACCTCTTTCTTCAGGGGGTGCCATGCATCTTTTTCCGTACTCCGCCACGCTATCTCCACGGGAAGGACGCCATCGCCATTCAGTGAGATGGTGACAGCACTCAGCGGCTGCGGGCGCGCCCAGTGCCACTGCGCTTCGCTTGTCGATAGCTGCTCCCCTTCCCCCTCAAGGTTGACCGCTTCCGGGGCCGCCTGGGCAGGTGCGCTGATTGCGTTTACGCCGGTCAGGGTTATCCCCTGGCTCTGCGCGTTCAGCACCACCATCAGATAGCGATTCGCATCGGGAGATAAAACCGTATCGGTATCGATCCGATCGAGCTTAAGACGATCCTGGCCGCTGACGACGTCCAGCAATGGCATATCCTCGCGCAGGGTATACCAGCGCTTAAGATCCTCGCTGTAATAGACCGACGCCGTTCCCTGCCACGGGGTCTGCAGGGTGTTCCAGAGCAGCTGCAGCTGGGATATGGCAACCTCACCCGTCGCCTGCTCCGGCAAGGTCAGCAGATAATGTTGCCCGGCAGCCGCGGCTTTTTGCCCCTCCAGCACAATCTCAACGCCGTTTCGGGAGCGAAGCAGGATCTTATCGCTATCACCGGATCCTTGCGAAGCCGCAAGCGGCGAGGCGTCCAGCGGGAAGAGGCGCAGCGCCGTGGATTGCACTGGCGCCTGCGGACGCGTCGCGCTGACCAGGCTGAAGGGAACCGGCTCGCCCGACTGGTTAAAGACGCGGATATCATGCAGATCCGGCGACGTGCTTTGCTCATAGACGGCCAGCGGCAGCATCACCCGATACCACTGGGAAGGAACAGACGTATCGAGTGAAAGACCAAAGGCATAGTCCCGGGGCGATTCCGTTTGACCCTCGTCGCAGAACGCCGGGCCGGAAAGGGCCAGCAACGCGGTACAGGCTACCGCTTTCATCCATTTCATTGTTCATCTCCTGTTTTGGGCGGTAGCGGTGAGAAATACCCCACGATCAGAACCAGTATCGCCACGCCGATAAACGCCACCGCGCGCGACAAACCGCCTCCGCCCGCGCTGTCCACCAGCATCAGTTTAACCATCACCACGCCCAGGAGCGCGGCACCGCAAAGCCACGCCTGCCGGGAAGCTCGACGGGTGGCATGGATCATGACCACCAGCGCGCTCAGCATCCAGAACAGGGCAAAGCTGGTCTGGATAAGCCGCGAATCCCACAGCGATGCCATATTCCAGGCCACGTCGCCGTACCAGGACAGGGCACGCATCAGCGCACCGTTCAGCCACCAGAAGCCAAACGCCATAATTGCGACGGCAGGCCACGGGCGGGCCAGCGAGAGCCACGCCGGATAGTAGCGCTCCACTGCCCGATAAAAGACCACCAGCCCCAGCAACGCGAACGCCGCGCCTTCCTCAAGCGGGTTTACCAGCGGCAGCCAGGTCTGACGATAGACCACGCCGTCCTGGAAATTAGTCACCACCAGCAATATCAACAGCGCCATGACCACGGGGATCGGTGCCAGGCAGGCGTAGAGCGCAGGCCATTCCCGGAACGGCCACCCGCGACGCCGTACGGCTGCAGAGAGCCCCATAATTACCCCGCCGCCTGCTGCCATCGCTAAACCGCTGCCCCAGGCCGCCATGCCCCACGGCAACGACCGGGCAAACCAGTAAAGCTCAGCGGCCAGCGCCAGCAAAATCATCCAGAACAGCGACAAATGCAGCCCCATCGCGATGCGCGGCAGGAGTCTTTCACCGTCGCGCCGCAACAGCATCAGCGCGGCAGGAAGCGCAACGCACCAGGCGAGATTTGACCAGCCGGCGGCAACGATCTGCTGGTGCCAGAGCTGATACCCCACCATCAGCAGCATAACCGGCCACAGCAGCCATTTGCTGGCATCCAGCTCCCGCCACGCCAGACGAGCCGCAGCCTGCCGCCAGCCCCAGACCGATGCCGCCGTCAGCGCCAGCACGCCCGCCAGAATCGGCAATTCCTGCGTCATCACCAGCCGCGATGCGCCCAATAGCGCCACGAGCCAGAACAGCAGCCCGCCTGCCAGCAGCGCCCAACTGACTGGCAGAAAGAGAGTCCGCCACAGCCAGGCCGCAGCCAGCCAGCAAAGGCTGAGGATGGTGAAGATCAGCAGCAGGCTCAGCGACGTAACGCCGTTCGTTTGCGCCCACAGCGCACTGCCGAGCGCCAGCACCAGCAGCGCCGTCCCGCTGTAGCTCATGCGACGCTGGTTCTGCTGCACGCCCAGCCAGAGGATACCCAGCCCTTCCAGCGCCCAGGCCATCGCCGTCCAGCGTGCCGACAGCGCCAGCGGAATGGCGAGCGTCGCGAACCCGCCGCCGATGGCCAGCGCCGCCAGGACCAGCGGTCGCCCGATGGAGGGGTAGCGCCGCAGCGCAAGGAACGCGAGGGTAAGATAAAATGCGCCGTAGCTCAGCGCGCTCAGGGCCGGGCCATATTCCCAGTGCCGGGTCATGCCGTACTGCATCCCGAAACCGATCAGCGGCGGGGCAAACAGCAGCACGCCGTCGATAATCTGCTTCCCTTTCTCCTGCGCCCGCAGCGACAGCGCCACGCTCAGCACGCCGAATATCAGCGTATTGGCAATCAGGAACAGCTGGCAGATCCAATAGTCTTCTGGCTGGTAGTCATTCAGCCCCCACAGGCCGCCCACGCCGAACGTAAACAGCAGACCGAGCAGGTTCAGCTCGCGCCAGTGCTGCCAGATGCTGATAGCGAGAATGCCGATGGAAAGCAGGAGATAGAAAGAGAACAGCGCCACAAAGCTGCCGCCCCCGGTAGACAAGAGCAGCGGCGCAAGATACCCGCCGAGGCTCGCCAGCATGGCAAGGCTCAGCGCCTTCTGCAGCACCGCCAGCCCGACGCTCGCCGCGCAAATCACCACCAGAAGCGCAAAAGCCAGCGTCATCGGCAGCATTTGCCAGAGCCGGAATGCACCAAACACCGTCAGGTAGAGCACGCCGGTCGCCCCGCCCTGGAGGATCAGCGCATAGGCACGCTGCCTTTGCCGCAGCCGCCACCCGACCGCCAGCAGAACGATGGCAAACAGCGCCGTTGCCACGAGGCGCAGCTCAAGCGGGAACAGGGAATGTTCAACGGTATAGCGCAGCAGGAATGAAAGACCGAGGAAGAGCAGCAGGATCCCAAGCTTCGCCAGCGGGTTACCCTGCATAAACCAGCGCACCAGCGACGTCAGTATGCCGCCAAA
>NZ_JAIHAZ010000140.1:0-554 GCF_019718755.1 Enterobacter sp. RIT637
GAGTACGGTGATTTCGGGTACAGCGGCAGGCTGGCGGGCTGGGAGTAAACTTCGCCCTGGCAGACATAGTCGTTGGCATACAGAAACGCGTGGGTGACCAGCTGATGTTTATGCGCCAGGAAGGTCGACAGACGGTTGGGCGTCCACTCGTCGTCGTCATCGATTCCGGTCAGGAACTCCCCTTTCGCCTGCAAAATCGCCTGGTTGCGCACCGCGCACGCCCCGGAGTTGGTGGCGTTGTGGGTATACATCACACGCGGGTCGTTCAGCTCGGTGACAAATTTTTGCAACTGCTCGAAGGATGACGAGCAATCATCCACGATGATCAATTCCCAGTGGTTATAGTCCTGACGTAAAACCGATTTAATCGCACGGATCGCCAGCTGCTGACGATTCCAGGTTGGCATATAGATGGAGATCAAAGGGCGTGGTGTTGTCATTTTATTCCCCGGATGGCTTGTTGCCCTCACCCCTGCCCTCTCCCACTGGAAGAGGGAATTAAGGTTAGGGTGAGGGAAAACGATTATTCACTGTCAGACTTATATTCCTGTCTC
>NZ_JAIHAZ010000141.1:0-554 GCF_019718755.1 Enterobacter sp. RIT637
GTGGACCAGTCGGGCCTCGGCGTCTTCCGGGAATGACCGACGTAATAATGAATCAATGCCAGGGGCATCAATCCCAATTTCAACTCGAATCAGCATGGCTCACCTACTGAAGTGTGTTTACTTTCGGGCGGGGTTTTCAGCCCCGCCTCAACGAAATCGGCCATTTGCATCAGCACCGTGCGCAGCGCCTTCGGCATCTGATCCAGCTCAATGGCATCCATTAAATTTTTGACGTACAGGCCAAGCTCAGTATCCCCTTCAATCACCAGACGACGCTGGAAGAAGAGGGTATCCGGGTCCTGCTTACGCGCAGCGATCATCAGCAGATCGCTGGCATTCGCGCTGAAACTGACATCCGCCGGGGCGGAATCACTGACCATCAGCTTGCCATTCTCAACGGAGGTAAACCAGCACAGTCCGATGTCACGCACCTCGATGCGTAGCCAGCGCCCGTCGAGAAACTCCAGCTCCCCCTCTTCCAGCGCCTGGCGGAACTGCCAGCTCAGCACCTGCTGAATCACCTGGCGTTTAAGAGCGAACGGCGTGAGTTTGAC
>NZ_JAIHAZ010000142.1:0-554 GCF_019718755.1 Enterobacter sp. RIT637
GTGCGACAATTTCCGCACGGGGCAGGGCGTACAGCGTGGTATTGCCCTCCACGCAGTTAAAATGGCGGGCATACTCTTCAAGGCTGGTAATACCAAGGCGCACCCATTTCGGGTGCGACCATTGGGGAAGACCCAGATAAATCATAACGCGTGTAAAATCTCGTCGGTGCTGCGCACGCGACCAATACGCGGGAAGATATGGGTCATGCTGCCCTGATGCTGATCCGCGGAAGCAGCTCTGCATGCGTCCTCGGCAATGACCAGGTTAAAGCCCAGTTCCCATGCATTACGCGCGGTGGATTCCACGCCGATGTTCGTGGAAATACCGCACAGGATAATGGTGTCGATCCCGCGACGGCGTAGCTGCAGCTCCAGATCGGTACCGTAAAACGCGCCCCACTGGCGTTTGGTGACTTCGATATCGCTATCCTGTTTGCCAAGCGTTTCAGGGTGGGTCCACCAGTTTGCAGGCAGCGCGGCGGCAGGGGCTGTCGCATCCACAGGCTGTTTTAGCGCTTCGGCGAAGTCGGCTGACCAGCCAACGCGCACCATCA
>NZ_JAIHAZ010000143.1:0-553 GCF_019718755.1 Enterobacter sp. RIT637
GGCCAGGATAATCCGTTGTTCCGCACCGTGGTGCCGCGCGACGGATTACTGGTCCGTCGGACCTGCTGCCAGCGCTATCGCCTGCCAGATGTTCAGCAGTGTGGTGATTGTACGCTGAAGTAATAACTTTACAGGCAGCCCTCTTTCAGCGGGGGAAAATGCAAATACAAAAACGGCAACCGAAGTTGCCGTTTTGCTTTTTGATTAAGCCACTTGCTGGCTATCCTCTTCAGCACGCTGTGCTTCTTCGGCTTCCTGCTCCAGCAACTGCTTCTCGTACACTTTAAAGAACGGGTAGTAGATGATGGCAGAGACCAGCGCCAGCAGGATGACCAGCACCGCCGCACGGAAGTCCCAGCCCAACGCCCACGCAGCACCCACAGGGGCCGGAGCGGTCCACGGCACCACAGAAATCACGCGTCCAATCAGATCCAGCTTCATGGCGGCCCATGCGAGCACCGCGTTCACCATCGGTGCCAGCAAGAATGGAATGAAGAACACGGGGTTCATCACGATTGGCGTACCGAAAATCACCGGTTCGTTAATGTTAAAG
>NZ_JAIHAZ010000144.1:0-552 GCF_019718755.1 Enterobacter sp. RIT637
TAGTGCTCACACAGATTGTCTGATGAAAATAGCAGTAAAAATCTCTGCAGGCTTGTAGCTCAGGTGGTTAGAGCGCACCCCTGATAAGGGTGAGGTCGGTGGTTCAAGTCCACTCAGGCCTACCAAATACTTCCTGATACTGCGTTGCGGAACAACTCGCATACTTCAGTATGCTTCGTTATTCCACGCCTTGTCTCAGAAAGCATTACCGGTACAGAGATTAGTGTATACGATGGGGTTATAGCTCAGCTGGGAGAGCGCCTGCCTTGCACGCAGGAGGTCTGCGGTTCGATCCCGCATAGCTCCACCATCCTTTTACTGCGAACATAAGAAAACTTCAGAGTGAACCTGAAAAGGTGCACTGCGAAGTTTTGCTCTTTAAAAATCTGGATCAAGCTGAAAATTGAAACGACACATCTTAATTGGTGTGTTCGAGTCTCTCAAATTTTCGCAAGTCGATGGTGAATCGAAAGAAACATCTTCGGGTTGTGAGGTTAAGCGACTAAGCGTACACGGTGGATGCCCTGGCAGTCAGAGGCGATGAAGGACGTG
>NZ_JAIHAZ010000145.1:0-552 GCF_019718755.1 Enterobacter sp. RIT637
AGGGTGGCGGTCAACAGCACGGCCGCCAGACTGGAGTAACTGCTGATGGCAAACACCGCGCCAATCAGCGCGTCGAGCATGATGTCGCCCGTCAGCGAGGCGAAAATCACCTGTACACCGTTGGCCTGGGTGATCGGCGTAACCGCCTGCACGATCAGCTACAGCGCCAGTAGAATCAGCCCGAGACCAATCCCTACGCGCCCCAGCTGTCCTTCGCGGGTCTGTTTGCGGCCAAGGAAGAACATGACGCCGATGAAAATCAGCAGCGGTGACAGCCAGGAGAGATCGAAGGTCAGAATACGCGCCATCAGCGCAGTCCCGACGTCGGCACCCAGTACAATCACCAGCGCCGGTGTCAGCGCCACCAAATCTTGCGCCACAAACGATGTGACGAGCATGGTGGTGGCGTTACTGCTTTGCACGAGGGCGGTGACGCCGATCCCCGCGCAGAAGGCGAGCGGCTTCTTCTCAACGCTGCGGCTGAGGACGGTGCGTAAGCGCGCGCCAAAGACGCGCATCACGCCGGTACGAACAATGTGCGTGCCCCAAACC
>NZ_JAIHAZ010000146.1:0-551 GCF_019718755.1 Enterobacter sp. RIT637
GCTCAGCTCACCGAGCAGCAGATAGAGATGGGTCACTGGCGAACGGACACAACAATAGCTGATACCCACCTGCGGTTGCAGCGGCACCCCGTCCCAGATAAAACGAAACTGTTTAATGAGTTCGTCGAGCGCTTCAATACGCGTTACGTGTGACTCAGTGTTCAGCCGTATCGCCAGATCGCATCCGGACAGCTGGTAAACGCACTCATTGGGCTGCAGGAAACCCTTAAGCCACTCCGCCAGCTTCTGTTTGTACTGAATTCGAAGCAGCACGCCGTAGTTGCGGCTCAGAACTTCAAGTTCCGGTACGCGCAGCATACAGAGCGTTGACCAGGGTGATTTAGACAACGCACGCGATAACGCCCGCAGATTCGGCATGTGCACAACCGGATCGAGAAAAGCCAGACGTCTGGCATGGCGCGTGATCACCCGCTGGCGCGTAGCCAACATCGCCATGTAAATCACCACAAAAGAGAAGACCAGATAGCTCGACGACGTGATCGCCAGGTGAATGTCGTAGCCCTGGCCGAGCGGAATATAGTGGTAAAAAT
>NZ_JAIHAZ010000147.1:0-551 GCF_019718755.1 Enterobacter sp. RIT637
GACCAGTCCGGTTTTTCCACCGACACCTGATTACGCACCGGGCAGGGCAGCGCCGGGGCAATCAACACCACCGCCAGATTTTCCAGCATAGAGAACGCCACCGCGCCCGGCAGGGTTTCGGGTTTTCCGGCAATGGCGAGATCCGCTTCGCCCGTCACCACTTTTTCCATTGCGTCGGCGGCATCGCCGGTGGTGAGCTTAATTTCGACCGACGGATGCGCCGCGCGGAAGCGGTCGAGAATGGGCGGCAGATGGCTATAGGCGGCGGTCACGGAGCAGAAAATATGCAGCTCGCCGGAAAGCGACGGCCCTTGCTGGTCGATGGTGTGTCGCAGCTGCTGGTACTGCAACAAGGTCTGCTGGGCAAAGACGCGCAGTTCTTCACCGGCTTCCGTCAGCGTGACGGTGCGGTTATCGCGCACGAAAAGCGGCTGGCCGAGGTCTTCCCCAAGGCGCTGGATCTGGCGCGAAAGCGTGGAGGGGCTGACGTGCATCGCCCGTGCGCTGCGGCCAAAGTGACGGCTTTCCGCCAGGTGCAGGAACATTTTCAG
>NZ_JAIHAZ010000148.1:0-549 GCF_019718755.1 Enterobacter sp. RIT637
CCCTAATACGGTATCGGTGCTGCTGGCCGAAGTCCCACGCTGTGTGGTTGCGGCGCCCGAGCTACTGGCCCGTCATGCCATGCCTGAGGTCCCCGACGATCTCACTGCGCTTCCCTGGATTGCACTCAATACCTTTTATCATCAGCATATTGAGCTGTTTGACGGAGCTTCGCCACAGCCTGCGCGTGTGGCAATTTCGCCGCGTCTGAGCACCGACAGCCTGTATGTAACGCGCACCATGGCGTTGAATGGATTAGGCGTGGCGGTGGTCTCGAGCTGGACCGTGGAACAGGACATCCGCGAGGGAAGGCTGGTGCCTCTTTTGCCGGGCTGGCAACCAGCTGCGCTGCCGGTGCACCTAGTTTATCCGTGGTCGCGCTATTATCCCGCGCGATTGAGGCGTTTTCTGGAAATGATGCGTGAGGTGATGCCACAAATCGTCGGAATGCGAAAACCCCTCCCGTAAAAAGCCAAAAAAAAGCCGACCACGAAGGTCGGCTTTTTCATCAGAACGGCGGGTTATTCAACCGGATTCGGGCGAGTCGCCGG
>NZ_JAIHAZ010000149.1:0-549 GCF_019718755.1 Enterobacter sp. RIT637
GTCCGTGGGCGGCCGTACGGGTTTGACGGCGGTGGTGGTCGGCATTCTGTTCCTGCTGGTGATCTTCCTTTCTCCGCTGGCGGGGATGGCTCCACCGTATGCGGCCGCAGGCGCGCTGATCTACGTTGGCGTGCTGATGACGTCTAGCCTGGCGCGCGTGAAATGGGAAGATTTAACCGAAGCGGTGCCGGCGTTTATCACCGCCGTGATGATGCCGTTCAGCTTCTCGATCACTGAAGGTATTGCGCTGGGCTTTATCTCTTACTGCGTGATGAAGATCGGTACCGGCCGCTTCCGCGAACTGAGCCCGTGCGTGATCGTTGTGGCGCTGCTGTTTGTGCTGAAGATTGTGTTTATTGACGCGCACTAAGGTGCGGTTTGTGGTGTCAGGTGGCGCTTCGCTTACCTGACCTACTGACGAATGTAGGCCCGGTAAGCGCTAGCGCCATCGGGCTTTTTTTATCAGGCCTTCACCCGCTTAATATAATCCCCAAACGCGGTCAGCTGACCAGAAAGATGGTCACGCGTGCTCTGATCCACCACTTCACC